>CAWJIR010000013.1:0-47749 GCA_963843015.1 uncultured Chloroflexia bacterium | reverse complement strand
TTCGACCTGTTCATCGGCATCCTGGTCCTGGTCGTCACCGCCGCCGTCTACGCCATCATGCTGCGCTCAGCCCTCCGCCTGTCCCCTCATGCCACAGTCCTGGCCCGGAAACCGTGCGGCTGATAGACCGGCACGCCGCCCGGAGAACGGCCTGCGGCATAACGGAGGGAGATCTAGCGGACGATGGTTCGGAAGGCCAGATCCCCGCCGTAGACTTCCCACGCGTCGGCGCCACTCGGGTGGCCACTCCACGCGACTCCGCCCGGGTAGCCATCCCCGCTCGAGTGGGCCAGCAGATACCCCGGGTTCGGAGACCCGGTGATCGGCCCAGGTGGCAGGACGATCGCGTAGCTCTCCCCCGCAGTCAGGTCCGCCGGCTGGTCGAAGCGGATGGTGACCCATGCGAACTGCCTGTCTAGCGCCAGGCACTGGGGAGGCGCGCAAGAGACAGAGTCGGTGGGCAGGTCGGCCCAGTTCAGGGACTGACTGGTTGCCAGCAACTCGCCCTCGGCATTGCTCTTCCGGATCTGGACAACGAGCGGGCCGCTGGTGCCCACCAGGCGGTTCAACGGAAGCTGGATGGCCGTCAGATCGCCAGTCCTTCCAGCCGTGAAGGTCTGCGCAGCGCGAGTCCATGTCCCGCCGCCCATGTGCGGCTGGTAGCCCATGAAGAATTCTGGTACCCACGTCTCCTGGTGCTGGTCGAGTGTGCCCAGGCCGTCGTCGGCCGCGATAGCGGTCGCGACCAGGGCGGCCCGGCATTGGAGGACCGCCGCTTCCCGACTCAGCGATTGAAACCCTCCGGAACAGCTTTGCGCCTGCGGGTCGTCGAGGTGCACCGTGATCCTGACCCAACGGCCATTGAGGGCTGACAGCGGGCAGTTGGATCCGAGCGCATCCTCGACGCAGCTGCCGAGGCTTGGGGCGATGTGGACTGGCAGCGCCGCGCCCTCCATGAACAGCGACTCCGCATCCTCGAAGTACGCGGGGCCGCAGGCCGGGTGGAGCCACAGCGGCGTGAACGGGTCGCCTGGCACGCAGCCGCCGCCCGCCGCGCCGGCGGGGGCGTACACCCGCAGCATCATCTGGCTCGAGCCGAAGCAGGCGAGTCCTTCGAGGGGTTTGAGCGCCATCATCGTGGTCGGATTCCCCGACGCCGGACAGACGGGCTCCACCGGCGCCAGCCAGGCCTCCCCATCCTGGCCACCAGCCGCTGCCCAGCCGAGCCAATCCCGACAGACGAGCGACTCCTCTGGCTGGGCGGACCCGCAGCCGGCCCCGAAGGGATCGACGGGTGCCAGCTGGTACCAGGCAAACCCGTCCTCCGTGATCGGGCCGGCGAGCACGAATGCAGTGGCTCCGCCCGGCAGCTGGCCGAGCCGGATCGTGCCCGTGCCGGGCTCGGCGCGCAGCACCAGGTCATCGGTAAGGATCTCGGCAAGCCCGTCGATCTCGAGGTCCACCTCCGCGCCGCCGATGGGAGTGGCTGTCGGTGAGGGCGATGGCGATGCAGTCGGCCGTGCCGACGCCCGGGGCGATGCTGGCGGTCGGCCGGGGCGAAGCCGTCGGGTCGGCTCCCGCTACCGGCTCCTCTCCGAAGACCGCCATGGCGAGGCCGATGGTGATGAGAGACAGCATGAAGCAGCCCGCCAATGCCGGCTACAGCGACCCGGCGCGGGTGGTGCTCCACCTGCTGTCCGAACGCGTAAGTGAGCCGGGCCCAGCGTCCCGTAGGCGGCGGCTCTTCCGCGGCTGCCTCCGCTTCGGGCTGGCCAACGACCGTCGGCGCGCCAGCTAACCGACTCGACCAAACCCGCCCGATAGGCCACCGCCGCGGCCTCCGTCCGGCTGCCGACGCCGAGCTTGGCCATGAGGTTCGAGACGTGAACGCCAGCCGTGCTCTCCGAGATAAAGAGCGCCTCCCCGATCTCTCGGTTCGTCATGCCCGCCGCGACCATGGCGAGCACTTCTCGCTCCCGAGGGGTCAGATCGGCACCGATCTGTCCGCCGTCATCGGTCATCTCGCCCGGGTCACCCTGATCGTTGCTGGACATGCCTCGAGTCTGGCACTAAAGGGTGACACGGCCAATAGGGAGGGCCTTTAGTCGGCGCGCTTGCCCCGGCTGAGCCACCCTTTATTTTTCGCCGGCCTGTCGGCACCGGGCGTCAGTTTGGCGCCCTCCCGTGACGTCTCTGGCAATTTCCGTCAGAAGTCGCGCCGATCGGCGAAGAACGACTCCGCCTCGGGTCGGACGCGCTCATAGATCGCCAGCCGCTGGCCGCCAGGCGTGACGAAGGTGGAGACCGGGCCGAAGGGGATCTCCAGGGAATGACCCGATTTCCAGCCACGCGCTTTCAGGTCGGCCGTGGCTGCCGCCAGGTCAGGAACGCGGAAGACGAGGACTGGTTGGTCGCCCTCGAGGTGCTCGGCCAGCAGGATCCGCGGCGCATCCGGCGTCAGAGCGAGCATGGCTACCCGGGTGCCCATCCCCTCCACCGCGAACACGACCGTCGCGCCCAGGGTTTCGGTGAAGTACCGCATGTCCGCCGCCGCGTCGCGGCTCGGCATGTAGATGAAGTCGAGGGCTTCGAACATCGTCGTCAGTCGGTCAGGCCCCACAGGTCGCCGACCGTGAATCCCTCCTGGAACGGGTCCTCGGGCTCGACGACGTACTCCGCGCGACCGGTGATCCATGCCGATCCGGTCAGCTGGGGGACGACGGCGGGGTACGGGCCGACTTGGGTCTCGCGCAGGAGGCGGCCGGTCCAGGTGGTGCCCAGGATCCCCTCGTGGACGAAGTCCTGACCGATGGCCAGCTGCCCGCGGGCATGGAGGACGGCCATCCGGGCGCAGGTCCCAGTGCCGCAGGGGGATCGGTCCAGCACCCCGGTGAACGACTCCGGCCGTGACCAGTCCAGCGTCCCGCTGCTCACGACGACCGTGTTCTTCGCGTGGGCGCCCGGGGCGGTGGGCGGGCCGGTCAGCTCGATGATGCTGATCCCCGCCAGCTCGGGCATCTCGGGGTGCGCGACGGGGAGCTGCTCGCGGGCGGCGGCCTTCACCATCTCCCCCAGCCGGACGATGTCTCGTCCCTCGTCCGGGGTGAGTGCGAGGCCCAGCGCGGCCGCCTCGACCAGGGCGTAGAACATCCCGCCCCACGCCACGTCCACCGTGCACGGTGCCGATCTGTGGCACCTCCACCGGTTTGTCGAGGTGGACCGCGAAGGCCGGGACGTTCTCGAACGTGATCGAGGTGGCCTTGCCATCCCGGACGGCCGCGGTGACCTTGATCAGGCCCGCCGGCGCCTCGAGCGTCAGCTCGGTGACCGGCTCGGTGACCGGGACCAGCCCCTCGTTGATGAGCACGGTGGCCGTGCAGATCGTGTTCGAGCCGCTCATGGCCGGGTACTCGGCCTGCTCCATGATCACGAAGCCGGCATCGGCCTCGGGACGGGTGGGCGGCAGGACGAGGTTGCAGCAGGTCGCCGGGTAGCCGCGCGGCTCGCGAAGCATGAGTCGGCGGAGGTGGTCCCCGTGCTCGGCCAGATGGTTTCGCTTCTCCAGCATCGTCGCGCCCGGCACGTCATGACACCCCGCCGACGATCACCCGTCCCGGCTCCCCGCCGGCATGGGCGTCCACCGCGCTGATGACCCCGTCCAGCCGCATCGGAGCATGGTGGCACAGGCCTCGGCGCTGCTTGCGCGGCAGATACCATCGGCCCATGCGACTCGGCCTCATCCCGGAGAACCTGATCGACCGCATGGGGATGGCCGCCGGGTTTCCCGCCGCCGGCCATGACCGAGGCCTACGCGCCGCTGTACGCGCGAGCCATCGTGGCGGCCACCGAGATGGGCATGTTCGACGCCATCGGCTCCGGAAGCCTCTCCGCCACCGCCGTGGCGTCCGCGTGCGGGACCGATCCGCGAGCCACCGAGCGGCTCCTGAACCTGCTGGTCACGATGCGTTACCTCCGATTCGGCGAGGGCGGATACCGCCTGACCAAGGGCACCGCGCGCTGGATGCTCCGCGACTCGCCCGAGGGAATCCGCGACCTGGTCCTCATGAAGCGGCTGGAGTGGCGCTGGATCGAGGGACTGGACGCCTACCTGCGCTCCGGGACGCCGGTCGACGTGCACGAAACGATGTCGGCCGACGACTGGAGCGCCTATCAGCGGGGGATGCGAGCCCAGGCCAACGTCGCGGGCCCGCGCCTCACGCGCGTCGTGCCCGTCCCCAAGGGTGCCCGCGAGATGCTCGACATCGGCGGCTCCCATGGCTACTTCTCGGTGCTGCTCTGTCGACGCCACCCCGGCCTGCGGGCGACCGTTTTCGACCTTCCCGAGGCCGTGGAGCAGGCGGCACCGATCCTCGAGCGCGAGGGCATGGGCGACCGAGTGGTTCTGCGGGCCGGCGATGCACTGATCGATGA
This sequence comes from uncultured Chloroflexia bacterium, assembly GCA_963843015.1. GTDB lineage: Bacteria > Chloroflexota > Limnocylindria > QHBO01 > QHBO01 > DASTEQ01. The sequence continues at coordinate 43,318 of CAWJIR010000013.1, read as the reverse complement.
CCTGGGCCAGGCGGCCTACGACCTGGTCCTGATGTTCAGCCTCGTCCATCACTTCGACGAGGCCACGAACCGCTCCCTCGTTGCCCGGGCGGCAGCGGCGCTGCGGCCCGGTGGACGGATGGTCATCCTCGAGGCGCTGCGGCCCCGGCCCGGACGCGGTGGCCAGCTGGGCGCATTCTTCGACCTCTACTTCGGGATGACCAGCGAATCGGGGACGTGGACACTCGACGAGATGGCGGCCTGGCAGGTCGCCGCCGGGCTCCGACCACGGAGCCAGCCGTTCGCACTCCGGTTCGTCCAGGACATCGGGATGGCGGTCGCGGACAAGCCGGCCTGAACCGCGATCACCGAGCGGTCATGCACGGATGAGCTTCAAGGACCTGTTCTCCGGCCACGCCGCGGACTACGCCCGCTTTCGGCCGTCCTACCCGCCGGAGCTGTTCGCGTGGCTGGCCGAGGTCAGCCCGGCTCGCGGGCTGGCGGTCGACGTCGGCACCGGGAATGGGCAGGCGGCGGTGGGCCTGGCCGAGCATTTCGACGCGGGTCATCGGCATCGAGCCCAGCGCCGAGCAGCTCGGCCACGCCCAGCCGCACGCAGCGGGTCGAGTACCGAGTCGGCGCCGCGGAGGCCACCGGACTGACCGATGCGAGCGTCGACCTCCTGCTCGCCGCCCAGGCGTTTCACTGGTTTCGGCAGCGAGCCGTTCTTCGCCGAGGTGCGGCGCATCCTCCGGCCGGCCGGCGTCCTCGCGCTCGTCACCTACGCCTTGTCGCGCATCACGCCCGAGGTGGATGCCGTGGTGGACGAGCTGTACGTGAGCCTCGACCGCGTACTGGGAGCCGGAGCGGCGGCTGGTCGAGGACGGCTACGCGTCGGTGGAGGTGCCCTTCGCGGAGATCGAGACGCCGCCATTCGCCATGCGCAGCTCGTGGTCGGTCGATGATCTCGTCGGCTACCTGGGCACCTGGTCCGCCCTGCGGAAGTGCGTGGCCGCCGAGGGCCGAACCCGCTGGACGACGGTTCGCGCGCGGACTCGTCGACGCCTGGGGGCCGGTCGAGCGGCGGGAAGCGGTGTGGCCCCTCGCGGTCCGCGCGTTTCGTCCCGGATTGAACGCCCGGACGCGGCCCGCGAGGTAGCCATTCCACGATGAGCGACCGTTCAACCGATTGCGGCGGGGCTGGCCTGGCCGTCGCGCTGCTGATGGCCTGACTGCGCGGCCACGCCGTCGGCATAGCCCGCTCCCGTCGGCCCGAAAGTCGCGTCCGCCGGACGCCGTCTGCGAGCCCATCGGCCGAGCGCGTCGTCGGCCGTCACGCTCGAGTTCTCGACCGAGACGTTCGCCGTGCCCGCCGGCACGCCATCCGCATGACGTGGCCCCGGCCGTCGACGGCGGGGTCTGGTACACGGCGCAGCACACCGGCCGCCTGGGCTGGCTCGACCCCGAGACCGGCGACTACCGCGAGATCCCGCTCGGCGCGGGGTCCGCGCCGCACGGCGTCATCGTCGGACCGGACGATGCCGCCTGGGTGACCGATGGCGGGCTGAACGCCATCGTCCGGGTGGACCCGCGAGACCGATGCGGTGACCAGCTATCCGCTCCCCGCGGTCGCGGCCAACGCGAACCTGAACACGGCGGCGTTCGATGGGGACGGGATCCTGTGGTTCACCGGCCAGGCGGGCTGGTATGGACGGGTCGACCCGGCGACCGGCACGGTCGAGGTCTGGGCCGCGCCCCGTGGTGCCGGCCCGTACGGGATCACCGCCACGCCCGACGGCGACATCTACTACGCCTCGCTGGCGGGCTCCTACCTCGGCGCGGTGGACACCGAGACCGGCCAGGTCACCGTCCTCGAGCCACCGACCGCCGGTGCGGGCGTGCGGCGCGCCTGGTCCGATTCGTCCGGTCGGATCTGGATCGCGGAGTGGAACGCCGGCCAGGTGGGGGTCTACGACCCGACCGATGGGTCCTGGCGCGAGTGGCGACTGCCCGGCGATGCGCCACAGGCGTACGCGGTCTACGTCGACGAGCTCGACGCGGTGTGGCTGACCGATTTCGGGACCGACGCCATCGTTCGCTTCGACCCGGTCACCGAGGCCTTCCAGTCGTTCCCGCCCGAATCCACGCCGTCCGCGGTTCGCCAGCTGCTGGGCCGGGACGGCGAGGTGTGGGGCGCCGAATCCGCCGCCGATCGGCTGGTGGTCGTCCGCTACGAGTAGGACGGTTCGGCGTACTCCTCTTCGTCGGGCGCATTGAGCTCGCGCTCGAGGTCACTGGCAATGGGGTAGGCCTCCGTCAGCAGCTCGTCGAGCCGCTCCGTGGCGACCCGTCCGTCCTCAGCGGACGAAGCGTTGCCGTTCGCCGGATGGAAGACGAGGTCGCGGAGGCTGCCCGACCCGCCGAACGCGGCCAGGAAGTGCTCGAGGCCCCAGCCATCACGCGCCCGGATGGCGCGCGCATCGGCCTCCAACCAGTCGGCCCAGTGCTCCTCGCCATGTGCCTTGAGGAGCTCGACGGTCTGGTCGAGGAGGGTGGCGAGGTGGTCCACGCTGTGCGCCACGCGGCTATCTTGCCGGGGTGAGACGGTTCCTGCTCCGCGTCCTGGACATCGGCACGGATCCCTGGGACGACCCCGACCTCGTCGTCCGCAAGCGGACGGCGGTCGGCACCTCGATCGCCATCTGCGTGGCCAGCCTCGTGTTCTCGGCAATCGCATCGCTCGCCGACCGACAGGTCCTGCTGGTCTTTTCCCTCTCCTCGATGCTCGGCCAGGCGCTGAACCTCGCGCTCTTCGCCAGGACCACGCAACCTCGTCCTGGCCACGGTCATCAACATCACCCTGGGCTGACTCCTCGTGTTCACCGGCATCCCGGCCCTCGGCGGCCTGGCGCTCTCAGCAGGCAGCGCGGTGTGGGGGATCCTCGCTCCCCTGGGGGCGATCCTGTTCCTCGGTGCCCGTGCCGGGCTGCCGGCACTATCGGTCTCGTGGCGGTGATCGTGGCCGGCGCCGCCATGGATCCCCTCATTCCGGACGACCAGGCGCTGCCGCACGAGCGGCCGTGTTCCTCGGCGTCTACAACGTCATCGGACCGGCGCCATCGCCATGCTGCTGGTCTTCTCATCGACGGCCAGCGGCTGGCCGCCCGGCGTCAATCCGATGCGCTGCTCCTGAACGTGCTGCCCGAGTCCATCGCCGACCGGCTGAAGCATGGCGAGCGGGTCATCGCCGATCACTACGACCACGCGTCGGTCCTGTTCGCCGACATCGTGAACTTCACCCCGTTGTCGGAGTCGAAAGGGCCTCAGGAGGTCGTGTCGATCCTGAACGGTCTGTTCATCGAGTTCGACCGCCTGGCTGAGCGGTTCGACCTGGAGAAGATCAAGACCATCGGGGACGCGTACATGGTGGTGGCCGGCGTGCCCGAGCCGCGGGAGGACCACGCCGGAGTCCTGATGGAAATGGCGCTGGCGATGCACGCCCACGTGGCGGGCCACGTGGGGATCGACGGGCACCGGCTTGAGATTCGGACCGGCATCGCTTCGGGTCCGCTGGTGGCCGGTGTGATCGGCGAGCGGAAGTTCAGCTATGACCTGTGGGGCGACACGGTGAATACCGCGGCCCGCATGGAGTCGAGCGGGGTGCCTGCTTGCATCCAGGTGACCGACACCACGTGCAAATTGCTCGGCGGTCGGTACCCATTCGTACGCCGGGAGGGGGTCGAGGTGAAAGGCAAGGGCCTGATGACGACCTGGACCCTGGACCCGTCCACGCTGCCTCACACCGCGGGAGCGCCGTCAACCCAGGGCTGAGGCGGGTCCGAATGTACGGTCCTCGGCCCACAACGGACCGATGGGCTAGGGGCTCAAGGTACGGCCCCCGTCAGGGTTGTGGCGGCCGGAGCGGGCGGTCAAGGTGGACTGAACACCAGGGGGTCAACACACCACCAAGGGTCAACACGCAAGCACCGGAGGCCCAAGACATGCACAGGCCGCTACGAGCCCTCGTCGCCCTGATGCTCCCCGTCATCGTCCTGATCGCCTTCGCGACCGGGGCAGCCGCCGGGGGCGACAAGGTCGACGTTTGCCACTGGGCAAACCACAAGTACGTCGCGATCAACGTGTCGGAGAGCGCACTGCCCGCGCATCTCGCCCACGGCGACGCCATGCCGGACGAATACGGGGATTGCCCGTAACCAAGGGCACCCAACAACCGATCACGCATCCAATGGCGCCCGCCAGGGCGCCATTGACCTAAACGGGGGTCCTGTTCCATGGCCGTTGAGATCCGCTCGGCCAGTCCATCCGTGTCCATCGTCATGCCCTGCCTCAACGAGGAGGCGACGGTTGGCGTCTGCGTCACCAAGGCCCGCGGCTGGCTGTCCGAGAGTGGTACCCGCGGCGAGGTCATCGTGGTCGACAACGGTTCGACCGACCGATCCGCGGCGATCGCCGTCGAGGCTGGCGCGCGCGTCGTGCATGAGCCGATGCCCGGGTACGGCCAGGCATACCAGCGCGGCTTTGCCGAGGCCCGCGGCGAGTTCATCGTCATGGGCGATGCCGACGACACGTACGACTTCAGCAACCTGACGCCGCTGCTCGAGCCGCTGAATCAGGGGGCCGACCTCGTGCTCGGGAACCGATTCGACGGCGGCATCGCGGAGGGCGCCATGCCGTGGGCGCATCGGTACATCGGCAGCCCGATCATCAACTTCCTCATCCGCCTGTTCATCGGCGCCCCCATCCGCGACAGCCAGAGTGGGTTCCGGGCGTTCCGGGTGGGGCTTCCTGAGCGACTCCGGCTCCGATCCGGCGGCATGGAGTTCGCCTCCGAGATGATCGTGCGCGCGGCGCGGGCCGGGTTCACGATTGCCGAGGTCCCCGCGCCGTACGCCATTCGGCGGGGCGAGAGCAAGCTCAGCACGTTCCGGGACGGCTGGCGGCACCTGCGCTTCCTGCTCCTGGCCGCGCCGGACTACCTGTTCATCCTGCCCGGGCTGGTGCTCACCTCACTCGGGATCGCCACGCTCGTGGCGTCCTTCACCTCCCCGGTGGGGGTGGAGGTCGGGTCGGTGCGCTGGCAGCCGGTGTTCGCGGCCACCATCCTGCTGGCCATCGGCGCCAATGCGCTCTTCCTCGGGATGATCGCCAAGCTCCATGGCAACGCGGTCGGGCTGCTCCCCGAAGACCGATGGGTCCGGCTCTACCGCCGGGTCTTCCGCCTGGAACGCGTCCTGCTCCTCGCACTCGCGATGGTCATGGTGGGGTCCGTGGTCGACCTGTGGCTGTTCGGCATCTGGGCCTCCGGCGGGCAGCAGGCGATGGGCCTGCAGCTGGCCGCGACAGCCCAGGCCCTCCTCATCGTGGGCGCGCAGCTCGGGATGGCCGGCTTCCTGGTCGTGGCCATCGACACCACGTGAGCGATCCCACCCGTCGGCGGCTCCGCATCGCCTACGTCTACGACGCCCTGTATCCGGCGTTGCAGGGCGGTGCCGAACGCCGCTTCCACGAGCTGGGCAGCCGCCTCTCCGATCAGCACGAGGTCCACTTCGTCAGCTGGCAGTACTGGGACGGCGCGGCCCACGTCACTCGCGATGGCGTTCAGTACCACGGCGTTGGCCGGCCCCCCGAGCTCTACGGTGGCGACGGCAAGCGCACTGTCGCCGAGGCCGCCCGCTTCGCCGCCCGCCTGGGTCCCGAGCTGATGCGGGGCGCGTACGACGTCATCGACTGCTCCGCGACGCCGTACGTCCCGCTCTATGCGTGTGCGCTCGCCGCGCGGACGAAGCGGGCTCGGATGGTCGCGACCTGGCACGAATTCTGGGGCGATCACTGGGCCGAATACCTGCCCCACCGGCCACGCGTGGCGCGGATGGCCCGCCGCCTGGAAGCGGGCGCTCTGGGCCTCGGCGACCGCCGGGTGGCGGTCTCGTCATTTACCGCCGACCGGATGATCGAAGCGCGGCCGCGACGGGGAAAGCGAGCGGACAAGATCCAGGTGGTGGGCAACGGGATCGTGCTCGACGAGTTCAAGCGACCGCCGTCCACGGGCGTCACCTCAGACGTGATCTTCGTCGGCCGACTGATCGAGGACAAGCGAGTGGACCTCCTGCTCGAGGCCATCGCCATCCTGCGACCGTCGTTTCCCCGACTCCGCTGCCTGGTGGTCGGGGACGGGCCGGAGCGCGAGGCGCTCGAGGCGCAGGCGTCGGTCCTCCATCTGCGTGACCACGTCTCCTTCCTCGGCCATGTCGACGAGGCGGTCAAGGTATCGATCCTGAAGGCATCCTCCATCGGGGTCCTGCCCTCGATCCGCGAGGGTTTCGGGATCGCGGCCGTCGAGGCCCAGGCGGCTGGATTGGTGCCCATCGTGGCCCGGAGCCCGCATAGCGCGGCCCCCACGCTCATCCATGACGGCGTGGACGGACTCGTCTGCGACCCGACCCCCGAGGCTCTGGCCGACGCCATCCGGTCGCTCCTGACCGATCCCTTCCGCCTGGCGCTGATGCGGGCCGCGGCCATGGAGTCAGCGGCGCGCTGGGACTGGGATCGCGTGGCCCTGGCCATGGAGCGCATCTATCTCGAGGTCGCCAAGCCCGAGGAGTCGGCGGATGCCCGCTACCGGAGGCTGTCATGGGGTTGAGCGTGGGGTTGAGGCGCGCATCGAGCCCCGGCGCGGAGGCGTGGGCTCCGATGCTCACCGTGCTGGCCGTCCTGGTGGCCTGGCCCTGATCCTGGTCGCGACGCCGACGTCGGTCGAGGGGACTACGGCCAGTGGCTCATGACCGCGCGACCATTCGCGGGAAGAGCATCCCGGACTATCGGGCGTCGGGTGCGGTACCGCCGGTCGTGCCGGTCCTGCTCGGAATGGTCGTCTCCCTCTTCGGCGATGCGCTGGTGGCCATTCGGATATTCGCCGTGCTCATCCTTTCCGCGCTCGGAGCAAGTGCCTACTTTGTTGGAGCGACGCTGTTCCGGTCGCCACGTACCGGGCTGCTGGTGACGGTCCTGGCGCTTCTTGTGGTCGACCAGTTCCTGGACCTCTTCGCGTTCGGCGGACTTTTGCAGGCGACGTCCATCGTCCTCCGCGGCTCGCCGTGGCCGCATTCGTCCGAGCGGCGAATGGTTCGAGCCGTGAATGGGTGTGGTGGACAGCCGGGTCGCTATTGGTGGGCCTCGTTGCCCTGACCCACATGGGGACCGCGTACATCCTGGTCCCGACCTGCTGCGCCGTGGCGGTTCTCGCGGCGACCAAAGCGGAGTCGAACCGCGATGCGCGCATCCGCCGACTGCTGCCACTGGGGGTGGTTCTCCTGGGAGCGATGGCCTTCTGGCTCGTCGTTCTCCTCCCCGGCAGCACTGACCTGATCCGGAACCCCGCCAGCATTTCCTACCGGGGGCCGAACCGGCTCGTCGAGAGCCTCAGCCAGCACTGGCCGACAGCCGTCGTGGCGGCTGGCGGACTGGCGGCATCGTTATCGGCTCCCTCGGTGAGTTCAGGCGGACTCGGCCGGGGCCTTGGGTCGTTCTGGCCGTCTGGACGTCAATCACCCTTGGGGTCCTGTTTGTTGCTGTCCTGACGGGCGCATCGACCGACTACCCGCGGTTCGCAACTCCGATCCTGGCGCCGCTGGTGATCGGGGCGGCGGCGGCGGTTTCGGCCGGCGTCGGTTTCGCGAGTCGGCGGCTGGCGATGCGCTATGGCATCGGCACGTCGGCTAACTGGTCGGTGGCCATCCTCGCCGCCGTCATCCTGGTCACCGCCCCGTTGACCGCCGACCGATTCATCCCGGAGGCAAACGGGTACCGGCTCAGGGACGCGGAGGACCTCGCTGCGGCCGCGACCTGGATCGATACGCACTTGGCCCGGACGCCGCGGTCCTGGCACCCACCCGTGAGGCGAAATGGCTCGAAGGCCTGACCGGGCATCCGGCGCTCTTCAGCAGCCCGGTTCGATACAGCTTCCGGGCTGAGGAGTGGCAGCGGAGCCTTGCCGCAGACGCGCTCCTCCGCAGCAACGGGGCCGCGGTGAATCCATTCTTCGTCGCCCGCTTCACGGCTGCGGGCGCCGACCAGTCCGCAGCCCGTGGCCTCGTCATCGCCGCGAACCATGGCGGCGAGTACGTGGACCTTCTGACAACGGTTCCCGAGGGAACGCGCATCGTCGGCGCTGGGACGGAGCGGCGGTCCTCGCCACGCTGACGAACCTGGCGCCGGGGGGGAGGGAGGTCACCGGGACCCCTGAGGAGCTCCGGGTCGCTTCGGCATGGACCGGCCAACGGCAAGCCGCCTCTGTGACGTACCGCCAGGTGCTCACCATGAGGGCGGACTCGTCCGTGATGGACCTCCGCATGAGCGTGGAAACGACACTGCCGATCGGCGGCCTGCAGTTCGAGTTCCGTCCGGCGGGGGGAACGCAGATCACCGCGATCGATGTCCGAGGACGAGAAGCCACCCTGTCATTCAGCGCGATGGGCTCCACTGAGCCGCAGCTTCGCGTCCTCCTGGTCGGCGACGAGGGCTACCTGCGTGCGTCCACCAGTGGAGCGCTGCACATTCGGACTCCCGGTCCAGAACTGCGCCTGCTGATCACGGACCTGACGGCCGCTGAATCAAGCACCTCCTCGCTTCAATGGCTCGATCCGTCCGAACTCATCGGCCGCTACGACGTAGAGGCGGTTCTTCTCGCCCGCGACCCCTCACTGGATGCCCGGCAGGCACGCATGGAAGCCCTCGGCTTCCAACCGATCCAGGATTTCAGCTCGTACCTGCTCCTGGTTCGCTGATGAACACGTCCGCGAATTCGCTGCAGCTGCCCGATCCGGTTCTGGTCGTTGGCGGCTACGGCTATCGGAACGTGGGCGACGAGGCGATCCTGGCCAGCCTCCTCCGGGCACTCGAAGGACGCCGCGTGACCGTCGTGTCCCGCCTGCCGGCCGAAACGACCGCGATGCACGGCGTTCGCGCCGTTCCCTGACCGGTGCCCTCGGCGCGCTGCGCCGGCACCGAACTCTTCTCATCGGCGGCGGAGGTCTCTTCGGCCGTGACATGGGCGGGTTCGGGCGACTTCTGCCGGCGTACGGGCTGGCGGCGTCGTCGCTCGGCCTCGCCGTGGCGTTGCACGGGGTGGGAATCGACCGCGACCTGCCCGTCGGCTACTGCCCTTCCCCTCCGGCACCTCGCCAGGCGTGCCGTGGAGGTCTCGGTCCGCGACGCAGAGTCGGCCACCGTGCTGGCGAGTGGGGCGTGGCGGCAGCCGTCGGCCCCGATCTGTCGAGCTGGCTGCCCCCGGCCAAAAGCGCCGCCGGGGCCGCCTTCCTGCGAGCAGCGGGCCTGGACCCGCGGAGACCGATCGTGGGACTGGCCCTCACAGCGGTGAACCCGGCTCTCGCCGACGCCGTCCTCGACGCATCCGTCGCGTGCGCCGACGCATTTCCCGAGGTGCAGTTCTGCTTCGTCCCGATGAGCCAGCATCCCTTCGTGCGCCGCCACAACGACCTGGTGCTGGGCCGTCGGCTCCAGGCTCGCGCCCCGGGCGTGGTCGTCCTGGACGGACGTCCCATCCGTCGCTGATCCTCGCTGCGTACGGCCACTTCGCCGCCGTCGTGGGCATGCGCTACCACAGCCTCCTGTTCGCGGCGCGGGCGGAAATCCCGCTGATCGCGGTGCCGTACGCCGAGAAGTGCCGAGACCTGGCTGGCCGAGCACGCCGAGGACGCCGTGGAACCCGACGGCGCGGCCTGGATCGAGCGGTTGCGGGACATCCTCGACAAACCGGTGCCGGCGCGAGCGCGACGGGTGGCCTCATGACGGGCTGGGCCGTGCTCCGCTGGGCCGTGGGGATCGGCATCCTCGTCGCGCTGCTCGTGACGTTGGATGCGCCCGCCACCATCGCGTTGCTCAAGGATGCGAACGTCGCGCTGGTGGTGATCGGCGTGGCCGGCCTGACCGCCCTCCACCTGCTCGGTGCGGCCGCGTGGCGCAGCCTGGTGCGGCAGCTGGCAGGGCGCACGCTCGACTGGCGACCGGCCATTCGTCACTACTACGCCGCCCAGGCCATCGGCGGGCTCACCCCGGCCAACGTCGGGAGCGACGTGTATCGGGTCATGGCGGTCCGCGAGGCCGATGGGCTCGGTGGCGCGGCGCAACCCATCGTCGTCCAGCGCGCGATGAGCTACCTGGCGGTGCTCGCCGTGGCGGCCGCCGCGCTGACGTTCGCCGCGCAGCCGGGGGGAGGTGGCTTGACCCTGGCGGCCGCGATCCTGGTCCTGCCGATCATCGGTCTGCAGTTCGCCGGCTGGATCCCCGCCCTGCGTGATCGCCCACTCTTCCCGGGTGCCGTGCGCATCGGGCTCGGCTACGGGGTCGCGTTCCACGTCATTGGCGTGGCGCTGACGTACCTCCTCGTCCTGGCGGTGGAGCCCAGCGCCGGATCTGCGGCGGCCCTGGCGGCCGTCGCCGTCTCGCGGGTGGCGATCCTCGTCCCGCTCACCCCCAGCGGGCTCGGGGTCCAGGAGACGGTCCTCGCCGTCCTGTTCGTGAGCATCGGCTTGCCCGCCGAGCTGGCGCTGGCTGCGTCGCTCCTGGCCCGCCTCTCCCTGCTCCTGACCACGATCCTGGGGGCCGCCGCGGTGGCGACCTCGCCGCGCCCTTCGCAACTGGCGGTTGCCTCCGAGTACCCGAAGAGTCGCTGACGCTTCCCTGATCCGAGCCCGCTACTCTTCCCCTGATGCGGGCACTGATCTTTGACCTCGACGGGACGCTGATCGACACGGTCTACGCCCACGTCTTCGCCTGGCAACGGGCGCTGGCGGAGGCGGGGATGCCGATCGAGGGCTGGCGAATCCACCGCAAGATCGGGATGAGCGGCGGCCTGTTCACCCGCGCCCTGGCGCGCGAGCTGGGCCGGCCCCTGGACGACGCCGACGTCGAGACCATCCAGAGTCGCCACGGCGAGCTGTACCGCGACCTGCTCCCCGAGCGGCGGCCGCTGCCCGGCGCGGTGGAACTCCTGGGCCACCTGCGGTTCATCGGCGTCCCGTACGGGATTGCGACCTCCGGCCGCCGGCCCGAGATCGACGACTCGCTGGCCGCGCTCGGGATCGGCGAGGACGTGATCGTCGTCGAGCGGGGGGACGTCCTGCGCGCGAAGCCCGAGCCGGACCTGTTCCTCGCCTGCCAGGAGCGGATGGGGGTCGAGATCCGGGACGTGACGGTCGTCGGCGACGCGGTGTGGGACCTGCTCGCCGCCCGGCGGGCGGGGATGCTGTCGGTCGGGCTGCTGACCGGCGGCTACGGGGAGGACGAGCTGACCCAGGCCGGCGCGTTCCGCGTCTACCGCGACCCCGCCGAGCTGGACGCATCGCTGGACGAGCTGGGAATCGTTCCGTAGCGGACGGCTCTTCGCCTGACCCGGCGCCGACTAGTCCGACGGGTCTCCGCGCCGGCGTGCGGTGACCATCCCGGCCAACCGGCGTCCACCATGCACGACGCCGACCACCGCGCGCTTCCCCAGCTTGAATCCCTCGCGGCCCATCCACCGGTAGCTGGCACCGATGGTCCGCAGGTCGTCGTCGATATCGGACGCCTCCAGGCCCACTGCGGCCAGGGCCGCCGCTCGCTCGGGAGGCTGCATGCTCCGCAGCGCGATCCCGATCGCGATCAGGATCGCGGCCGCGTCATCGAGCTGGCCGGCGACCGGGATGAAGCCGGGCACGAGGTCGATGGGCGACACGAGATAGACGGCGGCCGCGATCAGTGCCATCCGCCGCTTCCCGGTGACCTTGGGATGCCGGCTCAGGTTCCACGCCAGGCGCGCGTAGCGCGGCATGCGCCGGACGAGCGCCCCGAACCGCTCGCGTGGGAACGGATCCTCGGTGCTCTTCGCCCTGCTTGCCCATCGGTCTACTCCTGGCGGTTGAAGGCCCACGCGGCGGCGGTGATCAGGACGACGGCGAAGGCGGCGATCAGGATGACCTCCTCGCCCAGGGTCATCGTATGGCCGAAGACGGTCACGCCCACCCGCGGGTCGGCCGACCCGATGAACACCTGGCGGATGGCGTCCACGCCGTAGGTGAGCGGGTTGAACTTGCTGACGACCTGGAGCCACTCCGGCGCCTGGTTGATCGGGAAGAAGACGCCGGCCAGGAAGATGAGCGGGAAGATCAGCAGCTGGATGAGCAGCTGGAATCCCTGCTGCGAGCGCATGAAGCTGGCGACCATCAGCCCCAGCCCGGACAGGGCAATCGACAGGATGAACACGATCGGGACGAGCAGGAGGATGGTCTGCGACGTCGATGTCCACGCCCACGATCGGCGTGATCAGGAGCATGAGCGCGACCTGGAGGAGCGCCACCGCGGCCGCGCCGAGTGCCTTGCCGAGCACGATCCCGGTCCGGCCCGAGCGGCGCGACCAGCAGCTCGCGCAGGAAGCCGAACTCGCGGTCCCACACCACGCTCACGCCGGCGAACAGGGACGTGGTCAGCACGCCCATGGCGATGATTCCGGGGTACATGAACTGGATGAAGTTCACGCCGGGGGCCACCGAGCCGATGAGGTTGCCGAACCCGGCGCCGAAGATGACGAGGAAGATGAGCGGCTGGGCGAACGAGCCCACCATCCGCGACCGCTCGTTCACGAAGCGGATGCAGCTCGCGATAGGACACGACCCAGGTCCCGCGCCAGATCTCGGTCATCGGTCGGCTCTCATCCCGCGGCCGAACCGCCGCGACATGTTGGACACCAGCTGCTCCTTGGAGTCGAGCTCCGAGTCGCGGATCTCGCGACCGGTCAGGTGCAGGAACACGTCATCGAGGGTTGGCTCACGGACACTGACCGATGCCAACGGCTGGCTGAAGGTGCGCACGAAGTCGGGCAGGAACTCGGCTCCGTGGGTCACGCTGAAACTGACCGTCCCGTCCCGGATGTCGGCCTCGGCTGCCGTATCGGTCCTTGATCTCGGCTGCCGCGGCCGCGCTGTCGCTCGTCGCGATCGTCACCAGGTCGCCGCCGACCGATCGCTTCAGCCCGACCGGACTGTCGAGGCCCACGATCTGGCCGTGGTCGATGACCGCGATCCGGTCCGAGTGCTCCGCCTCGTCCATGTAGTGGGTGGTCAGGAAGATGGTCAGGCCCTCCTGCTCGCGCAGCGCGCGGAGGTAGTCCCAGATCAGGCGACGGGTCTGGGGGTCGAGGCCCAGGGTCGGCTCGTCGAGGAACAGGACCTTGGGGTGGTGGAGCAGGCCGCGAGCGATCTCGAGCCGCCGCTTCATGCCGCCCGAGAACGTCCGGACGCTGCCCTTGCGGCGGTCGGCGAGGTCCACGATGTTCAGCAGCTCGGTCATGCGCTGCTCGCGCAGCTCCGCCGGGATGCCGTAGGCGTGCGCGTGGAAGCGGAGATTCTGCTCGGCGCTCATGTACTCATCGAGCGTGGTCTGCTGGAAGACCAGGCCGATGGAGCGGCGGACCTCGCTCCGCTCGCGCTCGACGTCGAAGCCGTTGACCCGCGCCGTCCCGGCGCTGGGATGGAGGAGCGTGCAGAGCATGTTGATGGTCGTCGTCTTGCCCGCCCCGTTCGGGCCGAGGAAGCCGAAGATCTCGCCCGGCTCCACGCCGAACGTCACGCCCTTGACCGCCTCGAGCTCGCCGAATCGCTTGGCGAGGCCGTCGACCTCGATGATCATCGGCGCCAGAGTACCGGCGAACGCTGTTCCTGTCTGGTCAGCCCTCGGTCACGAGCCCGGAGCGCACGTTTCGTTGCCCGATCCGTCGGACGCGCACACCTGGAGCCCGCTGGCGCCGTCCGGAATCGAAACGGTGGCTCGGAACAAGAACTCCCCGTACCACTCCAGCGGAGCGGCACCCTCGGCGCCGTCCCACGTAACGGTCACCTGCCAGCTGTCGGCCCAGGCGGTGGACCATGAAATCGTGCACCCGCGCATGAACCGTGACGGCGCCGCTGGCCGACCCATCGAGATCGGTGACCACCACCGGCGGGCCCGTGTCCGGTGCCAGGGCATCCGTCGCGAGGTAGACGCGCTCGTCCTCCGCGTTCGGGTTCTCGCCCTGCGCCTCGACCACGTCCAGGCGCCCATCGTTGTCGAGGTCGGCCACCGTCATGCCCAGCGTGCCCGCGCTGACCGGGGCATCGAAGGCCGCGCTCTCGAGGCTCAGGTGGCCGGAACCGTCATTGATCATGAGCCGGTCTGGCCCGGTCAAGGATCCCACCAGGAAGTCCGCGTCGCCGTCCGAGTCCACGTCCAGGAAGACGATGTTGTTGTCGTCCTCGCCGGGATTGGCCTCGTTCGGCCACCACTCCGTCGTCACGTCCTCGAAGCCGCCGGACCCATCGTTGCGGAAGACGTGCTCGCGACCGCCTTCGCCGGTGACGTTGTCCCCGTCGTTGATCGTCACCAGGTCCAGGTAGCCATCCCCGTCGAGGTCCATGGCCTCGAAGTCGTAGTTGTTCGTGAAATGGGGGAGACGGTCAGCGGTGACATCGGTAAAGGTGCCGGTGCCGTCGTTCTCGTACAGGAAGCTCGTCTCCGACCGCTTGGCCGATACGGCGAGGTCCAGGTCCCAGTCATTGTCGACATCCACCAGCTCGAGCTCCCAGCAGAATCGGACCAGCGTCGACGGCATCTGCATATCGGTCACCTCGACGAAGGTCGCTGCTCCGTTGTTGCAGCCATAGCCGGACTCGCCCGCCTTCGTTCTCCATCGGCGTGCCGGGTCCCCAGTCGGCGAGCACGAGGTCGAGATCGCCATCGGCATCGACGTCTCCGACATCGATGTCGCCGATGCTCAGCGGTGCTTGCGGCAGCTGAGCCGTTGCGTTGGTGAACGCGCCGGCGCCCGTGCCCAACAGGAGTTGGCTCTGGGTCTGGTAGGTCGTTCCGAGGACGATGTCCGCGAACGAGTCACCATTCGAGGTCCGCCACCTTCGCCACGCGCGTGAAGCCGACGAAGTCTCCCGTGACTGAAGCAGTGGCGTCGGCGAACGGCTGATCCTCGGAGTAGTGGTTCATGAACACCCAGGTCGCGAGGGGTGTCCCTGGCCGGTCGTAGTCCCCGCCGTTGGGAAAGATGATGTCGAGGTAGCCATCCCCGTTGAGGTCCGCCACTTCAACCTTGTTCGTCCATTCCGCCGTCGATCCGATCGTTTCCGCGGTCGCGTCGACCCACAGACCGGCATATGGCGACGTCGTTGGCTCCGCTGATGCAGGCGCCGAAGATGCCTCGCTGGCCGACGGTGACGGGCTTGGGCTTTCGTCTCCGCACGCTGCAAGGGCCACACCGAGGACCAGGGCGCCCGCCAACCGGGGTCGCTGAACTCGCATCGCCGGAAACTAGCAGATCAGGTTCGCTACGATCGATCGGTGCCGGCCAGCGCTTCGATCGCCATCGTTTCCGCCCTGGAGCCGGAGCTCGCCGCCCTGCGAGCCGAGCTCGCCGATGCGACCGACCTCGACCTCGCCGTTCCGGCGCGAGCCTGGACCGGCTCCCTGGACGGCCGACACGTCGCGCTGGCCGAGGCTGGCATCGGCAAGGTGGCGATGGCCGCGGTGGCGGCCCTCCTGATTCGCGAGGTCAGACCACGCCTCGTCATCTTCACCGGGGTGGCCGGCGGGCTGGACCCGGCGCTCGGGATCGGCGACGTCGTCGTCGCCCACCGGCTCATCCAGCACGATGCCGGCGTCCTCCACGACCACGGCATCGAGGTCCACCAGGCCGGGCACCTGCCGTTCTTCCATCCCGCCGACCACCTGGGATTCGCGACCGATCCGACCCTCCTGGCCGCCGTCGAAGCGCGCCTGGTCGGCTATACCCTCCTCCCGGTGGCGGGCCGCAACCCGCGCATCGTGATCGGCACGATCCTCACCGGCGACGTCTTCGTGGACTCCCCGCTGGCCCGCCGCCGGCTCCACGACGAACATCGGGCCGCGGCAGTCGAGATGGAGGGTGCGGCGCTGGCCCAGGTGGCCGAGCTGTTCGGCGTCCGCCACCTCGTGATCCGCGCCCTGTCCGACCTGGCCGGGGAGCAGGCGCCGTCGCCGGAGGTGTTCGCCGGCTTCGTGCGCGACGCCTCGGCCAACGGGGCGCGGGTCGTCCGCCACCTGCTGCCGGTCCTCTGACTTAGAGGACCCGATCCTCGATCTCCCAGGCGTGGTCCAGGGCATGCCACGCCGATCGGCGGGCGAAGTAGCGGACCGACCAGATCGGCGGCTTTGCGGCGAGGATTCTCGGGGAGGGGCACGCCCCGCGCTCGATCGGCCATGGTGGCGAGGGCCAGGGTCCGGACCGCCGCCATCGGGTCATCAGACGCCGACCGTGGCGGCCCGTGCCTCGCGAGACGGTCGGCCGATCCCGATCACGTACGCCTGCTCGGCCTCCAGCACGTGGTTCACGATCTTCGTGAGGTCGCGACCGCCACCGCGCGGACCCTTCCGCAGCTCGTGGCCGCCGGCACGCTTCGCGGCGGCATCGAACGCGGCCCACGATGCCGACAGCAGGCTGCGGAGGCGTGACAGCTCGGAGGCGTCCACCGGGCGGGCATCGGCTGCGGCCTCCGCGGATGGGATGCCGAAATCGGTTCCGCTCCCGCCCTTGAGCCGTTCGACGACGGCCAGGTCCCCGACCGAGGCCGGAGGGACGAATCCCGCTTCGGCGCCGATGGCATCGGCGTATCGGTCTCCGTAGGTCACCAGCGCCGCCAGCGCGTCCTCATCGGTCTTTCCGCTGCGGCAGTAGCCCGGCCAGTCGAGCGCGCAGGCGAACGTCTTCTTCGCTCCGGCTTCCAGGTACACGTCCATGACTCGGAGAGGGTAGTCGGGTACGATCGAACGATCGTGACCTTCCAGCTGGATGACACCTTTGCCCTCCTCGAGCGCACCCCGGAGACGCTGCGCGAGCCCAGCTGGCTGGCCTCGATCGCTCGTGGACGGAGTCCCGGCCCGATCCGGACAACTGGACCGCGTACCAGGTCGTCTGCCACCTGGCGTACATCGAGGAGGAGGACTGGCTCGTCCGGGCCCGGATGATCTCGGAGGTCGGCCCAACCGAAGCCTTTCCGCCCGTGGACCACGGTGACCAGTCCGCGCGGTACGCCGGTCAATCGCTCGAACAGGTGCTCGAACGCTTCACCGATCTGCGCCAGCGCAATCTGGAGGCGGTCCGACCTCTCGTGAGCGATGCGTCCGCGCTCGACCGTCGTGGGCTCCACCCCGCCCTGGGCGAGGTCACGATGCGCGAGCTGCTATCCGCGTGGGCGGTCCACGACCTCAACCACCTTCGCCAGGCCCAGGAGGCCATGGCATTCCGCTACGTCGATGACGTTGGCCCGTGGCGGGTCAACCTCGGAGTCCTGAACCGACCACCCGCCTGAGAGGAGCCATCCATGTCGTCGCGCCGTTTCTGGATCGCCACATCATCGGCCTCGTCGTCGCTGTTCGTGCTCGGCCTCGGCGTGGCCGTCGGCCGGTGGCGAGGTGAGCGACAAGGTCCTCAGCGGGGACAGCGTCGTCATCGACGAGGGCGAGACCGTCAGCCACGACCTGTACGTGTTCGGCGGCGACCTCGTCGTGAACGGCACGGTGGAGGGCGATCTGGTGGCGGGCGCGGGGACCGTGACGATCAACGGCACCGTGGACGGTGACCTCGTGGTCGGCTCCGGTCGGGTATTCCTCAGCGGCGAGGTGACCGGCGATGTGCGGGCCGGCGCCGGCGAGCTGTCGGTCGGTGGAACGGTGGGCGAAGACCTGTTGGCCGGCGCCGGTCGGATCACGATCGAGGACACGGGCGAGGTCGGGGAGGACCTCATCTTCGCCGCCGGCGACGTCCTCGTCGACGGCACGGTGGCGGGCAACGTCAAGGGAACCGCCTCGAGCTACGAGTCGGGGAACGGCACCATCGGCGGAAGCGAGGACGTGACCCTGGACGCGGGCGGCGCGCCCGAGCGAGCCGACCGAGCCCGAGCCCTCCGAGCCGGTCCGGATCGTCGGCGCCGGTTTCATCCAGCTCGTGACCGTCGTGCTCCTCGGCGCGATCGGCCTGCTCCTCGTCCCGGGCGCGCTGCGGGCGTCCGAGAGCGCCCTGCGCCGGCGGCCACTGGCCTCGGCCGGCATCGGCGTTGGCGTCATCGTGGGCTATCATCATCCAGTTCATCGCGGTGATCCTGCTCATGATCCTGCTGGCCATCGCCTTCTCGGCGGTCGCGCTCGACGCGCTGGGCGGGATCGCGATCTGGCTGGGGATCATCGACCTGATGGTCACGACCTTCGCCTGGTCGTGTCGGCCGCCTTCCTCGTCGACGTCGTCGTGGGCCTTGCCCTCGCCCGGCTGGTCGACCCGCGACTGGGCGCAGAACCGCTGGCAGGAGCTCGCCCTCCTCGTCGGCGGCGCCTTCGTCGTGGTGCTCGTCACCTCGCTGCCCGGGCATCGGCGGCATCGCCAAGCTGGTGGTCATCGTCCTCGGCCTCGGCGCCATGGGCGTGGCGTCGGGGAGTGGTGGCAGCGGCGGAACCGCCGACGCGCCGGCGGTCACCGCCGGACGGCAGCCGCGCCGCGCCGCTGCGGCGGCCGCCGCCGGCGCCGCGAGTCCGCGGCGCGCGATCGACCGCGCCGGAGGCGCCGGCGGCGCCCGCAAGCCAGCGGGCCCGAGCGCCGCGCCTCCGCCGCGCGAGCCGCCGACCGAGCCCCGCCAGACTCCTCGGGGCCTGAGCGGACCGATGTCGAACGCCACCCTGGGCCTGCCCGACGACCTCCACCGCGTACCTGCTCGAGGTGGGGGTTCGCGAGCCGGACCTCCTCCGCGAGCTGCGCGAAGAGACCGCGGCCATGCCCGAGCACGACATGCAGATCGCGCCCGAGCAGGGCGCCTTCATGGCGCTCCTCGTCGAGCTGACCGGCGCGCCGCCGCTGCCTGGAGGTCGGCACCTTCACCGGCTACTCCTCGACCCGCGTCGCGCTGGCCCTCCCACCGGACGGCAGCCTGGTGTGCTGCGACATCAGCCGCGAATGGACCGATGTCGCCCGCCGCTACTGGGAGCGCGCGGGCGTCGCCGACAAGATCGAGCTGCGCCTCGGCCCGGCCCTCGACACGCATGGACGCGATGCTCACCGACGGCCATGGCGGGGCAGCTTCGACTTCGCGTTCCTCGACGCGGACAAGGACCACTACCCCGAGTACAGCGACCGGCTCATCGCCCTCCTGCGACCGGGCGGCCTGCTGGCGATCGACAACGTCTTCTGGGGCGGGGAGGTGGTCAACCCCGACGCGACGACGTCTCGGTCCGCGCGATTCGGCAGATGAACCAGGCGCTGGCCGAGGATTCGCGGGTGAGCCTCGCGATGGTGCCCATCGCCGATGGGTTGACGCTGGCCCGCAAGCGGTAGGCGGGCGCGCGGCCGCCGTGGAGATCACCGCGCCGACGATCCTCGAGATCGGCGCCCTCCTGCTGGCGGCTGCCGCCGCGGGCTGGCCTGGCGCGGAAGGTGCACCTGCCGGCCGTCGTCGGCTACCTGGCCGTCGGGCTCGCCGTCTCCCCCTTCACCCCGGGCTGGGTCGCCGATCCGGAGCAGCTCCACCTCCTGGCCGATATCGGTGTCGTCCTGCTCCTGTTCGAGGTCGGGATCGAGATCGACCTGTTCGACTTCCGCCGCGAGCAGCGCGGACTGATCTGGGCGGCCCCGCTCCAGATGGTCATCACCTCCCTGGTCGGCGTCGGCCGTCGGCCTGGCCACCGGCATCGGTCCCCTGGCGGGCGCCGTGCTGGGCCTGGCGGTCGCGTTCTCGTCCAGCGTGGTCGTCCTGAACATCACCCGCAGCAAGCGGCGCCGGACCGATCCGTCCAACCGAGAAGGCGCTCGTGGGGTGGGCCATCCTGCAGGACGTCTCCGGCGTGGTCCTGTTCGGCTTCCTGCTGGCCGCGCATCAGCGCCGGCGATCGGCCGTGGTACCTGTCGCTGCTGGGCCTCGCCGCGTTCATCGGCCTTGCCTGGGTCGCCGCCTGGATCCTGCCGCCGCGCCCTGCGCGCGGTCCACGAGGACAAGGACCTGTTCCTGGTCGTCACCATCGGCGCCGGGCTGGCGCTGGCCGGGCTCGGCGGATTCGTGTTCCAGATCCCGATGGCGCTGGCGGCCTTCATCGCCGGGCTCGCGATCAGCGAGAGCCACGAGTCGGCCGAGGCACGGCGCCGGATCCTTCCCGTTCCGCGACCTGTTCGCGATCCTGTTCTTCGTCGCCCTCGGCACGCCTGATCGACCCGTCGCGGTTTCCCGAGGCGCTGCCGTGGCTTGGCCGTGGTCCTTGCTCCTGGTGATCGTCGCCAAGGCGGCGGTGGCCTACGTCCTGGCCCGCGTCGCCCGGCTCGACGCGCAGCCCGATCCAGCTGGCCGTCGGGCTGGCCCAGATCGGCGAGTTCTGTTCGTGCTCGCCATCGGTGGGTCTGGTCGCCGAGGTGATCGACCCGATCCTGTATGCCGCGATCCTGGCCGCGATCGCGATCAGCATCGCCGCTTCGACCGTCGCGGTCCGGTTCGTCCCGTCCGAGTGCCCCTGAAACCGACCCGAGGCCTGAGCGCGCATCGCGTCAGAAGGTCCCATCGGGACGGGGACCGCTGGGCGGTGCCCTGCGGCACCGACCCCCTTCCCTTCCCGGAGATCTGCGGCGACAATGGCCGCCGGGGAGTTATCTATCCGTGACTTCATCTCGGCATCTTCCACGGAGCCTGTCCGGTCCCCGCCCAGTTCGGGTCGCCCGTCCCGCGCCTGCTGGGCGTCCTGGGCCTTGCGCTTCCTCCTGGTCGTCCTGTCCGCGGTGCCGGCGTTCGCCGGCGGACCGCGCGGCGGTGGCGGTCCCCACGGCCCCACGGCCTCCGACGGCAGCGCCCTCACCACGGACTCGTGGATCGTCCAGCTCGTCTCGGGCGCCAACCCCGCGGCTCGAGGCCCCGGGCATGGCTCGCCGCGGCGGGCGGCAGCGTCGGGCACGTCTACCAGGCCGCGCTGAACGGGTTCCAGTTCCGGGGATCGGCGCAGGCGGCCGCGGCCCTGGCGCACAACCCGCACGTCTCGAGCGTCAGTCCTGATCGCCCGGTTCAGCTGATCGAGTCGCTGCCGAACGGCATCGAGCGGATCTGGGCCTTCGACAACGACACGCCGGCGAACAGCGCCTATCACCAGGGATTCCGCGGCGCCGGCGCCCGGATCGCGGTCCTCGACACCGGCGTCGACATGGACCATCCAGACCTGGTCGGGCTCGATCGACGCGGCATCGGCAAGAACTGCGTCAACCCCGCCCTGCCGCCCGAGGACGGGTACGGGCACGGGACGCATGTATCGGGAACCGCCCTGGCGCCGCTGAACGGCGTGGGGGTGGTGGGCGTCGCCCCGGAAGCGCGCCTCGTCCCGGTCAAGATCTTCGACGACGCGGGCAACTCGAGCGAGTCGCTCGTGCTGTGCGGCTTCAACCATGTCATGACCCTGAACACCGACGGCAACCCGGCCAACGACGTCGACGTCATGAGCATGAGCTTCGGCGAGGACCGCAGCTGGGGCGACTGCGTCACCGATCCGCTGCATACCGCGGTCTGCAACGCCTACGCGGCGGGAATCATCATGGTCGCCGGCGCAGGCAACTCGGCGGTCAACGCCGGATCCTTCGTGCCGGCCGCCTTCCCCGAGGTCGTCAGCGTGTCCGCGCTGGCCGATTTCGACGCCACCCGCGGCGGACTGGCCGGCTGCGGGCTGGTCCCGGATCTCGGCTGGTTCGACTGCGACGACACGTTCGCGTTCTTCAGCAACTACGGAGCTTCGGTCGACGTCATCGCCCCGGGCGTCAGCATCTTCTCGACGACCAAGAACGGCGGGTTATGCGACCCAGAGCGGGACGAGCATGGCCACCCCGCACGTCAGTGGAGTCGTCGCGGTCATGGTCGGCGTCAACCCCGGCCTCACCCCGGCCGGCGCGCTCGCCTTCCTCCAGCAGTCCGGGGAATGCCCGGATGGCTCGATCGCGGGCGTCGATGGCGCGTGCGCGGGCCAGGGGACGTGGACCGATGACCCCGACGGCACGCCGGAGCCGATGGTCAACGCCCTCCACGCCGCACAGGCAGCGGGCGGCACGCCGCCCACCCCGACCGCGCCGGCGGCCCCGAGCCTGACCGCCGCCACCGCCGGCAACGGCAGCGTGGCCCTGACCTGGACGACCCCGGCCGACGGCGGGAGCCCGATCTCCGGCTACGAGGTCTGGCGCTCGACGACCGACCGGCAGCGAGGCGTTCCACGTCACGGTCCCGGTCCAGAACGGCTACACCGACACGACCAACGTCACCAACGGGACGACCTACTTCTACAAGGTCAAGGCGGTCAACGGCGTCGGCCCCGGCCCGCTGTCGAACGAGCTGAGCGCGACCCCGGTCGCGCCGCCCACCCCGACCGCGCCGGCGGCCCCGAGCCTGACCGCGCCACCGCCGGCAACGGCAGCGTGGCCCTGACCTGGACGACCCCGGCCGACGGCGGGAGCACGATCTCCGGCTACGAGGTCTGGCGCTCGACGACCGACCGGCAGCGAGGCGTTCCACGTCACGGTCCCGGTCCAGAACGGCTACACCGACACGACCAACGTCACCAACGGGACGACCTACTTCTACAAGGTCAAGGCGGTCAACGGCGTCGGCCCCGGCCCGCTGTCGAACGAGCTGAGCGCGACCCCGGTCGCGCCGCCGCCGACGGTGACCCGGACCGGCGGCACGGTCAGCAACTTCGCCTCGGCCTCCTCGAACGCGGGCTCGGTCCCGTTCAGCCTGCCGACCGGCAGCAACGCGCTGGTCGCCATGGTCTCGATGAGCTCGACCACGGTCACCGTCACCGGCATGACCTGGCGCCCCGATCCGGGCAACCCGGGCGCGGACCAGGCGCTCACCTTCGTCGGCCGCCGGACGGCGCCGAGTGGTGGCGCGGTCGAGGTCTGGGTCCTCCTCAACCCGACCCCCGGCGTGTCCGGCTCGGCGCTGAACCACACCCTGAGCGCGAACGTGAAGCGGATCGTGGGGGTCCACGCCCTGAGCGGGGTCGGCACCGTCGGCAGCCCGGTCAGCGCCGGGGTCAACGGCACCTCGATCGGGGTCACCGTGCCCTCGGTCAGCGGTGGCCTCGTCCTCGATGTCCTCTACGGCCAGAACAGCACGACCAGCTACACCGCCGGCGCGGGCCAGACCGAGCGCTGGGACACGAACACGACCGGCGGACTGGACAACCTGCGCGGCGCCGGCTCGGAGGAGACCGGGGCCGCCTCGGTCGCCATGACCTGGACCTCCGGCTCGCAGGGACGAACATGGCCCTCGCGGCGGTCGGCTTCAGTCCGCAAGCACCGCCCACCCCGACCGCGCCGGCGGCCCCGAGCCTGACCGCCGCCACCGCCGGCAACGGCAGCGTGGCCCTGACCTGGACGACCCCGGCCGACGGCGGGAGCACGATCTCCGGCTACGAGGTCTGGCGCTCGACGACCACCGGCAGCGAGGCGTTCCACGTCACGGTCCCGGTCCAGAACGAGCTACACCGACACGACCAACGTCACCAACGGGACGACCTACTTCTACAAGGTCAAGGCGGTCAACGGCGTCGGCCCCGGCCCGCTGTCGAACGAGCTGAGCGCGACCCCGGTCGCGCCGCCCACCCCGACCGCGCCGGCGGCCCCGAGCCTGACCGCCGCCACCGCCGGCAACGGGAGCGTGGCCCTGACCTGGACGACCCCGGCCGACGGCGGGAGCGCGATCTCCGGCTACGAGGTCTGGCGCTCGACGACCGCCGGCGGCGAGGCGTTCCACGTCGCCCCGGTCCCGGGCCGGCACGACCTACACCGATACGACCAACGTCACCAACGGGACGACCTACTACTACCAGGTCAAGGCGGTCAACGGCGTCGGCCCCGGCCCGCTGTCCAACGAGCTGATCGGCGACCCCGGTCGCGCCGCCCGCCCCCACCGCCGCCGGCGGCCCCGACCCTGACCAGCCGCCACCGCCGGCAACGGGAGCGTGGCCCTGACCTGGACGGCCCCGGCCGACGGCGGCAGCCCGCTCTCCGGCTACGAGGTCTGGCGCTCGACGACCACCGGCAGCGAGGCGTTCCACGTCACCGGTCCCGGTCCAGACACGACCTACACCGACACGACCAACGTCACCAACGGGACGACCTACTTCTACAAGGTCAAGGCGGTCAACGGCGTCGGCCCCGGCCCGCTGTCGAACGAGCTGAGCGCGACCCCGGTCGCGCCGCCGCCGACGGTGACCCGGACCGGAGGCACGGTCAGCACCTTCGCCTCGGCCTCCTCGAACGCGGGCTCGGTCCCGTTCAGCCTGCCGACCGGCAGCAACGCGGTGGTCGCCATGGTCTCGATGAGCTCGACCACGGTCACCGTCACCGGCATGACCTGGCGCCCCGATCCGGGCAACCCGGGCGCGGACCAGGCGCTCACCTTCGTCGGCCGCCGGACGGCGCCGAGTGGTGGCGCGGTCGAGGTCTGGGTCCTCCTCAACCCGACCCCCGGCGTGTCCGGCTCGGCGCTGAACCACACCCTGAGCGCGAACGCGAAGCGGATCGTGGGGGTCCACGCCCTGAGCGGGGTCGGCACCGTCGGCAGCCCGGTCAGCGCCGGGGTCAACGGCACCTCGATCGGGGTCACCGTGCCCTCGGTCAGCGGTGGCCTCGTCCTCGATGTCCTCTACGGCCAGAACAGCACGACCAGCTACACCGCCGGCGCGGGCCAGACCGAGCGCTGGGACACGAACACGACCGGGGTCTGGACAATCTCGCGCGGCGCCGGGCTCGTAGGAGACCGGAGCCTCCTCGGTGGCCATGACCTGGACCGCGGGCTCGAAGACCACGAACATGGCCCTGCTGGCGGTGGGCTTCAACCCGTCCCCCTAGGCGGTCAGCCCTCGTACACGGCGACACCCCCGACGAAGGTGAGCCGCACCCTGGCATCGGCGATCTGACCATCGGGGACATCTCGGAGGTCGCGGTCGAGGACGACCAGGTCGGCCAGCTTGCCGATTTCGATCGTGCCGGTATCGGTCTCCAACCGGTTCACCCAGGCCGAACCGATGGTGAAGGCCGCCAGGGCGGTATCGAGGTCGAGGCGCTGGTCCGGCCGCCACGGCGGATTGTCGCGCTCGGTGGGCTCGATGCGCCGCACCGCCACCTCCAGGATCTGGAGCGGATCGGCGGTGGTGACCGTCCAGTCGCTGCCGATGGCGAGGCGTGCCCCCGACCGCCGGAGGTCGCCGAACGCGTACCGCGCCTCGACCCGCTCGGGACCGATGAGCGGAAGCTGGATGGCACGCGTTTCGTCGTCGGCGTGGGCCCAGAACGGCTGCATGTTCGCGGCCACGCCGAGCTCCGCGAAGCGGGGGATGTCGTCCGGATGGATGAGCTCGATGTGCGCGATGGAGTGCCTTGCGTCGCGAGGCCCGTTGGCCGCACGCGCCGCGGCCACGGCATCCAGGGCCTGGCGGACGGCGGCATCGCCGATGGCATGGAAGTGGCAGTCGAATCCCAGCCGTTCGAGCTCGGCGACCGCGGCGTTGAGCTCGTCGGGCGCGTACTCGGGGCTCAACCCGTCCGGTCCCGGTTCGCCGTCCGCGGCGAGATACGGCTCGAGGACATAGGCCGTCCCGCTTTCGAACACCCCGTCGAGGAAGAACTTCACGACGGCCGACGGTAGGCCGTCCGTCGCGCGACTCCTCTCGGCCGGCGAGGAGTCGGGGAAGGGGATCGGGCTCGCGTTCGCGTGCCCCACGGCTGCCACTGCTGGGCGGCCACGACCCGCGCCGTCAGGCGGCCATCGGCTGCCAGCTCGCGGTAGGCCGGCAGCCACTCCGGGTTCACGCCCGGGTCGTGCCAGGCCGTGATCCCCCACGCGTGCAGTTGGCGCTGGCTGTCGAGGAGCGCCGCAACCAGCGTTTCGGGTGAGGGCTCGGGGACGAGGCGTTCCACGGCGGCCACCGCGTCCTCCACCAGCGCTCCGGTTGGCGAGCCGTCGGCATCGCGGACGAACCGGCCATGCGCCGGGTCGGGCGTGTCCCGGACCGATGCCAGCCAGCTCCAGGGCCCGGCTGTTGACCCACGCGCGTGTGGCCGTCGAACGCGGTCAGGAACACCGGCCGGTCAGGTACGACGCGGTCGAGCGCGTCCCGGTGCGGCATCGTCCCGCCGAACTGGCCGTATCGTCCATCCGTCACCGGTGATCCACTCGGCATCGGGATGGGCATCCGCCCAGGCCCGCACGGCTTCGAGGTAGGCGTCCTCGCCGGCCAGGTCGTGGAGCGTGCATGCGGCGTTCACGAGTCCCCCGTACACCGCATGGCAGTGGGCATCCTGGAAACCTGGCAGGACCGACTCGCCGCTCAGGCGGATGACCTGGGTGGATGGACCGATCACACCTTCCACGTCGGTCAGCGGTCCCGAGCGCGGTGATCCGCCCATCGGTCACCGCGACCGCTTCGATTGCGGCCCGGCGTGAGGGGCGATCGTCTCGACCCGACCGCCGGTCAGGACCAGGTCGGCCGATCGGGTCACGTTCGTGCCCAGCCCGGGAGCGACGCTATCGGTTCAGTCCTCGGCGACGGTCGTGATCCGCCGGCGAGTGGACACCTCGACCTGCGATTCGCGACCCTCGTGGGCCGGGAACTCGACCAGGGCGATCAGCCGGCTGGCCATGAACCGGCCGGTCCGAACGGGCGTGCCGGAGCGGGTCACCTCGCTGACCTCGACCACGCCCCGACTGGTGGCGACCTCGAGCCGCCGACCCGCGCGCGTGGCCTCGATGACGAAGGTCTGGGTGCCTTGCCCCGTGTCGACCACGGCCTCGACGCGATCACCCTTCATGACCGCCAGAGTAGCAGCCGGTGGCCGGACCCACGGCGTGGTACTAAGCGCGCGCTGGCGACGGCCGAGGACGCCCGGCTAGCATTGTCGCCATGTCCGGATCCGAGCCAGAACCGCCGACCCTGCCGGCGTCGCTCTCCGGCCGCTACACGCTCGAACGGCGGCTGGCGATGGGCGGCAGCGCCGAGGTGTGGCAAGGGGTCGACACGCGTCCTCGAGCGGTCGGTGGCGGTCAAGGTTCTGCACCGCCACCTCCTGGCGGACGAGACCACGCGCGCCCGCCTGACACAGGAGGCCCGCGCGGCGGCCGCCCTCTCGCATCCGGGAATCGTCGCCATCTACGACGTGGCCGTCGACCCTGACTCGGCAGCCATCATCTTCGAGCTCGTCGACGGTGGATCGCTCGCGGACTGGCTGCGGCGAGATCGGATCCTTCCGCCGCGATCTGCGGCGCGCATCGGCGCCGAGGTGGCAGAGGCACTCGATCACGCCCACCAGCGAGGCGTGGTCCACCGCGACGTGAAGGCGGCCAACGTCCTGATCGGCCCCGACGGCGAGGCGCGGCTCGTGGACTTCGGCATCGCGCGCATCCTGGCTGACGAAGCCACCCAGCTGACCGATCCCGGCACCGTCCCCGGAACCCTCCGCGCCATGGCGCCGGAGCAGCTGCGAGGCGACGCCGCGGGTCCGGCGACCGATGTGTACGCCACCGGGGTCCTTCTGACGGAGATGCTCACCGGCGATCCGCCATACCCGGCGAGCACGCCGATTGAGCTGGCGGAGGCCCAGCAGACGCCGCCGCTGGTCATCGGGGACGCCCCGCCGGCCCTGGCCGCAATCGTCCGGCACGCGCTCGATCCCGATCCAGAGGGCCGCCAGGAATCGGCCGGCATCCTGGCCAGCGAGCTGCGGACCTGGCTCGAATCCGACGCCGCGCCGCTGGTCGCGGGCTCGCCGGACGAGATGACCCAGCCGGCGCTGGTGATTCCCGCCATGGTCGCGCGCGGAACCCGTGGCGCCGGAACCCGTGGCGCCCGAACCCGTGGCGCCGGAACCTGCCGTCCCGCCGTTCGCGGTCCCGCCGTTCGCCGTCCCGCCCTCCGCCCAACCGCCTCCGCCGAACCGCCTTCGGCCGAACCGGCTTCTCTGCCCCCTTCACACCGGGAGCGTTCGGGCCTGTCGGCGGTTCTCGCCCTCGCCTCGCTGATCGCGGTGATCCTGTTCGTCCTCGCCAGGCAGCCGGTTGCGGCGCCCGGATTCGAACCATCGCCCAGCGCGTCGGCATCGGCCGCGGTGTCGCCATCCCCGGACGACCCAACCGCCAGCCCCACTCCGGTGCCGCCGCCGGCCACCCTGGATGACGCCCTGGAGCGGTTCCGGCAGTTCGTCGACACCGGGCGGCAGAACGGTCAGATCGAAGACGAGGCGGCCGAGGACCTCCTCGACCTCGCCGATCGGTTCGCCGAGGAGGACCTCAGCGGCGGCGACATCAACAAGGCCTCCCGCGACCTCCACCGTGCGATCGACGAGTTCGAACGCGAAGGGCAGATCAGCTCCGCGGACGTTGCCACCGACCTTCGCCAGCTGGCGGATGACATGGTCGCTGCAGCCGAGCGTGAGCGTCGATCCGACTGACGCCCGCGAGCGCCCGCCTGACTGTCGCGCGTCTGTAACGGCCGGCCGCGGGAACGCTGAGATGCGCCTCGTGACCGCGCTGCGGCGAGGCTTGTGCCATGGCTGAACTCACGACCAAGAGCCGCGACAAGCTGCGCTCGACGCAATTCGCCTACGTTGATCGCGAGGGTGGCGAGCATCTCCCGATCCACGATGCGTCCCATGTCCGCAACGCGATCGCGCGCTTCAACCAGACCGATTTCGAGAGCAAGACCGCGAAGGACCGAGCTCGGCGCAAGATCCTGCGCGCGGCCAAGCGGTTTGGCGTCGACGTGGACGAGGACGCCAACGTCCGTCGCACCGCCTGACCCGGCTGCCATCCAGTCTGAGGCCGCTCGAGCGGCCGTCGCTGGCGCGCAACGACGCCGAGCGTGATACTGCGTGCCGATTGCCACCTGAACGCAGCGGAGACGGTGCACATGGCACGCGACGACGAGCGCCTCGCGCGTTCCGAACAAGATCCCATCGTCGACGGCCTGCCTGACGTCCCTGGGATAGGCGTTGCGATGCGGTTGACGCCCGGATTGGGTGTGCACCTCCGGGGCCTGGCCGACGAGCTGCTCGTGAACGACTATCCCGGGAGCCACGATCACCCGCGCCGAGCGGGAGATGCTGGCGACCGCCGTCTCCGCTGCCAACGACTGCTTCTTCTGCATGGACTCGCATGGTGCGTTTGCAACTGCCCTCCTGGAAAACAGCGGCGTGATCGAGCTCGTTCCGCTGCTCGACGACATCAAGCGCGGATCCTCCGAGGGATTCGACCCCAAGATGCAGGCACTGCTCCACGTCGCGCGCACCGTCCAACGCCAACCCCTCGACCTGACCGAGGCAGACGTGGACGCCGCGGTGGCGGCCGGTGCCACCGACGCCGATGTGCAGCTCGCGGTGCTCATCGCCTCCGCGTTCTCGATGTACAACCGGCTGGTCGACGGGTTCCGCGCCAAGACCGCGCCGAGCGCGGAGGCGTACCGCGAGCGCGCCGCCGAGATCGCAGAGCACGGATACAGCGCCGCCCCTCCGCCGCCTGTCGCGATAGCCGTCCGTCCGGCGTTCTCCGGGGCGTGTGGTAAGGTGGGGACTCCCCCGGGTTTCCACGGACGCCTCGGTCTGCGTCCCGGCCCCTTGCCGCTGAACCCCGAATCACCCATGCCCTGACCGGGCCCCGCATCGCGCGGGAGGGCCTCGTCAGGAGAATTCACCACCGTGTCCTTCGCTCATCTCGGGCTGTCGCCCGACCTGCTCCGCGCTGTCGCGGACTCCGGCTACACCCAGCCGACCCCCGTCCAGGACGAGGCGATTCCTGTCGTCCTCGCCGGACGCGACCTGCTGGCCGGCGCCCAGACCGGCACCGGCAAGACGGCCGCCTTCGTGCTGCCCATCCTGCAGCGCCTCAACGACTCACCTCGCGCCGACGGCCGCCGCCGGGTCCGCGTCCTCGTGCTCGTTCCCACCCGGGAGCTGGCCATGCAGGTCGAGGCGAGCGTCCGCACCTACGGCCGGCATCGGCCCATCCGGTCGACCACCGTCTTCGGCGGCGTCGGATTCCATCCCCAGGTTCGCGCCCTGAGCGGCCGGCGCCGAGATCGTGGTCGCGACGCCGGGTCGGCTGCTCGACCACCTCGGCCAGGGCACCGTCGACCTGGGCGGCGTCGAGGTCCTCGTCCTCGACGAAGCCGACCGCATGCTCGACATGGGATTCATTCGCGACATCCGCCGAATCCTGGCCCGGCTGCCCGCCGAGCGGCAGAACCTGCTCTTCTCGGCGACGTTCTCGAACGAGATCCGACGCCTGGCCGACGGGCTCCTCGACCGCCCGGCCCAGGTCCAGATCGCCGCACGGAACACGCCCTCCGAGCTCGTCGAGCAGGTCATCCACCCGGTCGACCGCGAGCGCAAGCGCGAGCTCCTGAGCCAGCTGGTTCGGTCTCGCAAGATCGACCAGGCACTCGTCTTCACCCGCACCAAGCACGGCGCCAACCGGCTGGCCGAGCAGCTCGATCGAGACGGCATCGACGTCGCGGTCATTCACGGCAACAAGAGCCAGCCGCAGCGGACACGAGCCCTGGCCGACTTCAAGGCGGGGCGCGTCACGCTGCTCATCGCGACCGAGGTCGCCGCCCGCGGCCTGGACATCGACGCGCTGCCGCACGTCGTCAACTACGAGCTGCCGATGGTCGCCTCCGACTACGTCCATCGCATCGGCCGCACCGGTCGGGCAGGCGTGGACGGCATCGCCGTTTCGCTCGTCTGCGTTGACGAAGGTCAGCTGCTGCGCGACATCGAACGGCTCCTCGGCCATGCCATCCCGGTCGAGGTCATTCCCGGCTTCGAGCCGGACCGGTCGCATCCGTCCCCAGTCCATCCGCATGCGCAGCGGACAAGGAAATGGACGGCCGCAGGGTCGTGCGCACGGTCGGCCGCGTCCCGCTCCACAGACGCACGGGCGCCATGCATCCGCCGGCTACGACGCGTCAATCGGTCGGTGGCCGGGCGGTCATCAAGGACCGGCACCGCGATCCCCGCAGCGACCCGCGCGGCGGAGCGCACGTCGAAACTTCGGTCGCGTCCGACCCTAGCCGAGGCGCCGGCTCGGCCTACTAGACCTGCTCCGCCGATGGACATGCCCTAGCATCGGCTGGTGGAGACAAGAGCCCGGCGCGTGCCGTTCGGGGTATGGGTCGCGGCAATCCTCGAGGCGTTTCTGTTCAGCCTCCTGTTGCTGGACGCCGTCGGCATTCGGACCTCGAGCAGCTCGAGCATCATCGCGACGCTCAGCGGCCAGGGCGGCGTCGTCTCGGTCCTGATCGCCGGCGTGGCGATCGTCGGCATCGCATCCGCGGTCGCGCTCGTCAGGCTGCTCCCCATCGGCCTCGTCGCGACGACCCTGCTTGCCGGGATCGGGCTGGTCAATGAGCTCGGCTCGCGCCTGGAGGGCCATTCCGACGACCTTCGCCTGGCGATCCTGGTCGCCATCGTCCTGTACCTGAATCAGCCGGCCGTTCGCGAAGCGTTCGGGCAAGACGATCCAAAGTCCCGGGCAGCGACCCCGAGGGGGAGCGAAGGCGAATGAGCACCGACCTCGAGCTGCTTCGCGCCTACGAGCCGATCATTCGCTATACCCACGGCGAGCTGTTCTTCCCGACCGCGGTCGAGCCCTACCTGGCGGCGTGCGATCTCCTGGTGGGATCGACCCAGGAAACCCAGCTCCTCATCCCGAGTGGCGAGCTGGACGCCGAGACCCTGGCCCGACAGACGGCCCCGCCCGGGAACACCCTCTTCCTTCGTCTTGTCCAGGAGCCGCTGGGCGGGCTGGCCCTCGCCCGATGGTCGCGTCGGCCCGAACGGCCCGTGTTCAAGGCGCCGGGTCGGCTCGCCCGGGTCGGGCTCTTCGCCCGACTGATCGACGCCGCGTTCAACGCGTCGCTCCTCCTCCGCGGGAAGGTGCCCGGTGGGACGGCGGCCGCGGCCGCGATCAAGTACGACGCCGCCCTCGCCACCGACCCGCGACACGTCTACCACGGGCGGGTCGTCCGGCGGGGTGGCTGGATCGTCCTCCACTACCTCTACTTCTACTTCATGAACGACTGGCGCTCCACGTTTGCCGGGGCGAATGACCACGAGGCGGACCTGGAGCAGGCCTTCGTCGTCCTCGAGGACGCGCCGGACGGCCCCCGCCCGGTGTGGTTCGGCTGCGCCGCGCACGATTATTCGGGTGACGAGCTCCGCCGGCGATGGGACGACCCGTTCATCACCCGCGTCGGCGATCACCCGGTGATCTACGCGGGCGCCGGGTCCCACGCGGCGTATTTCGAGGCCGGTGAGTACATCACCACCGTGCCCCTGCCCGCGCTTCCGCGGCCTCCGGGGGCTCTTCGACTTCGTCCGCCACGTCTGGCGCGACACGCTCCGCCAGGGCGATCCCGGCGATCTCGGCGCGCGGGTCGAAGCCGCATTGAGCATCCCGTTCGTCGACTACGCCCGGGGAGACGGGAAGGCGATCGGCCCTGAGCAGGGCGAGGAATGGTCGATCGTGCCGGTCGACGACAGCGTGCCCTGGGTCGACGGCTACCGCGGGCTGTGGGGCCTCGACACCCGCGACCGGTTCGCCGGGGAGCGGGCGCCGGCCGGACTGAAGTACACCCGGACCGGCTCGGTGCGCCCGTCGTGGAATGACCCGATCGGATTCCTCGGGCTGGACAAGGTTGCGCCGCCCCACCGCGTTGTCGATGCCATCGACGAGCGCCTGGCCGAGCTCGACGTCGAGCGGCGCCGGATCGATGACGAGATCGCCCGGGCCGGCGGAAGGCCTATCCGGCCGCGACCAGGCCGTGAGCGCCATGGCGTCGGACGGCTCGATGGTGAACCTCCACGAGGTCCGATCCGGCGAGCTTTCGGCGCGCGAGGCGGAGCTGGCCCGATTCCGAGCGCAACGAGCCGAGTTCGAGGATGAGCGAAAAGCCCTGGTCCAGCGGCGCCTCCAGGCGGTGGCCGGTGAGCAGGGAGACCCACGGTCCCACCTGCATAACGACCATCACCCCCAGTCGACGGCCGATCTGAACTACGGGCGGGTCGTCGAGATCTGGTCGGCCATCAGCGTCAGCCTTGGCCTCATCGCGCTCATCGCGCTCCTCGTGTTGACCGATCTCCCGGGCTGGGCGGTGGTCCTCCTCGCGTTGGCGGGTACTTCATCCTGGAGGCCGCATTCCGCCGCCAGCTGATCAACCTGCTCCTCCGCATCGCGCTGGCCCTGGCCCTGGTCGGCGCGGTGCTGTTGGCCGTGGACTACGCCGGCGAACTGGTCGTCCTGGCCGTGCTCGGGGTCGCGCTCATGACCCTGGTCGACAACATCCGCGAGATTCGAGCGAGCTAGGCGCCCGGTCGTCCTAGACCTGCTCCAGCTGCTCGACGGCCTCGCCGGGCAGGAGCACGCCGGTCGAGTGCACCGGGCAGTAGCCGTTGGGATTCTTCTGCAGGTACTGCTGGTGGTAGGCCTCGGCGAAGTAGAACGGCCCGGCCTCCGCGATCTCGGTCGTGATCGGTCCGTAGCCGGCCTTCGCCAGCTCCCGGCTGTACATCTCCCGCGAGGCCTCGGCGGCGTCGCGCTGGGCATCGGTGTGGGTGTAGATGGCTGACCGATACGAGGTGCCCACGTCGTTGCCCTGGCGCATGCCCTGCGTCGGGTCGTGCTCCTCCCAGAACACCTTCAGCAGCTGCTCGTAGCTGACCCGCGCCGGGTCGAAGACGACCCGCACCGCCTCCGCGTGGCCGGTCTCGCCGGTGCAGACCTCCTCGTAGGTCGGGTTCGGGGTGTAGCCGCCCTGGTAGCCGACGGCGGTGACGATCACGCCCGGGACGTTCCAGAACGTCTTCTCCACGCCCCAGAAGCAGCCGGCCGCGAAGTCGGCGACCTCCGATCCGTCGGGATACGGGCCCTGCAACGGCTGGCCGTTGATGGCGTGGCGCTCGGCGGTGGGGATGGGGGAGGCCCGTCCGGGAAGGGCCTTGGCCGGGTCGGGCATGGCCGTCTTGCGGCCGGTCAGGAACGAGAACATGCCTTCAGTCTACTCACGACGTCCGCCGCCGCCTTCTCGAAGTCGAGGATGCCGCGGCCGAGACGCGGTCAGGGGATCGTGGGTGCGGAGACCGGAGCCGAGCCACCCTCCTGGTACTGCGGGTAGGGATTGCCCGACATGAAGTACCGGCGGAACCAGCCCGGTCCGACCCGATCGGCGAGCACGCCGTCGAGTCCGAAGAAGTTCCCCGTCCCCAGGTAGCCAAGCACGAACGTGACCAGCGCATAGGTCAGGTGCTGATTGACGATCCCGAACTCGAAATCCCAGGCGGCGACGAAGAAGAACAGCATCATGAGCGTGCCCATCGCGGCCGAGAACCTCGTCAGCAGGCCGAGGATGAGGCCGATCCCGATCCCGAGCTGGCCGTACGGAACGAGGACGTTGATCACCGTCATCACCGTCTCATTCGCGGCGAAACTTACCCAGAGGGCGTTGGTCGGGTTGAAGATCTGTCCCTCGGTCGCCTCTCCGGTGAACCAGGGCCAGCCCAGGGTCCCAGCAGTCCCGAACTCAAGGAACCCGGCTGCGGACCAGTTCTGGGCACCGAGGATCTTCTCCAGGCCGGCCGTCAGAAAGATGATGCCGACCGCGACGCGAAGTGCTGCGACGGCGAGCTGGTGCCTGCGATCGACGACTTGCATGGCGCTGTTGCCTCCTTCCCGGGCGACCTTCGGGCCACCCAAACACATCGGACACAGCCTATTCCTCCGTCGCCGCCCGCGGAAGGCCGAATATCAGCGAATCAGGGGACCGAGCCGCCGGGCGAAATGGGCACCGATGCCTCACCCGCCGCCTGCGCGGCGGGGTCGGTCTCGAGGCGGCGCATGTTCCGGATGCTCGGAACCAGGAGCGCGCCGAAGTTGGCGGCCAGCGCGATGGCCGAAGCCAGGAGGAGGGTCGGCACCTCTCCGATCGTGTCCGCCAGCGGGCCGATCACCACGAAGGCCACCGGCTGGAAGGCAAGCGACACCATCCAGTCGTACGACGAGACACGCGAGAGCGATGCCTGGGGGATCCGTTGCTGGAGCACGGTCTCCCACAGCGTGTTCGATATCGCGATCGCGACCAGGGTGAGCATGGCCGCCACCGCGATCGCGATCACCGGCAGTGGCGGAACGAGCGCCAGGGTGCGGGTCGCCCCCATCAGCATCAAGGCAAAGCCGACGGCGAGTGGCCGGGCGGGCTTCCAGCGCAGCGCCACCGCTCCGCCGAACAGGGCACCGAAGGCACCCGCGGTCATGATGAAGCCCCATTCCGCCGCCCCGCCCAGCTCGCGATCGACGATGACCGGGCCGAGGACCATGAACGAGCCCATCGCCATGTTCGAGATCCCGAACACGACGAGCGACCCGATGAGCCAGTCGCGGGAGCGGACCTCGCGCCACCCCTCCCGCAGCTCCGCCAGGAACGACTCGTGCACCGCCGACGCCACCGCACGCTCGATCCGCATCAGGGCGAGGGTGATGATCGAGAAGACGTAGGTCACCGCATCGATGGCGAACACGATGCCCGGTCCGCCGACGGCGACCAGGATGCCGGACACCGCCGGACCGATGAGAAACGCCGCGCTGCGCGAGAGCGTCAGGAGCGCGTTCGCCTGCTGGAGCCGGCCGGGACTGACGACCTGGGGCATGAGCCCGGTCGAAGCCGGGACGAAGAAGGCGGACGCGGTCCCATGCAACGCCGCGGCGACCACGATATGCCAGATCTCCGCCGATCCGGAGAAGAGGAGGATGGCGAGGCCGATCTGGACCACGGCCCGGACCCCGTCGCTGGCGATCATCACCAGGTTTCGCGGCAGCCGGTCGGCCCACACCCCGCCGACGAGGAGGAAGATCACGTTGGGCAGGAAGAACGCCGCGAACACGATCCCGATCTCGGTCGCCGAGCCGCCGATCTGCAGCACCGCGAACGCGATGGCGACGAACGACAGGCCGTCGCCGATCGCCGAGCCGGTCTGACCCAGCCACAGGTACCGGAAGTTGCGCTCTTCGAGCGCGCCGAGGTTCTCCCGGAGTCCTCGCGTGAGCCGCGTCATGCGCGCCGATGATAGGGGTCAACGCTTCCGCGGTTCCGTACCGCACCGGCTTGACACGTCCGCCTCTGTAAGTCTAGACTAACGGTTAGTGACGGCTAACCGAACAACCCGTGGACAGCGAGCTGGCCGCGCGGCGGCACCAGTTGCAGGCCTCGACGCGCTGGGCGCGCTGGCCGATCCGACCCGCCGTCGCGTGTTTGAGCGTCTGCTGCCCGGCCCGCTGGCGGTGCACCAGATCGCGGACGGCATGCCGGTCACTCGGCCGGCCGTTTCCCAGCACCTGCGCGTCCTGGTGGACGCCGGCCTCGTGACCGCTCGCTCGCGGGGCACGCGGCGTGTCTACGCGGTCAGCCCCGACGGGATGGCCGCCCTGCGCGCCTGGATGGATGACTTCTGGGGCCGCGCGCTCGATGGATTTCGCACGGCCGCCGAGCGGGCCGATAGCACGAATGGAGGACTGATCAATGGCGACGGAGATCTCAGCCATGGATGGCACGGATCGGAACAGCGACCGCGTGGTTCGCAAGTCGGTGACGGTGCCCCTGTCGCAGCGGGCCGCGTTCACGCTCTTCACCGAGGGGATCGGAACGTGGTGGCCGGCGCATCACCCATTCGGTTGCGGCGTCGGCGGAAACGCGGGTCGCCATGGACCCTCGACTCGGAGGGCACATCTGCAGAGGAGTCGGCCGAGGGCACGGTGACCTGGGGGACGATCACCGCCTGGGACCCGCCGGAGAGCTTCACGACCACTTGGCATCCCGGTGATGGCGTCGAGCTGGCAACCCAGCCTGACGGTCAGGTTCCTTGCCGAAGGCCCGAGCACGACCCGGGTCGAGCTCGAGCACCGCGGCTGGGAAGTGCTCGGGGAAGCCGCCGACGAGCAGTTCCAGGGCTACAGCAAGGGCTGGGATCCGGTACTTCGACGGTTCGTGGAGCGCGCCGGCGGCTGAAGCGGAATCCTCATCCGAATCCGCGTCGGGGTCTGGCAGGTGCCGCTCAGACCTCGGCCGGCGGTTGCGGGTTCCGCCCGTATCGGGCCATGACCTCGAGCAGGCGGTCGTGGGGCAGGGCATGGGCCGTGATCCCGTCCCGCCCGACCATCGTCTCGGCCGCGATCAGGCAGTTCACGATCGCCTCCTCGACCGCCTCGACCGTGGCGAGCAGCAGGGGCGTGAGGGCCGCGCCGGCGACCATCTCGGACGGGACCGTGGTGCCCGGGCGGACCGGGCTCTCCTCGCTCGCCAGCCCGCGGTTGCCGGTGGCGAACGCCAGGAAGATGTCGCCCGACCCGAGCGAGGCGTAGCAGCCCACCCGCGCCGCGCCGAGCGCCGCTCGGCGGGCCAGGGCCACGCACTGGTGGGGGAGCAGCGGGGCATCGGTGGCCACGATCCCGATGATCGATCCGGCGCCCGGCCTCGGGCCAGGCCGTCGGGCTGCGCTCGAACCCATACGGGCTGCTCAGCTCGTCGAGGCCGATCTCCTCGCCCACCGGCACACCGTCGATCCGCAGCTGATCGCGATCGCCATAGTTGGACTGCACCAGGGCGCCAACCGTCCAGCCGCCGCCCTCCGGGGGAAGCACCCGCGAGGCGGTGCCGATCCCGCCCTTGAACTCGTGGCAGACCATCCCGGTCCCGCCGCCCACGTTGCCCTCGGCCACCGGACCGCTGCTCGCGGACTCGATGGCCGCCATGACGTGCTCGGTCCGGACGTGCATGCCATCGATGTCGTTGAGCATCCCGTCCCATGTCTCGCTGGCCACCGGCAACGTCCATGGCAGGTGCTCCCCGGTGGTCGCGACCGCCGTTCGGACCAGCGCGTCGTGGACGACGCCAATGGCATGGGTGTTGCTCAGGCCGATGATGCTGCTCAGGAGCCCGCTCTCCTCGATCCACAGCAGGCCGGTCATCTCCCCGTTGCCGTTCAGCGAGAAGCTCCCCGCGAACACCGGTTCGCGCCAGACGTCGCCGTCGTGGGGAACGATGACCGTGACGCCGGTGCGGACCGGTCCCTGGCCGACCACCAGCGGACCGTCGCCGGAGATGAGTGTCGTGTGGCCCACCCGAACGCCCGGCTACGTCGGTGATCGCGTTGAACGGCCCCGGCCGGCCGTGGCCGAGGCGGATGCCGAGGTCACGCGCCCGCGGCATCGGTTCCGCTTGCCAGGTCGTCGGCGTATCGGTCCATGAGGTCGGCCGGGATCCGGGTCGGACGCTGCTCGGGGAGCTTGAGGCATACCCACTGGGTCGTGACCTCGGCCAGCAGCTCCCCGTCGGGCTCGCGACGGATCGTCGGTGTGCCGCGTGGCGCGAACCCCGCTCATGGCCTGGACCCGGGTCGTCAGGCGCAGGAGGTCGCGGTACACCGCCGGCCGGTGGTAGACGACGTGGTGCTCCCGGACGGCCCACGCGACCTGGTGCCGCTCCGCCCATTCCCGCCCGAAGCCCAGGGCCTCGGCATGCTCGGTGGCCACGTGCTCGGCGTAGTTCAGGTAGACCGCGTTGTTCACGTGGCCGTTCGAATCCAGCTCGAACGTCCGAACCCGCCACTGCTCCGAGTGCTCCAGCCGATCCACGCTCGCGTCGGGGCTCATGGCGATGAGGATACCGATGCGCCCGCTGCCGCGGGCGCCATCGCATCGGTCTACGGCCGAACCCGAAACGACGGACCGTGGCCCGGGATCACGACGTCGGCGGCTTCGAGCACCCGTTCCCGGCTGATCTCGAGCGCGGCCTGGTCATCGGCCAGCGGGTCGATCTCCGGCGTCCGGTCGGCTCGCCACCACAGGTGGGTGAAGGCCGCGACCCCGTCATCGGTCTGGACCAGGAGCGTCGCATCCTCGTTGGTATGGCCCGGGGTCAGGATCAATGACACGTGCGGCGAGATGCTGGTGGCCGTCGCCCTCGTGATCGGTCCAGGTGGTCCCGTGGTACGCGGCCCAGAAATCCACGACCGTGGCATTCGGGAAGAGCGCCGCGTTGACCGTGTGGTCGGGGTGGTGGTGGGTCAGGAAGACGTGGGTGATGTCCTCCGGGGCCAGCCCACGCGACCGCAGGGGAGCGAGGATCTCCTCGCGGTCGTCGACCATGCCGGGGTCGACGATGATCCGCGTCTCGCCGTCCTCGACCAGGCTGACCGTGCCGCACACGCCCCGGTCGTCGACGTATCCCTCGTGCAGGACGTGGAAGCTGGCGGCCATCCCGAGAGGCTAGCCGATCGGTTCAGGCCGATTCTTCGGTCGGCTCCTTCATGAAGTACTCGGTGAAGTCCGAGCACCGGCCGTCATCGGCCAGCGAGAGGACCCAGATGTTGTGGTAGACGCGGGCCGGCCCACGGGCGGTGGCGCGATAGCGGGTCACGCAGCGGGCCACGCCCAGCGTCGCCGTCGACCGCGAGCGGCTTCGCAGTCCAGCGTCCAGTCGTCGGGTTCGTCGGGCTGCTCGAGCCAGGCCTCGACGATCTCCTCGCGGCCGTCGGCTCCGTCAGCCGGGTCCTCCCACGGGTGCCAGCGATAGACCGCGTCCTCGGTGAACAGCTCGCGGATCTGATCGGCGTCGTTCGTGCGCCACGCCTGCTCGTAGCGGTCCAGCCAATCGGTGAGCGCGCCAGGGTGGTCATGGCGACCTAGTATGAACCGGCCGCGTGCGAGCGACCAGCCCTCGTGGCCATCGCGGAATCTGTGTTGTCGACCGGTTAGGCGCGAGATGTCCACATGTGGAGATCCTGTGGACGAGCTCGCGAAAGCAGCCGTGAAACTGGTGGATAACCCCTATTGTCGGTAGGTCAAGGGCAACCTATGATTCCTCTTGTCCCGAAGGGGCAGCACGATCCGGGTCTGAGATTGCATCAAGGTCCTGGTGACGACTCCGGAGATTGCATCAAAGGGTCGGGTGCCGTTCCTTCGGGACATTTCGTTGTGTCCGGATCCTGAGCGCCTCCACTTCGTCCGGGTCGGAGAGGACGACGACGGCGGCATAGCCCTCCTCGGCGAGCCGCCGGACCGATCGGCGAAGGTCCCGATCCTGGCGCCGAACGACCGGCGCCGGCACCCGCCGATCCGCCCGCTCCGCGTTCTGCCGCAGGCTCACCTCGAGCGGGATGGCCAGCACGATCGCCAGCGCCGGGCGGCCATGGGCTCGAGCGGCTCGCGAGCAGGCGTCGGCGAGCCCAGCCCTGGACGTTGGTGGCATCGACCACCGTCAACTGGCCGGCCCGCATGCGCTGGTCGAGGTCGGCCTGCAGCCGCTCGAACGCCGCGTCGGTCGCGGACTGGTCAGCCGCGTCGCCGGAAACTGCCGCTCGGTACGCGTCCGAGGACAGGATGGCCTCCGGGGGAAAGTGACGAGCGGCGAGCGTGGACTTCCCGCTCCCCGCGGCACCGATCAAGAGGACGAGGGCGTCAGACGGAACGTCGAGGGCGGTCACCCGACCCGTTCCAGCAGCTCGGCTCCCTCGTTGCGGACGTTGTTGACGGCCGGTGAGACCGGGAACGCGTCGAGGACCTCGGCGGGTGCGGGGAAGAGGAGCTTGCGCAGGTCCGTGCGGGCGCGCGTCCTCGGACAGCCACAGGTCCCAGTCGGCGGGATCGAGGATCACCGGCATCCGGTTGTGGATGCGGGACACGAGGTCGTTCGGCACCGTGGTCAGGATCGAACAGGTGTAGACCCGCTCCCCGGTGTCCGGGTCTCGCCAGATGGCCCACACGCCGGCCAGCGCCATCGGGTTGCCGTCGTGACGTCGGATGGCGAACGGATCGCGCCGGCCGTCGACCCGATGCCACTCGTAGAAGGCCGCGGCCGGAACGATGAGCCGCCGCTTGGCGAACGAGGTGCGAAAGGCAGGGGATTGCTCGACCGTCTCCGAACGGGCGTTGATCAGCCGGGCCGCTCCCTTTCGATCTTCCGCGTACCACGGCACCAGCCCCCAGCGGAACGGCTCGATGAGCCGCTCGCCATGATGCTCGACCACGCCGGCCACCTCGTCGGTGGGTGCGACGTTGAACTGTTGCCCGGGCAGCTCCACCGTCGGCCGTGCGCGGAAGATGCGGGCCAGCTCCTCGCTCGAGTGCGGCTGCGCGAACCGCCCGCACACGGGTCAGTCGCGCTCCAGCCGATAGCCCGGGGGGAGGGACGCGCGAGCGACCGCCAGCGCCGCGTCGAGCTCGTCCGGGCCGGCGCCGTCCGGGCCCCGGAGGGTCAACGGCATGCCCGGCGGCAGGACGGCCCCGCCCTCGCTCTCCCACTCGGCCACCGGCTCGGGCGTGTTGCTCCGGCTCTTCCTCCAGCCCCGCCGCCGGTCCGGCGCGCGCTCCAGCTCCGCCTCCGGCATCGGTCCAGCCTACTCCTAGACCACGTTCAGCTCGCGGAGGGGTCGGCCCTCGGCGATCCGCTCGTAGCCGAGCGGACTGAGGTCGATGGCCCGGTACGCGCCGTGGATGATGAGCTCGGCGAGACCCCGCCCGACGGCCGGAGCCTGCTGCAGGCCGTGGCCCGAGAACCCATTCGCGAACATGAGGTTCGGGATCTCGGTGTGGGGACCGATGATCGCGTTGTGGTCGACGGTATTGACTTCGTAGTGGCCGGCCCACGCCCGTCGCATCTTGACCGCCTCGAAGTCAGGCACCCGGTGGGCGATGGCGGGCCACACCCGATCCTCCCAGGCGGCCAGGTCGACGGTGAGGTCCAGCGTGTCGGGGTCCTCCTCTCCCTCGCGCGGGGAGAACCCGCCGATGTAGTTCGGCTCGTCGGGGCGGAAATAGACCCCGCTCGGGTCGATCACGAGGGGCGCGTTCGGGATCTCGGTCCGGCAGGAGAAGGAGTAGACGTTTCGCCGGCGGGGCACCACCGGCAGGTCGACCCCGGCGAAGCGTGCCAGGGCCCCGGCTCGTGGCCCCGCGGCGTTGACCAGCGTCCCGCATTCGATGAGCCGCCCGTCCGACAGCATCACGGCATCGACCCGACCGCCAAAGGACAGGATGCCGGTGACCTCTCCGGTGACGTAGGTCACGCCGGACGCACGGGCGGACTGCTGAAAGGCCTGCATCAGCGCGGTGGCATCGAACCAGCCTTCTCCCGCGGTCCCCAGCGATCCCCCGGCCAGGTCCTCGGTCGTCAGCCACGGGAACCGATGCGACAGCTCGTCGGGCGAAAGGATCTCGACCGGGACCTGGTG
The DNA here is from genome assembly GCA_963843015.1 of uncultured Chloroflexia bacterium. Taxonomy (GTDB): domain Bacteria; phylum Chloroflexota; class Limnocylindria; order QHBO01; family QHBO01; genus DASTEQ01. The sequence continues at coordinate 978 of CAWJIR010000013.1, read as the reverse complement.
CTCGCGCTGGACCTCGTGGTTGGCCCACAGGGTCGGGGCCCCGGCCTCGCTGGCCAGGAACAGGTACCCGCCCTCCACGAACCCGAAGTCCGGAGTGGTGTCGAGCAACGGGAACCACCATTCGGGGTGCTTGAGCACCTGCACCGCGAATTGGCTCATCCGAATGTTCACTGGCGTCGAGAACTGCTGGCGGACCGATGCCGCCGAGAGGGTCGTCGAAGCCGTCGCGTACGTGGGGTCGCGCTCGATGACCATGACCGATCCCCAGAAGTCCGGATCGCGCGCGAGGAAGTAGGCCACCGACGAGCCAACGACGGCCCCGCCAACGATGACCACGTCGGCTCGAGATGTGGCACTCATCGATCGAATCCTATCCTGACCTCCCAAGGCTAGACTCACCCCGTGGCCAGCCGCCCCACCATCGTCACCGTCGACGACGACGTCCCCGTCCTGCGCGCCATCGAGCGCGACCTCCGGACGCGGTACGCGAAGGACTACCGGATCCTGGCCGCGACCAGCGGCGCCGATGCCCTCGACGCGCTCCGCGAGCTGACCGTCCGAGGCGACCCGGTGGCCCTCTTCGTCGTCGACCAGCGGATGGCGACGATGACCGGGATCGAGTTCCTCACCGAGGCCATCGACCTGCAGCCTGATGCCCGCCGCGTGCTCCTCACGGCGTATGCCGATACCGATGTCGCCATCCGGGCCATCAACGAGATCCGGCTCGACCAGTACCTGCTCAAGCCGTGGGACCCGCCCGAGGAGCGGCTGTACCCGGTCCTCGACGACCTCCTCGCCGACTGGTCGGCGGGCTACCGGCCGCCGTTCGCCGGGCTTCGGCTGCTGGCCGGCCGTTGGGCGCCCCGCGGCCACGAGATCCGCGACTACCTCACCCGCAACCAGGTCCCGTACCACTGGCTCGACCCGACGACCGACGCCGAGGGCCGGCGGGTGGCGCTGGGGGCCGGGTTGGCCGAG
>CAWJIR010000012.1:0-214301 GCA_963843015.1 uncultured Chloroflexia bacterium | reverse complement strand
TCGACCCCGGCAAAGCGTGCCAGGGCCCCGGCTCGTGGCCCCGCGGCGTTGACCAGCGTCCCGCATTCGATGAGCCGTCCGTCCGACAGCATCACGGCATCGACCCGACCGCCAAAGGACAGGATGCCGGTGACCTCTCCGGTGACGTAGGTCACGCCGGACGCACGGGCGGACTGCTGAAAGGCCTGCATCAGCGCGGTGGCATCGAACCAGCCTTCTCCCGCGGTCCCCAGCGATCCCCCGGCCAGGTCCTCGGTCGTCAGCCACGGGAACCGATGCGACAGCTCGTCGGGCGAAAGGATCTCGACCGGGACCTGGTGCTCGCGCTGGACCTCGTGGTTGGCCCACAGCGTCGGGGCCCCGGCCTCGCTGGCCAGGAACAGGTACCCGCCCTCCACGAACCCGAAGTCCGGAGTGGTGTCGAGCAACGGGAACCACCATTCGGGGTGCTTGAGCACCTGCACCGCGAATTGGCTCATCCGAATGTTCACTGGCGTCGAGAACTGCTGGCGGACCGATGCCGCCGAGAGGGTCGTCGAAGCCGTCGCGTACGTGGGGTCGCGCTCGATGACCATGACCGATCCCCAGAAGTCCGGATCGCGCGCGAGGAAGTAGGCCACCGACGAGCCAACGACGGCCCCGCCAACGATGACCACGTCGGCTCGAGATGTGGCACTCATCGATCGAATCCTATCCTGACCTCCCAAGGCTAGACTCACTCCGTGGCCAGCCGCCCCACCATCGTCACCGTCGACGACGACGTCCCCGTCCTGCGCGCCATCGAGCGCGACCTCCGGACGCGGTACGCGAAGGACTACCGGATCCTGGCCGCGACCAGCGGCGGCGATGCCCTCGACGCGCTCCGCGAGCTGACCGTCCGAGGCGACCCGGTAGCCCTCTTCGTCGTCGACCAGCGGATGGCGACGATGACCGGGATCGAGTTCCTCACCGAGGCCATCGACCTGCAACCTGATGCGCGCCGGGTGCTCCTCACGGCATATGCCGATACCGATGTCGCCATTCGGGCCATCAACGAGATCCGGCTCGACCAGTACCTGCTCAAGCCGTGGGACCCGCCCGAGGAGCGGTTGTACCCGGTCCTCGACGACCTCCTCGCCGACTGGTCGGCGGGCTACCGGCCACCGTTCGCCGGGCTTCGGCTGCTGGCCGGCCGTTGGGCGCCCCGCGGCCACGAGATTCGCGACTACCTCACCCGCAACCAGGTCCCGTACCACTGGCTCGACCCGATCACCGACGCCGAGGGCCGGCGAGTGGCGTTGGGCGCGGGGTTGGCCGAGGACGCGCTTGATCCAGCGGTGCCGATCGTGGTTCTCGAGGACGGGACCGTTCTCCACGATCCCACGGTCCGCCAGATCGCCGAGCAGGTCGGGATCCAGACCACCGCCGCGCTGCCGTTCTACGACCTGGTAATCGTTGGCGGTGGACCCTCGGGCCTGGCGGCCGCGGTGTACGGCGCATCGGAGGGGCTGAAAACCGTGCTCGTCGAGCGCGAGGCGCCGGGCGGGCAGGCCGGGACGACGAGTCGGATCGAGAACTACCTCGGGTTTCCCGCTGGCCTATCGGGCGGCGACCTGGCCCGTCGGGCGCTTGCCCAGGCTCGGCGCCTCGGGGCCGAGATCCTCTCGCCACGCGACGTGACCGCGATTCGCTACGAGGACCCCTATCGGTATGTCGGCCTGGACGACGGGTCCGAGATCAGCTGTCACGCGGTGATCATCGCCAGCGGCGTGAGCTACCGACAGCTCGAGATACCCGGCGCCGCGGAGCTGGCGGGCGCCGGCGTCTACTACGGGGCGGCGGTCACCGAGGCAGTCCTCTATCGCGATCTCGAGGTCGCGGTGGTGGGCGGTGGCAACTCCGCCGGCCAGGCCGCCGTGTACCTGGCCCGGTTCGCGAAGCGGGTCCTGATCCTGGTGCGGACCACTGAGCTGTCGTCGATGAGCCAGTACCTGATTGACCAGATCGCGGCCACTCCGAATATCGAGGTCCGCTACCAGACCCAGGTCACCGCCATCACCGGAGAGGGCCACCTCGCCAGCGCCACGCTGACCTGCACCACCGGGCCTGGCGAGCCCACCGTCGAAACCCTACCCCTGTCGGCGTTGTTCGTGTTCATCGGGCAACAGCCACGAACCGAGTGGCTCCCGCTCGACGTCAGCCGCGACGACGCCGGCTTCATTGCAACCGGGAGCGGGATCGCCGGCGAGGGCGCACGCCCCGCGGGCTGGGGCCTCGACCGCGATCCGTACCTGCTCGAATCGAGCCTGCCCGGGGTCTTCGCCGCCGGCGACGTCCGCGCCCGATCGGTGAAGCGCATCGCCAGCGCGGTGGGGGAGGGCTCGATGGCCATCCAGTTCGTCCACCAGTACCTCGCCACGCTGTGAGCACGACCCGCGGCGATGACCGCTTGCAGCAGCTTCGTGCCTCGCCCCTGTTCGCCGAGGTTCCCGACGAGCCACTCCAGCGCCTGGCGGAAGCGTCCGAGCTGGTCCATCTCGGCCCCGGCGACCAGCTGATCCGCGAAGGTGACCCTGCGGAGGAGCTGTTCGTGGTCGTCACCGGGGAGCTGGAGATCCGCAAGCAGTCGGGCAAGGCGGAGGTGGCCCTGACCCGGGTCGGACCGGGCTCGATCCAGGGCGAGATCGCCGCCTTCGAGCGAAGCCGCCGGATGGCATCGGTCTATGCCGTGACCGAGTGCGACGTCCTGCGCCTGCCGTTCGAGTCCGTGCGGGCCATGCTCGCCGCCGACCCCGACGTTGCCACCGCGCTCCTGCGGACGGTGACCTCCCGGCTGCGGGGCATCGAGGAGGCGCTCCGGCAGCGGGAGAAGCTGGCGGCCCTCGGCACCCTCGCGGCCGGACTTGCCCATGAGCTGAACAACCCCGCCGCGGCCATTCGCCGTTCGGCGGATGAGCTGGCGGACGTCACCCGCGAACGAAACGAGGCCGCGGTGGGCATCGCCGTGGGTCACCCGCAGCTGGAGGCGCTGGTCAGTGCGTCGCCCTCGGCGGCCGGGGAGGAGCTCGATGCCCTGGCCCGGGCCGACCGGACCGATGAGATCGCCGCCGCGCTCCGTGAAGCCGGCCTGCCAGAGGATGCGGGGCCCGATGATGCCGCCGGCCAGCTGGTATCGGCGGGGTGGACTGCGGATGATCTGCGCCGGGCACTTGCCGGGCTCGATCCGGCCGCCATCACCCCGGCCATCCGATGGCTGTCGAGCGTGGCCACCGGCGACGAGCTCCTGGCCGAGATCCGCATGGCGGCCGGCCGGATCAGTGCCATCGTCGGCGCGACGAAGGGCTACGCCTACCTCGACCAGGCCCCGGTGCAGCGCTTCGCGGTCACGAAGGGCATCGACGACACGCTCGTCATCCTCGAGCACAAGCTCGGGGACATCGCCGTGCACCGCGACTACGCCGCCGACCTGCCGGAGATCGAGGGTTGGGGCAGCGAGCTCAACCAGGTCTGGACGAACATCCTGGACAACGCCATTGACGCGATGAACGGTCATGGCGAGATCACGATCGGCGTGACCCGGACCGATGGCGGCGGGGTCACCGTCCGCATCTGCGACAGCGGGCCGGGCATCCCGCCGGAGACCCTCGCCAAGCTCTTCGAGCCGTTCTTCACGACCAAGCCACCCGGGGTCGGCTCAGGCCTCGGGCTCCACCTGAGCAACAACATCGTCGTCCAGCACGGCGGGACGATCGAGGTGGAATCTCGCCCCGGTCAGACCTGCTTCGAGATCAGCCTGCCGACGACCCTCCCGCCCGCGGCCGGCAGCTGAGGAGACGAAGAGCCGCCGGTTCCCAACGAGGGGAACCGGCGGCCTTTGAACGGACCGGATCTATGGGTCGATCAAGCCGGCTCGCGCCGGAAGATGTTGATCGCCCACAGCACGATCACCTCAAGGATGCTCCAGCCCGCGAGGGCGACGAGCGCGGCCAGGTCGAGGATCGAGCCGCTGGCCGCGAGTGCGTCGGTGCCCAGGATCCCCTCGAACGGCGCGACGAAGATCTGGCTGAAGGCGTAGATCGCCGAGACGAGCGCGTTGCTCTCCTGGGCGTCGATCAGCAACAGCACGATTCGCATCACGATCAGGAGCTGAATGATCCCGAATCCGAGGACCGCGACCCGGCGAGCGGTCTCGCCGCCGCTTGGTCGTGTCTCCACGGTGTGGTGCGTCTCCGAAGCCACCGGCGCCGTGGCCGGCAGCGGGTCCTGGGTCACGACGGTTCGGTGTTCTTCTCGGGTCATGAAAACCTCCTTCAGCTCGTCACCGAGCTTTTCAGGCGCCGGAGATTGTCAGCGGCGGAGGAGGAATCGGAGGTTGCGGGATGGTCCGACAGGATTGCAACGGCATCGCAGTCCACGACTGGCGGATCACCCGCGTTGATCACGAATCGCGCACGAGTCATGCTTGCCTGCGTGAGATCCATGCCGTGCTGAGGCGACCACCGGTTGGTGGTGGGTCGCCGTGACCGGCCGGACGCTCACCTTCGGCGGGACGAGCTACCCGCTGATCCTTCCCAGCGTTCGCGACCCGCGGCTCCATGTTGCGGCGGTCATCCTGACGATCCACCTCCTTGGCCAGACGGTCCTGGGCTTCGAGCTGACCGTTCCGCAGATCCTGGCGGCGATCCTGACCTGCGCCGTCCTCGAGGTCGCCCTCACCTTCCGCCAGACGCGGTCATTCGTCTGGCCGGCCAGCGCGATGCTCACCGGCAGCGGCGTCGCCCTGATCATGCGTGTCGTCGGAACGCCGGCCCACGACCCGTGGAACACGTTCGGCTGGTACATCTTTGCCGCGGTCGCCGGCGTGTCGCTGCTGACGAAGTACGTCATCAAGTACCGCGGGTCACACGTGTTCAACCCGTCCAACATCGGGCTGGTTCTTGCGTTCGTGATCCTCGGCAGCACGCGCGTCGAACCGCTCGACTTCTGGTGGGCGCCCCTCGAGGTCTGGATGCTGCTGGCCTACGCGGTCATCATCGTCGGCGGCCTGCTGATCACGGCGCGTCTCCATCTCCTCGCGCTGGCAGGCACCTACTGGATCACGCTCGCGGCCGGGCTCGCCGTGCTCGCCGCGTCCGGGCACTGCATGACCGCGCAGTGGGCCTTCGCCCCGGTGTGCGGCGTCGACTACTGGCGCGTGATCGTCGCCTCGCCGGAAGTCCTGATCTTCCTGTTCTTCATGATCACCGACCCGAAGACGATCCCGGCCGGACAGGTGGGACGGGTGGTCTTTGGCGTGCTCGTGGCGGTCACCGGCGTCCTTCTGATGGCTCCCCAGACCGATGAGTTCGGCACGAAGGTCGGCCTCCTCGCCAGCCTGGTCGTGATCTGCGCGGCCCGTCCGGTCCTCGACCGATTGCTCCCAGAGCCTCGAACCGCAGCGGACGACGTCGGCGGTTTCGCACGGAGACTGGCGACGGGAGGCGCGAACGCCGGCATCGGACAGCGCGCCGGTCGCACGGCGCTGGCCGGGGCCGCGGTCATCGTCCTCGGAGTCGGGATCGTCGCTGCCGGCACGCCGGCCCGCGGCACGATCGTCGCCGATGCGTCCGAGATCCTCGACCGCCTGCCGGGCACCGTCGATCCGTCGACGTTCCCTCCGATCACCGTCGAGCAGGACGTGGCGGACTGGGACCATGAGATCGCCGGTGCCGGGGCCCAGGACCTCCTGCTCACGCTTGCCGAGAACCTCGAGCTCGAAAACCAGGCGCTCCTCGGCCAGGACGCGACGATCCTGGCTGCCGTTGACCACGGAGACCGGCTGACGGAGATGGAGAGCCGGCTCGCGGAGGCGGCGGCGACCGGAACCACGGTCATCGCCCGCTACACGTTCGACGCGGTGAACGTCACCCTCCTCGAGCCATTCGGCGTCCAGACCGGACTGAGCCTGGGCCTCGAGGCCACCGGCACGGTCACGACCGAGACCTATGACGAGGACGGGACCCTGCAGGGGAGCGACGTGTCTCCCTACGAGCTGACGTTCGTGATGCGCCAGGCAACCGGCGCCCGGTGGCTGAACGTCGATGTGCTGCCCGGCAGCTGACCGTCAAGCCGAGGTTCGGCCCGCCCAGCACCGGCCTTGACACCCGGCGCCGGGCGAGCGTAGGTTGCGCGCTCACAGGTGAATACGGCGACGATCGGGACGAGTACCCGGTCAGGCGAGCCTCCAGGGAGCCGGGAGCAGTGAGACCCCGACGGCGGCGCGACCGACGAATGGACCCGTGAGCTCCGGGAGCGAACTCCCAGACCGATGACATCGGTCCGGCGACAGTAGCCTCCGGCGGAGAGGCACCGATAGCGAAGCCGAGGCCATCGCGGCGGACACCGCGGCCGTGGCCGAATGAGCCCGGTCGAGAACACCGGGGAACAAAGGTGGCACCACGAGAGACCCCCTCGTCCTTTGGGACGGAGGGGTCGAGTTGTTCTCTGGAGGTTCCACCACATGGCCATCGCAGCCACGGAAACCCCGCGTCGGTTCACGCTCCCGGACAACGAGCTGCCGACCCACTACTACAACATCGCGGCCGACTTACCCGAGCCGCTGCCCCCGCCGCTCCACCCGGGCACGAAGGAGCCCATCGGTCCGGAGATGCTGGCGCCCCTGTTCCCGATGGAGCTCATCAAGCAGGAGGTCAGCGCCGAGCGGTTCATCGAGATCCCCGAACCGGTCCGCGACGTCTATCGCATCTATCGGCCCTCGCCGCTGATCCGGGCCCTGGGCCTGGAGCGGGCGCTCGATACCCCGGCCCGGATCTACTACAAGTACGAGGGCGTCTCGCCGGCCGGCTCCCACAAGCCGAACACGGCCGTGGCGCAGGCCTACTACAACCAGGCCGAGGGAATCCGTCGCCTGACGACCGAGACCGGCGCCGGGCAGTGGGGGAGCGCCCTCGCCTTCGCCGGGGCGCTGTTCGGGATCGAGACCAAGGTCTACATGGTGAAGGTCTCATACGAGCAGAAGCCGTTCCGACGGAGCTTCATCGAGACCTTCGGGGCGCAGGTGGTGGCCTCGCCGTCGACCGAGACCAACGCCGGGCCGCCAGATCCTGGCGGCTGACCCGGACTCGACCGGCAGCCTGGGCATCGCCATCAGCGAGGCCATCGAGGAGGCGGCCGGCCGCGAGGACACGAAGTACTCGATCGGGAGCGCGCTGAACCACGTCCTCCTCCACCAGACGGTCATCGGCCAGGAGGCGATCAAGCAGATGGAGATGGCGGGCGACGTGCCCGACGTCGTCATCGGCTGCGCGGGCGGCGGCTCGAACTTCTCGGGCATCGCCTTCCCGTTCCTGCGCGACAAGCTCGGGGGCCGGTCTTCCACCCGGTTCCTGGCCGTGGAGCCGGCATCGTGCCCGAGCCTGACCCGCGGCGAGTATCGGTATGACTTCGGCGACACGGTGGGCATGACCCCGCTGCTGAAGATGCACACCCTGGGCCACGAGTTCCGGCCGGCACCGATCCACGCCGGCGGGCTGCGGTATCACGGCATGGCGCCGCTGGTCTCGCACCTGTACGAGCTGGGGTTCATCGAGGCCAGGGCCTACGCCCAGAACACGTGCTTCGCCGCGGCGATCCAGTTCGCGCGGACCGAGGGGCTCATCCCCGCGCCGGAGTCGAGCCACGCCATCCGGGCGGCCATCGACGAGGCGCTCGAGGCTCGCGAGGCGGGGGAGTCGCGCGTGATCCTGTTCAACCTGTCGGGCCACGGCTACTTCGACATGGCGGCCTACGACCAGTACCTGGCCGGCGAGCTGACCGATGTCGAGTACGAGCCGATGACGGCCTCAGTGCCGGTTGAAGCCGATGCCGAGGTCGCCGTGGCATAGGACCTTCGGCTGGTCTTCGCGCCGGGTCACCGAGCCCTCCGGTGCCCCGGCGCACCACTCCAGCGCCGCGTCCGCTGTACGCTAGGGCCATGGCACGCGCGACGTGGAATGGCACCGTCATCGCCGAAAGCGATCGATTCGAGGTCGTCGAGGGCAATGTCTACTTCCCGCCCGACACGGTGCGGCCCGAGTTCCTGAAGCCGAGCGACACCCACACCGAGTGCTGGTGGAAGGGAACGGCCTCGTACTACACCCTCGTGGTCGACGGAGCCGAGAACCCCGACGCGGCGTGGTACTACCCCGAGGCGTCGGAGAAGGCCCGTTCCATCGAGGGCTACGTCGCGTTCTGGAAGGGCGTCACCGTCGAGCGGTAAGGCCGTCATCGCGGCTAGGTCAGGCCGCTCCCGGACAGCTGCAGGCCGTATCCGGCGATGCTGAGCACGAGCGTGCTGGCGTCCACGCTGTAGCCGACCACGTCGGTGGTCAGCACCCGGAGCATGGCCCTCTCCACTGCCGCCGCGTCGCCTTCGCACGCCATCCGGGTCAGCGCAATCTCGCCGAATCGGATCGTCGTCTGCCGGATCTCGGCCGCCCCATTGCCGGCATTGCAGCCGGTATTCACCATGACCAGGCCGTCGTCGGTGAACACGATGGTGGCCAGCCACGCCTTCCGGCACGCTCGAGACGGCGTCGCCGCTGATGATCGCGGTGACGGTCCACACCGGCCCCACGAGCGGCAGATCGGGATCGGCAAGCTCACGGTCGAGCAGCGTGATGATCGTGCCCTCATCCTCGAGCATCGAGCTGGTCCCCGTCCTGGCGGATGAGCGGCTGCGAGCCGAGGAAGGCAAAGAGCCAGTCGTCCTGCTCGGCGAGGGCGGGCTCACACCCCATCTCGGTCATCGCTCCATCGGTCACCGCCAGCACGCCCCCGTCGATCCGGTACATGGCCGCGAACTGGTTGCAGCCGGCGCTGGCCGTCATCATCCCGTCATTGGAGAACCCGAGACGGATGCGGGTGCCGGCAACGAGTGGATCGTCCACGCCGTCGACCGTGACCGAGGTCGAGAGGAAGTCGCGGCCGGCGACGTCGGGGTTGCCGCCCCCGCCCGGCAGCAGGTCGCAGCCGGCCATCGCCACCAGCAGCGCGGCAGAAGCGATTCGTGAGATGGTCACCCGATGCATGTGACGCTCCCCTCGTCCGTGCCGGTCCCATCATGCCAACCCGTGGGTGAACTGTGAAGTTCGGACTTCAGATCAGCTCGTTCACCTGGCCGGGCGGCGCAGCCGCCATCGGTCCCACCCTGGCGCGCGTGGTGAGGACCGCCGACGAGGTTGGATTCGACTCGATCTGGGTGATGGACCACTTCTTCCAGATCCGGGGCCTCGGCCCGCCGGAGGCCCCGATGCTCGAGGGCCAGACCGCCCTGGGGTTCATGGCCGCCCATTCCGAGCACGCCCGGCTCGGGCTCATGGTCGGCGGCATCCACTACCGCCCGCCGGGCATCTGGATCAAGGCCACCACCACTCTCGACGTGCTGTCCGGAGGGCGGGCCTGGTTCGGGATCGGGGCCGCCTGGAACGAGGAGGAGTCCATGGCCCTCGGATGGCCGTTTCCTCCGCTGCGCGACCGGTTCGAGATGCTCGAGGAGACGCTCCAGATGGCCCACGCCATGTGGTCCGGCGGGACGGGGACCCAGGAGCGGCACGACGGGAAGCACTTCACCGCCACTCGCCTGCTGAACTCGCCGCAGTCCATCAGCCGGCCGCGCGTGCCGATCATGATCGGCGGCGGCGGCGAGCGAAAGACGCTGCGCCTGGTGGCCCAGTACGCCGATGCGTCCAACGTGTTCGGTGATCCCGACACGCTGCGCCACAAGTACGCCGTCCTTCGCGCGCATTGCGAGCGCCTCGGCCGCCCGTACGAGGAGATCGAGCGCAGCGTCCTCAAGTCGCGTCGATCCCGAGCGCGACTCGGCCGATGCCATCGTGGAGCGGTGGGGCGCGTTGGCCGAGGCCGGGGCCCAGCACGTCATCTTCAGCGTCCGCGGCGTGAGCGATACCAGCCGGCTGGAATGGCTCGGCGCGGAGGTATTCCCGCAGCTGCGGGACGTGTAGGCTGGCCGCGGAGGGTCTTGCCGCGTGAGCTATCCGAACAGCGCGCCGATCAGCGGTGCCGAGAAGGGCTGGGGCGTGGTCATCGCCCTCCTGTCCTTCCCGCTCGGGCTGTTCGTCCTGATCGGGCTGCTCGCCGACCAGGGATGGGCCCGCTGGGTTGGGCTTGTGCTGGGCGGTCTGCTCGGCCTGACGGGCATCGGCGTCGCCATCTGGCTGGTCGTCGTATTCCTGCCGGGCCAGGGTGCGAGCTACCCGTTCGGGCCGTGGTTCGTGTTCCTCGCCGGGCTGATGGCGGTCCTCGGACTGCTCGCCGCGCGAGCGTTCCTGGTCGGGCTGCGCAGCGAGGAAACGGACTAGCCGCCGAGGAGGTCGGCCTCGACGTCGGCCACGGGTCGGACGGTGCGCTCGCCGGTGGCCCGGTCGGTCACTTCAGCGCCACCCGCGGCGAGGGAGCGGGTGGAGATCGTGACGATGGTCGGCATGCCGAGCAGCTCGGCATCGGTCAGCTTCACGCCGGGGGACTCGTCCCGGTCGTCATAGAGGACGTCAACCCCGGCATCGGTCAGGCGCTGGTACAGACCCTCCGCCGTCTCGGCCACGGCGGGGTCCTTCATGGCGCCGAGCGCGACCAGGTGGGCTGGATAGGGGGCCACCTCGCGGGGCCAGATGATGCCCTTGTCGTCGTGGTGCTCCTCGACGATGCAGGCCACGTTGCGTCCCAGGCCGATCCCGTACGAGCCCATGATCACGAGCTGGCGGCTGCCGTCCTCGGCCAGGTAGGTCGCGCCCAGGGCCTCGGTGAAATCGGTTCCCAGCTTGAAGATGTTCCCGACCTCGATCCCGTGGCGCAGGACCAGCGGCTTTCCGCACTGGGGACACGGATCGCCCTCGCGGGCGTTGGTGATGTCCACCACCAGGTCCGCGGTGAAGTCACGGCCGTGGTTGACGTTCAGCAGGTGGTAGCCGTGGCGGTTGGCGCCGGCCACCAGGTTCGGTGAGCGGGCCACGAGATCGTCGACCACCACCACCGTGTCGTGGGCGCCGATGGGGGAGGCGTATCCGGGCTCCATTCCGGCGGCCGTGATCTCCTCGAGGTGGGCGGGCCGCAGGCCGCCGACGGCCTTCACCGCGTTCGCGAGCTTGGTCTCGTTGACCTCGAAGTCGCCACGGACGATGGCGGTCACCATCCGCCCGTCCCCGGTCACGAAGAACGTGGCCTTCGCCGTCCGGTCGGTGCCGACGCCCAGGTGGGCGGCCAGGCTGGCGATCGTGTCGGCCTCCGGGGTCGCAACCTCCTCGACGGGCCGCGCCTCCTCGACCGGCGGCTCGGGCTTGGTGACCGTCGCGATCTGCTGGTTGGCCGCGTACCCGCACCCGTCGCACAGGACCAGGGTGTCCTCGCCGTGCTCGTTGAGGACCATGAACTCGTGGGCCAGGCTGCCACCCATGATCCCGACGTCGGCGCCGACGACCACGGTATCGAGCCCCAGCCGGGCGAAGATCTTCTCGTAGGCCTCGTGATGGAGCCGATAGCCGTGGTCGAGGCCGGCCTCGTCGGCGTCGAGCGTGTAGCTGTCCTTCATCACGAACTCGCGGACCCGGATCAGGCCGCCGCGGGCCCGTGGCTCGTCACGGAACTTGGTCTGGAAGTGATAGACGATGGCCGGCAGCTGGCGGTACGAGCGAATCGACGTGGCGGACGAGGTCCGCGACGACCTCCTCGTGGGTCATGGCCAGCACCATGTCGCGCCCGCCGCGGTCCTTGAAGCGGAGCAGCTCGGGGCCGATCTTCTGGTAGCGCCCGGACTCCTTCCACAGCTCGGCCGGGTGGACGACCGGCATCTCCATCTCCTGGCCGCCGATCGCGTTCATCTCCTCGCGGATGACCTGCTCCACGCGCTGGGTGACCGCGAAGCCGAGCGGCAGGAGGGAATAGATGCCCGAGCCGAGCTGGCGCATGTAGCCGGCGCGCACGAGGAGCCGGTGCGACACCATCTCGGCGTCGGCGGGGTCCTCGCGCAGGGTCGTGAAGAACAGTCGGCTCAGGCGCATTGGCCGCCTAGGATACCGATGCGGCCTACGGCGCCGATGCCATCTCGTGGGTGGGCATCTGGTGCTCCGATGCCCGGAGCTGGCCGAGCGGGATCAGCGCCACGACCAGGAGCCCCGCGCTGGCGATGAGCAGGCCGTCGATGCCCCGCCACTCCGCCGCCACGCCGGCCACCACCGCCCCGATGATCTGGCCCAGGGCCAGGAAGACCGAATAGAGGCCCATGATCACGCCGCGTCGGCCCGGATAGCTCTCGCTGATGTCGGAGAGGAAGCCCACCGCGGCGGGCGTGGCCCCGGCCAGGACGAACAGCCCCACCGCCGCGGCGGCCAGGGTGGCGGCCACGAACCAGGTCGGCAGGCCGCCCGAGTGGTTCAGTGCGAACAGGGCGGCCACGAACCCGACACCGCCGACCAGGCCGAACCCGATGATCGTGGTGCGCCGCAGGCGCGTGAATCGATTCCCCCAGAACAGGAGGCCCGAGAACAGGACCAGCAGGCCGATGCCGAAGGCGAGGCTGGCCTGCCACGGCTCGATGCCCTGCATCAGGACCTGGTCGGCGAACTCGGGCGACGGCTCCTGGACGAGCTGGAAGATCGCCTGCGTCCCCCACGACCCGAGGAGCGCGTTGAGCGCGATCCAGGTCGGGGCCAGGAGCCACACCGGCCGGCTGCGGATCACGTCGCGATACCGGCCGAGGTGGAACAGGGATGCCGGGACGGTCTCCTCCCCGGAGGTCGACGTCACGTGCTCGGGCAGTTCCTCCACGCCGTAGCGAAGGATCAGGAACGTGATGCCGTATACCGCCGCGTTCACGTAGAACGCAGCCGGGCCGAGGGCGGAGTACAGGAAGCCGGCCACCACCGAGCCCACGCCCACGCCGCCGAGGGTCGCCACCTCGAAACGAGCCACCACCTTGCCGCGGAGCGCCTGGCTGCGCGAGGTGGCGATGGCGATGTATCCCAACGCCGCCGGCACGCTGGCCGCGGCGGCCGCGCCCTCGAGGAAGCGCGTGGCGGCCAGGAGCGGGACGCTCGTCGTCATCGCCGTGGCGATGACCGCCACCAGGCCCATGATCGGTCCCGGCTGCATGAGCCGATGGCTGCCGTAGCGGTCGACGAGCACCCCGAAGAACGGGGACAGGATCAGCTCCGCCGCGAAGTACAGGGCACCCATGACCCCCGCCGTCAGTGCCGTCACCTCGCGGACCGCCGAATTCGGGCAGATCGGTCAGGTAGTAGAGCAGCAGGGCGCCGGTGAGCCCGGTCGAGAAGCGCAGCGTGAAATTCCCGACCAGTACGGCGCCGATCGACCCGATCACGAAGATGAACGAGTCTACGGGAGCGCGGCGTAGGAGAATTGCTCACCCATCACCGCACCGCGGAGGTTGCCGTGTCTTCTCGCGTCGTCCACTTCGAGCTCCCCGCTGACGACCCCGACCGCTGCGCGAAGTTCTATGCCGATGCCTTCGGCTGGAAAGTCGAGAAGTGGGGCGGCCCCACCGACTACTGGCTGGTGACGACCGGCGAGGCGCCGGAGCCCGGCATCGACGGGGGCATCGGCCGCCGGCAGGACGCCGATGACCAGACCACGAACACGATTGACGTGCCGGACCTGGACGCGGCCGTGGCCGCGGTCGAGGCCGCCGGAGGCACGATCACCCGACCGAAGGCATCTGTCCCCGGGGTTGGCTGGCTGGCCTACTGCACTCGACACCGAGGGCAACCCGTTCGGGATGATGCAGGCCGACGAGTCGGCCCCCTAGCCCGGGAGCTGATCAGAGGGCGCGGCTTCGAGCGGCGGATCCACGGGTGGCTCGGGCTCGGGCTCGGGCTCGGCGGTCGCCCTTCCGGCGCCGCCGCACCATGAGCGCAACGCCACCGACTCCCACCAGCAGGATGCCAGCGCCAATGGCGACGCGCTCCCGCCCGCGGTCATCGGCCTCGTCGAGGGTCGTGAGGACGGCCTCGGCCTGGTCGGTCGCCGTGCCGTGGTCGCCCTCCTCCCAGGCGTCACGAGCTTCGGCCAGGGTGACGGCCGGCTCGGCGAAGAGGAGCCCGATCCAGTTCAGCGGCTCCGGCTCAGTCGCGAGGCCCCGCGAGGCGTCGGCGATGAGCTCGAGCGCGAACAGCTCCTTGTTGGCCTCGGTCAGGGCGGCATCGAGCCCATCGCCGCCCTCGAAGATGGCCTGGAGCTGGTCGGGCGGGTCCAGATCCAGCTCGCTGGCGAGGGCATTCAGGTCAGCTGCGAGATCGAGCACGCGGTCGGCGGTCTCGAGCTCGGCCGACACGTCGGCGAACTGCCAGCTCGACAACTCGTAGCGGATCTGCTCGGGAAGCTCCCAGTCGCCCGCGACCTCGATGACCTCGGCGTACTGATCGCGCACGGTGGCTCGCTGGACGAGGAGCGGTGCCTCGTTGGTGTTCACGACCCATGCCGTCCACAGGTCGTCGTAGGCCGCGCCGGTGCGCTCCTCCAACAGGTCCAGCAGGCGCTGCCATCCCTCCTGGGTGAACGCCACGCCGGTCCGTGGGTCGCCGTGTGTCGTGGATCGGTTGGTAGGCCATCTCACCGGCGTTGGCCGCCTGCCAGACCGCCCGCAGGCCCTCGATATCGGTCCGCTCGAAGATGAGCTCGGCCAGGTGATAGGACGCGGCATAGGCGTACGCCTCCACCGCCACGCTCTCGGCGCCGATTGCGCCCCAGTCGTTGAGCGGGATCTGGGCCGCGCGCAGGTCGTCGGTCAGGGTGAACGTCTCGCCGGCGACCCCGATGGCCTGCGCCGAATGCACGGCGTAGAACTCGGCCCACGCCTCACCGATCCATCGATCGCGGAACAGCTCGTTGTTGAACCACATGTGGGCCGCCTCGTGCAGGGTGACCGTGCCGTCGGCGTCGAAGCGGACGTTGATCTTCTCGGTCAGCGGGTTGTAGATCCCGGCGTAGTCGCCCAGCCGGTTGGCGGACTCCTCGACCTTCAGCTCTCCGGCCACCGGCCACGGCAGTCCGATCAGGTCGTGGAGGGCCGGGAGGCCCGCCGTCATCAGCTCCCTGGTCCGGCCTCCCCACTCCGGATCGTCGTCCCAGGCCCGGATCACGACGCTGGCCATGGCCTCGCCCACCGGCACGCTGAACGGCGTGACGGTGAAGATCCCCGGCCGCTCCGCGGTGACGTAGGCGAACCACGTTGGAGCGTTGGCGACGTCGGCGGAGAGGAGGACCGTCCCATCGGCCTGGTCTTCCTGGACGAGGGGGCCGCCGTACACCGACGCCGCGAACGTGGCCGGCAGGACGATGGCAACGCTGTTGCCACTCGCCTTCGGAGCTGCCGAAGGCCCACACCGGGAACGCCACGACGCTGTGGCCGATCCGAAAGTCGCGGTCGGCGGCCCCTCCGTGGTCGATCATGTCGAAGGTGATCCGGTAGCTGTAGCTCTCGCCGTAGAAGACCTGATCGGAGAAGCCGATGTCGATGCGGGTCGCGTCGGCGGTATCGGTGACCGTGGTCTGGAGCGTCGTCTCGCCCGAGGTCGCGATCACGTTGCTCGACCCCGGCGGCACGGAGATCGTCAGGCCGGCGTAGTAGACCGGTCCCTCGGGTGGATCGCGCTCGAACGAGGTCGAGACCGCATCAACCGTGACATGGACGCGCGCGGCCTCGGGCAGCACCTGGTACGTGGCATCCATGACCGTGATCAGGCCTCCGCCGGCCCGGACCTCGGCCGGACCGCCCGGGGCGACGGCGACGGCGATGGCCAGCGCGAGGGCCAACACGACGCCGGTGCGGACTGGGCGGAACACCGCTACACCGTACCGTGACGTCCGGTCGAGTGCGAATGGCACGACGCCCGGGCCGGCTGGCCCGGGCGTCATCGGTGCGTCAGGAGGCGCGCCGCGAGGCGGTTGGTGGATGTCAGGCTGACGCGGCGAGCGCGTCGAGCCCAAAGGCCGTCTCCAGGGCTGCCATCGGGCGGAATCCGACCGCCGCCCGCGGTGGCTGGCCCTTCTGGAAGTAGGCGACCGTGGGGATGCTCATGATTCCGAAGTGCGCCGCCGTGTGGGGGTTGGCGTCAACGTCCAGCTTGTAGACGTCGACCTGGCCGGCGTACTTCTCCGCGATCTTGTCGATCTCGGGGGCGACGAGGCGACACGGCCCGCACCAGGCGGCCCAGAAGTCGACGATCACCGGCCGCTCGGCCTGGGTCACCAGCTGCTCGAACGTGGCATCGGTGACCTCGGGGACGTTGGAGGACATGTGTGGTTCGGTTCCTTTCGTTGGCGTGAGGCCGCCGGTTCAGCCGGCAACCCGCTGGAGCGCGCCGACCAGGTCGAGGACGCTGTGGTCGGCGATGCGATAGAGGACGGTGCTGCCCTGGCGACGGCTGGCGACGATGCCAGCCGCGCGCAGGACGGCAAGGTGTTGGCTCATGTTCGGGACCTGGCACCCGACGCAGCGGGACAGGTCGCCGACTGATCGCTCGCCGCCATCGGCGAGGTTCTCGAGGACGCACAGTCGCTTGGGGTCCGCCAAGGCGCGGGCCACCGCTGCGGAGCGGTCGCGCTGCGCCTCGATGGGGAGTGCGGCGGTGACCATGACGACGAGCATCGTATCAGTACTTGCGCAATCGCGCAAGTATCACAGGCTCGTCGCGCGGCACCGACAACGCGACGGCCTAGTTGTCACGAACCACGCTCAAGGTTCGCGCATGACTGTTCACTTGATCTGCCCCTGGTGCGCCGATGAGGTCGCGTTCGAGGTCGACCGCGATTCCGACGAGCTGCTGTGCAGCGCGTGCGGGACCAGCTTCGACTTCGCTCCGGACCCCGCGGTGACCTACGCCCTCCTCTACGAGGCGGCCTGACCCTCAGCCTCGGGGCGCGGCGGTGATCTCGATCCGCTCGATGCGGTCTCCGGGATTGGCGTCGCGCGACGGGTCCCGTTCGCGGATGGACGTCACGACGTCCATGCCGTCGGTGACCCGGCCGAAGACCGTGTGCTTCCCATCGAGATGGGGCGTCGGTCCGAAGGTGATGAAGAACTGGCTGCCATTCGTATTGGGGCCGGCATTGGCCATTGAGAGGACGCCCGCGCCATCGTGCCGCCGGGCGGAACCGAACTCGTCGCCGAACTGGTAGCCCGGCCCGCCGCGTCCGGTTCCGGTCGGGTCGCCAGCCCTGGGCCATGAAGCCGGGGATGACCCGATGGAACGTGGTGCCGTCATAGAACCCGGCCCGCGCCAGGTTCACGAAGTTCTCGACGGTCAGCGGCGCATCGGCCGCGAACAGCTCGACGTCGAACGTGCCGCGCTCGGTGACGAAGCGCGCCGAGTAGGACTGTGAGAGGTCGAGATCACCAGTGGGCGGCGTGGGGGGCATGGGGCGATACCTCGTCGTGGATCGGGTGCCCCGGGATGCTACTCGACCAGCAGGGCGCGGGCCTTCTCGCGGGAGTAGTTCCATCCCTGCCACGCGTCGGCGTACGGCTCGTTCGCGAGGGAGGACGCCGTGAGCGACAGGGCGCCTTCCACCTCGGAGCGTGCCGGCTCGGGGAGCTCCGGCAGCGCCTCGGCCATCACGATGTCGGCATCGGTGCCCAGCGATGAGAGGTAGTACACGTCAAGTCCGGTCTCGCCACCGGGCGGCACGAGCGAGGGATCCACGGCGCGCGCGACATTCTGCTCGGCGATGAAGTGGACCGGACCGATGAGGTTGAAGGCGATGCCGAACGCCACGGAGAGCATCACCATGAAATGCAGCAGCCACCGGGTTCGCTGCGTGGCCAGCGCGACGATGGTCGCGACCGCACCGATCGCCAGCCAGCCGATGGCGGCGAGCACGTAGAAGCGCAGCTCCGTCCAGCCGTACGCATCCTGGTACAGCCGCAGCCGCAGCAGTGACGACCCGAGCACGACGATCGTCAAACCCACCAGGACGATGGCGGCGATGACGTAGGCGCGCGACCGGCGGGTCACGACGCGCCTCGAGGCCGAGGACGAGCCCCGCGACCAGGAATGCGACCGCCAGCAGCTCGAAGAATCCGCGACGCGCGTACTCGGCATAGGTCATGCCGGTCGTGGCCAGGGTGTCCAGCCCGCCGAACAGGTACGCCGCCTGGATGACGACGAAGGCGGCAAACAGCACGTCCAGGGCAACGAGGACGACGAGGCACTCCGTCGTGCCGATCCGCGGCCGCGTCCGCTCCATGGGCGTCGCCGGGCGGGTCATTGCTCCGATCGCGGAGGGCCACCAGGCCCAGCAGCCCGGCGACCGCCCACGCCGCGATGACCGCCGTCACGGTGCGCGCCACGAGCTCCGAGGCATCGAGATCCCAGTCGAACAGGTTCCCGGCCATCTCGGCGAACACGGCGTCGGCCGCGGAGAAGAGGAACGCAAAGATGAGAACCAGCGGGACGGCAATGAGGAGGCCGCGCAGCAGCGGAGCCCCGCGCGACATGGCCGCACGGGCCTGACCCGGCGCCGCGGCCTGCGCGTCGGAGATGGTGGTCGCGCCTCCGAAGATGCCCCACCCGGCGATGACGCCTCCCAGCTGCAGGATGCGTTCGAACGGCCGACGCACGACCGCGAATCCGCCGAAGCTGGCCAGCGCGAGGCCCGCCAGCCCAATCGACCCCAGCACATCCAGCGCGACGAGCGCGGAGTCGCCGCGGATCGCGACGAACGCGGCAAGGAGCACCGCAGCCGGCGCGATCCACAGGTCCGCGCGATCCAGACCGCGGGCGGCCGGGTCCCGCGCCCACCAGCCGGCGGCGAGCAGGACGGCAATCGTGATCGGGAAGTTGACGCCCAACAGCGCTTCGACGAACAGGAGCTGGACGAGCAGGCCGAATCGCGGCGGCCACCGCCAGGATCGCGGCTGCTCGTCGGGCGAGAGCAGGGTCGACGACCCGTGGGGCGGGGGCGACCCCCTCCTTCAGGAGCTCAGTGCTGGACATCGATCACGATCCGGCTCGGATCCGTCAGGACGGCGGCCCGTGATGCAGTCGCCTCCGTTGAGCCCGAGATACCACGAGTTCACCGCCTCGAAATCACCCCGCTCGATGAGCTGGACGAGCTGCGGGAACCCCGGTTCGAAGTTCGTCGGGCCGGTGTACGTCAGGCTGCCATCGTCCGCCAGCTTGGTCGCCGCGGTCAGGGTGAGCTGCATGAAGCTCGTCCCGTTCACCGTCATCGGCTGCCCGCTCCCATCCTGTGTGAACGGCGGACCAGTCGGGCGGATCTCGAACGCCGGGCGAGTCGTCCTCGATGTACTCGAAGGTGATCCGGTCGAAGCCGGGGTGCGTGCCAACCCGGACGTCGGCGGTATGGACGATGTCGCTGCCGCTGGCCTCGAGCGTCAGCGGCTCACCGCAGATCCAGGCGTCGGGCGGGGGTGTCGGCGAGCTGGTCGCGCTGACGGTTTCGCCGGCGCTCTCCGGTCGCAGACGGCTCGGCGGACGCGCGTGGGTTCGGCCGACGCACTGGGCCGAGGCGGACGCGCTCGGGATCGTCGCCTGCGAACGGGCCGACGCGAAGGACGAGCGAGCACGACCAGACGAGCGCCACCACGGCGAGGACGCCCAGGCCGATGCGAAGAGCGAGGATTCACGGTTCCGATGGTAGCGCCGAATCCCCGGCACAATGCGCCGATGGCCTTGACGACCGATTCGCCCGACCGATGGAAGGTGGCCGTTGGCGCTGGGGATCGTCTACGTCATCTGGGGGTCGACCTACCTCGGCATCGCGGTCATGGTTCAGACCCTGCCCCCGCTCGTCGCGGCGGGCGTGCGCTACTCCCTGGCCGGCGTCATCCTCCTCGCCGCACTCGTCGTGTGGCACCGCCTGCGCGGTCGTCCGTTCGAGCGCCCCAGCCGGGCGCAATGGGGAGCGGCCATCGTCATCGGCAGCCTCCTCCTGCTCGGCGGGAACGGCGGGGTGGTGCTCGGCGAGCAGCTGATCGCGACCGGGATTGCGGCCCTCGTCGTCGCCACCTCCCCGATCTGGATGGCCCTGTTCGAGGCCATCGTCGCGCGCGAGCGGCCGAGCCTCCTGACCATCGCGGGCCTCGTTGCCGGCACGACCGGGGTGGCGATCCTGGTCGTTCCGCTCGAGGGCAGTCCGCCGATTGACCCACTCGGGCTGGCGCTGGTCGCCGGTGCGGCCATCTCGTGGTCCATCGGCTCGGTGTACTCGAAGCGCGCGCCACGACCCGCGTCTCCGTTCACCGGTGCCGGGCTGCAGATGCTGGCCGGCGGCCTCGTCATGCTCCTGGTCGGGATCGTGCGCGGCGAGCTCGCCGCCGTGAATCCGGCCGCGTTCTCAACCGATTCGCTCTTGGCGCTCCTCTACCTGATCGTCTTCGGGTCGCTGGTGGCGTTCACGGCCTATATCTGGCTCCTGAACCACGCCGCCATCACGCGTGGTGTCGACGACGGCCTACGTGAACCCCATCGTCGCGGTCGCCCTCGGGGTCGTGATCCTGAACGAGTCCATGGCACCGCGGACCTGGCTCGCGGCGGTGGTCATCATCGGCGCGGTGGTGGCCATGGTCACCGGCCGTCCGCGGGCCGCGTCCGAGCCCGAGCCATCGGTGGAGCCGGAAGCCAAGCCGGCCTGATCCGACCGGTCAGCGCCGGTGCGCACGGTGCACCGGAACCAGCTGGCCCGATCGGTGAACCCTTCGGAGCCAACCGGAGTAGCCATCTATACCCGATCAACGGAGGGTTCCGCATGCCCAAGTTCCCGGTCAGCCGGCGCGCCACGATCGTCATGGCGACTGCCGGCCTCTTGCTGCTGTGCCGCCTCGACGGCGGTTGCCATCGGTCCGCCGAGGAACTTCACCGTCCCACTGTCGGCTGCCAACGAGGTTCCCAGCCAGCGACACCAACGCCCGCGGCCTGGCCAAGCTCCAGCTCAGCCCAGACGGGTTGACGATGTCGTACATCCTCATCGCCTCCAACATCGACAACGTCCGTCAGGCCCACATCC
This sequence comes from uncultured Chloroflexia bacterium, assembly GCA_963843015.1. Taxonomy (GTDB): domain Bacteria; phylum Chloroflexota; class Limnocylindria; order QHBO01; family QHBO01; genus DASTEQ01. The sequence continues at coordinate 193,286 of CAWJIR010000012.1, read as the reverse complement.
ATATCGGTCCGCCTGGCGTGAACGGGCCCGTCACCGTGTTCCTCTTCGGACCTGTGCCGCCGGAGGCGGAGCGCAGGATGGCGTTCTCGTCGACGGGGTCCTTCACCGCGGCCGACTTCATCGGCCCCCTTGCCGGTCAGCCGATGTCGGCGCTGATCGCCGAAATCGAGGCCAACAACGCCTACGTCAACGTCCACACCGACGACGGAGTGGCACCACCGAACACCGGCCCCGGTGACTTCCCCGGGGGCGAGATCCGAGGCCCGGTCCCGGACTAGGACTCGCGCCGTCCAACGAGCCCCGGCCGGAAGGCCGGGGCTCGTTTCTGTCCGAGCGGATCGCCGCGCGACTATCATCGGTCCCCCCATGAGCACCGACCGGGTGTCCACCGCCCTCGATTTCGGGACCGGCACCTCCGCCGGCCACCAGGACGGCGTGCGCTGGATCGACTACCAGAACATCAGCTGGAACCCGGTCTTCTGCAAGCGGTGCGATATCTGCGTCGATATCTGCCCCAAGGGGACGCTCGTCCTGCGCGACGACGCCATCCTCGAGGAGGAGAACTGCATCCTTTGTGGCCTGTGTGAGCGCTACTGCCCCGACCTGGCGATCGAGATGATTCCGGCGGCCATCGCCGCGTACGCGGCGAAGGGCGACACGGCGGCCGCGGTCGGCGAATCCGCCACTGGGCCGGGAGACGAGGGCTAGACCGATGCGCCGCCTGGTCCAGGGAAACGAGGCGGTCTTCCGGGGGGCGATTGCCGCCGGGGCCTCGTACTACGCCGGCTACCCCATCAGCCCGTCCACCGAGATCCTGAACATCGCCTCGGGCTGGGCGGCCGAGCACCCGGAGTTCGGCTTCCTCCAGGCCGAGGACGAGATCGCCAGCGCGAACGCGGTCATCGGGGCCTCGCTGGCCGGGGCCAAGGCCTTCACCGCCACCAGCGGCCCGGGGTTCAGCCTCATGCAGGAAGCCATCGGCTACGCGCAGAAGGTCGGGGTGCCCGAGCGTCTTCGTCGACGTTCAGCGCGTCGGCCCCGCCACCGGCATGCCCACCATGCCCGGGCAGGGCGACATCCTCCAGGTGCGGTACGGGAGCAGCGGCGACTACACGCCCATCGCGTTCTACCCGAACTCGGTGCCGGAGGCCTTCTCCCTGGCCGTGGCCGCCTTCAACGCGGCGGAGGAGTCCCGCTCACCGGTCGTCCTGCTCTCGGACACCTTCGTCGCGCACCTGAACGAGGTCGTCGACCTCGACGAGCTGGAAGCCGGGGTCAGCGCTGTTCCCCGCGACCTGGCGCCATTGGCAACCGAGGTCGCAGAACCCCGGTTCTTCGCCGGCGTCCTCATGTACGAGCACGGGCCGAATGCCGGCGAGCCCGCCACCGCTGACGCGGACGAGTACCTGCGCCAGTACTACGCCGCCAAGCACCGCCACCGGGAGGTTGCCGACCGGTACGCCCTGTACCAGCACGGCTGGAACACCGACGCGAAGACGCTGATCATCGGCTACGGCATCGTGTCCCGCGTGGCCGCGCCCCTGGCGGCGGACTACGCCCTGTTCCGGCCGATCCGCATCCACCCCATGCTGACCGATGAGCTGCGCGCCATCGCCGACCGCTACGACACGATCGTGGCCGTGGAGGCCAACGACGGGCAGTACGCCGACATGGCCGAGCTCGCCCTGCGGCGCGAGGTGAAGCGCGTCCCGCTGCTCGGCGGCCGGATCAGCGTCGAGGCGGTGAACGCCGGCCTGGCCCGCGTCCTGGGCGACGGCCCGGACGAGCCGCCCGTCCCGCCGGCACCCGCCGAGCGGGCCGACCGCGCCCCGCTGGGGATCGGCTGAGCCATGCCCGAGGCCGCCTTCGCCGAGCTCGACTTCAAGTCCAAGCTGAAGATGGACCTGTTCCCGACCATCTGGTGCCCGGGCTGCGGGATCGGGACGATCATGATCGAGCTGGCCATGGTCCTCGACGAGCTGGGCCTGGACCAGACGAACACGGTGATCGTGACCGGGATCGGCTGCACCGGGCGGATGGGCAGCTACATGAAGTACGACGCGGTCTACACCCTCCACGGCCGGACCCTGCCCGTGGCGGAGGCCATCAAGACCGTCCGTCCGGAGCTGAACGTGATCGTGGTCGCCGGGGACGGGGACACCGCCTCGATCGGCGGCAACCACCTCATCCACGCCATCCGGCGCAACGCCCGGGTCACGGTCCTGTGCAACAACAACGAGATCTACGGACTGACCGGCGGCCAGACCGGGCCCACCACGCCGAGCGGGACGAAGACGCTCTCGTCGCCAGCCGGCAACCCGAACACGCCGATCAACCTGCAGGGCATCGTCCGCAGCTCCCCGCACGCGCTGTACGCGCGGACGACGGTCTACCACCAGCCCCAGATGCGGACCGCGATCCGCGAGGCGATCGAGCACGACGGGTTCTCGTTCGTGGACATCACCTCGCAGTGCATCGAGAACAACGGGCGGCGGATCGGCTTCGCGAACGCCAACGACATGCTCACCTTCTACCGGAAGACCTACAAGCGCGCGCCGAAGGGCGCGGAGTCGCTTGGTCCAAATCGAGCTCGGGATCCTCTACCCCGAAGGCCACGCCGAGCGGACCAATGGCGCCCAGGCGGATTCGACCGGCCAGACCGATGGGCCGGCGCCGACGAACGGCGCCGGCGGGGCTGCGGCCGGCCGCGACAACGCCCCCGGTCGGTCGAACCGCGGGCGGATCGGCCAACGGTCTCCGATGACGAGAAGGCGCGCAAGCGCGCCGAGGCCCAGAAGAAGCTGGCGCTCATGCAGCGCCTCGAGCCCGACGGTCAAGCTGCGGTCGCGAAGGGCGAGCTGACGCTCGCCGACGCCCTGCGCGAGGCCGGGATCGACCCGGCCGAGCTCGAGTCCTAGGGACCGCACGGGCCTGCATGGCAACCCGCATCGCGCTCGACGGGGTCGGGGGACAGGGCGTGCGGCTCATCGCGGGCATCCTCGGCAGCCTGCTGGCCCGGATGGGGAAGCAGGTCACCGTCCTGCTCGACTACGACTCCTCGGTGCGCGGCTCGATGTCCGACGCGTTCGTCATCTTCGACGACGTCCCGATCGAAAACCCGGTCGTCGAGGAGGCGGACATCCTCCTCCGTCTGGCGGACCGGGGCCATCTCCGGATCAGCGGTCGCAAGGTCGTGACCGACCTGGGCCTGGGCCTGCCCGGGGACGAGCAGATCCCGTTCGCCTCGCTTGGCTCCGAGCACTTCGGCAAGGAGCTGTTCGGCAACATGATCGCGCTGGGTCGCCTCCTGAAGCTGGCCGGCATCGACTACAACGAGGAGGCCATCCGCGGCTCATTACCGAACCGTTACCAGGACGAGAACGTGGCCGCCATCCGCTACGGGTACGACCTGACCGATGCCGAGATCGCCCGCCTGGCGGCCGCCGCTCCGCCGTCGCGGTTCGAGATGAACGAGGCGGCCACGGCGGAGGTGCTCCCATGACGAACAGCGATCCGGCGGTCGAATCCTGGATGGCGGCCTACACCAACCCGATGAAGGAAGTCGTGGCACGCATCCGCGAGATCGTCCTCGACGCGGATCCGCGGATCACCGAGACGATCAAGTGGAGCACGCCCACGTTCGTGTATCGCGGCAACCTGATGAGCTTCCAGCCGCGGGCCACCCGCTTCGCCAGCCTGCTGTTCCACGAGGGCGCGTCGATTCCCGGCGACCACCCGCACCTGGAGGGCGGAGGCGACCACGCCCGCTACATGCGGATCGCCGACCTGGACGAGGCGGAGGCCACCGCGGACGAGCTGCGGTCGATCGTCCGCGACTGGTGCGATGCCCGCGACGCGGCGGCCACGGGGACATGAGCCTGGACGTCGCCGACCATCCGGGCCGCGCCCAAGGTCCTGCTCCACGACCATCTCGACGGGGGCCTGCGCCCCCGGACGGTCATCGAGCTGGCGGCTGAAACCGGATATCGCGACCTGCCCACCACCGATCCCGACGCACTCGAGGCGTGGTTCTTCCAGGGCAAGCCGGATTCGTCGCTCGAGCTCTACCTCGAGGCGTTCGCGCACACGGTCGGCGTGATGCAGACGCCCGAGGCCCTCGAGCGGGTGGCGATGGAGTGCGTGGAGGACCTCGCGGCCGACGGCGTCGTCTACGCCGAGATCCGCTTCGCGCCCGAGCTCCACCTCCAGAAGGGGATGACCCATGACGAGGTCGTCGCCTCGGTGCTGGCGGGATTCCGGCGCGGCGCCGAAGGGCGAGGCATCACGATGGGCCTGCTGCTGAGCGCCATCCGCCAGGCGGAGTCTCACGCGGTCGAGATCGCCGAGCTGGCCATCCGCCATCGCGACGAGGGTGTGCTCGGCTTCGACATGGCCGGGCCGGAAGCCGGCTACCCGCCGACGCGCTTCCTGGACGCGTTCCAGCTCATCGCGCACGAGAACTTCCACATCACCCTCCATGCCGGCGAGGCGTTCGGGCTCCCGTCGATCTGGGAGGCCCTCCAGTGGTGCGGTGCCGAGCGCCTGGGCCACGGGGTGCGGATCGTGGACGACATCACCGTCCAGCCCGACGGCCACGTGAAGCTCGGTCGGCTGTCGGCCTACATCCGTGACACGCGCGTCCCGCTCGAGATGTGCCCGACATCGAACGTCCACACCGGCGCCGTCCGCTCGTTCGCGGAGCATCCAATCGACCAGCTCCGCCGCCTCCGGTTCCGGGTCACCGTCAACACCGACAACCGCCTCATGAGCGGCATCAGCCTGACCGATGAGTTCGCCGCCATGTCGCGGTCGTTCGGGATCGGCCTGGATGACATGGAGTGGCTGACCCTGAACGGGATCAAGAGCGCGTTTCTGCCCTTCGACGGGCGGATCCGGATCATCAACGAGCAGATCAAGCCCGGTTTCGCGCGGCTCCGGGCGGAAGCGGCCGCCGCAGAGATGGTGACCGGGTAGGGGTTTCGCCTCAGACGGCTGACGGCTCCAGCGCGCCGAGGGCCTCGAGCGCGGCGTCGAGGATCCCGATTTCGGCCGAGGTCAGCGGACGGAGCGGCGCGTCGAACATCGGGCAGGACGGGCACCGCGCGTCGGCCGAGGACGTGCTTGACCGATGCCACGAAGGGCTGCGTCTCCATCGCCCGGCGGAGGGCCTCGAGACGGGCTTCCCCATCCGGCCCGGGACTGTCGAGGACGGCACGGACCTCGTCGGGGAACGCAGCCGCCAGGCCGCTGACCGTCCCCACCGCCCCGGCGGCGAGGGCGGGGACGATGAGCGGTTCGGAGCCCACCAGGACCGGGAGGCCCAGCTCGAGGTACGGCGCCACGTCCGCCATCGGCGATTCGGAGACCTTGAGGCCGACCAGGTTCGGGGCGCGCTCGGCGACCGCGGTGATGACCTCCGACCGGCAAGGGGTACCCGCTGCGGCGCGTGAAGACGTAGATGAAGAACGGCAGCGGGGCGCAGGCCGATGCCGCGGCGACCAGGTGATCGGCCAGGGCGGCGGGATCGAGCGGGAAGTAGGGCGGCGGGATGACCGCGACCCCATCGGCGCCGGCTTCGGCCGCGTCGGCCGCCAGGGTGGACTGTCTCGGCGGTGGTCTGGGCCCCGGCGTGGACCAGGAGCTGCCCGCGGGTGGCGGCGCGGAAGGCGCGGGTCGCCGCGCGCCGTTCATCGGTCTCGAGCAGGATGCCCTCGCCGGTGGTACCGCAGCAGAACACGCCATCGGCGCCGTGTCCCTCGAGGAAGGCCACCATCGGTCCGATGGCGTCCTCGTCCAGCGCTCGCCCGCCATCACGCATGGGCGTGGCGGCCGCGACGATGAGCGGTGGATGGCCGAACGACCAGGGGAGCGCCATGCCCGCGACTCTACCCTGATCGGCGCCTCCGCACGGGCGGCCACCGAAGGGCTCTCCGGCATCGGTGTACCATCGGCCAGCCGTGACGTACGTCATTACCGAGCCGTGCATCGGCGTCAAGGACGCCTCGTGCGTGGATGTCTGCCCGGTCGACTGCATCCATGCCACCGATGACGACACGATGTTCTTCATCGATCCGGACGAGTGCATCGACTGCGGCGCATGCGAGCCCGAATGCCCGGTGACCGCGATTTTTGCCGAGGACGCGACGCCCGAGCAGTGGACGAACTACATCCAGATCAACGCCGACTACTTCACCGCCAAGCCGTAGCCGATCGCCACGCGTGGCCGCTCGCCTGATCGCCCTCTACGCGACGCCCGAGGACCCGGCCGCATTCGATGCCCACTACCACCAGGTCCACGCGCCCATCGTCAACCGCTACCCGGGTCTCCTCGACCTGCGCCTGACCCGGGCCGACGGGGTGGCGGATCGCGATCCGGCGTTCTACCTGATCGCCGAGATGAGCTTCGCCAGCCGCGCCGATCTGGACGCCGCCCTGGCCTCCGAACCGGGAGTCGAGAGCGGGCGTGACCTGCGCAACTTCGCCGGCGCCGGCGTGACCATGCTGATCGTCGACGATGCCGCAGGGTTCTGACCGATGAGCGAGCCGGACGCCCCGGTCGCGGCTGCCGACCCCGCCACGCTCGGGATTCGAGCGCATCCACTACGAGCGCGATGCCGCCCGCGGGGTAGCGACGGTCACCATCGATCGGCCGCAGGTGATGAACGCGTTCGACTTCCGGACCCTGCGCGAGCTGGGTGCCGCGTGGGAGCAGGCGTCCTGGGACGACGCCGTCTCATGCGTCGTCGTGACCGGAGCGGGGGATCGGGCGTTCTGCACCGGCGCCGACCTCGACGAGCAGGCGGCGATGGGCTCGACCAGCGGCCAGTACTGGCGCTGGATGGGCGCCTTCATCGAGATGCACGACCGGCTGCGGAAGCATCGGCAAGCCGGTCATCGCCCGAATCAACGGGGCGTGTGTCGGCGGCGGCAACGAGCTCCAGATGGCGTGCGACCTGGCGGTCATGGCCGACGACACCTACATCCGGCACGTCGGCCCGGAGCACGGGTCGGTGCCCGCCGGCGGCGCGACCCAGTGGCTGCCGCTGATCGTGGGCGACCGGCGGGCGCGCGAGATCCTGATGCTGTGCGAGCCGATTCCCGCCGCGCAGGCTCTGGAATGGGGCCTCGTCTCCCGGGTCGTGCCCCGCGCCGAGCTGGACGCCACGGTCGCCGACCTGGCCGCGAACCTGCGCCGCAAGCTGCCCGAGGCGATCCGGTACACCAAGACCCAGCTGAACTGGTGGCGGGACCTGGTCTGGGCCCAGACCGTGCCCCATGCCCGGGACTGGCTGGCCGTCCACTCCACCGCCGATGAGACTCGCGAGGCGGTGGCCGCCTTCCACGAGAAGCGCGCGCCGCGCTACGAGGAGCTCCGCGCCCTGCAGGCCGGGGCCGGACGGATCTGCCCTGACTGCGGGCAGGCGGGCATCTCCGCGTACGCCGAGTACTGCCCCGCCTGCGCGGCGCAGCTGCCCACGGTCTTCGAGTCCATCCCCTGAGGATGCTTGCGTGCCTGACGAGGCGGCGACCGAGCCCAGGCTGAATCCCTGGTCCTGGTCGAGCGCGACGAGGCGCGCCGCGTGGCGCTCGTTCGGCTCAACCGGCCGAAGCAGCTGAACGCGCTGAACGGCCCGACCATGGATGCGCTGTGCGAGGCGCTCGAGGCGCTGGACCGCGACGAGGGGATCCGGGCCATCGTGGTGACGGGCAGCGACCGGGCCTTCGCCGCGGGCGCGGACATCAGCGAGATGGCCGGCGCCGGCCCCATGGACATGCTCCGCACCAACCGGATCGCGCAGTGGGACCGCGTCCGCCGGATCACGCAAGCCGGTCATCGCCGCCGTCGCCGGCTGGTGCCTGGGTGGCGGCTGCGAGCTGGCGATGGCGCTCGACATGATCATCGCCTCGGAGAGCGCGCGAGTTCGGCCAACCGGAGATCAAGATCGGGGTCATGCCCGGTGCCGGCGGCAGCCAGCGGCTGCCGCGGGCCATCGGCAAGTCGAAGGCGATGGAGATGATCCTGCTCGGCGAGCCGATCACCGCCGCCGAGGCCGAGCGCATCGGTCTCGTCTCACGCGTGGTCCCCGACGAGGTCCTGGTGGAGGACGCGCTGGCACCTCGCGGCCGAGATCGCGAAGCGCGCCCCGCTAGCGGTTCGGCTGGCGAAGGAATCGGTCAATGCCGCCTACGAGATGAGCCTGACCGATGGGCTCGCCCACGAACGGCGCCTGTTCTACCTCCTGTTCAGCTCCGAGGACCAGAAGGAGGGCATGGCCGCCTTCCTCGAGAAGCGGGAGCCCGACTTCACGGGACGCTGATCCGGTAGCCGTCTCGGCGTCAGGCCGATTCCGGCGAAACCATCTCCTGGCAGGCCCACACGTTGCCGTCAGGGTCGGTGAACGTCGTGAACCATCCCCAGGGTTGCCTGTCGATTTCGGTTGTCTCGACGCCACGACTGCCCAGCTCCCGGCGGACATCCTCGACCGAGTCCACGACGACCTGCAGGCCCGTCTGCGATCCCGGAGTCATGTCCGTGATCCCGGTCCCGATGACGATCGAGCAGGCCGATCCGGGCGGCGTGAGCTGCACGAACCGGAGGTCGTCGGTGACCCGGTGATCATGGTCTGCGTTGAATCCGACCTGGTCGACGTAGAACGCCTTTGCGCGGTCCACGTCCGAGACGGGCACCGCAACGAGTTCAAGCTTCATGTCCATTGACCCATTCTGTCGCATGGCCATCCGGTCGGGGGATGGCCGCGTCCCTGGACAGGCGAGAGCCGGACTTCGCCGGCCGCCGCGAGTCGGCACCACGGGCTTCGCTCGCGATGATGGCGACGACCGCCAACACGATCAGGCCGGCCGCCACCGCCGTCTGTGGCCCGACCGACTCCCCCAGCACCACGGCTCCCAGCCCCACCGCGACGAGGGGATTAACGAACGCGAATGTCGACACCAGGCTCGTCGACGCGTGGCTGAGCAGCCAGGTGAAGGCGCTGTAGGCGAGGATCGACCCGAACACGATGAGGTAGCCAAGGGCCAGGACCGATGCGGCGGATGCCGTTCCCGCCACGGCAGCCCCCAGCTCTCCGCCGACCACCCCGAGAGCCAGGAGCATGACCCCGCCCATCAACATCTGCCACCCACCGACGACCGGCGCCGGGACCCCCCACTCGACCCGGGCGGTGAGCACCGAGCCGGCCGACCATCCCACCGCGGCCGCCGCGCAGAGCGCGAGGCCCACCGGATCGACGGCCTCGACGCCGTTCCAGGGGGCGACCAGGACGAAGATCCCCGCCACGCCGGCGGCAACGCCGAACAGGACGCCGCGGGTCGGCGGCCGGCGGTCGATGGCGGCAATCATCAGGGCGATGAGGACAGGCTCGGTCGCGATGACCAGAGCCGCGACGCCGGTCGGGATCCGCTCCAGGGACAGGACCACGCCCCCGTTGCCGAGCACCGGCAGCAGGACGGCGGTTACCGCGGCCCAGCCCAGCTCGCGTCGGCGGAGCGCGGGTCGAAGCCGGTCACGCGCGCGGTTCCAGATCGCCAACCCGCCAAGCAGCAACGCTCCGGCGGCAAGGTACCGCGTCCCTGCCGCCAGGAAGGACGGCAGCGTCTCGATCATGACGGCCAGGGCGAGATACGTGGATCCCCAGACCAGGTAACCGTCGTCAGCGCCAGGCCGACGGTCGTCGGCGCCGGGCGGCTCGACGCAGACGAAGCCATCCGCCGCTACTCGTCCTCCGCCGGCGGGCGCTGGACCCACCATTCGCGGAACGAGCGGGCGCGTCCGTCGTCGGCGAAGTTGACGACGCAGATGTTGGCGAACTGCTCGCCCCATGGCTCACCCTCGCCGCGGTCGTAATCGGTCCAGCCCTCGATCACCGCCGTGTCGCCGTCGACCGCGAGGATCTCGTGCTCGAACCGCCACCCGATCTTGGAGTCGCCGTGCCCGATCCACTTCTCGACGATCGTGTCCCGTCCGCGCCAGAAGCGTTCGTTCCGGGGCCACGGATACGGTGAGTAGACCGCGTCCTCGGTGAACAGCGCCGCGATCTGCGTCAGGGTCGTCGGTGGTCCACGCCTGGCGGTAGTCCTGGATCCATCGCTCGACGTCGGCTCGGTCCATCGGTCCGTCTCCTGCGTCGCACGCGGCCTAGCGGCCGCTGCTCGGTCTGGGCTCTCGAGCTGCTCGCGCATGACGCTGCGCAGCTGGCCTCGGTTGCGTCGACCGAACGGGGGAGCCGATCCGCGGAGGGCTCGGAGGAGCCGGTTCCGCCGCTCGATGCGGCTCCGCTCGTGATCGATCCGGTTCAGGTAGTCGTCGGGGTGCTCGATCTGGAACATTGCCGTGTGCCTCGCTGTCGCGTTGACGATTGTGCTAACCTGCATATAGTGTATGACAGTTAGCACTAACCTGTCAATCGATATTGGTGGTGATTGGGCGACGTCTGGAGAGGCAACTTGGCGACACATCTGACCGTCCCCGTGGCCGAGGACGCGTACCGGCGGCAACCCGCGCCCGAGGAGCTGGAGCTCATCCGGCAGTTCGTGAACACCTACGACGTACGAGTCGGCTGGGAGCGAGTTGACGAGCCCCGCGGCGCTGGCGACGTGGCTCGGCGAGCGGGGACTGCTCGCCGCCGATCGACGGCTGACCGATCGCGACCTGCAGACCGCGCTCGACCTTCCGCGACGCGCTGCGCGACGTGCTGGCGGCCAACGCAGGCCATGGTGATCAACGGGCCGCGCGTCGCAACCTGGACCATCTGGCGTCCCACTACCCGCTCAGGATGCGGATCAACGGGGAGGTCCGTCTCGAGCCGAGTCGCGGACGGGGCGTGACCCCGGCCATCGCTCGGCCTGCTCGGCGACGATCTACCACGCCATGACCGTCGGGACGTGGGAGCGGCTGAAGATCTGCAGCAACGACGAATGCCAGTGGGCCTACTACGACCACTCCCGCAACCGCTCGGGGGCGTGGTGCACGATGGCGGTCTGCGGCAACCGGATGAAGGGCCGCGCGTTTCGGACGCGGCGTGCCCAGCTCGGCGAAGGCTGACCGACCGGGCTGACTAGAATCGGGCGTGATGCCCGAGGCTCCCGCTCCTCCCGCCTACGAAACGATTCGCTGGACCGTCGCCGATGGCGTCGGCACCATCACCCTCAACCGGCCCGAGTCGCTGAACGCCCTGAACGGGACCATGCGCCGCGAGCTGCTGGCCGCGATCAAGGCAGCGAGCCGCGATGGAGCCGTCCGCTGCGTCGTCCTGACCGGCGAGGGCCGTGGCTTCTGCTCCGGGGCGGACCTCCGTGGCGGCGAAGGGGAACGCCAGTTCCGCCGCGTATTGACCGATGAGTACAACCCGCTCGTGGCCGCACTCCGCGACCTGCCGAAGCCGGTGGTGGCGGCCGTGAACGGGGTCGCCGCCGGAGCCGGGGTGAGCCTCGCGCTCGCGTGCGACCTGGTCTACGCCAGCGAGGATGCCCGCTTCATCCTGGCGTTCGTGAAGATCGGCCTCGTCCCGGACTCGGGGTCGACGCGGACCCTGGTCCGGACCCTCGGCCGGCACCGCGCGGCAGAGCTGATGTTCTTCGGTGAACCGATGTCGGCCGCCGAGGCGGCAACGGCGGGCTCGTCAACCGGGTATTCGGCGCGACCGAGTTTGCGGACGGCGTGCGGGAGGTCGCCCGTCGCCTCGCAGCGGCGCCAACGGCGGCCATCGGCCTGGCCAAGCGATCCATCAACCAGGCCGAGGAGGCCGATCTGGCCGCCAGCATGGCGTACGAGGCCGCGCTCCAGGACGCGGCCGGGCGGACCGATGACCACGCCGAGGGCCTCGCCGCGTTCGCCGAGAAGCGGGATCCGCGGTTCAGCCGAGCCGTTGACCGAGATCACGCGGATCGGCGTCCTGGGCGCCGGGACGATGGGAGCGGGGATTGCCCAGGTCGCGGCCGAGGCCGGGCTGGACGTCGCGCTGCTCGATCCGGTTTCCGGGGCGTACGACCGGGCCCGGGACCGGATCGGTGGCTTTCTCGAGCGCAAGGTGGCGAAGGGCCAGCTCCACGCCGGGCTGGCCGATGCCGCGCTGGCCCGGATCACCGAGTCGGGATCGGTGGCCGACCTGGCGGCCACCGGGTTCGTGATCGAGGCCATCCCGGAAGACCTGGACCTCAAGCGCGACGCGTTCCGGCGCCTGGACGCGGCGGCGGACGCGGGGACGATCCTGGCCACCAATACGTCGTCCCTCTCGGTGACGGCCATTGCCGTCGCGGCGTCTCGGCCCGGAGCGGGTGGTCGGCATGCACTTCTTCAACCCGGTCCCGCTGATGGCCCTGGTCGAGGTCGTCGCCACGCCGCGGACCGATCCGACCGTGGTCGCGGCAACGACCGCCCTGGCCGAGCGGCTGGGCAAGACCGCGGTCGAGGCCGCCGACACGCCGGGGTTCATCGTGAACCGGGTGGCGCGGCCGTTCTACCTCGAGGCGCTCCGGATCCTGGGCGAGGGCGCGGCCGACGCGCCCAGCCATCGACGCCGCGCTCCGCGAGGCCGGCTTCCGGATGGGGCCCTTCGAGCTCATCGACACCATCGGGCTGGACGTCAACCTCGCGGTCAGCGAGACGGTGTGGGAGGGGTTCGGCCGCTCCCCGAGGTACCTGCCGCATGCGCTGCAGCGGGTGCTCGTCCAGGCCGGGCGGCTGGGGCGGAAGACGAACGCGGGCTTCTACGACTACGGTGCCGATGGCGAGCGCGGCGCCCCGTGGTCGGGCCTGGCTGCCGCCTCCGGCCCCACCGCGACCGAGGCCATCGGCGCCGGAGGATCACGGACCGGGTGCTGGCCGCCATCGTGAACGAGGCGGCATCCGCGGTCGAGGATGGGACCGCTCAGCCGGAGGCCATCGACACCGCCATGCGGCTCGGGACCAACTGGCCCAAGGGTCCGCTGGCCTGGGGCGAGGAGCGAGGCCTCGAACGCGCCGTGGCCATCCTGGACGAGCTGGCGGGAACCGCTCCCGACGCCCGGTATGCGGTGGTGCCGCTCCTCCGTGCCCTGGCGTCGAGCCACGGGCTCGTTCTTCGGCGACGCGGTCTGAGGGCCGGAGGCCCGTGAGCGCCCAGCCTCCGCATCGGTACCAGGCGGTCGTCTTCGACATGGACGGCCTGCTGCTCGACACCGAGGTCGTCTGGCAGGGGGCCGAGGAGCAGCTGTTCGCCGCCCACGGCGAGGTGTTCACCCGCGAGGACAAGCTGGCGGTGATCGGCACCGACTTCGACGTGACCGCGCGCTACTTCGCCCAACGGTTGGGCCGGCCGCCGGACGAGGGCCCGGCGCTCGTCGAGGAGATGGTGATGTCGATGTACGGCCTGCTCCAGGAGGACGTGGCCGGACGGCCGGGCGCCCTGGAGCTGGTGGCCCGGCTCCGGGGCCGGCTTCCGCTGGGGCTCGCCTCCAACTCGCCGCGGCGGCTGGTGGACGCCGCCCTGGGCACGGCGCGCCTGACCGATGTCTTCGACGCGATCGTGACCTCGGACGACGTCGCCCGCTCGAAGCCGGCGCCGGACATCTACCTCCGCGTCTGCGAGCTCCTGGGCGTGGCGCCGGAGCACGTCCTGGCCCTCGAGGACTCGTCGGCCGGGGTGGCCTCCGCCAAGGCGGCGGGGCTGGCCTGCATCGCGGTGCCCGCAGTACGCCGAGACCGATGTCGCCGCCGCCGACCGGATCATTGATTCGCTCGAGGAGCTGCTCCCGAGTTCTGACCACGGGACCGTCGCCGCCGTGCGCGCTACCCTTGGGCCATGTGTCGATCCATCCATGTCCTGCGCGACGGCGCCGAGGTCGCGCCCGACGATGACATCACCGCCGCCGCACTCCAGTACGTCCGCAAGGTGAGCGGCTACCGCAAGCCGTCCGCCGCGAACGAGGCCGCCTTCAACGAGGCGGTGCTGGAAGTCGCCCTCGCCTCACGTCACCTCCTCGACCACGTCGCCTCGACCCACCCCGCCGCCCACCGCCACTCCGACGACCGCTCAGGCGTTGCGGCGGCCGAGGCGGAACGCGACCAGGGTCAGGGTGACGGTCCCGATCATGAGCAGGACGGCCATCGCGATCAGCACCGGCAGGCGCTGGGCGAACCGGAGCTGGCCGTAGAGGAAGATCGGGAAGGTCGGATCGCCGCCGGCCAGGAACAGGGCGATGGCCACCTCGTCGAACGAGACGATGAAGCACGTCAGCCACGCCGACAGGAGCGACGGGCCCATGAGCGGGATGACGACCCGGCGCAGCGTCGTCCGGTAGATCGCCCCGAGGTCCATGGCCGCGTCCTCGAGGTTCGGGTCCATGCCCGACCATCCGGGCCAGCAGGATGAGCAGTGGCGAACGGCAGCGGCCACGACGGTGTGGCCGATGGCGATCGTGAGCAGCGAGCGCGGGACGTCGACGAAGATGAACAGCAGGAAGAGCGACACGCCCAGGACGATGAACGGCACGATCAGCGGCAGCCCGGCAAGCCCGACGAAGCCGACCCGGCCGCGGAACCGGAACCGGACGACGGCCACGCTGACCGCGAACCCGAGGGCGGTGGCCACGGTCGCGGCCAGCGACGCCCGACGATCAGCGAGTTCCGCGCCGACTCGAGCAGCGACCCGTCGGTCGAGACGCCTCGCGGTACCAATCGAGGGTGAAGCCCTTGAGCGGGAAGATCAGGACGGTGTTCTCGCTGAACGAGAACATGAACAGCAGAACGATGGGCAGGTACAGGAGGAACAGCATCACGAAGTAGGTCGCCCGCAGCGGCACCCGCGTCCGACCGACCCCGACCCGCTCCGCGGCGACGCTCGCGGTCACGCGGCCACCCGTCGCAGGTCAACCACCCGCAGCGCGACGACGACCAGGAGCAACGGTGACGACCAGCATGATCACCGACAGGGCCGAGCCGATGGCCCAGTTGCGCCGGCGCTGCGTGAAGAAGTCCTGGATGAGGTTGCCGTACATGATCCCCTCGGTCCCCCCGACCAGGGACGGGCGTCACGTACTCGCCCACGGTCGGGATGAAGACCATGAAGAACGCGGCCAGCGCCCCGGGCAGGCTGAGCGGAATCGTGATCCGGCGGAACCGGCTCCACGGGCCGGCGCCCAGGTCGGCAGCGGCCTCCAGGTGGCCGCGGTCGATCCGCTGCATGGCGGCATAGATCGGCAGCGCTGCGAACGGGATCCAGACGTAGATCAGGGTGATCATCACCGCCGCCCGCGAGTACAGGAGCAGGTCGAGCGGCTCGTCGATCAGGCCGGTGGACTCGAGGAACGAGTTGATCGCCCCCTCCTGGCCGAGCATCAGCCGCCAGGCCATGACCCGCAGCAGGTAGCTGGTCGCGAACGGGATGAGGAGCAGGACGAGGTAGACGGTCGCCCGCTGCGCGGGCGCGGAAGGTCAGGAAGTAGGCGATCGGGTAGGCGAGCACGCGTGGCGGTCGCCGGCGACCGCCGAGCGCCATGAGGACCGAGACGCCCAGCAGCCGCAGGTAGGCCGGGCGTCGCGAAGACGTGCTGGTACTGGACCAGTCGTCAGGTTCCACGGATCGTCGAAATCGATCGGCCCGGACTCGGGCCGGAAGGAGATGGCGATGATCAGGACGAGGGGCAGGACGAAGAACAGCCCCAGCCAGAGGTATGGAGGAACGGCGAGGAAGCGAAGCGCCCCTCGCCGCCCCAGCATCGGTCTAGCGGGCGGGCTAGCCGATCTCGACAGCGCTGGCCTACTCGGCCTTGACGCGCGTCCACATCGCGGTCCACGCGTCGCGCTGCTCCGCGGTGACGTGCGGCGTGAAGTTCGTGTTCTCCAGGATCGACGGGTCGTCGAGTGCCGAAGACCTCGATGATGAACGGGTCCTCGATGCCCTCCATCACGTCGGCGTTGCGCGCAGCCGTAGTAGAAGAGCGTGACCGCGTTGCTGCAGGTCAGCTCGGCGAGCTTCTGGTCGAGGAACTGCGAGCGCGAGCTCGGGGCTGTCGGTCTCGGCGCTGATGCCGTACAGCCCGACCCACGAGTTCCGGCCTTCCGTCCGGGTTGGCGTACGCCACCGGGGCGCCCTCGCCGAGCGCGGTCGAGTAGCAGCCCTGCCAGGCGTAGGCGACCCAGATCTCGCCGCTGATGACCTCGGGGCACAGGTTGTCGTACTCCGAGTCCCAGTAGTGCAGGTTCAGCGGCTTCTGGGCGGTCCACTCCGCTTCGATGTGCGGCCAGCTGCTCGTCGGTGATCGCCGTCTCGTCGTAGCCGTGGATGTAGGACGACACGGTCACCGCGCCCGGGCCGTCATCCCACATCGAGATGTGCCCGGCGTAGTCCTCGTTGAACAGGACGTCCCAGCTCGTCACCTCGGGGACCTGCTCGGTGTTGTACAGGATCGAGGTGAAGCCCCAGTCCCACGGGATGTAGTACTGCTTCCCGTCGATCTGGCCGAGCGCCTTGCATGTCGTCGGGCACCGCGTCCCAGTTCGTGAGCTTGCTGGTGTCGATCTCCTGGACCAGCCCCTCGTCGACGTAGAACTGCTGCCAGCCGGTGTAGAAGTGGAAGACGTCGGCCTGGCTGCCGGCCTGCATCAGGCCCAGGATGTCGGCGTCGGTCGCGCCGAACTCGAAGTCGACGGACGCCTCCGGGTTGGCCTCCGCGAAGTCGGTCCAGAAGTCAGGCGCCTCGTAGCCGGACCACTCGAGGACCAGCAGCTCCTGCGGCTCGCCCGCCGAGCATGTTGCACGCGCTCAGCAGGACCACCGTGGCGACGACCATGCGACGGCGAGCGGCAGCGGGCGCGGGACCGATGGGTGCGGGCGAGCACGGCCAAACCTCCTCCTCATCCGGCCGGCGAGGAGATCTCGCGGTCGTTCGGCCGATGCTACACCCGGTGCCTAGTGCTCGAACCGATATCCGAGGAGGCCCGGAACGCGGGCCATGGTGCGGACCGCGAGGCCCGGGGTGCGGCCGGCGTCCAGGGCGTCATCGCGGCGGATCAGCGCTTCGCGGATGAGCCGCGCCCCGATGAAGCGGAACGGCTCGGGCGGGAGGATCCGCTGCCGGCGGCCGACGAGCGGGAGCCGCGCCAGCGGGTCGTTGGGATCGTCGACCAGTGCGGCCAGGATGCGGCCCGCCAGCCGCGCCGGACCCGCCCCGTTGCCGGCGAAGCCGTGGGCGTAATGGACGCGACCGCGGTGCCGCGAGCCGATCTCCGGGAAGCGGTCGGCGCTGATGTCGATCGGTCCACCCCAGGCATCCTCGAACCGCACGTCCCGCAGCATCGGGAAGAGGTGGTCGAAGTTGGCCACCACCCGCGCCACGGCCCGTCGATCCGCGCTGAACGTCGCGCCGATGCGCCCGTCGAACCCCGCCGCGCCGACCCCTGCTCCGAACGCGATGCGGCCGTCACGGGTCGTCCGGAAGTAGCTGATCGTGAAGCGGGTGTCACTGAGGAGCTCGCCACCGGTCCAGCCCAGGGCGGCCAGCCGATCCGGGATCGGCTCGGTCACGACCATGTAGCTGCCCCACGCCGAGGAGGCGGAGCCGATGCCCCGGCCAGCCCGCGGCCCAGGCGTTGACGGCGAGGACCGCTTCGTGGGCGAGGACCGATCCGTGGTCCGTGATGAGGCCCACGCTCGGCTGGCCCGGGCCACCGCTGCCGGACTCGGGATCCAGCCGGCGGACGTGGGTGTTCTCGTGGATCACCACGCCCCGCTCGAGGAGGACGCGGCGCAGGCCACGCGCCAGGCGGGCCGGCTGGATCGAGGCCGCGCTCGGCATCCAGTGGCCATCGCGGAACGCCGGGGACGCGCACACGGCCTGGACGCGGGCCGGGTCCCAGGTGACGAGCTGTCCGTGACCCCCGAGCTGCGCCACGGCCGCGCGAGGAGCGTTCGAAGCCGCTCTCCACGCCGGGAAAGGCGTGGGCCGCCAGGTATCCCGCCTTCCGATACCACGCGTCGACCCCGTGCTCGTCGCACCACGCCCCGATCCCGTCCACCACCTCGTCCGCGGCCGCGCGCAATCTCGAGCGCGGCCGCCGGCCCGTATTTCTTGGCGAGGTAGGGGAGCTGCTCCCACCAGCCGTGGACGAAGCCACCATTCCGGCCCGACGGGCCGCCGCCGCAGATGTCCTGCTCCAGGATCACGATCCGCATCCCCGGATCCCGCTCGGTCAGGAAGTAGGCGGTCCACATCCCGGTGTACCCGCCACCGACGATCGCCACGTCCGCTATCTCGCGCCCACGCAACGGCGGTGCGGGCAGCGTCCCGCCCGTCACCTGCTCGGTGGCCAGCGCCTCGCGCAGCCACCACGCGCGCCGGATCCCCGGCCGCGGCAGCGGCCAGGGTCGGTCCATCGTCACGGGATCTCGCTCACGGCCCGATGCTAGCCCGCCGTTCGGGTCGCCGAGCATGGAGCGCGGCATACTGTTCGAGTGACGAGGAACGGAGATCCGGCCCGGACCGCGGTCGTGGTGGACGGGCTGCGGACGCCCTTCGGCCGGTACGGCGGGGCGCTGGCCACGCGCCCGACCGGATGACCTCGCGGCCCACGTCATCCGGGCCGTCGTCGAACGGACCGGGATCGACCCGGCGTCCATCGACGACGTGATCCTCGGCGCCGCCAACCAGGCCGGCGAGGACAACCGCAACGTGGGCCGGATGGCCGTCCTGCTGGCGGGGCTGCCGATATCGGTCCCGGGCCAGACCATCAACCGCCTCTGCGGCTCGGGCATGTCGGCGATCGTGGCCGCCGCGCACGCCATTGCCGCCGGTGACGGCGAGGTCTTCGTGGCGGGCGGCACCGAATCGATGACCCGCGCGCCCCTGGTCATGGCCAAGCCCTCGGCCGCGTTCCCGCGCGGCGAGCAGACGGTGTACGACACGACCATCGGCTGGCGATTCACGAACCCGCGCCTGGCGGAGGCCCACTACCCCTACTCCATGGGCGAAACGGCGGAGAACGTGGTCGAGAAGGTGGGCGTGCCGCGCGAGGACCAGGACCGATTCGCCCTGTCGTCGCACCAGCGGTGGGCGGCGGCGCAGGAGGCCGGGCGGTTCGATGACGAGGTCATACCGATCGACGTTCCGGGCGCGAAGAAGGGCGAGACGGTCACCGTGGACGCGCGACGAGCATCCGCGGCCCGATACGACCCTCGAGCAGCTGGCCGGCCTGAAGCCGGCCTTTCGCAAGGACGAGTCGGGATCGGTCACGGCGGGGAACAGCAGCGGGATCAACGACGGAGCCGCGGCCGTGGTCGTGATGTCCGAGCAGCGAGCGCGGGATGCCGGCCTGCGGCCGATGCTCCGGATGCGCTCGTCCGCGGTGGCCGGCGTCGATCCGGCGACGATGGGCCTGGGCCCCATCCCGGCGTCGCGCCTGGCGCTGGAGCGGGCAGGCCTATCGGTCAGTGACCTCGACCTCGTGGAGCTGAACGAGGCCTTCGCCGCGCAGGCGATCCCGGTCATGCGCGAGCTGGGCCTCGATCCGGAGAAGGTCAACGTGAACGGTGGGGCCATTGCCATCGGTCACCCGCTGGGCGCGTCGGGCGCCCGCCTGGTGGCGACCCTCGCCCACGAGATGCGCCGCCGCGG
This sequence comes from uncultured Chloroflexia bacterium, assembly GCA_963843015.1. Taxonomy (GTDB): domain Bacteria; phylum Chloroflexota; class Limnocylindria; order QHBO01; family QHBO01; genus DASTEQ01. The sequence goes on along the minus strand of CAWJIR010000012.1, from coordinate 173,678 downwards.
TGCGCGGTACGGGCTGGCCACGATGTGCATCGGAGTGGGCCAGGGAATTGCCACGGTCTGGGAAGCGGCGGAGTGAAGGAGGGCGAGATGAAGGAGCAGATGCGGCGGGCCATCTCGGTGACCGCGGAGGGCGAGGCGACCGTGGCCCCGGACCTGGCGCTGGTCGTCTTTGCCGTGAGCGGCCAGGGAAAGGACCTGGGTCCGACCCGTGACGACGTGGCCGTCCGCTCGTCCGTCGTGCTGGCCACGTTGCGCGAGCTGGGCGTCGCGGAGGCAGACCTCCACGCGCCGGACGTGTCAATCAGCCCGGAGTACGACTACCGCAAGGGACAGAAGCTGATCGGCTACCGCGTGACGCGCCAGATGACGGTCAAGGTGCGCGACCTGAACCGCCTGGGGGAGGTGCTCGACGGCGTGGTGGCAGCGGGCGCGAACGAGGTCCGCGGGGCGGAGATGAGCGCGTCGGATCCCTCGGCCGCGGAGCACCAGGCCCTGGTGGCGGCCTTCACGGCGGCGCGGGCCAAGGCCGAGGCGCTGGCCACCGCGGCCGGCGTCACGTTGGGGGCCGTGGCCCGCATCGAAGAAGAAGCGGGCGCGGGCGTGGGCCCGCTTCCCAGGATGCGCGCGATGGCCGCCATGGCCGAGGGCGTCGGAACCCCCACCGAGGTCGCCACCGGCGACCTCACCGTGACCCGACGGGTCCGCGCCTGGTTCGCGATCGAGTAGTCGCTCAGGCGGCCGGTGCTCCTCGACGCGGCCGACGGGATGCGGCCGGTGACCAGCTTGTAGGCCAGCAGTGCCGAGACGACGACGCCGCCCAGGAGCACGCCCCACCCGGTGAGCGGCACGACCAGCAGGGCCCCGATCGTCACCAGTGCCGGGACCGCGTCGCGCCAGGTCTCGACCTGCGCGAGCTCGTGGATGAACCAAATCCCGGCCAGGTAGATCGCCACCGGGATCGTGACCGCATACCCCGCGCTGACGGCGTCGAGCGCGCCCTGCCCGGTCGCCTGCTCGATCGCCACCGCCAGTCCGGCTCCCACCGCGGCGGCGGCGGCCCAGATCGGCAGGTGGCCGTAGCCCCAGGTGAACCCCTCCCGCATCGTCGTTCGCTCCCGCACGGGGCGTTCGAAGTAGAGCCACCACATCACGAACACGATGACCAGGCCGCCGAACAGGATGCCCAGCAGCTCGATCGTCAGGCCGGCCACCGTCAGCGACGTGACCGCCAGCGAGGCGGAGAAGATGGACTCGCCCAGGACGATGATCGTGAACAGGCCGTATCGCTCGGTGATGTGCTCGGGGTGCCACGGGGACCGGCCGGCGCGCTCGGCCCAGATCGGGATCGCCAGCTCGATCGCGAACAGACCCATGAACCCGAGCACGAACCAGCTCGGGCGCCAGACAGGACGAACAGGACCCAGGCCACCTGGACCACGGCAATGCCGACGGCATATCGCATCGCGGTGGGCCGTCCCGCCGGGTCGTCACGGGCCACGCGCAGCCACTGGGTCACCGAGGCGATGCGCATGATCACGTAGCCGGCGAGGACGATCCGCCAGTCCGACTGTTCGAAGGCGCGCGGGACCCCGGCGGCCAGGACCAGGGCACCGGCCAGCTGGACGAAGACCGTGAGCCGATACGCGACGTCATCGATGTCGTACGCCGATGCGAACCAGGTGAAGCCGATCCACGCCCACCAGATCGCGCCGAACACGAAGACGTACTGGAAGACCGTCTGGCCGACGTCGCCCACGAACAGCCCGTGGTGGAGCTCGCTGCTGACCTGGGCCACGGCCACCACGAACACGAGGTCGAAGAACAGCTCGAGCGGAGTCGCGACCCGATGCGCCTCCTCGGGCGACCGCCCGGTCATCGGTCTGACCAGCTGGCCGATCCGGCTCATCGGTCAGGTGCCGAGCGGGGAGACGAGCTCGTCGATGATGAGTCCGATCGAGTCCACGGCCAGGGTCAGGTGGCCGTGCTCGGGAAGCAGGTGGGGGCAGGCGGACGGAATGTGATCGCACAGCCACGCCCCGTGCCCGAAGGGCACCATCTTGTCGTGGCCGCCCTGCCAGACGTGGACGGGCGCCTTGATGGCGCCGAGGTCGAAGCCCCACGCCTTGGTGAAGGCCCAGTCATCGTCGACCCAGCCCCAGTACCCCTCGCGGAGCCCCTCCCGGCTGCCGGCTGCCAGGAACTCGGCGAACTCCCCGGTCAGCGATCCACGGTCGACGTCGTCGATCAGCCCGCCGAGCGCCTCGGCGACCTCGGGTCCGGTGACATCGCGATACTTCGGCCAGTCCCGCTCGGCGGAGCGGATGCTGTTCTCGGGGTCGGCGAGGGTCGCCTGGAACTCCTCGACGTTCTCGGGCCCCATCCCCTCGAACCAGTCGAGCCCCTCGGCTGGCTACGGCGCCACGCCGCCGATCAGGGCGGCCGCGCGGAATCGATCCGGCGCAATGGCCACGCAGGCCAGGGCGTGCGGTCCACCGCCGGACCACCCGAGCACCCAGGCCCGCTCGACGTCCAATGCGTCCAGCACGTCGGCAGCGTCATCGACCACGTCGGCTACCGATCGCCCCGGTCGCCGGCTGCTGCTCCCGTACCCCGCCCGGCTGAAGCTGATCAGCTGCATCCCCTGCGCCGCGCAGGCGGCCGCCATGCCCGGCCCCTGGATCCCGGCGCTTGGGCTGCCGTGGAGGTAGAGCACCGTGCCGCGCGCGCCGGCATCGGCCCCGCCGCGGTAGACGTCCAGGCTCCGGCCGTCGCGGGTGCGAATCGATGCGGAGGCCACCGTGGAGCTCATCAGCCGAGCTTCAGCTGGGGCAGGACCCGCTCGCCGTAGGCGCGGATGAACTCCGACTGGTTGCGCCCGACGTTGTGGACGTGGACCTCCCAGAAGCCCATGTCCACGAACTGCTGGATGTGGGCCGCGTGCTCGTCGAGGTCGGCGCTGATCAGCATCCGGTTGGCGTAGTTCTCGATCCGCACCAGCTTGGCCATGTTCGCGAAGTCCTCGGGGTTGCGGATGTCCTGCTTGGGGAAGGGCATTCCGCCGTTCGGCCACTCCTTCACGGCCTGGGTCTCTGCGGCCTCCTGGGTCTCCGCCCACGAGACGTGGATCTGGAGCAGCTTGGGCATGGTGTCGGGGTCCTTGTCCTGCTCGCGCGCGCCTTCCGCGAACTTGCCCCACAGCATCTCGAGCTTCTCGTCGGCGGCGCCGACGGTGATCATCCCGTCCGCCCATCGGCCGGTGCGCTTGGCGTTGTACGGCCCGGACGTGGCGACGTAGATGGGAACGGGCTTGTCCGGGCGCGTGTAGAGCCGGGCGGACTCGAGCGTGAAGTACTCGCCGTCGTGCTTGACCACGTCCCCGGTGAACAGCTTCGAGATGACCTCGATGGCCTCGAACAGCATGCTGCTCCGGACGCCGATCTCCGGCCACTCCCCGCCGATGACGTGCTCGTTCAGCGCCTCCCCGGCGCCCAGGCCCAGCCAGAAGCGGCCGGGGTACATGGCGCCCAGCGTGGCGGCCGCGTGGGCGATGACCGCGGGGTGGTAGCGGAAGCCGGGCGTCGTGACCGCTGTCCCGAACGGGAGGGTGGTCCGCTGGCCCAGCGCCCCCATGAAGGCCCACGCGAACGCGGACTGGCCCTGGTCGGGGGTCCACGGATGGAAGTGCTCGCTGACCATGAACCCGGCCGAGAACCCGGCCGCCTCGGCCTCCTCGGCCCAGCCCAGCAGATCGGTCGGATGGAACTGCTCGAGCATGGCCGCGTAGCCGATCTTCGTCACCTTCGTAGCCTACCCTCTGGACCGATGGGCGGACCCCTGCGACTGGACCGATTCGAACACGCGCCGGACTTCCTGGCTGCCGCCGGCGCGTGGCTCGGGCGACGGGAGGCGGAGCACAACTTGATCCTGGGCATTGCGTCGACCCTCAGCGACCATCCCGAGATCTACGCCGGGCCGCCGTACCTGGCAGTGGTCACCGAAGACGGGGCGCTGGTCGCAGCGGCACTCCGAACGCCCCCGTCGAACCTCGTCCTCTCCGAGGTCGACGACGCAATCGGCGCTGGACATGCTCGTGGCCGATCTGGAACGCGAGGATCGTTCCCGGAGTGGTCGGGGCGCCGGACGTGGCCACCGGATTTGCGGACCGATGGGTGGCAGCCCACGGCGGCCGGTGGGAGATCGGTATGGAGGAGCGGGTATTCGAGCTCACGGCCGTCATACCGCCGCGCCCGGTGAGCGGTGGCATGCGAGCGCGCGACGCCCGACGACCGGCTGCTCCTCGTCGACTGGATCGCGGAGTTCGGGCGCGAGGCGCTCGGCGACGATGACGCGTCCCGGGCGATGGCATCGGTCGACGACTGGCTGGCCGGGAAGGGGCGTCGGCTGTGGCTGTGGGACGACAACGGACCGAGGTCCCTGACCGGCGTCGGCGGCGAGACGCCGAACGGCATCCGCATCGGTCCGGTCTACACCCCGCCCGTCCGACCGCGGGCAGGGCTACGCATCGGCGCTGGTCGCCGCGGTCAGCCAGGCACAGCTCGACGCGGGCCGGCGGTTCTGCTTCCTGTACACCGATCTCGCCAACCCGACGTCGAACAAGATCTACCAGGCCATCGGTTACCGGCCGGTTACCGACGCGTTGCGGATCGACTTCCGCCCTTGATGGCTGCCCGGGTGTATTGAGGCCACCACGCTTCTGCGTCGCCACGATTCGTGGTAGCGAGCACGGTCGAGCTTGTTACCGCGATACCACGAATGCACGCGAGGCAACGGGGAGTCGGCCGCGAGCCAAACAGCAGAGGGCGGGTCGTGCAGCGAGCAACGACCTCTGGGATGCTGTACCGATGGCGCAGGTGCTGACCCAGATCACCGAGCTGCCGCGGCACGTCCCGGGCGAACGGTGCCGGGCCGGCACACCTGCACGGGGAGGGGCCGCTGGTCGACGGGTTCGGACGCACGCTGCGCGCCCTGCGTGTCTCGGTCACCGATGCCTGCCAGTTCCGCTGCCTGTACTGCATGCCCTCGGAGGACATGACGTTCCTGCCCCACGGGGAGCTGCTCACCCCCGACGAGATCGAGCGGCTGGTCGGCCTGCTGGTGGGCATGGGCATCACCAACGTCCGCCTCACCGGGGGCGAGCCGCTCGTCCGTCGCGAGCTGCCCGAGATCGTCGCGCGCCTGGCGGCCATGGAACCCGACGGCCTGACCGACCTGTCCCTCACGACCAACGGCTTCCTTCTCGAGCGCCACCTGCCCGCCCTGGCCGCCGCGGGCCTCCAGCGCCTGAACGTGAGCGTCGACTCCCTCGTGGCCGAGACGTTCCGCGACATCACCCGCCGCGACGCGCTCGAACCAGGTCCTGGACGGCCTCAAGGCCGCGGAGGCCTACCCGCAGCTGCGCCCGATCAAGGTCAACGCCGTCGCCCTGCGCGACATCACCGACCGCGAGATCCGCGCCTTCGCCGACCTGGCCCGCCAGCGCGGCTACGTCGTGCGCTTCATCGAGTTCATGCCGCTCGACGGCGGCGGTCGCTGGACGGCGGACGAGGTCCTGACCGGCGCCGAGCTGAAGGCGGCGCTGGAGGCATCGGTCCCATCGGCCTGGCTTCCGCTGGAGCCGATCCCGATGGCGGACCCCGCCCAGACCTCCCGCGTGTATCGGTTCGCCGATGGGGTGGGGGAGATCGGCTTCATCAACCCGGTCAGCGAGCCGTTCTGCGACGCCTGCGACCGGCTGCGGCTGACGGCCGAGGGGACGCTGCGGACGTGCCTGTTCAGCATCGACGAGACGGACCTTCGTGGACCGATGCGCGCCGGCGCGTCGGACGCCGATCTGGCTGAGCTCATCCGCGAGGCAGCCTGGAACAAGGAGCTGAAGCACCACATCGGCGACCCGGGCTTCCGGCCCCCGCCGCGGAACATGTCCCGCATCGGCGGCTGAGAGCGGCTACGGGAGACGGAGGCCAGCGCCATGACCGATACCCGAGCCGCAGCCCAGAACTGGGCGCGGACCTGGCAGGCGGCCTGGGAGGCACGGGACGTGGAGCGGGTGCTCACCCTCTACGCCCCGGAGATCGAGTACTGGACCGAGCCATTCCGCGAGCCATATCGCGGGTTGGCCGGCGCACGCGAGTACGTGACTCAGTCGTTCGCCTCGGAGCACACCGTCACCGCCTGGTTCGGGGAACCGGTGGTGGACGGCGACCGAGCCGCCGTGCCGTGGTGGGCAACCCAGATCGAGGACGACAAGCCGATGACCCTGGCCGGCATCTCCCTGCTCCGCTTCAACGAGGACGGGCTCGTGGTCGAGGAATGGGACACCTGGAATGCGCACCGAGCCGATGCACACCCGCCCGCCGACCTGGGGTGGCTGAGCTTCCCCCGCGGGGAGTTGTCGGTCGCCTGACGAGCGCCTATCGCGTCAACTCGTCGGCCATCGCGGTCGCGCTGCTCATCATCACCAACCTGATTCCGCTGGCTGGTGTCCTGTGGTTCGGCTGGGACCTCCTCCTGATCCTGGCCCTGTACTGGGCCGAGAACGGGGTCGTGGGCGTGATCAACGTTCTGAAGATCCTCACCGCCGAGGGAACGACCTCGAGCCCGCGGACCATGCGCTGGTCAGTCAACGGCCGGCCAGCCACCTCGCTCAGCCGGCTCGGCACGGCCGGGTTCTTCACCGTGCACTACGGACTGTTCTGGGTGGTGCACGGCATCTTCGTGTTCACCTTCATTCCGGCCATGACCGGCCTGAGCTCTCAGGAGAGCGGGGCACCGGGCGGCGGATTCTTCGGATTTCCCGAGGTGGACGTCCCGGCGTTCGCGTTCGCGGTGGTCGGGCTGGCCATCAGCCATGGGGTGTCGTTCTGGATGAACTACATCGGCCGCGGCGAGTACCGGACCCTCTCGCCGGCCGATGTCATGACCCAGCCCTACGGGCGGCTGGTGATCATGCACCTGACCATCGTCCTCGGGGCGTTCGTCAGCATCTGGATCGGTACGCCGGTCGGCTCCCTGCTGGTCCTCGTGGTCGGCAAGACGGTGCTGGACGTCGCGTTCCACCTGCGGCAACACCGGGACGTTCTGGCGGCCGCTTGACCGGACGGCCTGGGAGCTGAGCGGCAGGATTCCCGGCTAGCCCAGGCCGCTTGTCGCCACCCGGTACAGGAACTCGGGCTCCGGGATTCCCTTGAGCGTCTGGTAGCCGAGTGGTGACAGCGTCAGTCCATCAGGCAGGTGACCGGTGAGTGCGACGGCGAGGGACGCGGACGCGACAACTTGACCGCCGTGCGCGGTGCCCATGACCCGGGCCGCGCGGTGCACGTCGAGGCCCACGTACCCATCGGCCGTGAGCTCGGGGGTCCCGAGGTGGAGACCGATCCGCATGCGCGGCTCGACCCCACTCGGCCACGTCGCCCCGTTGAGGCGCCGCTGAAGGTCAACCGCCGCTTCGAGCGCGTGGAGGGGCTCGGCGAAGACCAGGAAGCACTCGTCGGCGCGCGCGTCCACCACCCGGCCATGGTTCCGCTCGGCGACCTCCCGCACGATGCGGCGCAACTCGACCAGAACGTCGACGTAGGCATCACCCAGCTTGGTCAGGAGCTCGGTTGAGCCCTCGAGGTCGCCGAACAGGAACGTGACCTCGCCTCGGGGCAGCCCAGCCACGTCGCCGCCGCGGGCCCGCAGGTCGTCGCGCAGGTCAGTCGCCTCCACCGAAAAGCGGACGGCATCGACCACGGTGCCCACCAGCCCGGGGTCCACATCCAGGGCGGCGTCGTGGAGGATCGCCGCCAGCGGCTGACCGTCGCGTTCGAGCCGCACGGCGGAGCGATCCACGTCGAGCTCGTCCAGCTCGACGTGACGACCTTCCCGGTCGAGATAGGCGCTGGCTGCAGCCAGACCAGCGGGCGACGATGAGGCTCGGGTCGTGGAGCGCCTTCCTGAGGGCGTCCTCGAGCGCTTCCGTGCTCGGGCTGGCCCCGAGCTGGATCACGCCCCGGGCGACTGCACCGCGAGCGGCGTAGACCCGGACGAACGTCACCGCCAGACCGACCGGGACCAGAACCTGGAGCACCAGGATGAGCTGGCCGGCGAGGTCGAACTCACCGCCGGTGAGGAAGATCAGACTGGTGACGATGAGGCCAGCCGCGGTGACGAGCCCACCGAACAGGACCGGCGTAAGAACTCTCCGCGCCGTGCCACGCGCCCGCACCCAGCGTCGGATGGCCAGGACCGCCACGACCGCGGCGGACGCCACCTGTACCAGTCCGCTCAGGGTGTTCACCATTGGGAACACCGACGTGTCGGTGATGCGGAACGGATTCGGCGCACACGGCGGGCACCGACTGGTGCCGTGGAGTGCCGGTTCCACGGTCAGGATGGTCGCCACGGCAAGGACCACGAACACCGCGGCAATGGCCACGATGGTGACCCGCTCAGCCCGTCCGGCGAGGGTCCCCGACGGATAGGCCAGGAGGACATAGGCGAGCAGGATCGCGGGAATCGAGGAAAGCGCCACGTTCAGCACTTCCATCTCGTAGGACAGGTAGCGGAGGACCACCAGTCCCGGCATAGACGACCCCGATCAGCATCAGCAGGTAGCCGATGCGGTTGTCCGGTCGACGTCGCGCCATCAGCCAGCCGGAAGTGACGTAGATCGCCCCGCTGACACCGAGCGGAAGGAAGATCTCGGGCGGACGCCCGTTCGCTGCGCTGAGCGAGCTGGCGGCCACGCACAGCGCAAAGCTGGCCACCCAGCCGATGGTCAGCAGTCGGGCCGACGACCTCGCATCCACGTTCCGCGCATCGTGCGCGAGACCCGGGGGCTGGTCCAGCCCGTTTTCGCCCGACTTAGGCTGGCGGGTCGAATATCGGCCGGGCCGGCGATCGCGGGGGCACGAGCCGCTCCACGATCAGGCTCACCACCGCCCCGAACCAGGTCCCGATGGCGATGGCCGAGATGGCCATCGCCGGTTCCGCGGTGAGAGGCCCGACGAGAGACGCTCCCAGGGCTACGGCCGCGCTCGCCGCCACGGTCCACAGGATGGCCACCCTCCGTGGGCTGCCGAGGCCGACGGCGAAACCAGTTGCCATGCCCACCAATGCGACTACCTCACCGTGGTATAGCCACGCGGTGCTTGTCCAGCCCGCCGCCCCGAGCACCGCCATCCCCGCGGTCCACGCGATGAGGTTCACGTACGCCGCCAGCTCGGCGGGCACCGGTCGCTGGATGCTGGTCAGGAAGAGGTCCACGGCCAGATAGATCGCCGCGGCGCCGCTCAGGGTCAGCAGCCAGGACGGCGTGCCCACGCCCAGGATGGCGCCCAGCAACGGTGCCACGAGGAAGACACCGATCACCGGGCGCGCAAGGAATCGGCGGAGGAGCCGCTGCGTATCGGTGCGGGCGGGGAGCGTCCGCTCCTCGACCCGCGTCGCGGTGGCGGACCTCCCGGTGAGGCTGACGGCCATGGACCGATCCTAGGTCGGCCCCACGCCGAGCCCGAATCCCCCAAAGGTACCCGCCGGTCGCGACAGCGCCGCTCGCGGCCACGCGAAAAGGACCGCCCCACAGCCAGGGCGGCCCTTTCGCTTACTAGACGGCGGATCTCCCGCCGTGGTTCCTCACCGCGATTCGCGGCGACACCCTACGCCGACGTGCCCTCCGCATCGGTGCCGTCACTCGACGGCGTGTCGGACGAGCTGTCGTCCGGAGGCGCGAAGAACGGTCCGTGGAACGGCCGGCCCGGCCCCTCCCCCAAGTTTCCGATCCCGCCTTCGTTCAGCCAGGTCTCGAGGCGGGCGTAGATCTCATCGGCCTTCTCCTGGGTGATGGTGCCGGCTGCGACCGCGGCGTCGAGATCGGTCTTGGCCGAGGCGAGGGCGGCCGCGACCACATCGGCGTAGTCGACGCCTTCGGCCTCGGCGACCTCTTCGAGCGTGGAGTCGACCAGCGCCTCGCGGAGCTCGCTCGTTTCCATCCCCAGGGCCCCGGCTGCGGCCTCCCACATGCCGCACATGAACTCGACTCGCGCCGCGTGGTGGGCCCAATGCCCGAGCTTGAAGCCGATCCAGCGGCACCCGTCGCCGTCCCACGCGTTGATCTTCTCGATCATCCGATCGGCGACGTCCTGGGTGCAGATCGCCGGCCTCGACCGCGGCGTTGATGGCGGCAATGGCGGCGGCCTTCGCGGCCGGGGCCAGCTCATCGGTCGAGACCCCGAGCTCCGAGGCGAAGGTGTCGAGGAAGGTCTGGCAGTACGCGCCGGCCTCGTCGGTCGTCTCGTCGCCCCCGAAGAGTGCGTTGGTGCCGGTCGCGCCACTCCCCGCGGGAGCGGCCAGGACCGATCCGATCAGTGTTCCGCCCACCAGGGCGGCGGTGATGAGGGCAGCGGCGCCGCCCAGGAGTTTCAGTGGCTGGGACATCGTTCCGTGGCTACCTCGTCTGTGGGCTTGCGGTCGTCAGTTGTGCCCTCCCGGTTGCCTCGCATCCTCCGGACGCGCGGTGAAGAACGCATCAAGAACGCCGCGCACGACGCCAAATGAAGTTTCTGGCGCCGTCGGGCACCCATACCAGTTGTAGCGTCGGTCTGAACTGACGCCATTGGCGGAAGAGGGCATGGATACCGATCTCGTGAAACGGGCACAGGGTGGAGACCAGGAGGCATTTGCCGATCTGGCCGCCACGATTGCGGATCGGTTCCTGGCGACGTCGCACCGGATCCTGAGCGACATCGACCTCGCCGAGGACGCAACGCAGCAGGCGCTGCTGAGCGTCTGGCAGGACCTCCCGCAGCTCCGCGACCCGGCCCGCTTCGAGGCCTGGTCGTATCGGCTCCTCGTGCGCGCCTGCTACGCCGAGGGCCGGAAATCCCGCCGCTGGGCGCCAAACCTCCGCCTCCTCCAGGTTGACGAACCGATGGCGGCGGACAGCACCGGCTCGGTCGTCGATCGCGACCAGCTGGAGCGTGGCTTCCGGCGACTGTCCCTGAAACATCGATCGGTGGTGGTCCTGCACCACTACCTGGACCTGCCGCTCGACGAGGTCGCCGACGTGCTCGGCGTCCCCGTCGGGACGGTTTCTTCTCGACTGCATTACGCGATGCGCGCGATGCGCATCGGCGCTCGACGCCGACGCTCGCTCGACGTCACGGGAGGCCGCTCAATGAGCACCGAACGCGACGTCACCCGCATCGTCCGGTCGTGGCTGAAGCGAAGACCGGCACGAGGACGCGGACCGCGTCCTGGACGACCGTGCTGGACGAGCTCGACACGACCCCACAGCGCCGATCCACTCCGTGGTCGGCGTGGAGGGATCCATTCATGGATAACAACGTCGTCCGCGTCGGCCTGGTGGCCGCCGCGGTCGCGATCATTGCGGTGATCGCTTACAACCTGCTGCCGGGCTCCCCGGCACCCGGCGGCGAGCCCAGCTCGACGCCCGAGCCGACGGTGACGTCGGCACCCAGCGCCTCGCCGGTGCTCCGCCTCGACGACCAGGATCCCCTCGAGCCGGGTCGTTACCTGGCGAATGCCGGCCCGGCATCAATGTCACCGTCGCCGTTCCATCCGGCTGGTCCGCGAGTGGCGACTGGGTGGTGATCGGCCCACGCGGAAACCAACCTGCCCGACGGCATGGCCATCCGGTTCTATTCGGGTGAGCTCAATCTCTACGTGAATCCGCTCTCGGTCGCCGAGGGCCAACTCGATCCGCCGGTGTGGGGCCGACGGTTGATGATCTCGCCCAGGCCATCGTCGCCCATCCTGCCTGGACGGCGACCGCACCCACCGACATCGAGATTGGCGGCCATCCGGGACAGCTCGTCCAACTCACCATTCCATTGGACGCACCGTTGACGGGGGCGGAGGAGTTCTACCTCTTCGTTGACACCGAGGAGGACAGATCTGGGGCGGGGCCCCAGGGCAGACCTTCGACCTCTACATCCTCGACGTCGACGGCGAGCGCCTCGTGATCGACGCCTCCATTACCCGGACACATCCGAGGAGGACCTTGCGGCGCAGCGGACGGTCGTCGAGTCGGTCCAGGCCAGCGCGAATCCCTGATCGTCCCGTGCGGTCAGCAGCACTCAATGGCGCCCGGCGATCCGTCGCCGGGCGCATCCCTTGCCGGGCCTACCAGCGGTCGCGGCGGACGATCTCCTCGAGTGACTTGCGGCCGCCGGGCTTGTTCGGGGCGGTGAGCTTGGACGGGTCCGCGGGATAGCCGAACGAGAGCAGGAAGTCGCAGCGTCGGTCCTCAGGCAGGCCGAGCAGCCGGCCTGCGACCTTGTGGTTGTGCGCGGTGGCCGGCACGCTGCCGATGCCCAGCTCCCAGGCGGCGAGCACCATGTTCTGGGCCGCGCGGCCCATGTCCCACATCGTGGTTCGGACGTGCGGACCGCTCTCCTCCGGCGTGACCAGCGCCATCGCGGCCGCCGCGCCGGCCAGGTGGTCCGCGTAGCGACCGACCGCGGTCAGCTCGCTGCAGCAGCTTCCGGTCGGTGACCACGATGAACGCCCAGGTCTGCTCGTTCTTGCTGCTCGCCGCCCGCCGGCCGGCGTTCAGGATCCGCTCCAGGTGCTCGGCGGCGAGCGGCTGATCGGTGAACTTCCGGATCACCCGGACCGAGTTGATCGCGTCCCACGTCTCCATCGGCGCCAGTAGTCTAGGTCGAACGATTGGCACTGCACAGATTGAACAGTAGAGGTGACTCCCCGGCTCCACTTGGACCGAGTCCAGATCGGATCAGACGTTGAGGAACAGATGCAGGCCGTACCGCGGGTCGCACTCGTCGAGCGCGCACAGGAGGGGGATCGTGACGCCTTCGATGCCCTGGCCCGCACGGCCGGAGACCGATGCATGGCGATTGCCACCCGCATCCTGCGCGACACCGATGTCGCCCAGGACGCCGTCCAGGCCGCGCTGATCACCGCGTGGCGCGACCTCCGGTCCCTCCGCGACCCGGATCGGTTCGAGCCGTGGCTCCATCGGATCCTGGTCAACGCCTGCTACGCCGAGGCCAAGCGCCGTCGGCGGTGGTCGTCAGTCCATCCGGATGCTCCCCGTGGACCTGGCCTCGAGCTCGAACGACATCCTCACCGTCCACGACCGTGACCAGCTGGAGCGGGCCTTCCGCCGCCTCACCGTCGAGCAGCGGGCGGTCATGGTCCTCCACCACTACATCGGTCTTCCGGTCCCGGAAGTCGCCGACCGCCTCGGTATTCCGCTCGGGACCGCGAAGTCCCGCATCCACCACGCCACCACCGCGCTCCGGGCCAGCGTTGAAGCCGATGCCCGGGTGCCTTCACAGGAGCGATCCGCATGACGCCGCCGCGCAACCCCAGCCCCAACGATCCCGACCGGCTCATCGACGCGTTCCTGGCCGAGGGCCAGACCGATCTGCCCGACGAGGTCTACGACGAGGTGCGGGCAGAGATCGACCACACCAACCAGCGAACCTTTATCGGCCCATGGAGGACATCATTCGTGACTCGTTCTGTCTTTGCCGCCGCCGTGGCGGCGGTCGTGGTCGTCGCCGTGATCGTCGGCCTGCAGCTCGGGTCCGGCCCGCTCGTCGGCTCGGGACCGTCCGCGTCCGCGTCGCCCAGCGAGTCGGCCGAGCCAAGCGAATCGCCCGCGCCCTCCCCGTCTCCGACAGCCCCGGCCGAGGAATCGGCCGCGCCGTCGGGCCCGGAGCCGGCCTTCACCTGCGACCTCCCCATCCAGCTCCCCGCCGTGGGCTCCGACTTCCACCCGCTGGTCGTGGCCGACATCCGGGTCGGGACCCACGCCGGGTATGACCGGATCGTGTTCGAGTACGTCCTCGACGGCACGCCCGAGCCTCACCGTGGACGTCGCCGAGCCCCCGTTCATGAAGAATCCGAGCGGCCTGCCGCTGGACGTGGCCGGCTCACCGGTCTACGAGGTCACCATGACCGGAGCCACGAAGTTCGACATGGAGAGCGGCGAGCAGCCGTACACCGGATCGACCGACTTCCAGCCCGGCTATCGAGCAGATCGCGCAGTTCGTGGAGTCCGGCGACTTCGAGGCCACCCACAACTGGTACCTGGGCGTGAACGGCAGCACCTGCCTCCGCGCCTTCTACCTGGCCGATCCGGCCCGCCTGGTGATCGACGTCCAGCACTGACCCGATCGGACGCCTCGGGGACGGCGCCTCGGTGGTATCTTTGGAGGACCGCTCAACTGGCCTGGCGCATGACCGATGACGGCCGCGCGTGACACCAGCGCGTCAAGGGAATCGAGACTGTGCCGATTCGGCCGCCCAACACCCGCCTCGGCCGGCGCGAGCCGGACCTCCTGCTGATCCAGCAGGCGCCGGACACGATCGCGGATTTCACGCGGACGCTGGACCAGCGCCTGGCCAGCGAGCAGCGCCCTGCCGAGCGAATGCGGATGCTGCGCGAGGCCACGAACCAGATCACGCGCACGGCCAACGATGCGATCCAGGCCTACCACCGGGCCCGCGCCTCGGTCAACGCGGAGCTCGCGATGGAGGACGGCGACCACGTTCACGCCAAGCGAATGGGCGTCCAGCTGGAGCTCGCGCGCAAGGACGTGCTCGCCGCGCTCGAGACCACGAGGCACCGATACCCGTCCGAATAGGACGTCTGTACGTCTGGCGGAAACGCCCGATAAGGGGTATTTTGGAAGCCTCCATCGGGCCGTACTGATGGACCGCGCGCTGGTCGTTCGTCTTCGAACCGGCTGTGTGAGGCAACTGTGTTCGAGGAAATTGAGGTCCAACGTTTTGGCCACAGGAACAATCAAGCGCGTCATCTCTGACCGCGGCTTCGGGTTTATCGGCGGCGAGGATGGGAAGGAATACTTCTTCCATCGCAACGAGCTTGCCGAGTCCCTCGACTTCGACCGCCTCGTCGGCGGCGAAACCGTTTCGTTCGACGTGGAGTCGAGCCCCAAGGGGCCCCGCGCCGTCAAGGTGACCACCGCCGCGCTAGGCTGGTTTTCACCGCGACCGTCAGGTCGCACATTCACGGGACGCCCGGTCATCGCGACCGGGCGTTCTGCTGTCCGGGCCCGCGTCGCAATCGGTCCTTCATAACTCCTGAATGGGCAGACCGATAGCATCTGGCCGGATGGCCCGAACCAACGGCAACGGCGAAGCCGCGGATCCTCGTCGTCGAGGACGAGCCGCAGCTCCGCGCCCTGCTCCGCCTCTACCTGGAGCGCGACGGGTACGCGGTCATCGAGGCCGGTGACGGCGCCGCGGCCCTGGCCGCGTACGACGCGGAGCCGCCGGACCTCGTGATCCTCGACCTCATGCTGCCCCGGATGCAGGGCGAGACGGTCCTCGAGGAGCTCCGCGACCGCGGCACGGTGCCGGTCCTCATCACCTCCGCCAAGCGGACCGATGCCGACCGCATCGCCGGCCTCCGCCTCGGGGCGGACGACTACCTCGGCAAGCCGTTCAACCCGCACGAGGTCACCGCACGGGTGGCCGCCATCCTTCGCCGCACCGGTCAATCGGTCGGGAATGGCGCGGTCGGGGCGTGGACCTGACCGATGCGCCCGCGCTGTCGCTGGGCGGTGGGCGGCTTCGGCTGGACCCCGCAACCCGCCGATACACCCTCGCGGCAGGGGACGGCGGCGCAGGCCGGACCGGCCGACTCACGCCCGGCGAAGCGAGGCTGCTGCTGGCGCTCGCCAGGCGACCGGGGATGGTCATGACCCGCGAGCAGCTGCTCGACGCCGTGGCGCGGCGGCCCGACGACGTCTTCGAACGGGTCGTGGACGTCCACGTCGCGAACCTCCGCCGGAAGCTCGGCGACTCGGCCGCCGATCCGTGGCTGATCGAGACCGTCCCGCAGGCCGGCTACCGGCTGGTCGCGGAGCGCGACGAGCCGTGACCGAGACGGCCGAGCCTCCCACGAAAGCGCAGCCACCCATCACCGCGGCCGCACCCGCCGCAGCCGCGGCATGCCGCTCGCCATGCGCCTGGCGCCTGATCCTGTCGGCCGCCGTCCTCGTCGTGTTGCTGCTCGCGGGAGCCGTGGTGAACCGGGTGGTAAGCCAATCCTTCGAAGATGTCGTGAGCGCCCAGCAGAGTCGAGCAGGTCGAGGCCGCGGCCGATGCGGTGAGCGAGCTGGTGGGGATCGGCGGCGGCCGACCTCGGGCAGGCCGACCGCGTCCTGGACCGGCTGGCGCGCAGCCTGAACGCCCCGGTCGTGGTGCTCGGCCCGGGAGGCAACCCGCTGAACCGATACGGGCGCCCGTTGCCACCGGGCACACCAACGCAGGACATCAGTGCCTCGGTGATCATTGGCGACCAGGAGGTGGCGCTGATCGTGGCCACAGTTCCGGCTGCCGGTGGCGCAGTCGGATCGGCCGTTCCTGCGCCTGTTCAACGTCGCGCTGCTGGTGGCCGGGCTGGCGTCGGTGGCGGTTATCGCCGGCGTATCGGTCTGGCTGGCGCGGCGCCAGACGCGGCCGTTGCAGGACGTGGCCGCAGCCGCGAACCGGCTGGGGGCCGGGGACCTTTCGGCGCGGGCCACCGGCGGCGGCGACCGCGAGTCGCAGGAGCTGGCCGGCGCCTTCAACACCATGGCTGGGCGGCTGGAGTCGTCCGAGATGCTCCGCCGCCGCGCGGCAACGGACATGGCCCATGACCTTGCCACGCCGGCCACCGTGCTGCAGGGGCAGCTCCAGGCCATGATCGACGGGGTCGTCCCCAAGTCGAAGCCCAACCTCGAGGCGGCGGCGGCGTCCGCGGCGGCCTTGGGCAGCGTGATCGTGCAGATGGGGGAGCTGGCGAGCGCCGAAGCCGCGCCCCTCCAGGCGCGCCCGAAGCGCGTCGACGTGTCCGGCATCGTGGCCGAGGCGGCCTCCGCGCTCGACGGCCTCTACCGCGAGCGGGATGTGACGCTCGAGATTGAACCGATTTCGCCCGACCTCGCGGCGTGGGCCGACCCCGCGCACCTCGGTCGCGCCCTGCGAAACGTCATGACCAACGCGGCTCAGCACACGCCGAGCGGCAAGACCGTTCGGGTCATCTGCGATCGGCGACCGACGCTGGGTCCGACCGCTCCGCCACCGCGTCCAGATCCGGGTCACCGACCAGGGCCCGGGCATCCCGGCCGAAGACCTCCCCCACATCTTCGAGCGCTTCTACCGATCCGACCCGGCCCGCACCCGGCGGCGTCCGACCGCGGGCGCCGGCATCGGTCTGACCATCGCCCGCGAGCTGCTGGCGCCCAGCGGCGGCGTCATCTCGGTCGAGCGCACCGGCTCCGACGGCACGACCCTCCTGATCGACCTCGCCCCCGGCTAGAAGGGTCGACTCCACCGGACCGTACCGATGGGTACCAGAACTCCTATTGCCCCATGGATGTCGAGCGGCGACTCTTCCGGCCCAATCGCCTCCTGCAGGAGTCTCCATGACCACCTTTCTCATTCGCCCTCGGCTGCTTCCCGTCGTCCTGATCGCGACCTTCCTGGCCGCCGCCCTGACGCTCGCGGCCGCCGCCGCGCCATCGGTCCGCGCAGGCCAACCGGTCGCGTGCTCGATCCTGATCAGCTCCACCTCGTCGCCGGTGCCGGCGGAATCGGCGACCGTCATCGTCGGGGAGGCGGCGCAGGTCAACGGCACCGGGTTCACCCCGAACGCGACCCTCGACATCACGGTCGTCCTGAATGGCGTACCCCAGGCCACCTTCCCCCAGACGACCGACGGCGCGGGTTCCTTCATCCTCCAGGGCTCCTTTGACCCATCGCAGGTGGGCAATTGGACCCTCACCGCGGCGGATAGCGACGTCTGCAGCGACACGGTGACCATCACAGTGGTAGCCGCCGCAGTGGCGACGCCCACGCCCGAGGCGCTGCCGAACGCGGCCATGATCCCGGCCGGCCCGGCATCGAGTGGGGGAACGACCCTCGCCGTGGCCATTCTCGGCGCCGCGCTCCTCGCGCTGGCCGTCGCATCTCTCCGGACCCGCCGGCTGACCTAGTCCGAGCGGTCCTCGAGTAGGATCGGCCGATGGTCGACCGCGAAGGACGAACCGGAGGCCGAGGCGGTGGAGGATGCTCCGTCGCCGGAGGACGCCGAGCCGGATCACCCCGAGGCTCGCGGTCGGCTTCCCTCGTTCACCGACGTGAACCTGTCCATCGGCCAGTTCATGGCCGGCCTGGAGCAGAAGATCCTCCACAACCGTCCGCCGGCCGTGGTCGTGGTCGAGGAAGAGGCGCGCGGCGCGCGGGTGACCACCAACGGCCTCACCGTCGACAACCTGCCGACGGAGGCGCTGGACCGGCCCGAACCCCCCGATACCTCAGGGGCGAAGCTCTAGGCTCAGGTCCCGGCGAAGAACTCGTTGATGGCGGCGGTGTCGTCGGACAGGGCCCATCGGGCCGTGACCTTGCCATCGCGGACGTGGTAGATCTCGGCCGTCTTGTAGGTCAGCGACTTGCCTCCCATGTTCGCCGTGGCAGTGACCAGGGCGACCGCGTGCTCATCGTTGGCCAGCACGTCGTGGGATGTCACGGTGATTTGCCATTGGGGGAGGCCGCCCATGAATCGCTCCGCCAGGGCCGCCTTGCCGCGGATTGGGTCGGTTCGACCAATCTCGTGCCACTCGATGTCATCCGCGAGCAAGGCCGAAATGACCTCAGGATCGCCGCCGTTGAACGCGTCCATGAGCTGGCGGACAACGGCCACCGACGCGTCGGACGAGCGCTTGAAAGTCTCTGCTGTCATGGATGGGTACCTCTTCGAAGGAAGGGACCCATCCTACGCCCGGCGCTTGCCGCCGGGGCCGGTCAGGTGCCCTTGAAGAAGTTGTTGATCGCCTCGGTGTCGTCGGACATCGCCCAGCGAGCGGTGATCTTGCCGTCGCGGATGTGATAGAGCTCGGCGACCTTGTAGTCGAGCGACTTCTCGCCCCACTCCGCGTGGGCCGTGAGCAGGGCCACGGTGTGTTCGTCGTCGCCGAGGACGTCATGGACCTCGCCGCCGGTGATGTTCCACTCGGGCTTGCCGGCACCCATCATCCGGTCGCGCAGCGCGGCCTTGCCGTGGATGGGCTCGGCCCGGCCGATCTCGTGCCATTCGACGTCATCGGCCAGGAAGTTTCCGGCCGCCTCTGGGTCGTCGCTGGTGAAGGTCTCGATGTATTTGCGCACCAGGGCCACGTTCGGATGCTCGTCCATGGGGTTCTCCTCTTCAGTGTTGGGGGACGGGAGGGGTAGCGTAACGCCGCAGGCGCGTCCGGGTCGCCCCCGAGAACCAACATTCAGACGGTGATGACCACCTTGCCCTGGGCCCGCCCGGATTCGACCTGCCGCATGGCCTCGGCGGCCTCCGCCAGCGGGTAGGTCTGGCCCACGACCGGCCGGAGCTTGCCGGCCTCGATGAGCTCCTTCAGCGCCAGGAAGTCCTCCTTGGTGTCCTTCGCGATGTACACCCGCACCCGCTGCCCCCGCACCTTCGCGCGGAGCATGCCCACCGCCGGGCGGAGCAGGGGACCGATCCACCGGCCGGGCGCTCCGCCGCAGAGCACCAGCGTCCCTCCGGGACGGAGGACCCGCTGCAGGTCGGAGATGGAGCGCTTGGCCCCAACGTCGAACACGAGGTCGTATCGATCCGGGTCTCGGGCGAAGTCCTCCCGCGTGTAGTCGATGACCCGATCGGCGCCGAGCGAGCGCACCATCTCCACGCTCTCGGTCCGCGTGACGGCGGTCACCGTCGCTCCGAACGCCTTGGCGATCTGCACCGCGAACGTCCCGACACCACCACCCGCGCCGAACACGAGGACGTGCTGCCCGGCGCGTCAGCTGACCATGGTCCCGCAGCCCCTGCAGCGCGGTCACCCCCGCGGTCGGGAGGGCGGCGGCCTCCTCGAAGCTGAGGCTCGCCGGCTTCATGGCGAAGTCGAGCTCGCGGCCGGACACGTACTCGGACCAGGCCGCCAGGCGCGTGCCGAACACCTCGTCCCCCGGCTTGAACTCGGTCACCTCCGATCCGACCGCCTCCACCACCCCGGCCAGGTCCACCCCTCGAATCGGTCCCTTCGGCCGACGGATCCCGAACCCCATGCGCATGACGTACGGCTCGCCGCGCATGAAGTGCCAGTCCAGCGCATTGACCGATGCCGCCCGGACCCGGACGAGGATCCCGTCCTCGCCGATCTCCGGCTTGGGGATATCGGTCAGCTCCAGGACGTCGGGGGAGCCATACCGATGCTGGGCGACGGCTTTCATCGTCTTCTCCGCGATCGCGGTGGTCTCATGGATCAGGGCGTTGGTCGTCATTGTCCTCTCCTCGTGCCAGTCCGGGCTGGCTGGCTGCTCTTACGTTGTAAGATTGCTCTTACGCTGTAAGATTGTCAAGCCCGGTAGCGTGGACCCGCGCGCGGAAGGAGGTCAGCTCATGGCTCAGCCAGACCCGACGCACCGGCGAGAGCCCCATGAGCCGGGATCGGGTGTTGCGCACGGCCATCGGCCTGGCCGACCGAGAGGGGATCGGCGCGCTGACGATGCGCCGCCTGGCGCAGGAGCTCGGGGTCGAGGCCATGACCCTGTACCACTACGTGGCGAACAAGGACGAGATGCTCGACGGCATGATCGACCTGCTGGCCGGCGAGGTCGAGCTCCCACCCGAGGGGGACGACTGGAAGAGCACGACGCGCCGGCGAGCGATCGCCACCCGCGAGGTCCTGCTCCGCCATCCGTGGGCCGGCACACGATGGATCCAGGCCGGGGTGGGCCCGGGGCGGATGCGCTACATGGACTCGGCGCTGCAGACGTTCCGGGATGGCGGCCTGTCGCCGGAGATCACCGAGCGCGTCTACCACGCGGTGGAGAACCACATCTTCGGCTACACGCTGCAGGCGCAGGCCTTCCCGCTCGAGGATGCCGACCTGGCCGATGCCGGGACGGCGTTTCTCGAGTCACTCCCGGTCGACGAGTATCCGTACCTCGCCGAGCACGTGGTCCAGCACCTGGAAAAGGGCTCCCTGGACGAGGGCGACTTCGAGTTCGGCCTGGACCTGATCCTCGATGGCGTGGAGCAGATGGCCGCTGAGGCTCCGTGAATCGATGGCTCGGGGAGCTCGTTCCCGTGCCGGTGCTCGTGTCACATTGCTTCGTGATAAGCGCCTATCACGAAAGCATGTGAGCAGCACACAGGAGCCGCACGGGAGCCCTAGGCGGCGGGCTGACGGCCCTCGTCCAGGAAGTCGATCACCAGGCGGGCGACCTCCTCGGGGCGGTCCTCGATGAGCCAGTGGGCGACGTCGGGGAAGAACACCTTTCGGATCGGTCCGCTGAATTCCTTGTCCATGTACTGGGCGAGCTTCCGGCCGAGCGCCCGATCGCGCTCGCCCCACAGGACCAGGGTGGGGGCGGAGATCGTCTTGCCGCGCAGCCGTCGGCCGTCGTCGCGAATGGTGCGGGTGATGGAGCGGTAGTAGGCGAACCCGGCCCACGCGGCACCCGGGCGGCAGATGGCGTCGCGGTAGACGTCCACCTCCTCCTTCGTGAAGTTGCCGTCACTCAGCAGGTACTTCATCGCACGACCGTGGCCCCAGGTGATCCACCACTCCGGCAGGCGCGGGATCCGGAAGATCGCGACGTACAGGCTGCGCAGGCGCTGCCCCCAGTCGTGGTTGACCCCTCGCCCGATCACCCGCGCTGGTGGACCGTTCACCAGGATGAGCCGATCCACCCGGTCCGGGTGCGACACCGCCGCCTCCGAGGCCACGATCCCGCCCCAGTCGTGGCCCAGGACGTGGGCCTTCCGCTCGCCGAGCGCCTCGACCAGGGCGGCGATGTCATCCCCAAGGATCCGGAGCTGGTAGTCCTCGATCCGCCCCGGCCGGCTCGTGTCGCCGTAGCCGCGGAGGTCCGGCGCGACCGCCCGGTATCCCGCCTTCGCCAGGGCCGGGACGAGGTGCCGGTACTCGTACGAGAACTGCGGGAAGCCGTGGAGCAGGAGCACCAGCGGACCGCTGCCATCGGTCAGGCAATGGAAGCGGATCCCGTTGGCCTCGACGAACTCGGACTCCATGTCTGACCGATTCTCACGTAACCGATTCGCCCAGGGACGCTTCGGCATCGAGGACAGCTGCCTGGATGATGTCGCCGTTCGGCGTCCCGGCGCCCGGAAAGTGGTTCCGGATGCGGCGGATGAACGGGACGACCATCTCCGGCGGACCGATCTTGCCCAGGGCCCGGATGGCGACTGCCGCGTCATCGGCCGAGGTTCGGACATGGCTCTGAGGCATGACCCATTCGACGACGGCCGCCAACCCGCCCTGGTCGCCGATGTCGCCCAGGGCCTGAATGGCCTCGACCCCGTACCGCACGGTCCGGTCGCCCAGCGGCGTGACGGCCCGCGGATCCTTCAGGTTGACCAGGGCCTGGATGGCGGCGCGCCCGACGTCGTCGACATCGTCCAGCGCACCGATGAGCGGCTCGACCGCCCGCTCATCACCCGCGTAGCCAAGGATCTGTGCGATGACTGTTCGGACCGCAGGGTCCGCGGCGGCCTCTCGGGTGAGCGGATTCGCCTGGCGAAGGGTCATGACCAGGACGTCCATGACCTCCGGTGCCATCACCAGCAGCGAGGCCGCCGCCGTGTCCCGGACCGCTGGATCCTGCAGGGCTTCGACGAGGGCGGGCCCCGCCGACGGATCGCCCAGCCGGCCCAGCGCTTCGCTCGCCTCGAGTCGGCGCTCGGTCTTCTCGGACTGGAGCGCCTCGATCAGACCCGAGACGTCGCGCTCGGCCTCGAGCTTCCTGACACTCGGCGGTCCGAACAGCCTCACCGATAGTCCACCAAGAGGTCCGCCAATGAGCAGGCTAGGGCGGACCGATGCGGAGGCTGACGACTTCGGTCGCTTCCTGCTTGCCCTTGAGCTCCAGGCTCCGGCGCTCGAGTGCCGGGTCAAGGCCGGCCGCCTCGGCCGCGGCGGTGGTCACGAGGATCTCACCCGGGCCGGCCGCCCCCGCCAATCGGGCCGCCACGTTGACGCCGTCGCCGACGAACGTGACCTCGACGTGCTGCCCTTCGCCGATCGCCCCGAACCACACCCGTCCCGTGTTCACCCCCGCCCCCACCGGGACCCACGGTCCCTCGGGATCGGCATGCCCGGTCGCTCGAAGCAGGTCCTCGGCGGTCTTCACGGCGCGGGATGAGGTGTCAGCCCCGAGGAATGGCGGAAACGCGGCCACCAGCTCATCGCCGACGAACTTGTCCACGATTCCGCCATTGGCGAACACCGCGTCGGCCGCCACGGTGTAGAAACGGGCGAGGGTCGCTTTGAACTCCGTCGGGGTCATGGTCTCTGCCAGCGTCGTCGACCCCCGGATGTCCGCGAACAGCATCGTCCCGGTGATCTCAGCGCCGCCGCGGTACTTCTGCATGTACTTCTCGCACGCAGTTGCACAGGTTCGGGTTGATCGCGGATTGCTTCTTGCCGACCAGCCGCATGACGTGTCGGCCCGGTCCGTGGAACGGGGAGGCGCACATCTGACATCGTGGGCTCGCGGGAATCCGACTGAAGAACCGGCGACCCACGCTTTGCATCGTGTCCGGGCTCTCCAGGTACTTCTCCCACTTCCGCTGCACCTCGGGATCGACCGACGGGATCACCGGTGGGCGGCTGGTCACGGCAGCTCGGTCTCAGCTGCGGCGCGCGGCGTGGAGGTGGACGGGTCCGCCCACGCCCTTGAGGTCGACCGCGCCGAGATCGGTGAAGTCGACCGACACGTGCTCGCAGGCCTCGACCACGGCCTCGCTGACGAGTACCTCCCCAGGGCGGGCGTACTCCGCGATGCGGGACGCGATGTTCACCGTCTGCCCGTAGTAGTCGCCGCCCTGCTGGACGACGGGTCCGGCGTGGAGGCCGACGTGGGCGGGCGGCAGCCCGGCCTTCACCACCCCTTCGGCCATGTCCAGGGCGGAGACGACCCCCGGTCCGGGATCGCGGAACCAGAACATGACCCCGTCGCCCAGCCACTTCACCGCCTTCCCGCCGTGCTGGACCGATGAGCGCTGGACCAGCTTGCCCAGCTGGTCGGCCAGGGCCGCGGCCGCCTCGTCGCCCGCGTTCATCGGTCAGGCGGGTATAGCCGGTGATGTCGAGGAAGCACATCGCCGGCGGCTTGTCGACCCGGCCCGCGATGCCGGCCTGGGCCATGACGATCTCGAATCCGTCGATGATGTTCGTCGTCCACTCCCGCACCTGGTGGGCGCGGTAGATGGACAGGACCGACGCCTCGGCCAACGGGGACATGCGGTCCGACAGCTCGGAGCTCGCCAGCTCCTCGGCCGTCTTGCCCGGCCGCGAGAGCGGGCATGATGATTTCCGACCGCCACCATGCGGCCTCCGACTCGGCGACGCGTCGGAGGTTCTCGCCCTCCGCCCGGAGCAGGCGCTCGATGGCCGGCGGCCGGAAGCCTTCGCGCAGCTGCGCTGGACGAAGTCGATGGTCGGCAGCTCGCCCTCGCGGATCCGGTCTTCGGGGCTCGGGCATCGCCCCGCCCACCGCCTCGCGGACGAGCATCAGCAACTCGATCGGCACCCCGGTCCGCTCGCTGGCCTGCGCGAAGGTTTCGTCGGTGAGGTGCGTGAATCGCTCGTACGAGGGGGTGTCCATGAAGTCGAGCGAGAGCGACGCCGCTGGCGACGATCGCGGCGAGCCCCTCGAGCGGCAGCCCCGCCTCGGTCAAGCTGTGGATCAGGGCCGCCTTCCGGATCTCCGCCGCTGCTGAACCGATCGCCTTCGGCGGGGTGGAGGATCCCCAGCTCGACCAGGCGAGTCAGCTCCGCTTCGCTGATCCCGGCCCGCTCGGCTGCTTCGGTTCGGCTGTAGTCCGCCACGCACTTACTCTAGCGCCCGTCCCCCCCGGGCTGAGCAGCATGTTCGGGTGCAGACGCGGCGCCGGCGGTGGCCGAGATGCCACCCGTCGCACCAGCGGCATCGGTATGGCTTGAGCCCGCTGGAGGCCCAGGGCTGGCGGCTGATGGAGCGCGCTCGCGGCGGCTCAGGAACATGGCCTTCGAGGTGCAGCCCCGCTCCCGCGGCGGCAGGTCGCGGTTGATGAACTCGTGGTAGTCGACCGTCATGACCCGATCGTGGGACGCCTTCGCGACACCTAGGCTGTCGCCGGTCCGGGCGGTCGCCGGCGGATCCAGGGGGGCCTTCTTCCTCGCCAGCATTCGTGGTAACGCGCTCAAACACGCTCGTTACCGCGGTACCACGAATGGGTGCGACACAGGGGACAGATGCCAGGACAGGCATCGGACATCGGCTTAACGCGAGCTCGCCACTTCCTGCGACATGCCCGCCTCGAATCGTCGCGGCCGTCCTCTGCATGGCCGTCGTCCTGGCTGCGCGAGCGCCAGCCAAAGCGCGCTCGACAGCTCTGCCTCGGCGGAGGCAATTCCGCCGGTCGTGCCCGACGGTGACGGCACGTCGACGCGGCACCGGTCTCTGGCGATCCCGATAGCGGGACGTACTACCTGCGCGCAGTCGCGGCTCGTGCGTCTGGTTCATGGGTATGAGCGCCGACACTGGCTCGCCCGGCGGCGAGGGACGTCGGCCTGGACGAATTCGTTCTTCGGCCACTCTCCAATCCGACTTCACGTTGCGCGGCTCATGGGCCGATCTGCCGTGGGGGGGACGAGCGTCCGGGCTCCTGAGTGGCGGATCACATTCGCCGAGGTCGGTGGGCAGGAAGCCGTTTCCCTCGAGGTCATCGACAGTGGCGGGAACTTCGGTGGCCGATTCCTGTCGGCCCGAATCTGACGTGGATATCCAGGCCGCCTCCACGGACAGGCCGATTGCGCGGCCGGAGTGACTGACGACGAGGTAGTCCGCGTCGACCTGATCCTGGTATGGCCGAGGGCACGGGCCTGCGCGCTTTCGGGCCGCGAGGTGATCCGGATACGTTCGCAGGTCAGGTGGCGAGCGTGCGCGGCACGGGCGTTTGTGGCCCGGGCCAGATCATCTTTGCGGACCACATCGAGGCGATCCCCGCTCCCTGACGGGCGTATCGTCGGCACCGAACGCCGATTGGAGGATCGAGTGGATACCCAACCCGCCAAGGTCCTGAAACCCGACGACGGACGAGCTGGCCGGCTCGGTGGCATGGGGGTGCGATTCCTCATCGGTGGGGATGAGTCCGGCGGCGGCTTCGCGCTGGTCGAGCACCCGATGCCGCCGCGCTCCCTGGCGGCTCCGTTGCATCGGCACAGCCGCGAGGACGAATACAGCTTCATCCTCGAGGGGCGGGTGGGAGCGCTGCTCGGCGACGAGATCATGTTCGGCGAGGCGGGGGATCTCATCTTCAAGCCACGCGACCAGTGGCATACCTTCTGGAATGCCGGCGACACCGATGCCCGGGTCCTCGAGATCATCTCGCCGGCAGGGTTCGAGAAGTACTTCGAGGAGATGGTCGAGCTGTTCAAGCCCGGTCGCCCGCCTCCCGAAGTCCTCGCCGAGGTCCGCGGGCGCTACGGACTCGAGACCGACCCCGCCAGCATTCCCCGCCTCGCGGCGGAGCATGGACTGGACGTGTAGACCGATGACGGACCAGCCGACCGATCGGCAGATCGAGGCCAAGACCGAGCGGCGACCGCGCATCCAGCTTCCCCGCCCGGCACGGCGGCGGGGCATGGCCGAGGCCGAGCAGCCCGCGCCGGAACAGACGATGGAAGCCGATCTCACGCCGGCGGAGCACGCCCCGGTGGAGCAGAGCGTGGTCGACGCCGCGCTGTATCGGGACGGCAAGCGGATCGAGAGCCCGCAGACGGTGGGGGAGGCCGCCAGGCGGCTGCGGGAGCAGCCGGGGGCCATGGCGTGGATCGGTCTGTATCGGCCTGACGAGAGCCAGCTGCTGGGCGTGGCCGAGGAGTTCGGCCTGCACGAGGTGGCGGTGGAGGATGCCATCGTCGCCCACCAGCGGCCCAAGCTCGAGCGCTACGACGAGACCCTGTTCGTGGTCCTCCGCGCGGCCACCTACCTCGACGAGGTGGAGGAGGTGGAGTTCGGGGAGATCCACGTCTTCGTGGGTCCCAGCTTCGTCGTCACCGTCCGCCACAGCCAGACCCCGGACCTCGGCGCCGTCCGGCGCCGGATGGAGGCCGACCCCGAGCTCCTGACCCGGGGCACGGAGGCGGTCCTGTACGCCATCGTGGACAGCGTGGTCGACGGCTACGCGCCGGTGGTGGCCGGGCTGCAGAAGGACATCGACGAGATCGAGACCGAGGTCTTCCGCGGCGACCCGGCCGTCAGCCGGCGGATCTACGAGCTGTCGCGCGAGGTGATCGACTTCCAGCGCTCGGTCCGGCCGCTGCTGGCCATGCTCAACGGACTCCAGGCCGGGTTCGACAAGTACGGGACCGATGAGGAGCTGCGCCGCTACCTGCGCGACGTGGCCGACCACGGGACCATCGTGGCCGAGCGGGTGGACGGCTTCCGCCAGATGCTGTCCGACATCCTGACCGTCAACGCCACCCTCGTGAACCAGGCCCAGAACGAGGAGATCAAGGCCCTGTCGGAGTCGACCTACGACCAGAACGAGCAGGTCAAGCGCATCTCCGCCTGGGCCGCCATCCTGTTCGCGCCGACCCTGATCGGGACCGTCTACGGCATGAACTTCTCCAACATGCCCGGCCTGGGCGAGCCGTGGGGCTTCGCCCTGTCGGTGGGGCTCATGCTCGGCGTCAGTGTCCTGCTGTTCGTCGTTTTCCGCCGCCGCGGCTGGCTCTAACTCGAGGGTCGCCGCGGCCGCGGCCAGACGCGCGAACAAGGCGTGCGGAGCCGACGCGAGAGGCATAGGCTAGACCGCCTGATCCTCGTGCCCCGGGGGTCGCTCGGAGGAGGTTCCTGTCGATGGACGCACGCATTCCAGTTGTCAATCGCCGCGGAGCTGCATGGCGCCCGCTGGCCATCGCCTTCAGCGCGCTGCTCGTGCTCGGCGCCTGCACCGGCTCTCCGGCTCACAAGACGAGAGCTCGGGAACACCCAAGGTCTTCGGCGCATACGCCACCCAGATCGAGGAGCCATGGGACGGGGTGATCCACGCCGCCCTGCAGGCGGAGGCCGATGACGGCCGCATCGAGTACACCTTCGCCGATGACATCGGCTACGCCGGTGACATGGAGCGGGTCCTCCGCGAGACGGCGGAGCAGGACGCGCCGGACATCATCTTCGGCGACGCCTTCGGCAACGAGGATGCCGTCCGCGCGGTGGCGGCCGACTACCCCGAAATCGCCTTCGTGTTCGGCTCTGGCGGCGGGCCGGCCGAACCGAACTTCTCCGTCTTCGACAACTGGATCCATGAGCCCGCCTACCTGGCCGGCATGATCGCCGGCGGCGTGACCCAGACCAACGTCGTGGGCGTCGTGGGCGGCTATCCCGTGCCGGAGGTGAACCGCATCGTCAACGCCTTCATCGCTGGCGCCCAGGAGACGAACCCGGATGTCGAGGTCAAGGTCACGTTCCTCAACAGCTGGTTCGATCCGGCCGCGGCCAAGGAAGCGGCCCTGGCGCAGGTTGGTGCCGACGCCGACGTTCTGTTCGCGGAGCGCTTCGGGGTCATCGAGGCGGCGCAGGAAAACGACCTGGTCGCCGTGGGCAACATGAGTGACCAGCAAGAGCTGGCGCCGGGGAACGTGGTGACCAGCGTCACCTGGAACATGACGCCCACCGTGGCGTACGTCATCGACCAGGTGCTGGCCGGCTCGTACACCGCCCAGGACCTCAAGGACTTCTCGATGGTGGCCAAGGGTGGCGCCGCAT
The DNA here is from genome assembly GCA_963843015.1 of uncultured Chloroflexia bacterium. GTDB lineage: Bacteria > Chloroflexota > Limnocylindria > QHBO01 > QHBO01 > DASTEQ01. The sequence continues at coordinate 144,884 of CAWJIR010000012.1, read as the reverse complement.
TGGCACCGATCAACACCGATATCCCCGGCGGGGTGCCGGATAACCTGGCCGCCCAGGTCACGGAGCGGGAGGGCCAGATCAAGGCCGGGACCTTCCGAGTCGACATCAACGAGGCCACGCCGCCGGGCTCGGTGGTGCCGCCCAGCTAACGGTCCGCTAGCGGTTCGAAGATGAGCGTTGGTGGCGCGCCCGACGGCGCGCCACCCGTTTCCCCCGGCGCGCCGGCGCTCGCGCTGCGCGGCATCACCAAGCGCTTCGGCGACCTCCTCGCCAACGACCGGATCGATTTCGACGTCCGGGCCGGGGAGGTCCATGCCCTGCTCGGCGAGAACGGGGCCGGGAAGACGACCGCCATGCGGATCGCGTACGGGCTGACCCATCCCGACTCGGGCCAGATCCTGGTGGGGGACGAGGTCCGGGCCATCCGCTCGCCCCGCGACGCGATCGAGGCGGGCGTGGGCATGGTGACCCAGCACTTCGCCCTGGTGCGGCCCATGACCGTGGCCGAGAACCTGGTCCTCGGCCGGGCCAGCACGCTGCGGCTCGACCTCAACGCGGCCCGGCGCCAGGCCGAAGAGGCGTCCACCCGCTTCGGCATCCGGGTCGACCCCGCGGCCCGGGTCGCGGACCTGTCGGTCGGGGAGCAGCAGCGGGTCGAGATCCTCAAGGCCCTCTCCCGCGAGTGCCGCATCCTGATCCTCGACGAGCCCACCGCGGTCCTCGTCCCCGACGAGGTCCAGGCCCTGTTCGCCACCCTGCGCCTGCTCGTCGGCGAGGGCATGGCGGTCGTGTTCATCAGCCACAAGCTGGCCGAGGTGCGGGCCATCAGCCACCGGATCACCGTGCTGCGTCGCGGTGCGCTGGTGGGGACGGTGGACGGCCAGACCGATGAGCGGGAGCTGGCGCGGATGATGGTCGGCCGCCCGAGCTTCGGCGTCGAACGACCAGCCGATGCCGGCCGGGCTGCCCAAGAGCCGATTCTCCGCATCCGCGACCTCCACGCCACCGGCACCCAGGGGCTGCCGGCGCTGACCGATGTCTCGCTGGACGTCGCCGCGGGCGAGATCGTGGGCGTGGCCGGGGTGTCGGGCAATGGCCAGACCGAACTGGTGGAGGTCCTCTCCGGGATGCGGCGCCCGACCGGCGGGTCGATCACCGTCGGCGACACCGAGGTCACGGAAGCCGACCCCACGGCCGTCATGGCCGCCGGCGTGGGGCGGATCCCCGAGGACCGTCACGCCAGCCTGGTCGGCGACCTGTCGGTGGCCTACAACCTCGTCCTCGAGCGGCTCGACGAGTTCCGCCGCGCGGGGCGGATCGACGAGGCGGCGGTGCTCGCCCACGCCGAAGCGCTGATCGAGCGCTTCGACATCCGGGCCCGGCCCGACGACCCGGTGGTGACCCTGTCGGGCGGCAACATCCAGAAGGTCCTCCTGGCCCGCGTCCTGTCGCGCGACCCGCGCCTGCTCGTGGTCTCGCAGCCGACGCGCGGCCTGGACGTGGGGGCCACCGAGTACGTCCGTTCGCAGCTCCTGGCCGCCCGCCAGCGCGGCGCAGCGGTGCTGCTCGTGTCGGAGGACCTCGACGAGCTGCTGGCGCTCGCGGATCGGCTGGTGGTCCTCTACGAGGGGCGCGATCGTGGGCCAGATGACCGCAGCCGACGCGGACGTCGAGCACCTGGGCATGCTCATGGCCGGGCGCGGGGAGGCCGCCTGATGCGCGAGCGCGCTGCGGATGCGGAGCCGATTCCACCTCTCCCGCTGGTCCACGCCGGTCCTGGTGCTGGAGGCCATCCTGATCACGTTCGCCATCACCGCCGTACCCATCCTGCTGGCCGGCGCGAACCCCATCGAGGCGTACTACCAGTTCGTGATCGGCCCACTCACGAGCAGCTTCACGGCGATCGAGGTTCTCGTCACCGCCACTCCCATCCTCCTCACCGGGGCGGCGGTGGCCATCGCCTTCCGGGCCGGCTTCTGGAACATCGGTGCCGAGGGCCAGCTCCTGCTGGGCGCCATCGCCGCCGCCGGGGTGGGCCAGGTGGTCGGCGGGTGGCCGCCCATCGCGGCCCTGACGGCCATGATCGTCGCCGGGGCGCTGGCCGGCGCGGCCTGGGTCCTGGTGCCCGCCCTCCTCCGCATCCGGTTCGGGATCGACGAGGTGGTCACCACCCTCCTCCTCAACCCGGTGGCGCTGCTGCTGGTGAACGGCCTGCTCCACGGCCCGTGGCGCGACCCGGTCACCGGCTTCCCCGAGTCGCCGCGCATCGCGGCGGTGGCCGAGTTCCCGCAGCTCCTCGAGCGCTCCCGGCTGCACCTCGGCTTCCTGCTGGCGATGGCCGTCATCGTCATCGCCTGGTACGTCCTGGCCCGCACCCCGGCCGGGCTGCGGCTGCGGGCCGTCGGCCTGAGCCCCCACGGGGCGCGCTTCGCCGGGATCAACGTCGGCCGGACGCTGCTCGCGGCGGCCCTCGTCAGCGGCGCCATCGCCGGGCTGGCCGGAGTGAGCGAGGTGGCCGGCATCCAGCACCGGCTCACCAGCGGCTTATCGCCGGGCTACGGCTACACCGGGATCGTGGTCGCCACCCTGGGGACGCTGACCATGCCCGGGGTGGCCCTCGCGGCCCTGTTCCTGGGCGACCTCGCCGTCGGGGCCAGCACGGCCTCCCGCTCGCTGGGCATCCCGTCCCAGCTCGGTGCGGTGTTCCAGGGCGTGCTCCTCCTGACCACGGTCGCCCTCCTGGCGCTCAGGCGCTATCGGTTCCGGCCAACCCGCCCGGAGGAGGGCGCGCTCGGAGGGCCCGGCTGACGTCGCGGGCTGAGCGCGTCGCGGCGGAGGCCCAACCCGGATGACATTCCTCGTCGACCTGCTGGCCGCCACCCTGCGGAACGCCACGCCCCTCGTCTACGGCACGGTCGGCGAGACGTACGCCGAGCGCAGCGGGGTCCTGAACCTGGGCATCGAGGGCACCATGTACGCCGGCGCCTTCGCCGGCTTCGCCACCGCCTGGGCCACCGGCTCGCCGCTGCTCGGCCTGGCGGCCGCCATCGTGGTGGGCCTCGGGGCGGGGGCCATCATGGCCCTCCTGACGGTGACCCTCGGCGCCAACCAGCACGTCTCGGGCATCGGTCTGACCATCACGCTGATCGGCCTGTCGGAGTTCACCAATCGGCTCCTCTTCCAGGGCGGCGAGCTGCAGCAGATCGAGCCCATGCCGATCGTCAACCCCTTCGACGGCCTGGGCGAGATCGGCGCCATCTTCGACCAGTACCTCCTGACCTGGATCGCCTTCCTGATCGTCGTGCCGGTGGCGTGGTACATCCTCCAGCGCTCGAGCTTCGGCCTGGAGGTGCGCGCGGTGGGCGAGAACCCCGAGGCCGCCGATGCCGCCGGGGTGAACGTGGCCCGCACCCGCTACCTGGCGCTGATGATCGGCGGCGCGCTGATGGCCGTCGGCGGCGCCTTCATCACCCTCGCCCTGCTGGGCAGCTTCACCCTGGACATCATCGCCGGCCGCGGCTGGGTGTGCGTGGCGCTCGTCATCTTCGGTCGCTGGCGGATCGGGCGCGGTGTGCTGGGCGCGCTGATCTTCTCGCTGATCTTCTCGCTCCAGTTCCGGCTCCGGATCCTGCCCGGCTTCGGCGACCTGCCGTTCGAGGTGCTGCTGGCCCTGCCCTACCTGGTGGTCATCGCCGCGCTGGCCATCTCCGGCCGCAACGTTGCCTACCCTGGCGCCTACCTCAAGCCGTACCGCCGCAGCTGATTCTCAACCCACGAGCCCGCACGGAGGACCGACAGACCGATGACCATCCGCGACCGCGACCACGAGTTCCTGGCCCTCGCCATCGCCCAGGCCCGGATCGGCCGCGACGAGGGCGGCGTGCCCATCGGCGGCGCGCTGGTTGCCGATGACGGCACCGTCCTGGGCGTCGGCCACAACCGGAGGGTTCAGCAGAACAGCGCCATCCGCCATGGCGAGACCGATGCCCTCGAGAACACCGGCCGGCTGCCGGCGGCGGTCTACCGGCAGGCCACCATGTACACCACCCTGTCGCCGTGCGACATGTGCACCGGCGCCATCCTCCTGTACGGCATCCCACGGGTGGTGATGGGCGAGAACCGCACGTTCGTGGGTGGCGAGGACTACCTGCGGGCGCGGGGAGTGGAGGTCGTCAACCTCGACTCCGCGGAATGCGTCGAGCTCATGAACGAGTTCATCGCCGCCCATCCGGAGATCTGGAACGAGGACATCGGCGAGGAGTAGGCTTCATAGCGGTGATTCGAGCACGTCTTCGTCTGTCAGGCATGCGGCAACGAGGCTGGACGGATGATCCTGTACGCGCCGGGCGAGGTCGTTTCTCCGGACCCGCGCGACCCAGTGCCCGAACTCACCATCCATTGTCCAGGAACCAGGACGCCGAGTCGGCCCGCCTGATCATGCGCTGCTGGTTCGTCGAGCTGGCATGGCATGAGTTCAACGTGCCGCGGGTAATGAAGGCCATTGGCGAAGGGGACGCGCGGGAGCTGTACCGGATCGATGATGAGATGGTGCCGTTCTGGTGCCCGAACTGCCCAGCCTCCTATTGCCGGGAGCACTGGGAAAGCTGGCCCGTCTTCGATGAGTCGTTCTTCGACGAAATGCGTGGAGCTCCACCGCAACCAGGCCCGGAAGGGCACGGCGATTCCGTACGTCACGCATCTGTTCGCCGTCTGCAGCCTGGTGCTCGAGGACGGCGGGACCGAGGACGAGGCGATCGCCGCGCTCCTGCACGACGGGCCGGAGGACCAAGGCGGGGAGCCTGTGCTGGCCGAGATCCGCCGACGATTCGGCGACGAGGTCGCCGGGATGGTGGAGGGCCTGAGCGACTCGATGACCTCCGGGGACGAAGAGAAGGAGGCCTGGCGGCCGCGGAAGGAGCGCTACCTCGAACGCCTCGAGACGGAACCCGAATCAGTCCTGCGCATCTCGCTCGCCGACAAGCTCCACAACGCGCGGTCCATGGCCGTCGACTGGCCGCGGGGGGAGACGCTGTGGGACCGGTTCCACGCTGGAAAGGAAGACCAGGCCTGGTACTTCGGACGAGCTCCTCGGATCTTCGAAGAACGCATTCCCGAGTCGCGCAACTTGCCGGCGTTCCGGCTTGTTGTCTGCGGCGACGCTGACTCGGTCCGGCGAAGCAATGGGGCGGCTGACGTGCTGGAGACTTCGAGGATGCCGCCGGAACGGGAAGGTTCCCGACAAGCCCAACGGGTACGCGGCAGGCCCGACGGCATCCGAGGGCCTTGGTCACACGTCACTTGAGCTGATCGAGCGGAAGCTGAGATAGGTCACTGGCGGGACTTCCGCGCGATTAGGTCCGACCTCATTGAAGGCCACGGGCCTTGGCTCAGAAGATGATGCCTTGAGGCTAGCTCGTCCCATCGCAGAACGGATCTAGCCAGCCCGGGCTGCGGCTTCGGATCGGTCGAACAAAGATCTCCGGCGAAAGCGGGAAGCCCTACTGCCGCAGGAGCTCAGGGACCTACGCGACGTCGGGACGCCGATCCGCTAGAACGTTTGGTCTAAATCCAGCGTCGGTTCTATACTCGCCGTCCCCGTGGTCGCGCCGCCCGCCGTCGATCCTCTCGCGCCCTTCAGTCCGGCTGTCCGGGAGTGGTTCGCGGCGACGTTCGAGGCGCCGACCGCAGGCCCAGACCGAGGGCTGGGCCGCGATCTCCCAGGGCCAGCACACGCTCATCCACGCCCCGACCGGGAGCGGCAAGACCCTGGCGGCCTTCCTCTGGATGCTGGACCGGCTGGCCCGCGACCCCCGGCCGCGTGACGCACAGCCGGGGACCGTCCGGGTCCTCTACATCTCCCCGCTGAAGGCCCTCGCCTACGACATCGAGCGGAACCTCCGCGCACCGCTGGCCGGCATCGCGCTGGCGGCGGAACGGCTGGGCGAGCCGAGGCCGGAGATCACCCTCGCCACGCGGACCGGGGACACGCCCCAGGAGGACCGGCGCCAGCTCACCCGGCACCCGCCCGACATCCTGGTCACGACCCCGGAGAGCCTCTACCTGCTCCTGACCAGCCAGGCCCGCGAGATCCTGCGCGGCGTCGAGCACGTCATCGTCGACGAGGTCCACGCCATCGCCGGCACGAAGCGCGGCGCGCACCTGGCGCTCAGCCTCGAGCGCCTCGAGCAGCTCCGCCCGGAAGGCGCTGCGCCCGCGCAGCGCATCGGTCTGTCCGCCACCCAGAAGCCCCTCGAGACGATCGCCCGATTCCTCGGCGGCGCCGGCCCGGACCGCGAGGTCACGATCGTCGACGCCGGCACCCGCAAAGCGCTCGACCTCCAGGTCGTCGTGCCGGTCGAGGACATGGCCCGCCTGGGCGAGGTCCTGCCCCTCGAGGAGCAGCCCGGCGGCCCGGCCACGAACCCGGAGGCGCGGACGAGCATCTGGCCCTCGATCCACCCCCGGATCCTCGAGCTCATCCGCGAGCATCGGTCCACGATCGTCTTCACCAACAGCCGGCGCCTCGCCGAGCGGCTCTCCCAGCGCCTGAACGAGCTGGCCGGCGAGGACCTCGTCCGGGCCCACCACGGCTCGATCGCCCGCGAGCAGCGCCTCCAGATCGAGGAGGAGCTGAAGAACGGCCACCTGCCGGCGCTGGTGGCGACGAGCTCGCTCGAGCTCGGGATCGACATGGGGGCGGTCGACCTCGTCGTCCAGGTCGAGTCGCCGACATCGGTCTCGCGCGGCCTCCAGCGGATCGGTCGGGCCGGGCACCAGGTGGGGGCGCCGTCGAAGGGCGTCATCTTCCCGAAGTACCGCGGCGACCTCCTCGAGTGCGCGGTGGTCACCGAGCGGATGCACGCCGGCGCCATCGAGGAGACCCGCCTGCCCCGCAACCCGCTCGACGTCCTCGCCCAGCAGCTGGTCGCCATGACCGTCATGGACCGATACACGGTGGACGAGCTGCATGGCCTGGTGACCCGCGCCGCGCCGTTCGAGACGCTGTCCCGCGAGGTCCTCGAGGGCGTGCTCGGGATGCTGGCCGGCGCCTATCCGTCCGACGAGTTCGCCGAGCTCCGGCCGCGGATCACCTGGGACCGGGTGACCGATATCGTCGAGGGCCGGCGTGACGCCCGGGTGGTGGCGGTCACCAGCGGCGGCACGATCCCGGATCGCGGCCTCTTCCCGGTGATGCTGGTGGGGGAGCCCGGCACGCCCGGCCGCCGGGTCGGCGAGCTGGACGAGGAGATGGTGTACGAGACGCGGACCGGCGAGGTCGTCACCCTGGGCGCGACGTCCTGGCGGGTGGAGGCCATCGAGCCGAACCAGGTGCTCGTCAGCCCGGCTCCCGGCGAGCCCGGCAAGCTGCCGTTCTGGAAGGGGGACGCCGTCGGCCGGCCGATCGAGGTCGGCCGGGCGGTGGGTGCCCTGACCCGGGAGCTGGAGACCGATCTCGCCCGCGGCGCCGCCGGACGCCGGGCGGCGCTGGCCCGCCTGCGCGAGCGGAACGACCTCGATGCCCTGGCCGCCGAGAACCTCGTCGCCTACCTCGAGGAGGAGCGCCAGGTGGCGGGCGCCCTGCCCACCGACCAGCGGATCACGGTCGAGCGCTTCCGCGACGAGCTGGGGGACTGGCGGCTCGTCCTGCTCTCGCCGTTCGGCGGCCGGATCCACGCCGCCTGGTCGCTGGCGATCGAGGCCCGGCTCGGGGAGCGGCTCGGGACCGAGATCCAGACCATCTGGTCCGACGACGGGATCGCGATCCGCCTGCCGGAGGCCGAGGCCATCGGTCGACGGCCTCGAGGACGCCCTCTTCCCCGATCCGGAGGAGATCGAGGACCTGGTCGTCGCCCAGGTCGCGAACTCGTCGCTGTTCGCGCTCCCGCTTCCGGGAGAACGCGACCCGGGCGCTCCTGCTGCCGCGCCGTCGTCCCGGAACCCGGACCCCGTTGTGGCAGCAACGGCAGCGCGCGGCGGACCTGCTGGCCGTCGCGTCGCGCTACGGGAGCTTCCCGATCCTGGTCGAGACCTACCGCGAGTGCCTCTCGGACGTCTTCGACCTGCCGGCCCTGCGGGAGGTCCTGGCCGGTGTCCAGCGCCGGGAGATATCGGTCCATTCGGTCGAGACCGTGAAGGCCTCGCCGTTCGCGAGCTCGCTCCTGTTCGACTACGTCGCGATCTACATGTACGAGGGCGACGCGCCGCTCGCCGAGCGGCGGGCCCAGGCGCTGACCCTGGACCGCGACCTCCTCCGCGAGCTGCTCGGCCAGGAGGAGCTGCGCGAGCTCATCGATCCCGGGGCGCTGGCGGACCTCGAGCTCTCCCTCCAGGCCCTGACCGATGAGCGCAAGGCCACGAGCGCCGATGGCCTCCATGACCTCCTGCGCCGGCTGGGCGACCTCTCGACCGATGAAGCCGCGGCCCGCGTCGAGGGCGGCGCCGAGGCGGCGCGGCTGCCGCCGCCGAAGGTTGGCTGCAAGTCGCTCGCCGACTCGCGGCGGGCGGTGCAGGTCCGGATCGCCGGGCGAGGAGCGGTGGATCGCGATCGAGGATGCGGCCCGCTACCGCGATGGGCTCGGCGTCCAGCCGCCGCTCGGCGTCCCGGATGCCTTCCTGGGTCCGGTCGTCCAGGCCCTCGATGGGCTCCTCGCCCGCTGGGCCCGGACCCATGGACCGTTCCTGACCCCGGCCCCGGCGGCGCGCTGGGGCATGCCGGTCGCCCCGGTCGAGGATGCGTTGGAGCGGTTGCACGCCGCCGGGCACCGTCCTGCGCGGGCGAGTTCCGTCCGGGCGGGGCGGAGCGCGAGTGGTGCGACCCGGACGTCCTGCGCCTCGTGCGGCGGCGGTCGCTGGCCCGCCTCCGCCGGGAAGTGGAGCCGGTCGAGCAGACCGCCCTCGCCCGGTTCCTGCCGGCGTGGCACGGGATTGCGCCCATCGGTCAGGCTCCGCCGGCCCTGTCCCATTCCGCGGCCCTCGAGCGGCTGGCCGAGGTCGTCGACCAGCTCGCCGGCGTCCCGATCCCGGCCAGTGTCCTCGAGCGCGACGTCCTCCCGGCCCGCATCGCCGGCTACCAGCCGACGCTCCTCGACGAGCTCGGCGCGATGGGCGAGGTCGCGTGGGTCGGGCAGGGGGAGCCTCGGCCGCGACGACGGCCGGATCGTGCTCCACCGCCCCGGGCGGGGAGTGGCGCCGAACGCTGGCGCTGCGGCCGTTGCCGATTCGGATCGGCCCGTCGAGCGACCGGCACGAGCGGATCCGCGAGCACCTGTTCCGCCGCGGCGCCTCGTTCTACCGCGAGGTCTACGCGGCCGCCGGAGGCGGCACCGACCGGGAGGTCCTCGACGCGCTCTGGGACCTGGTCTGGTCGGGCGAGGTCACGAACGACACCTTTGCGCCGCTCCGCGCGCTGCGCTGGAAGCGACCCGGGCGTGACGCGCGGCGCCGGCCCGGGCGGCTGACGAGCCTCGGCCCGCCCGAGGCGGCCGGGCGGTGGTCGCTCGTCGAGCCGCGCGTCCGAGGCGCACGGGCCAGACCGCCACCGAGCGTGCCCACGCCCTGGCGACCGCGCTGCTCGAGCGGCACGGGGTCGTGACCCGCGAGGCGGTCATCTCCGAGGGCATCGAGGGCGGCTTCGCCGCCGCGTACCCGGTCCTGCGCGCGATGGAGGAGGCGGGGCGGATCCGCCGCGGCTACTTCGTCGAGGGTCTCGGCGCGGCCCAGTTCGCGCTGGCCGGCGCCCTCGAGCGGTTGCGCACCGTGCGCGAGGCCGATGCCACGCGCACCGGTCGTCCAGCTCCTCGCCGCCACCGACCCGGCCCAGCCGTACGGCGCCGCGCTCGCCTGGCCGCGGCGCGGCGAGGACGACCGGCGGCCGTTCCAGCGGGCGGCGGGCGCGTACGTCGTGCTCGTCGACGGCACCGCGGTCGCGTACCTCGATCGCGGCGGTGCCTCGCTCCAGCTCTTCCCCGCGGCCGACGACCTCGACGCCCTCCGGCTCGCCGTGCCGGCCCTGCGCACCCTCGTCGCCGACGGCCGTGTCCGCGAGCTCGTCATCAAGCGCGTGGACGGGGAGCCGGTGGCCTCCGCTGCCCGTCGCCAGGATCTCCTCGACGCCGGCTTCGAGCCCGGCTACCGCGGCCTCGTCCTGCGCCGGACCTGACCGCCGATGGGCAAGCTGGTCTACCTCCTGAACGTCTCGCTCGATGGGTACATCGAGACGCCCGACCATTCGCTCGACTGGGCCATCGTTGACGACGAGACGCACACCTGGTTCGGCGAGCAGGAACGGTCGTTCGACGCCTCGCTCTATGGGCGGCGGCTGTACGAGGGCATGGCGGCGTACTGGCCGACCTCCGAGACCGACCCATCGGCCACCGAGCCGATGCGCGAGTTCGGCCGGATCTGGAAGGCCAAGCCGATCGTGGTCTTCTCGTCGACCCTCGAGTCGGTCGGGCCGAACAGCCGATTGGTGCGCGGCGACGTGACCGAGGAGCTGGCGCGCATTCGATCCGAATTCGACGGCGACCTCAACGTCGGCAGCGCCACCCTGGCCGCATCGTTCATCCGACGGGGACTTGTCGACGAGTTCCGGGTCGTCGTCCACCCGGTCATCCTCGGAGCCGGGACCCCGATACCTCCCGCCGTTGGATCAGCCGCTGCGCCTGGAGCTGACCGATACCCATCGGTTCGCCTCAGGCGCCGTCTACCTCGCCTACGCCTGGTCCGTCATTGACGACCTATCTCGTGTTGCTGCGCGGGATCAACGTCGGCGGTAAGAATCTCGTGCCCATGGCGGGCTTGCGGCAGCTCCTCGAGGAGTTGGGCTACACCGATGTCTCGACCTACATCGCCAGTGGCAACGTGATCCTGAGCTCCAGCATGACAGCCGCGAAGATCAAGGCGCAGATCGAGGAAGCCCTGCCCAAGACCTTCAAGCTGCACAGCGAGCTCATCGCGGTCCTGGTGCTCACCCGTGGGCAGCTGAAGGCCGTCATCGATGGCAAGCCGCAGGGCTTCGGTGAGCATCCGACGAAGTACCACAGCGATGCCGTCTTCCTGATCGGCATCGACTCGGCCAGCGCGATGGCCGTGTTCGACCCCCGACCCGGCGTCGACACGATCCGGCCGGGCAAGGGCGTGATCTACTCCCAGCGCCTTAGTGCGCAACGGACGAAGAGCCGCCTGAACAAGATCGTGGGCACGACGGCCTACAAGTCGATGACCATTCGCAGCTGGACCACGACAACGACCCTTATGGATCGGCTGAACCGAGCTGCCGGTGCCTGAGGGCGACTCACTCGTCAAATTCGCGAACGGTCTCCGCCCGTACCTGGTCGGTCGGGAGGTGACCGCCGCCCGCGCCCGGCAGCCAGGGCCGCAGGCCGAGCGGCTGGTGGGGGCGACGGTGACGGCCATCGAGACGCAGGGCAAGAACCTGCTCTTCAGCTTCTCGAACGGGCTCGAGGTGCGAACCCACCTGAAGCTGTACGGGTCGTGGCACCGCTACCGTCCCGGCGAGCGGTGGCGCAAGCCCGAATCGCGGGCCCGGCTGGTGCTGGAAGTCCCCGGCGCGGTCGCGGTCTGCTTCGACGCCCCGACCGTCGAACTCTTCGAACAGCGGACCGAGTCGCTCCACCCGCGCCTGGCGCCGCTGGGCCCGGACCTGCTGAAGCCGGACTTCGATCAGGCCGAGGCCATCCGCCGGCTCCGCGACCCATCCCGCGCGCAGCTCACGATCGGCGAGGCGCTCCTTGACCAGCGCGCGCTGGCCGGCATCGGCACCATCTGGCGGGCCGAGACCCTGTGGACCGAGCGGATGAGCCCGTTCGTCCCCGTCGCCGACCTCGACGACGCCACGCTCGAGCGGCTCATCGGTACCGCGCGCCGGCTCCTCCACGCCAGCGTCCGAAACGGCTTCCCCGGACCGATGGGTGCCTACCGACGGTCGGCCGACCCGTGCCGTCGCTGCGGCACCATGATCCGGTCCCGGATGTACGGTCGCGACCTTGCCCGACCGGTCTACTGGTGCCCGCGCTGCCAGCAGGTCGGGACCTAGCGGCTCAGCACGCTACGCTTGCGCCGATGCCCCACCTCGGTCCCGTCCCTCCCGAGCTCTCGCGGCAGGAGACCGCCCATCGGGCCGGCGTCGGGGTGGACGTGGTCGATCGGTACGTCGAGCTGGGGCTGCTGAAGCCCGCCGAGGGCGATCGGTTCAGTGTCCGGCGACGTGCGCCGCATCACCGTGATCGAGACGATGGCTCGGGCCGGCATGCCCCTCGAGGGCATTGCCGAGGTCAGGAGCCGAGGGGAGGCGTCGCTGGACTTCCTGGACAGCCCCCTCTACGAGCGGTTCGCGTCCCTGAGCACGATCTACATTCCGTCAGCTGGCCGAACGCACCGGGCTCCCGGTCGAGTCCCTGATGGTGATTCGCGAGGCCATCGGAGCCGCCGCCCCCGAGCCGGACGACCTGGTCCGCGAGGACGAGCTCGACATGGTGCCGGTCCTCGAGGTCACCGCCGCCGAGGGCATCTCCCTGGCCTCCACCGAACGTCTCCTCCGCGTGATGGGCGACAGCATGCGACGGATCACCGAGGCGCAGGCGACCTGGTGGCAGACCGAGGTGGCCGCACCGATGATGGCGCAGGGCGTCGCCGGGAACCTCGGGGACGCCACGCTGGAGTTCGGCTCGCGGCTGAACCCCATCTACGAGCAGGCGCTCATGGCGCTTATGCATGCCCACGAGCAGCGGACCTGGACGGCGAACATCCTCGAGATGACGGAGCTGCTCCTCAGCAACGCGGGGATGTACCAGCGCGTCCAGCGGCCGCCGGCCATGTGCTTCCTCGACATCACCGGCTACACGAGACTCACCTCGGAGCGGGGCGACGAGGCGGCCGCGGACCTGGCCGTCGACGCTTCTCGCGGATGGTGCAGCGGACCTCGCACCAGTACGCGGGGCGCGCCGTGAAGTTCCTGGGCGACGGGGTGATGTTCTACTTCACCGATCCCGGTCCGGGCGTGGTGGCGGCGCTGGAGATGGTCGAGGGCGTGAACGATGCCGGGCTGCCGCCGGCCCACGTCGGCCTCCATGCCGGTCCGGTCCTCATCCAGGACGGGGACTACTTCGGGCAGACGGTGAACCTCGCGGCCCGGATCGCCGACTACGCCCGACCCGGGGAGGTGCTCGTCTCCCAGGCCGTGGTCGACGTGGCGGGGGAGGTGCCGGCGGCGTTCACCGAGATCGGTCCGGTCGAGCTGAAGGGCGTGTCTGAGGCGACTCGCCTCCACGTCGCGCGGCGAGGCAGCTAGCTCGAGGCGCCCCGTCTAGCCCGACCGATACAAACGTTGTAATCGTGAGCTGCATGGTCGTCCTCCGTTTGTAGCATGGTTCGACACATCGGAGCGAGGGTAGGAAAATAGGGGACAACTCGGACGGGTGTTGAGGCGTGGTCCACGAAGGGCCACCCGCGACAGTGTCCGCCCTCACTGCCGAGCGGACCCGCCCGGAGCAGCGATCCCACTAGGGGGACTCCATCGGGATCCTGCAGGAGGTAGTTCCCATGCAGGCCTTCATCCTTGAAGCCGCCAACAAGCCGGGTGAGCTTGCCCGGCAGGCTTCGGTCATTTCGCAGCGCGACATCAATGTCTACCCCTTCAGCCTGGGGCTTGGTTCGCGCGGCGGATGCGCCTTCCTCGCCACGGACGAAGTGGGCGTGAAGAAGGCGCTGACTGGTGCGGGGATTGATTACCACGAGGTCCCCGTGCTGCCGATCTGGCTCGAGAACAAGCCAGGCACGGCTGCCGGCACCGCACAGAAGCTGGCCGATGCTGGAGTGAACATCGAGCTGTTCGCGCCGGTGCACTACACCGACGGCAAGGCCACGTTCGTGGTCGGCGTCGACGACATCGCCGATGCGCGAAAGGTGCTGGCCAACCAGCTCACCGAGTGGAAGATTCCGGAGCCGATGTACGCGGGCGTGAGCTCGCGGTAGTCGACCCTGGTAGACCAGCCGCCGTGCCGGACTAGTCCGGCACGGCGGTGTCATGCCCGGCGGGTGCTTCCGGAGAAACGGCCGAGGGTCTAGACTCCACACCAAGCCGCATCTGCGGCGCCTATCACGAGTGGCCCGAGAGCCCTGGCTCGATGACGGCCCGGCAACCGATTCGCTGCCCTCAACGGCGGAGGCGGTGCCCCAGCCAGGACCGATAGGAGGATCTGAGGATGTCCACCGCTTGCCATGAGCCCTGGCATTTCCTGCGCCGCAATACCGGCGCGATCACGTGGTTCCGCCGCCTCACCCCGTTCGGGACGCACAAGCATCACTACCGGTTCGGACCCGTTCCCGACGACCGGCAGACGATGCGGATCTACGGCTTCGGCAAGGACGACGTGCCGTGGACCTGCGACGGCTGCGGTCGGGTCATCGACGCGTAGGCGGCCTGGACTGCCCGAGATGACCTACGAGAAGGATCCGCGGGTCGACGCCTACATCGACCCGCTCCCCGGATGGCAGCAGGCCATCTGCCAGGAGGTCCGGGACCTGGTCCACGAGGCCGATCCCGAGGTCGTCGAGACGATCAAACGCACGGTGCAGCCGTACTTCGTCCTGGAGGGCAACATCGCCGCGCTGCAGGCCACGAAGGACCACGTCAACGTCTTCCTCTACGACCCGCTCGTCACCGACCCGGAGGGCATCATCACCCGCGGTCACGAGGCGCAGACCGGGCGCCAGATCATGATTTACGAGGGGCAGGCCATCAATCGCCCGGCGTTGCTCGCCATCTTTCGCGAGATCGTGGCCCACAACCGGGCGGGCGGCTGGCGGAAGCTCCAGCCGCAGGCTGACCTCAGCCTCAAGGACCGAGGCGGAAAGCGGCCGGCCGGATCGGTCCTAGACTGGTCGCGCAGTCAGGAGCTTGACGTGACCTCGTCCCTTTCGTTTGCTGCCACCAGCAGCCCCAACGCGTCCCAACCGGCCACCGTCCCGGCCGAGTATCAGGCGGGCGTCTGCAATATCGGTCCGGAGGAGATCAGCCGGCGACGACGCGCCGGCCATTTCGGGGCCGCCATCACGGTGGGCATGCTGATCGGGCTCATTGCCCTCGGCGCGCCGCCGCTACTGCGCCTGGTCCTGATCTTCCCGGCGGCCGCCGCCGCCTCGGGCTACCTCCAGGCCTGGCTGAAGTTCTGCGCCGGGTTCGGGCGGCTGGGTGTCTACAACTTCGGGCAGCTGGGAACGACGTCCAACGTCGCGGACGACGTATCGCGCGCCGCGGACCGACGCAAGTCGAATCAGATCGGCCTTGCCGCGCTGCTCATCGGCGTGGCCGTCGCGGTCGTCGCGGTCCTGCTCCCGGTCTGAGCGCTAGCCGGCGCTCACCGTCGCCGGGCGGACCGCCCCGCTGGGCGCGACCTCGACCAGGGTCGGGACGAGCGCGATTCCGTACTTGCGGGCGAGGTCGGGGCGCTCCCGGACGTCGATCCGCACGAACGGACGGCCGTCCGCCCGGAGTCGATTCGAGCTCGCGGCACTCGGTGCAGAGCGGGTGGCTGAAGGCGACGACCAGATTGCCTGGCCCGGTCATCGGTCCGAGATCAGCCGGGTCGATCCGCTCCAGCTTGTGGCCCCGGATGCCGCGCAGACGAGCGCCGATCCGGTAGATCTGGCAGCCGGTGCAGAAGCCGGTGACTCGCGGCCAGCAGGGCCAGGAAGGCCACCAGTCCGCCAAGCGCCATCCCGATGCCGGTCCAGCCCACCACGTACGCCACCGAGGCGGCGGTCAGGACGCTGACCCCGATCAGGTTGGCGAAGCGCGGCGGCCGGGAGTCCTCGATCGGTCCTTCGCCGAGCCGCGGCTGCACCCACTCGAAGTAGGCGACACACGGCAGGCAGTAGCGCCGGCCGTAGCGGAGGCCGATCGCCAGCTGGGCGGCCAGCAGGGCCAGGATGACCCACCAGCCGGTGAGCACGGCAATGACCGCGCCGATGCCGACCGTGGCCTGGAGGAAGCGCGGGGCGCGAGCGTCGACGACGTCGAGGTCGCGATAGGGGTCAGCGGTGCGGAAAAACGTGGGTCTGGAGACCGTGGAGTCCATGAATGCCACCTGCAGATGGGGGCGCCTCAGGGGCGCTGGGGATGTGCGAGCGCGGGTCGGACGAAAGGGCTCAGGCCCTTCCGTCTAGCGACAGATGCAGGTGGAGGTGATGCGGCGCTCAAGCACGATTGGCTGCGAGCCTACCACGCGACCCCCGATCACGCCCAAAGCCGTCCCTGGCCCTCAACGCGATGCTGGGCGCATGCGCAGGAACTCGCTCACCCGGGTGAATCCGAGGAAAGAGCGGACCGGTTGCGGCATCAGGTGCCGGGTTGGGTCCACGAACATCTCGGGCTCGACGAGGTGCACGATCCGACGGCGGACCTCGAGGTCCGCCTCACCGGCGGCCAGAACGTTCTTGACCCATTGCACGTCCGAGCCATAGGTCAGGGCGAAGATGTAGTCCTCCCCGTCACGGAAGACATTCATCGGTGTCCGATATCGCTTGCCCGACTTCCGGCCGCGGTAGCGAATGATCGCGAACCCCGGCAGCCAACGGACAAACAGTCGGGAGAATGGATTGAAGACCCGCGTCGTGAACGGACGCAAGAACTCGAAGCGGGTGCGCGGGCGCGGCCCCGGCGAGGACACCTTCAGCGGCCCTTGGGCGGCGGCCTCAGATCACGCCGGGACGGCGTCAGCGACCTGCTCGCGGCACCAGGCGTAGAGCGCGTCGTAGACGGGGAGCTCCAGCTCGAGCTGACGCTCATCGGTCTCGTCCAGCAGCGCGAAGCCGTGGGCGATGGCCAAGAGGCCGGCTGACTCCGGTGTCGTGTCGATGCCCTTCTCGATGTCGGCGCCATGCACGATCTGGGCCATGCGCGGCAGGGCTGGATCGGTCAACTCGTGGTCGGCGATGAGGACCTCGAACGAGCACAGGCCATCGCGGTGGGTGTACTGCGCGCCCGGCGCGTCAAAGCTGATGGCGCCTTCCCGGGCGGCCGTGGCCAGGACCTCGCTGTCGGGCACGTAGAGGATCTCGGCGTCGGGGTCGATGTACTTGCGGATGAGCCAGGGGCAGGCAATGCGATCGGTCTTGGGATGTTCGCGGGTGACCCATTTCATCGGTCAGTCTCCACTGGAGGGTTGGCGGGCGGTCTGGACGGACACCTTACTGCGGAGCGAGATGCCGGACCGAATACCCTCCCACCCGCGGCTGTCACGCGATACGGTGGGGACACCATGAAAGCGTGGATTCGAGACCGATACGGCCCGATCGACGTCCTGGAGCTCGCGGATGTCGAGATGCCGATGGTGGCGGACGACGGGGTGCGGGTCCGGGTGCAGGCCTCATCGGTCAACCAGGCCGATCTCGACTACCTGTACGGCCGCCCGGCCATTGCCCGCCTCGGGACGGGATGCGCGTGCCGACGAACCGGGGCCTGGGACTGGATGTGGCGGGGCAGGTGGAGGCCGTCGGCGCGGCCGTGACGCGGTTCAAGCCCGGCGACGAGGTGTTCGGGGACATGACCGAGTTCGGCTACGGCGCGTTCGGGGAGTACGTGGCCGCTCCCGAGCGGGCATTCGCGCCGATCCCGCCCGGGATCACGCCCGAGGAGGCGGCGACCGTTCCGCAGGGCGCGATCCTGGCCATCCAGGGCCTGCACGCCCGCGGCGGGATCCAGCCGGGCCAGAGGGTGCTGGTCAACGGAGCCTCGGGCAGCGTGGGGCCGTGGGCGGTGCAGATCGCGAAGGCGTGGGGTGCCGAGGTGACCGGCGTGGCCAGCACGAAGAAGCTGGACCTCGTGCGGCGGCTCGGCGCCGACCACGTCATCGATTACACCCGCGAGGACTTCACCGAGCTGGGCCATCGGTATGACCGGATCATCGACGTCATGGCCAGCCGCGTCCGCGTCCGAGATCCGACGGGCGCTGACGCCGACCGGGGTGTACATCGTCATCGGTGGCTCGATGGCCCGGCTCGTCCAGCTGATGCTCGTGGGCTTCGCCGTCTCGGCGACCAGTCGCCAGAGCCTGGGGATCGCGTACTGGAAGCCGTTCAACCCTGACGACGTGGCGATGCTGTCCCAGCTGCTCGAGACCCGCGCCATTACGCCGGTGATCGACCGGCGATTCCCATTGGACCAGGTGCCCGAGGCGCTCCGCTACGTGGAGGACGGGCACGCCCTGGGCAAGGTGGTCATCACCGTCTGATCTCGCGGCCCGCCTTGACCGCGTCGTCCCGCAGGCGGTTGACATGCAAGTAACGACTTGCCTATCATCTTCAGTGTGGATGTGTTCAAGGCGCTCTCGGATCCGACGCGGCGGACCATCCTCGACGAGCTCGCACGACCGGGACGGACAGACGCTGTTCGAGCTGTGCTCGCGCCTGATCATGAAGCACGGCATCGGCTCGTCACGGCAAGCGATCTCGCAGCACCTCGACGTGCTGGAGGCGGCCGGCCTCGTCCGGACCCGGCGTGAGGGTCGCTACAAGTTCCATTACCTCGACCTCGCGCCGCTCAACGCAGCGGTCGAACGCTGGTCGACGCCGACCGAAGGAGGACCCGAATGAAGATCACCGTGACGAGCGTCCTCGTCGATGACCAGGCGAAGGCGCTGCGCTTCTACACCGACGTCCTCGGCTTCGAGAAGAAGACCGATATCCCGCTCGGCGAGGCGTCCTGGCTTACGGTCATTTCGCCGGAGCGAGGCCGACGGCCCTGAGCTGCTGCTCGAGCCGGACAGCCATCCCGCGGCAAAGCCGTTCAAGGAGGCGCTGGTGAGCGACGGCATCCCGTACACGTCGTTCGCCGTCGACGACGTCCAGGCAGAGTTCGAGCGGCTGCGTGCGCTTGGCGTCCACTTCACCCAGGAGCCGCTCCTGATGGGCAACGTCACGACCGCGGTCTTCGACGACACCTGCGGCAATCTGATCCAGATCGCAGCCGTCGCGTAGCAGGGCCCGCCACGGAATCAGTACGACACAGATTGACAGCATTCTGTCGTTCCACTACGATGCTCGCAACTTGACAGCAGGCTGTCAACCACGTTCGTTGGGTAGGCTATCGCTGACAGTCCAGAGGAGCCCACGGTGACCAAGAGAACGACACACCGATCATCGAGGTCGCAGGACCTCGTCAAGGTCTACGGCGGCGACACCCGCGCCGTGGACGGCATCACCTTCGGCGTCGCCGCCGGCGAGCTGTTCGGCTTCCTGGGCCCCAACGGCGCGGGCAAGACGACCACCATCCGCATCCTGGCCACCCTGCTGCAGCCGACGCGAGGGCACGGCCCGGTCGCCGGCTTCGACGTCACGAAGGACGCCGCGCGAGGTGCGCAAGCGCCTGGGCCTGGCCCAGCAGACGCCGGCCCTGGACGCCTTCTCGACCGGCCGCGAGACGCTCGAGCTGGCCGGCGTCCTCCAGCGCATGCCCCGTGCCGAGGTCAAGCAGCGCGCCGACGAGCTCCTGGAGCTCATGGGCCTCGACCGCGGTCGCGCACCAAGCTGACCGGCACCTACTCCGGCGGCATGAAGCGGCGGCTGGACCTGGCCAGCGCGCTCATGCATCAGCCGCCGGTCCTCATCCTGGACGAGCCCACCGAGGGCCTGGATCCGCAGAGCCGAACCGCGCTGTGGGAGGAGCTCGAGCGGATCAGCCGGGCGGGCACGACCATGCTGCTGACCACCCACTACATGGAGGAGGCCGACCGGCTCTGCGACCGGCTGGCGATCATCGACAACGGCAAGATCGTGGTCGAGGGCTCGCCAGCCGAGCTGAAGGCGTCCATCGGCGCCGACACCGTCGTCCTCGAGCTCGCCTCGACCAACGGAGACCTCGAGAGCCTGCGGGCATCGGTTCGCCGGCTGCTGGAGGACATGGTCCAGGCCGACGGGGTCCATCCCCATCCGGAGGGCGTGGAGCTATCGGTCCCGAATGCCAGCGCGGCCGTCCCGGCCATGCTCCGGCGGCTCGACAGCGAGGGGATCCCGATCGGCGGGCTCCAGATGAGCCAGCCCAGCCTGGACACCGTGTTCCTGAAGTACACCGGCCGCCGCATCCGCGAGGAGGCGGCGGACGAGCCGCTTCCGATCATGGGGTACTGACCGATGACCGCGCTTGCCTACGAGACCTACTACCTCGGCATTCGGACCACCCGCCGATTCATCCGCGTGCCCGCCAACGTCATCAGCATCCTCTTCTTCCCGCTCGTCCAGCTGCTGGTGTTCAGCCAGCTGTACGAGGACATCGTCCAGCTGCCGGGCTTCGCTGGGGACGTCAGCTACCTCGCCTACCTGGCGCCCGGCCAGATCGTGTCGACGGCCTTCTTCGCGGTCGCGTGGGCGGGCTTCGGGCTGCTGATGGAGATCCGCAGCGGCTACACCGACAAGCTGCGCGCCAGCCCCATCCACCGCTGGTCGATCCTGGCCAGCGAGATGGTGCCGCTGTTCTTCCAGGCCGCCGCCATGTCCGGCGGTCATCCTCGTCATCTGCGTCGTGCTGGGCACGCCCATCGTGACCGGCATCCCTGGCGTCGCTGCTCATCCTGGCCCTGGCCGGCCTGTTCGGCCTCGCCATCTCCGGGGCGAGCTTCATCCCGGCCCTCGTCACCAAGAGCGAGCAGGCGACGAGCACGTTCTCGCTGCTCCTGTTCCCGCTGGTGTTCGCCTCCACCGCGTTCGTGCCCGGTAGACCTGATGCCGGAGTGGATGCAGGTGGTGAACACGTTCAACCCGATCACCTACGTGATCGAGGCCATTCGCGCGCTGATGGTCACCGGGTACGACTGGGAGGCTGATCGGCCAGGCCCTGCTGTCGATCGCGATCGTGGGCGCCATCCTGCAGGCCGGCACCCTGTGGGCCTTCAACCGCGTTTCGCGCTGACCTAGCGGCCTGCCTGAGCGTCGAAGCGGCGCTGGCTCAGCTGTGGCCAGCGCCCGGCTCAGAACGTCGTTCGCCCCTGGAGGTCTCCCGCGCCGAGCCGGGCGCCCAGGTCGTCGGCCCAGGCGGTCTGGGCAGCCTGGATGGCCTTCAGGGTCCGCTTGCCGGGCGGCGTCAGCTTCACCAGCTTGGCGCGGCGATGGGCGCGGGTTCTCGGCATAGGCGACCAGGCCGTCCTCGGCGAGCGAGGTCCGCAACCCGTTGGACGCTTTGCCGAGTCAGGCCCAGCTCGCGCCCGATTTGGGCGACGGTGGCAGGACCGTCCTCGACATTGGCCAGGACCAGCCATCTAGCGCTCGTCTGGCCCATCGGCTTGGTCAGGGCGTCACCGGCGGCGATCAGGAGCCCGCTCGAGACGGATCACGGTGATCGCGAACTGCCGAAGGCATCCCCAGCGCTGGCGTCCGGGTGACCGGACGGCCCCGGAGCGCCGCTTCGCCAGGTTGCCGCCGTTCTGTGAGGCTGCTTGACATGACAGGATTCTGTCATACCGCGGCTTTTGGGCGCAAGCGAACCGTGCGCACAGCCGTTTGCCGACGCGCGGCGGACTAGCCCCCCGGGTCCGGGCGGGTCGCCCAGAGGTCGATCTGGGGCAGCTCCTCGATCCCGAGCGTCTGCGAGAGCTCGCCCGCGTGATAGGCGTCGTGGCTGAACATGCGCTGAAGGACCGATGTCCGGGTGTGCCATTGCAGGTGGTCACCCATGTCGCGGCTGAATCGCTCGGACATCATCTCGGGCGTCCACTGGTCGAGGCATCGATCGACCAGGCGGAACGTCGTTTCGAGGGCAGTCACCAGCTCCTGGGCGCTGCGGGGGTGGTCCTCGTCGTCCTCCCAGCCGACGCCCTCGACCATTTCCGGGATCGGCGTCGTTTCGGCGCCGGGCTCGCCAAAAAAGCCGCATAGCCAGTAGACGCGGACGCCGGCGGTGTGCGCAGCCGTGGCCCAGATAGGCCAGCGGGACGGCGCCGGGCGGATGGCGAGCTGTTCCGGAGACAGATCCGCGGACCACCTCGATGATCCGATCGTTGTACGTGGGCCACTGGTCGTAGAAGAGGCGAATGGACACCGATCCACGGCTCCGTATGGCTGTGACGCCGAGTCTACGGTTCGTGGCCGGGCGCGAGGCGCCGGTTACTCCGGAGCGGGCAACCCCAGGATTTCGGCGAGCCAGGCGTCGCGATCGGCCCGGGCCTCGTCGTTCAGCTCGTGGCCGGCGTCGTCGTAGGTCCGGGTCTCGGCCGTGAGGCCCACCGCCGCGGTGCTGATCTCCTCCGCCACCGACTCCGGGACGTACTGGTCGTTCGAGGCGAACTGGAGCAGCACCGGCCGCGGCGCGGCGAGCGGGCAGCCAGGTCACCGGGTCGAGGCCGGCCATGGCGGCGAGGTACTCGTCCTCCGGGTCACTGATGTCCCAGTACCGATAGAACCAGTCCGCCCAGCGGGCGGTGGGGGCCATCATGACCAGCGCGTCGAGGTGGCGATCGGCGCCGAAGAAGACCGACGTCGTACATCGCGCCGAAGTCGTGGCCGACGATCGCCAGGCGGTCGTTGTCGACCTCGGGCCGCGCGATCGAGGACGCCGAGCGCGGCCCGCAGCATCCGGACCTCGGCTCCGACCGCCGGGACGTCGTGGGCGATGGAGGTCGGTGGCTCGTGCCATGGCATCGTTGCCCTGGACCAGGAGCGAGACGGCGCCCTGAGCGGCCATGGTCCTCGGCCTCCTCGAGGAACTCGGTCCGGTTGGAGGTCGGGTTGCCGGACTCGACCCAGTGGAACCAGATGATGCGCTGGACCCCGGCTCCCCGGTCGGTCCGGGCGCCACGAGGTACGCCTCGGTGGGCTCCACGCCCGGCTGCCTCGAACGTGAGATCGGTGACGGTCACGCCATCGGCCGTCTCGCTCGAGACCTCGGTCACCGTCGGCGGCTCATCGGTGAACCCGAAGCGGTCGGGATCGGCCGCGGCCGGTGACGGGGTCGTCGACATGGCAGGGCTTGGCTCCTGGCTATGAACCGATGGGCTGGCCGATGGAGAGCTTGCGGCCGATGAGCATCCGACGAGGGCGGCAACCGCCACCACCGTGGCGGCGCCAATCCCTCGTCCCCTCATGCCCCCACTACGGCATGGCGTCGCCCGATGGTTCACCCGCGTGTTGGCGAGCGTCGAATTCCTCGCGCAGCCGGCGCGGGGCTCGCGTGAGCCACGCATCGGTCAGGAGGTCTTCCAGCAGCTCGATCCGGATGGCCGGCAGGCGCACGAGCACGGCGGAGTAGCCGTTGTAATGCGGCTCGGTGAAGAAGACCTCGGGATCGAGCGCCAGCAGGCTCTGCTTGGCGAGGTCGTCCTTCACCCGAATGGCCAGCACGTCGTGGCGAGCGACGCGGGCCTTCTTCGGATCGACGCGCTCCATCCACGGCCAGGCGAAGCCCTTGCCGTCGACGCTGCAGCTCAGGCCGTCGTGGCCGACCGTCGTCTCGGGCAGCAGGCCTGTGATGCGGCGGACGTCCTCATCGGTCGCCATGCCGCGATGGTAGCCCGGAGCCGACTCCGGGGCTGATTCCGGAGTCGGCCAGAGGTCAGTCGGTGGCGGGCTCCAGCTGGGACCCGGCGGACTCGGGCCGCTGCTCGGCCATCTCCCGCATCTTCGTGTTCGGCATCCAGATCGCGACCACCGCTGCCGCCAGGAGCGCGGTCAAGATCCCGATGATGAACGTCGCCCCGGTGGCGATCGAGAACGAGGTGTGGATGGCGTCCACGATGGCCGGGATGAACGGCTCGACCTGCGCCTGGAACTCGGGCGGAACCTGGGCCAGGATGGCGGCTCCCAGGTCGCCCACGCCGGTCAGCTGGTTCAAGCCCCGCTGCCCCACCGGACGTGAACGCGTCCGCGAACTCGGGTGGCATGCCTGCGTCCACGAGCTGGTTCGGGATCTGCTCCGAGGAGCACGGTCGTGAAGAGCGTCCCGGTGATGGCCAGGCCCACCGTCCCGCCCACCTGCTGGAACAGGGTCAGGCTGGACGTGCCGGCGCCCAGCTCCTCGATCGGTACGCTGTTCTGGACGACCAGGGTGAAGACGGCGAATGCCGGACCGATGCCCAGGCCGGTGATGAACATCTCGCAGCCACAGGATGGCGATGGGCGTATCGGGTCGAATGTTCGACATCAGGAACAGCCCCAGCGCCATGAGGAGCATGGCGCCGAGGATGAGCGGCTTGTAGCGGCCGGTGCGCGCCACGATCTGGCCCGAGCCGATGGCGGCCACGATGAGCCCGCCGACGAGCGGCAGGATCTGGTAGCCGGACTGGGTGGCCGAGCTGCCCTCGACGACCTGGAACCAGCGAGGCAGGAACACGACCGCGGCGAAGAAGCCGATCGCCGCCAGGAACATGGCCGCCACGCTGGCCCGGAAGGCGCGGGATCCGGAACATGTGGAGCGGGACGATGGGGTCCTTGGCCCGGGATTCCGCGAAGAGGAACACCGCCAGGAAGACGAAGCCGAGGAGGATCAGTCCGCCGACATCCGGGTCGGTCCACTCCCCGAACTGCTTGTTCGTGAAGCCGAGCAGGATCGGGACGAGGGTGGCGATCAGGAGCGCCGCGCCCAGGTAGTCGACTCTGCTGCTCGCGCCCTCGACGCGGTGGCTGGGCAGCGTGCGCCAGATGACGAACAGGACGATCAGGCCCAGCGGGATGTTCACGAAGAAGATCCAGTGCCAGCTGATGTTGTCGGTGATGAGCCCACCAATGGCCGGACCGATGAGGAACGCGACACCGAACATCGCGCCGAAGAAGCCCTGGTACTTGCCCCGCTCCGATGGGGCGAAGATGTCGCCGATGATCGCCAGCGCGACCGGGAACAACGCCCCGGCGCCCAGGCCCTGGAGCCCTCGGAAGGCGATGAGCTGCCACATCTCCTGCGAGAGGCCACACAGCGCCGAGCCGATCAGGAAGATGCTGACGCCGAGCAGGAAGATGGAGCGCCGGCCGAAGATGTCCGACGTCTTGCCCCAGATCGGGCCGCTCACCGTGGCCGTCAGGAGGTACGCGGTGAAGGGCCAGATGTAGACGTCGTTGCCGTTCAGCTCGGTGACGATGGTCGGCAGGGCGGTGCCCACGATCGTGTTGTCGAGGGCCGCCAGGAACATGCCCAGCAGGACGACGGCGAGGATCTCCATCCGCTCCCGATGGGGGAGCGGGAATGGGCGCCTGGTCGTAGGCGTGAAGGTCGGGGCGGAGGCGTGTCCGCCGGTCGTGGCGTCGGAGGCAGCAGTCATGCGCGGTCGGGTCTCCCGTGGAAGGGTCCGCGGGCGCTCGTTTGAGGCGCGTAGCGCGGACCGGGGGAGTCTACGCCATCGGTCCGGTCGCCGCTCTGCCCGGCAGAGTGCCCGTTTCACACCGCCTTGACACGCGCTGCGAGCATCGGTCCATGGACTCCCGATGCGCCGACTGGGCCACCGCGGCGGATTCTGTTGCGACGCCGACCTCGAGCGGATCGGGTGCGACGGGCGGGACTGGGAATCGGAGCTCGCCGAGCTTCGCGAGCAGGGTCCTCGCGAAGAGACGGCCGAGCTCCTGGCCGCGGTTCTCCGCGAAGGCGTGTCCGGCGCGACCGTGATCGACGTGGGGCCGGGGTCGGGGCGCGTGCACCTCGCCCTGCTGGAGGCGGGAGCGGCTCGCGCGGTGGATGTGGACGCCTCAAAGGAGTACCTCGCAGCCGCCCGCGGCGGAGGCCGAGCGGCGCGGCCTCGCGGACCGCGTCGAATATCGGCACGGGGACGTCGTGGAGCTGGCCGATCGCCTCCCGCCGGCGGAGGTCGTCGTGGCCGACTCGGTGGTCTGCTGCTACCCGTTCGTCGACCGGCTCGTCGGGGCGCTCGTCGACGCCGCGCCCTCGGGTGGTGGGTCTCAGCTATGCCCACGATGCCTGGTGGCACCGGGCCGCGATGCACGCGTTGAACGTGCTGTGGACGCTCCGCCGACCGCCCGACCGCTACTACATTCACCGCCACGCCACCGTGGACCGGCTGATGGGCGAGGCGGGGTACGAGGTCATCCACGACGGCGGCACCTGGGATTGGCGGGTGGTCGTCTACCGCCGCGTGCCGGCCACCTGAGGGGGCGTTGTCCTAGGCGCGAGCCTCGAGGTCGAGGAGGGCGCGCTTGCGCCACAGGCCGCCGCCGTAGCCGGTCAGGTCCCCGTCGGAGCCGATGACGCGGTGGCAGGGCACGACGATGGCCACCGGGTTGCGGCCGTTGGCCCGACCGATGGCGCGGACAGCTTGCGGCCGCCCGACGACCGCGGCGCCTTCGGCGTAGGTCCGGGTCTCGCCGGCCGGGATGGTCTGGAGCCAGGCCCAGACCGATTGCTCGAACGGCGTGCCGCGGCGGGCCAGGGGGAGGTCGAACGTCGTCCGGGCGCCGGTGAAGTACTCGCCCAGCTGCGTTTCCAGGTTGTCCAGGTGCGGATGGCGGCCGATGGTCGGGGTCGCCTTCAGTCGGCGCGAGGCGTCGCGGAGCGCGGTCCGGGTGGCGCGCCGATCGGCGAAGTCGAGGACCGCGAGGCCCTCGTCCACCGCGGCCGCGACCATGGTCCCGATCGGCGTCTCGGATCCGGGTGATGACCAGTTCACGGCTCGGGGCCGCGTCGCGTGGCCGGCGAGTGCCGGGCGGATCCATCGGCCGACATCGTCGGCAAGGGCGGAATCCGGCGACCAGCGCATCCCAGGTCGTGGCGTGGAACTCGACGTTCTGGGGGAGCGGCGTGCGGGACGGACAGGTTGGGCGGCAGAAGATGCCGGTCGTGCGAACCGCGACCACGAACATGCCCTCCGCCTGCGGGTCACGCGCCGCCATCAATCGGTACAGCTCGGTCGCGGTCGGGGAGCAGCGCTGCCTCCATGTTGCTTGAAACGCGCTGCCCGTGGGATTCGTGAGGTCAGCTGCGCTCGAGCTCGTCGCGGAGCGCGGCCAACACCTCGAGATGGGCGAGGTCCCGCAGCCGGCCCGAGGCGCGCTTCATGGCGATCAGGTCCTCGATGCCCGCCACCCAGACCTTGACCTCGCCGAGGTCGAGCTCGGTCGCGTTGCGGCGCAGGGCCTCGTAGCCGCCCGATCCGGGCGGCATCCCGAGGATGTCGAGATCGCCGGCATCGGTCACGAAGGTGAAGTTGTCGCCCTTGCGAAGGGTGCGCGCGTCGAGTCGAAAGGGGAGGCCGCCCGGGGCGCCGCGGAGCTCGGCATGCAGCTCGCGCAGCGCCGATGCGAGCCGCTCGAGGTTCTTCGGATCCCGGGAGTAGCAGACGTCGATGTCGACGGTCAGGATCGTCGACCCCAGGAGCTTGCCGGCGAAGCCGCCGATGACGACGTACTGGACGCCGTGCCGGTTCAGGGTCTGGAAGGAGCGAATCGGGTCGAACTGGCGGTCGGTCGTCACGCGCGGGGAGTCCGGAGGCTGGCCTCGAACCGCGCCTCCTGGATGGCGAGTCGGGCCCGGGCAGCCGGGGTCAGCTGCAGACGATCGCGGATGAGGCTCCGGTCCTCATCCCGTCCGGCCAGCGGCGCGAGCTCGAGTTCCTGCCCGGCAGCGTGGAGGAGGAGGCGAAGCGTTCCGATGGTGGGGTTGATCCGGTCGGTCTCGATTCGGCCGACGGTCGACTGGGGCACACCAGCCAACGCCGCCAGCTCGACCTGGGTCAGGCCCGCCCGGCGTCGCGCGTGTCGGAGCAGGTTCGCAGTACGCACTGACCGCAGTCTACCAGTTCTATAGCGTACATGCTATAGGAGCCTTCTCCCCAGCCCACCGACGCCGACATTCCTCGACCGCCAATCGCCGACAATCCACGTCATGACGCGACCGATGAAGGTGGGAGTCCAGCTCCCCGAGGTCGAGTGGGTGCCGCGCTGGGCGGACATCCGGGAGATGGCCCTCGCGGCCGAAGAGATCGGGCTCGACTCGATCTGGGTGGGCGATCACCTCCTGTACCGATATGTCGACGAGGCGGGCAACGAGACGGAGCCTGCCCGCGGGCCATGGGAGGCGTGGACCCAGCTGGCGGCCATTGCCGCGATCACCGAGCGCGTGCAGCTCGGGCCGCTGGTGGCCGCGACCTCGTTCCACAACCCGGCCATGCTGGCCAAGAAGGCCGCCACCCTGGACGAGATCAGCGGTGGCCGGCTCATCCTGGGCCTGGGCGCAGGCTGGAACGAGACCGAATACCGGGCCTACGGGTATCCCTTCGATCATCGCGTCAGCCGGTTCGAGGAGGCGTTCACGATCATCCGGACCCTGCTCCAGGATGGCCGGATCGACTTTTCGGGCGACTTACTACCAACTTACCGATGCCGAGCTCATTCCCCGCGGGCCGCAGCCGAACGGACCGCCGCTGATGGTGGGATCGATGGGGGAGCGGATGCTGTCCATCACCCTCCCCCACGTGCAGTCGTGGAACGCGTGGTTCACCTGGTTCGGCAACTCGCCTGAGGGCTATCGGTCGCTCCGCGACCAGATCGACGCCGCCTGCCGGAAGGTCGGCCGCGACCCGGCGACGCTGGAGCGAACGGTGGCCGTGCTGGTGACGCTCCCCGGCGGGGAGGGGCGACCGCAGGGCAGCCATGACAAGCCACCCGCGGCGCCACTGTCCGGGGAGCCTGAGATCCTGGCCACCGCGCTCCGCGCCTTCGCGGCGGAGGGAGTGGGCCACGTCCAGCTCGTCGTCGACCCGATCACCGCCGACAGCATCCGCGCCCTCGCTCCGGCGCTCGCCCTGCTCGACGGACGCCTAGGGAGCGGTCACTTCCCGGAGGCGGCGGGCGAGGAATGCCTGCTCCGATGCGTTCGTGGTCAGGGCGACGGCCCGCTCGTAGGCGGCGGCCGCCTCGTCTCGACGGTCGAGGCGGCGGAGCAGATCGGCCCGCGCCGCGTGGAGGTACGGGTAGTCGGCCAGCGCCCCCTCGGCGACGAGGCGGTCCATGATCGCGAGCCCCGCCGCCGGACCGGCGTCCGGCCCCGGCGCCATGGCCACCGCCGCCGCCCGATTGAGCTCGACGATCGGCGTGGGTGACAGCCGCAGGAGCGCGTCGTACAGGACGCACGATCTCCGCCCAGTCGGTTCGATCAGCGGCGGGCGCCTCGTCATGGACGGCCGCGATGGCGGCCTGGAGCTGGTACGGGCCGGGCCGACCCGCCCGCAGCGCGCCTTCGACGAGAATGCTGCCCTTCGGCGATCCTCGAGCGGTCCCACAGCCCACGGTCCTGGTCCTCGAGCAGCACCAGCTCGCCGTCGGGTCCGACCCGCGCGGGGCGGCGGGCATCGGTCAGGAGCATGAGCGCCAACAGGCCGATGACCTCGGGCTCGTCGGGCATGAGCGCGGCCAGGACTCGGGCCAGCCGGATCGCCTCGGCGCACAGCTCGCGGCGGATGAGGCTCTCGCCCGATGACGCGTCGTAGCCCTCGTTGAAGATGAGGTACAGGACCCGGAGCACGCCGTCGAGCCGCTCCGGGAGGAGCGCGTCGGGCGGGACGCGGTACGGGATCGCCGCATCGCGAATCTTCCGCTTGGCGCGCACCAGGCGCTGGGCGAGCGTGGCTCCGGGACGAGGAAGGCTCGCGCGATCTCGGGGGTCGTCAGCCCGCCCAGCGTCCACAGCGTCAGCGCGATGCGCGACTCGAGCGCGAGCGCGGGGTGGCAGCAGGTGAAGATCAGTCGCAGGCGGTCATCGGGGATGCTCATCGGCTCCTCATCCGCGTCCACGGGACGCCGCCTCCGGATCCGGCCGCATCGGCGGCCAGAGTGCGCCTCGTGCTCGAGAATCGCCTGCTTATCGGTCAGTCGTTTCGCGCGCCGAAGGCGGTCGATGGCCCGGTTGCGGGCGGTGACCACGATCCAGGCTTCGGGGTTGCGAGGAAGGCCGGTGACCGGCCATTTCTCGAGGGCCACGAGGTAGGCGTCCTGGAGGCTCTCCTCGGCCAGGTCGAAGTCGCCGAGCAGCCCGATGAGGGTGGCGACCGCCCGTCCGTGATGGTCGCGGAACAGGCGGTCGACAGCCTCGCGGGGAGTCCCGTCGGCGGTCGCCAACGGCGTCAGCGAGCCATGGTCAGGCGGTGACGGCCTCGCCCGCGGCCTGCGGGTCAGCCGGCACGGCGGTGTCCCACACCGGCCGGACCTCGATCGACCCGTACCACAGGCCCGGGCAGGCCTTGCCCAGCTCAAGGGCGTGGTCCAGGTCGCGAGCCTCGACGATGTAGAAGCCGCCGAGGCCTTCCTTCGTCTCGGCGAAGGGTCCATCGGTCATGACCGCCTGGCCGTCCTTGGAGCGGATGGTCGTCGCGGTCGCGTTCGGCTGGAGCGCGTCGCCGGCGACGAAGACACCGGTGTCGTTGAGCATCTTGCTGTAGGCGCCGTAGGCCTCGGTGACCTTGGCCCATTCGGCCGGGTCGGGCGGCGGAAGCGAGGAGTCGGCGGTGTTCGCGTCGTAGATCAGGATGGCGTAACGCATCGGGTTCTCCTGTGGATGGCTCATGCAGCGACTGATGTGTCGCCGCTGCAGATACGACGAACGGGCTGGCAGGGAAATCGACACTGGGGCGGTCGGAGCGTACCACCGGGCCGGGTATGCTCGACGGCGTGAGGGCTGAGGACGTCGCGCCGATTCCATTGGGCCGCCGGGCGATGCACGCGGAGAGCCTGACCAACGAATCCGGCGACCACGCGATCCTCCTCCTCGAGGACGAAACATCACGGGTCCTGCTCCTGACCGAGCCGGGCAGCCAGGGGAGCGGGCGGGAACGCGTCATCGTGGTCCCGTTCGACGAGGACGTGGAGACGCGGGTCGATGGCGATGCGCTCGCGAAGTGGATTGCGGCGCCCGATCTGTTCGGAACGCCCGACGGGATCCCGCGGTTCGCCTCCGCCCTCGGCCTGATTCTGCTGGTGGGGGTGCTGGCCCTGACCGTCATCGGTGCCGGCGTCGTCTTCTCGTGGATCCTCGACGCGTTGGGCGTGTGACGAGTGAGCTGGGCGTGACCGGCGACGTGATCGGCGATCAGCGCCTGTCGGTGCCCGATACCGGGTTGCTGGCCATGCGCATCGGCCTGGAGTTCGGCGGGACCGATGCCTTCGTGGACAGCCTGGTGCGTGCGGTGATTGACGGCGGGTCGCTGGGTGGCGGGGCGACGCTCGTGGCGCTGCTCGACCGGGGGGACCTGTCGATCCACATCCCGCGCCGCGACGGGCCGGCCTGGAACGTGGTGCCGCTCCTCCACCTGCACCCCGGGGAGCGTCCCACCGACGACGACTGGGCCTCGGCCAACGCCATCCTCGAGCGCCTGGAGCGCTACCGCTAGGGAGTCGCGGCCTCGAGAGCGGCGGAGATGATGGCGATGGCCTGATCCACTTCGTCCTCGGTCGTGACCAGGGGCGGGATGACGCGGACGACCTGGCCCCAGGTGCCGCAGGTGAGGAGCAGGAGCCGATGCATGAGGGCGTCGGTGATGGCGGCCTTGGCGAGATCCGGCCGCGGGGTGAGGGTTTCGGGATCCGCGAACTCGATGCCGACCATGAGGCCGCGGCCGCGGACCTCGGCCACGTACGGGTTGCCCGCCGCGGCCGCACGGAGGCCGTCGAGCAGGCGATGGCCGAGGGTCTCGGCGCGGGCGGTCAGCCCTTCCTCCTCGAACACGTCGAGGGTCGCCAGGGCGGCCGCGCATGACACCGCGTTGCCGCCGTACGTGCCGCCGTGGCCCCCCGGCGGGAATCGGTTCAGCAGCTCGCGCGACGCGAGGATGCCGGAGAGCGGCATGCCGGACGCGATGCCCTTGGCCATGACCACGATGTCGGGGCGGACGCCACTCCACTCGGTGGCGAAGAATCGGCCCGTGCGCCCGTAGCCGGACTGCACCTCGTCGACGATGAGCAGGATGCCGTGGCGGTCGGCCACCTCGCGCAGGGCGGGGAGGAAGCCGTCCGGCGGGACCACGTACCCGCCCTCCCCGAGCACCGGCTCGACGAGGAACGCGGCCACGTCCTCGGGGAACACGAGCGTGGCGAACAGCTCGTCGAGCTGCGACAGGGTCCAGGCCAGGGCGTCGGCATCGGTTCGGCCGGTCGGGTTGCGCAGCGGGTAGGGATACGGCGCGAAATAGGCCGATGCGAGCAGCGGCTCGTAATGGCCCCGGTTCTTGATGGCGGACGAGGTGAGCGACATCGTCCCGTGGGTCCGGCCATGGAACCCGCCCCGGAAGGCGACGATCGCCGGCCGATGGGTGGCGATCTTCGCCAGCTTGACGGCGGCCTCGATGGCCTCGGCGCCCGAGTTGGAGAGGAACAGACCGATCTCGTCCGTCGGCGTCCGCGGCGCTCGGGGAAGTAGCGCGGCAGCCGTTCGTGGAGCTCCAGCCCGGGCTTGTGATACAGGATGTTCTGCTGGGCGTGGATGATCCGGCCCGCCTGCTCGGCGATCGCCGCCGCCACGCGGGGATGGGCATGGCCGGTGTTCGTGACCCCGATGCCGCAGGTGTAGTCGAGGTAGCGATCGCCGTCCTGGGTGATGACCCACGACCCCTCGCCGCGGTCCACGACGAGGTCCGTGTACCGGGCCCACACGGCCGGGACACCGGCGCGGCGCGCCAGCCACACGGCGGAGTCATCGGCGCGCGGGTCGACCTGGGGCGGAGCGGTCTCGGTCGTCACGGCGAAAGGGTAGCGGCTCCGGTCGTGCGCGCGCCTAGCGGCCGACCATGGTGACCGGGCCGGTCTCCTTCCGCCCGCCACGCCGCGCGGACCAGGTCTGGACCGCGATGAACACGAACGCGATGAGCAGGATCAGGCGTGCCCAGCACGTTGACCTCGGGTGGGATGCCAAGCCGGCTGGCCCCGACCACCCACAGCGGGAAGGTCAGGGTCCGGCCGGCGCTGAAGAGGGTGATGACGTAGTCATCGATCGACAGCGCGAACGCCAGCAAGGCAGCGGCCAGGACGCCGGGGAAGATGATCGGCAGGGTCACCTTGCGGAAGGTCGTCCAGCCATCGGCATAGAGGTCCATGCCCGCCTCCTCGAGCGATCGGTTGAAGCCCACCAGTCGGGCCCGGATGGTGACCACCACGAAGCTGATGTTGAACATGATGTGGCTGATCAGGATGGTCCCGAAGCCACGCTCCACCCCGAACGAGACCCACATCGTCAGCAGCGAGGCGCCGAGGATGATCTCGGGCGCGGTCATCGGGATGAAGATCAGGAGGTTGCTGAGGCCCTCGCCGCGGAACTGGTAGCGGACCAGCGCCAGGCCCATCATCGTGCCGAGAATGGTGGCGACGACGGTCGAGATGGTGGCGATCGACGAGGCTCAGGATCAGCGGCCCGGTGATGTCCGGGCGGCTCCACACGGTCAGGTAGTTCTGGAGCGTGAACCCCTGCCAGGTGATGTTCTGCCGACCCAGGGGATCGTTGAAGCTGAAGATGATCATCACCGCGATGGGCGCGAACAGGAAGATCACGACCAGCGCGGTGAAGACCGGCAGCGCGACCGAGACAGACGCGACCCGACGGTCATCGTGCTCATCGCTCGCGTCAGCGCGTCTCCAGCTGCCGACCGCCGCGCGGGTGTAGATCGCGACCAGCGCCATGACCCCGATCACCAGCACGAAGGCCAGCGCGGCCGCCGCGGGGTAGTCGTTGGCGTTGATGAATTTGAACTGGATGACGTTGCCGATCATGATCGAGTCCGGGTTGCCCGCCCCGATGATCTCGGCGTTGATGAAGTCACCGACCGCCGGGATGAAGGTCAGCAGCGACCCGGCCACCACTCCGGGCAGCGACAGCACGAACGTGATGCGCCAGAACGCCTGCGAGCGGCTGGCGTACAGGTCGGTCGCCGGCCTCGATCAGCCGCCGGTCGATCTTCTCCAGCGCGACGTACAGCGGCAGGATCATGAACGGCAGGTAGTTGTAGGTCAGCCCGAAGATCACCGATGCCGGGGTGGCCAGGAACTGGAACGACGGGTCGAGGACACCGAGGTCCTTCAGCGTCCCGAACACCATCCCGTTGTCCGACAGGATCATCCGCCAGTTCAGGGTCCGGATGACGAAGCTGACGAAGAACGGCAGGACCACGACCAGGAGCAGCGCGTTCTTGAAGCGCCCGCCGCGGAAGGCGATGGTGTAGGCCATCGGGTAACCGATCAGGAAGGTGATCACGGTGGTCACCAGGGCGTAGCCGATGGACCGGAGGAAGAGCTCGCCGTACTGGGCGATGACCTCGGGGTAGATCCCGAAGTTCCAGGTCAGCTCGAAGCCCGTCCCGAGGGTGCCCTCCTGGAGCGACACGATGAGCATGTAGCCCATGGGGATCGGCGAAGAACAATCAGCAGCCAGATCGTCCCCGGCGCCAGCAGCGCATAGGGGACCCAGCCTCGACGTCCGCCCATCGATGTCAGCCGGTGCTCAGCCGGTTCCAGACGGCGTGCCCGCGATCGAGATCGGTCAGCCGCCCAGGACCTCGAGGAACAGGTCGTTCCACTCGGCCTCTTCCTCCTCGTCGAGCTGCTTGTCGGTGTACGTGTTGTCGATCTGCTCCTCGGTCGGCACGATCCGCCGCGGCCACCATCTCGAGCTGGTCCGCATTCTCGGTCGTCGCCCGAATCGCGGGCGGCTCGGCATCCTGCATGATCCGCTCGCTGACGCCCGCCACGCCGGTGAAGTACGCCGATGTACTCCGACAGCGTGCGTCGCCGGCGTCGAGGTCGTACCAGTAGTCCATGAGCTGGTGAGCGTCTGCTCGATCCGCTCGGTCGAGCCCTTGGGGATGCACATGTTGTCGTTCCAGCGCATCCCGCCTCCTCGGGGATCACGAACTTGACGTTCGGGTTCTCGTAGAGCGCATCTGGGTGACGTCGCCGGACCATGCCACGCTGGCCATGAGGTCGCCGGCGGCCAGCGCGTCGTAAGTACTCGTTGCCGTAGTAGCCACGGAACTGGCTCGCGTCCGTTGGCCTCCAGCAGCTTCTGCTGGGCGGCCGTCACGTCGTCGATCGTCGCATTCTCCGGAACGATGCCCAGGCTGAGGAGGGTCAGGCCGAACATGTCGCGCATGTCGCTGAACGCGCCCACTCCGCCGGCGAACTCGGGGTCGAGCAGGTCGTCGAACGACGTGAGCTCGCGACCGGTGAGATTCGGGTCGTAGGCGATGCCGGTGATCCCGCCCTGCCACCAGACGCTGTAGGTGTTGTCCGGGTCGTACCACTGGCCGACCGCGTAGTCGGCGGCGTTCGCGGTCCAGTTCGGGCAGCTTGCTGTGGTCGATTTCCTCGAGGTAGCCCAGGTCCGCCATCCGCTGGACCACCCAGCCGCCTGGCGTGATCGAGGTCCCATCCGGTGGGGTTGCCGTTCGACAGGTCGGGCAGGATCTGCTGCGAAGAAGTCCGCGTTGTCGAGGAGCTCCTCGTTGTATTCGACGTTGATGCCGGTCTGCTCGATGAACGCGTTGATCGTCGGGTAGATGGTCGGGTTTGGCTCGGATCTCCTCGTCGATGTCGATGTAGGCCGGCCAGTTGAGCCCAGTTCGAGGGTGACATCGCCGTCCCCGCTCCCGCTCGGCGTGCAGGCGGCGATCAGCGCCGGCAGCGACAGCATCGCGCCCAGCGCGATCCCGCCCCGCCCGGCTCGGCCGAGGAAGGCCCGCCGGTTGATGCGGTCCTGGCGCATGGCTCGCTCGATGGCCAGCTCGATGGGGGTCAACTGGTGGCGCGGCACGTCAGACATCGAGGTCTCCTTCCTCCTCCGGGGCGTGGGGATCGCCGGCGACATGCTCGGCCGGTCCGGCGATGACGAACGTGTGACGGGGTTGCCAGGTGATGTGGACCTTCTGCCCGTTGGCCAGGGCTTCCGCCACGCTGGCGGTCTCGAGGTTCTGGGCATAGGCGGTCATCCGGTGTCCATCGCGGGTCTCGACCAGGTACTGGGTGCTGACCCCGATGTAGCTCGAGTCGAGGACGGTGGCCTCGACCGCGTTGAGATCGGTGGCTGCGGCCGCCTGGCCGTCGTTCATGGGCACGACGCGCAGCTTCTCCGGCCGCACGCCGAGGCGGACCTGCTCCTGGCCGTCTTCGCCGGCGGGGGCGCGGATGACGGTGCCATCGGACAGCCGGATGGCGATCATGCCGCCCTCGTGTCCCGCCACCTGGCCCTCCAGCAGGTTGGAGACGCCCAGGAAGCCGGCCACGAACGCGGTCTTCGGCCGCTCGTACAGGCTCTCCGGGTCGCCCAGCTGCTCGATCTTGCCGGCGCGCATGACCGCGATCCGGTTCGACATGGTCATGGCCTCTTCCTGGTCGTGGGTCACGTAGATGAACGTGATCCCGACCTCGGTCTGGATCGCCTTCAGCTCGATCTGCATCTGCTTGCGCAGCTTCAGGTCCAGCGCGCCGAGCGGCTCGTCCAGGAGGAGCACCTGGGGGTGGTTGATCAGGGCGCGGGCGAGGGCCACCCGCTGCTGCTGCCCACCGGACAGCATCGTCGGCTTGCGCTGCTCGTAGCCCGGCAGCTCGACGAGCTTGAGCATGGCCTCGACCTGGCTCTTGACCTGCGCATCAGGAACCTTGCGGCGCCGAAGGCCGAAGGCGACGTTTTCGTAGATCGTCAGGTGGGGGAAGAGGGCGTAGTTCTGGAAGACGGTGTTGACGTTGCGCTTGTACGGAGGCAGCCCGGTGACATCGGTGTCGCCCAGGTAGACCGTCCCGCTGGTCGTGTCCTCGAAGCCGCCGATCATGCGGAGGGTGGTGGTCTTGCCGCAGCCCGACGGGCCGAGCAGCGAGAAGAACTCCCCGCGCCAGACTTCGAGGGACAAGTCGTCGACGGCGACCATCTCGCCGAAGGACTTCGTGACGTGATCCAGGCGGACGTCGACGTCGGGCAATCGCGCACCCTCCAGGCGCCGGTTCCCCACCGGCTAGGCCCGCAGTATATGCGGGTGACGTCTGGAATCCAGCCTAGATCAGGGTGGCGGATCGATGGCGATGACCCGCGCCGACCACGGGCAGAACATGTTCGACGTGATGATCTCGTCCTCGACGTCGGACGGGATCGCGTCGCACACCTCGGTGGTCGCGTCCGCGAACTCGAAGGTGGCGGGATCGAGGTGCCACGACCACGGGGCGTTGACGCCCGGGTCGTCGCGAACGATCAGGCCGTTCGGGACGGAGGGCGCCTCCTCGCCGGCCAGCAGTCGTTCCGCGTTTTCGACCAGGTCGGCGGTGATGAGCTCAACCTTGAAGGTTTCGCCGCCGGCGACCTCGAAGGTCACGATCGCGTGGTCATCCGGTGGGTCGGAGAAGATCCCGATGAACGCGATGACCGCAATCACGACCAGGCCCGCGCCGATCAGGACACCCGCCACCCGCCGATTCGACATCCAACTCTCCAATCAACGCCTTCAGGCCCGCGAGCGCGGAGTATAGGAGGGCGGGGCTGGGAAACCAGCCCCGCCAGCACGCGGAACGACTCCTCGGGAGGCGCCACATGGGTCAGTGGCGCCGTCTAGACTCCGATGGCCATGACCGATCCCGCCGAGCCTGGCGATTCGGCGCACGCGCCGCGACGAGGCGCGCAGCCGCGGACTCCTGGCGGGAACGGTCCAGCCGGTCAGGCACATGCGACGGTTCTGGGGACGCCTGCCAAGCCAGCCGCGATGCAAACTCTGCACGCGGCCGTTCGGCGGCGCCGGTGGAGCCGTCATGCGAGCCGTGGGCCTCGGGCCATGGCCCATGAACCCGACGTACTGCAAGGCGTGTTTCGCCGACATCTCGAAGCATCGGTCGGGTGCGGAGATCGAATGCAGCCTCCTGTTCGCGGACGTGCGCGGCTCGACCCCCATGGCCGAGTCCATGCGCCCAGCCGAGTTCCGGGCTCTCATGGACCGATATTTCCAGGTCGCCAGCGAGATCCTGATCACCCGGGACGCGATCGTGGACAAGTTCGTGGGCGATGAAGTGATCGGCATCTTCGTTCCTGCCCTGGCGGGCGAGCTCCATGCCGCCCGGGCCATCGACGCCGGCCGCGCCCTGCTCGCGGCGACCGGTCATGGAACCGCGACAGCCTGGCTACCGATTGGGGCTGGGGTGAATACGGGCGTCGCGTTTGTCGGAACGGTGGGTGACGGCGAACGAGTGGACTTCACCGCCCTCGGCGATACGGTCAATATCACGGCACGACTCGCGTCGAGCGCGGGCGCAGGGGAGCTGCTCGTGACCGTTGCGGCCGCCGAGGCCGCGCGGCTCAACATGGCCGGGGTCGCGCACCGGTCGCTGTTCCTCAAGGGGAAGTCCGAGCCCACGACGGTGGTCGTGCTGGGTCCCGCCTGAAGGCGGTGCCCGGAAGCGTCCTGCGGCGCTGATAGACTCGCCGGACCGATGGACTTCGCGCTCTCGCCTGCCCACGAGGACATCCGGCGCACCGTCCGCGACTTTGCCGAGCGACGCATCGCTCCCCAGGCCGACGAGATGGAGGCCCGGGGCGAGTTCCCGCACGAGCTGGTCCGCGAGGCGGCCGGCCTGGGGCTGCTGGGCGTGCCCTATCCCACCGAGATCGGGGGCACCGGGCTCGACAACCTGGCCTATGCCATCACCATCGAGGAGCTGGCCCGTGTGTCGGGCAGCGTCGCGATCATCGTGTCGGCCCACACCTCGCTGGGCGCCGGCCCGCTGTACCTGGCCGGCACGCCGGACCAGCAGGAACGCTTCCTCCGTCCACTGGCCAGCGGGGAGAAGCTCGGCGCCTACGGCCTGACCGAGCCCGGAGCCGGGAGCGACTCGCGCGGCACGAAGACGCGGGCCCGCCGCGACGGTGACGAGTGGGTCATCGACGGGGCGAAGCAGTTCATCACCAACGCCGGCGTGGCGGACATCTACATCGTGGTGGCCCGCACCGGCGAGGCGGAGGACGACTCCCAGATCACCGCCTTCATCGTCGAGAAGGGCACGCCCGGGTTCACGTTCGGTCGGTTCGAGGAGAAGATGGGGCTCCACGCCTCGGCCACCGGGGAGCTGCTGTTCGCCGACTGTCGGATCCCCGCCGCCAACCTGCTCGGTGACGAGGGCGAGGGCGACAAGCTGTTCCTCCGCACCCTGGACGGCGGCCGGATCGGGATCGGTGCCATGGCCCTCGGCCTGGCGCAGGCGGCCTACGAGGCCGCATCGGCCTACGCCAAGGAGCGCAAGCAGTTCGGGCGGGTCATCGGCTCGTTCCAGGGCGTGGCCTTCCAGATCGCCGACATGGCGACCGAGATCGACGCCGCCCGGCTCCTCGTCTACCGCGCGGCGTGGCTCAAGGACCAGGGCCGCCCGTTCACGACCGAGGCGGCGATGGCCAAGCTCTACGCCTCCGAAGTCGCGGCCCGAGCGACGAACGCGGCGATCCAGGTCCACGGCGGGTACGGGTACATCCGCGAGTACCGCGTCGAGCGCTACCTGCGCGACGCGAAGCTGACCGAGATCGGGGAGGGGACGAGCGAGATCCAGCGTCTCGTGATCGCCCGCAACCTGCTCGGCATCCGGGCGATGTAGCTCGGTGCGACCGACAGGGTTGGCATAGACCGATGACGGTCCAGTCGGCGGGTCCGCGGTTCGGGACCGATTCGCCCGCGGCGGCCTGGCGACCCACGGCCGACTACCTCGAACGGAGCCGGCTGCGCCGGTTCCTGACCGATGTCGGCTGCGCCGACCTGGAGGAGCTCCAGGCCCGGGCGGAGGCCGATCCCGCCTGGTTCTGGTCGGCCGCGGTTCGCGACCTCGGCGTCCGATTCGACCCGGAGCCCGAGTCCGTGCTCGACGTGTCGCGCGGACCGGAGTGGGCGCGCTGGTGGGCCGGTGCCGGATTCAACTACGTCGCCGCGGCGGTCGACGAGCCGGCTGCTGATCGTCCGCACGAGGTGGCGCTCACCTGGGAAGGGGAGGATGGATCGGTCCGCAGCCTGTCGCGCGGCGAGCTTCGGGCCGACGTCGATCGCGCGGCGCGCGCCATGGCGGCGCTCGGCGTGGAGCGCGGCGACCGGGTGGGGATCTTCATGCCGATGATTCCCGAGACGGTGATCGCGGTCCTCGCCGTCGGGAAGCTCGGCGCGATCTACACCCCCATCTTCTCCGGCTACGGCGCGCCGGCGGTGGCCAGCCGGCTGGCCGACTGCGAGGCGAAGCTGCTCGTCACCGCGGACGGATTCTGGCGGCGCGGGCAAGCAGGTGGTGATGAAGTCCGTGGCCGACGCCGCGCTCGCGGACGCCCCGACCGTCGAACGGTGCCTGGTCGTGCGCCGGCTGTGGGCCGACGGCGGCGAGGTGCCGTGGACGAAGGGCCGGGACGTGGCGTGGGACGAGGCGATGGCCGACGCGGCGGGCGAGCCCCTGGCATCGGTCCGGACCCACGCCGAAGAGCCGTACATGATCATCTACACCAGCGGCACGACGGGACGGCCGAAGGGCGCGATCCACGACCACGGCGGCTTCCCGCTCAAGAGCGCCGTCGACCTCGCCCATTGCTTCGACCTGCAGCGCGGCGACGTCCTGTTCTGGTTCACCGACATGGGCTGGATGATGGGTCCGTGGGCGGTGGCCGGCGCCCTGCTGCTGGGCGCGACCCTGGTCATCTACGAGGGAACGCCCGACTACCCCGGTCCGGACCGGCTGTGGGACCTCGTCGAGCGGCACCGGATCACCCATCTCGGGATCAGCCCCACCGCGGTGCGGGCGCTCATGGCCCACGGCAACGAGCCGGTGCGCGCGCATGACCGATCCTCGCTGCGGGTGCTGGGGTCGACCGGGGAGCCGTGGAACCCCGACCCGTGGTGGTGGCTCTTCCGCACGGTGGGCGACGAGCGGGTCCCGATCATCAACTACTCCGGTGGGACCGAGATCAGCGGCGGGATCGTCGGCTGCACCACGATCACGCCCATCGCCCCGTGCTCGTTCGCCGGTCCGTGCCCCGGGATGGCGGCCGACGTGGTGGACGGCGAGGGCAACCCGGTGCGCGGCGAGGTGGGGGAGCTGGCCATTCGCCAGCCGTGGCCCGGGATGACCCAGGGCTTCTGGCGCGACCCGGATCGGTACCTCGAGGCGTACTGGTCCCGCGTGCCGGGGCTGTGGGTCCACGGCGACTGGGCGCGCATCGACGCTGACGGCTTCTGGTACATCAGCGGCCGCTCGGACGACACGATCAAGGTGGCGGGCAAGCGGATCGGTCCGGCGGAGGTCGAGTCCGCCGCCGTCGCGCACCCGCTCGTGGTCGAGGCGCTGGCGGTCGGGGTCCCGGACGAGGTCAAGGGCGAGGCCATCGTCCTGTTCGCGGTCGTCCGGCGACAGCGCCGAGGCAGACGGACGCGCTGCCGGCCGCCATCGGTCAGACGGTGGTCGACGGGCTGGGCAAGTCGTTCAAGCCGGCCGCGGTCCATCTCGTCCCTGCGCTCCCGAAGACGCGGAACGGGAAGGTCCTGCGCCGCCTGGCACGGGCGGCCTACCTTGGGGCGGACCCGGGCGACACCTCCGCGCTCGAGGACCCCGCCACCCTGGATTCCATCCGCGCCCTGCGCGGCTGACGAACCGATGGCCGCCCGCCGAATCCAGCTGATCCGTGGCGCGGCTGTGGTGGCCGTCCTGGTCGGGGTCCTGGCGGCCCCGGCCGCCGCGGTCGAGCCCATCGTCGGCACGCGACTGCCGGGCGAGCCGCGGGCCATCGAGCTGACCGACTCGGCCATGGGGGCGATCTCGTTCGACCTCGACGACGACGGGGTGGACGAGCTGGTCGCCGTGGCAGCGCGGGCCGACGCCCAGGGCCTGAGCGCGATCCAGGCATGGTGGGTGGCCGAGGACGGCGCGGTCGAGCCCAGCAACCAGGTCGGTCTTCGGCGGTCGGCCAGCGTGGACGAGAAGCTGGCGGGACGTGGTGGGCTCGGCATCGACCGCGATGGCATGATCGCCGTCGGCCTCGGCGAGCCGGCGAAGCTCCTGATCGTCCAGCGCGGGGGAGCACCGGTCCTGCTGGTTGCGACGATCGGGACCGATCTCGACGCGGACATCGATGTGCCCTGCTGCCTGACGATCTGGGAGGTGACCACCGGCGGCCCGAGGCGAGATCGACCTGAGACTGGTCGCGGACACGCAACGGTATGCGGCCGAGTTCGCGGCCGCCGACATGGACGCGGATGGGACCGATGAGCTGATGGTCGGTGAGGGACCGGTCTTCGGCGACGCCGACCTGCAACCGGACTTCGGCCTCCTTCGATGGAACGGTGACCGGTTCACCCGCGTCCCCTTCACGATCCCTTCGGTCGATCGCGTGCTGCACCCAGATCCAGGACGTCGGAGACACCGACGGGCGTCCCGGGTGAGGAGGTGCTGCTGGTCGGTATCGACGTGAACTCCCGAATGGCTCTCCACCGCGTCAGTCTCCGCTCCGGAGCGCCATGGACGGAACGAGCCACGTTCGTCCCCGGCGACGGTGGCGGTGACGAGGATGTCGACCACGACGTCGCGGCCGCGGTCGTGGTGGATGACGGCCCGGAGTCGGCGATCGTCACCGGCGATGGCCGGACCCTCTTCCTGTGGTCGTGGCCGAGCGACGGACCCGCGGAGCGGATCGCGTTCCGGCCGGCGGGCGGGGTCCCGATCGCGGTCTTCGGTTCGGGCGAGCAGCAGCCGGATGATGGTGTCCGCCGGGACGCCACCGGGCTCGGTGCTCGTCCTGCCCGGGGACCTCGGGGGTGGTACCGGTCTTACGACCACCATCGGGCGGGACACGCGCGCCGGGATGTTCACCGGTTCATTCGGAGCCGATCCGTTCAGCGGTCCACAGCCGTACTGGGGGGTCCAGCCTGGCGAAGGTGGCGAGCCGGAGGCGTACGTCTTCGCCGGGACTCGCATCGTTCCGGACGGTGAGCGTGGCATCCTCGCCCAGGCCGCCCCCATGGCCCTCCTCCCCGGCCTCGAGCCGATGGGACGGGTCGGAGAAGATGGCGCCTGGACAGCGCTGCTGAGCAACTTCGCCCAGCCGCGTCTTCGGGATTCCGAGAATCCTGCCTGCCAC
This sequence comes from uncultured Chloroflexia bacterium, assembly GCA_963843015.1. Classification (GTDB taxonomy): domain Bacteria; phylum Chloroflexota; class Limnocylindria; order QHBO01; family QHBO01; genus DASTEQ01. The sequence goes on along the minus strand of CAWJIR010000012.1, from coordinate 101,842 downwards.
CGACCTGATCAATGCCCGGGTCACGGGGGCGCTCCGCCTTGTCTCGACCGCGTCGATGCTCGAGCCCGAGCTTGGCAATGGACGGCTCGAGCCGACGTTCAGCGGGGTGGCCGCTGACCCGTCACGGGCTCAGAGCCTCATCGTGGGGAATGAGGCTGCGGATGCCGTGGTTCACGCCCCGCCCGGCACCGAGCTGGAGTGGGTCTCGCGCGGCGTGCCGAACGACCTGGTGGTCGCCCCCGACGGCGTGGCGCGGATTCGCCTGCTCGAGCCCGCCGGGCCCGAACGCGCCGGACGGCTCGGGGACGACGGCGAGCATTCGGCTGGTGACGCCCGCCGGCCATGCCTACTCCGGATCGTGGCGGATCAGCGTCTACCGCCAGCCGCCGGACCTGGGGATTGGCGGGGATCCCGACCTGATCGACTTCAGCCCGACGCTCTCGGGTGAGACGCTCCCCGGGTCGGCGCTCACGGTCAACGGCGTCTCGGCGGCGGTGGCCGCCGATGGCTCGTTCGAGGTCCCGATCGAGGTGGGGATCCTGCCCACCGAGCTGCGGATCGTGGTCGTGGACCCGGTGGGCAACCGCACCGAGCGCGTGGTGACCCGCGTCTGGCCCATCGACTACCGTCAGCTCCCGTTCGTGCCCATCGCGGTCCTGCTCACGGTTGCTGCCGGGCGTGATCCTGTTCCTCCGACGGCCCGATACCGGACCGACCCGCCGGACGCCGGACGACGGAGCCACCTTCGAGGAGATCGGCGGCTAGGTGGGGACGCGCCTGCGTCGTGCCATCGTGGCCGCGGCCGTAACGGCACCCATCGCCGCCAGCCTCGGCGGCAATCCGGCGCCAGTGTTCGGCGCGGAGCCGTACCGGGGTACCCCCCTGCCCGACGAAGCTCCGAGCATCCTGCTTTCGGAAGTCACTGCCTCGGTCCTCGCTTACGACCTCGATGGAGACGGCGCGCGCGAGATCGTTGGGGTCGTGGCACGCCACGACGAAACTGAGCTCGCTGCCGTCCAGACCTGGGCTATCGCTGCGGATGGCTCCGTTGATGCCAGCAACAGGGCCCCCGTCCGGCGGTCGGCCAGCGTGGACGAGCTGGGCGCCAGCCGGTTGCGCGGCGCCATCGACAGCGACGGGATGCTCCCGGTCCGAATGAGTGAGCCGGCGCGGCTCTTCGCGGCCAGGCGGGCGGGCGAGGATGTCCTGCTCGTCGCGGCTGTTGGTTCCGAGAACTCCGTCGGTGGGCCTTGTTGCCTCACGATTTGGGAGGTAAGCGCGACATCGGGTGTCGACATCAATCTGCGACTGGTCGCCGAAACGCACCGTTACGCGGCGCAGCTGATGCCCGCAGATCTCGACGGCGATGGCACTGACGAGCTGTTCGTCCTCGAAGGCCCGCTCGAGGAAGCGAAAAGCGCGGACGCCGCCCTCCTGCGTTGGACCGGAACCGAGTTCGCGCGCCAGGCGTTCCCGATTCCCGGGGTGATGAGTTGGAGTCCATACCTTCTCGATGTCGGAGAAACCGATGGGTACGCCGGGGACGAAGTCATCGCTTCGGGCTCAGCCGAGCCACTGGAACGGGACGGTGTCTTCCAGGACTTCCCCGTCCTCATGCGCATTTCGCTTCGAGACGGAACGCCGACCGTTGAGCGTCTCGAGGGCCAAGGCTATGTCGATGGCGCTCGGGCCGTTGCCCTGGGCGATGGTCCGGTGCTGCTGATCGGGCAAGGTTCCGTCCTGCACCTGTGGTCATGGCCTCGCGACCAGGCGCCGGTGGAGCTTGCCTCCACGTATTCGGCGGGCGCGCTCGCCGCCGTCTATCAGATCGAGGAAGCCGGGTGCACCGCGGTCACGGCGGACTGTCTTCGGATTCTTTGACCCGGAGCGTTCGGGGCAAGTGGAGGCCTTTCCCTGTGATCTAGGCCGTGCCCGCGAGCGAACCGTGACCGTCCCGGACCGGCACGCGACAGTCCGACTTCACGACGGGCTTCGAATTCGACGACGTCCCCCCGCTCGCAGCCATTCGTCGGAACGGTGCCCGGCGGGTTCCCCGGCATGCCGCACGCCTATATCTCGGGCGGCCAGATGGTGGTGGCTCTCGGCTGGCTCCGACGACGTGGCCGAGGTCATGGACGTCGCGCTGCTCCCCGGTCTGGGGATCATCGGTACGGCGGGCGAGGGAGCACGATGGGTCGCCCTGATTGCGGGCGCCGACCGCGTGTACGACACCTCGTTCCCGATGACCCGGCGGGTCGAGCTGTGGGCGCCGGCGCGGGCGCGCTGCGGCTGATCGCGGTGCAGTCGATCCTCGAGCCCGAGGCCCTGGGCGCCCGACTTGATCCGACGTTCCACGGAGCCGCTCGTCCCCCGGACCCCGATGGACCGGCCGACCTCTGGATCGGCAGCGGCGCGGTTGATCTCGAGATCCATGGGCCCGCAGGCTCCCACATCTGGTGGACCTCCCCTGACGGGCAAGGCGAAGAAGTGATCGGCCCGAGCGCCGTGTCGCGCATTCGCGTTCTGGATCCGGCCGAGCCTGGCGTGGGGGCGGGTTCGCGGAGATCCGTCCGGGCGTGGGTCGTGACGCCTGCCGGCCATGGTTATGCGGGTCATTGGCGGATGAAGATTCATCGCCTGCCCCCTGATCTGGCGATCCTCGAGGACATTCCGCTGCTGGACCTCGAGCCGACGATGAGCGGCGCGACGCTTCCCGGCGCAACGCTGACCGTGAACGGAGAGCCGGCGACGATTCGGGACGACGGCACGTTCGAGGTGCCCGTCCACGCGGGCATCATCCCGACTGAGTTGTGGGTGGTGGCCACCGATTCGGTGGGGAACCAGGCACAGCGGTTGGTCACCCGCGTCTGGCCGCTCGACTACCGACAACTCCCATTCGTGCCCATCGTCTTCCTGGTGACGGTGGCCGCGGCCGCGGTCCTGTTCCTCCGACGTCCGGCGGCCGGCCCGGGCCAGCGCTTCCCCGACGACGGAGCCACCTTCGAGGAGATCGGCGGCTAGGATTCGGGCCATGCCCCTCGTGCGGCCGCTCCGCGGTCTCGGCTATGCGCTGGACCGATTCGGCGGCACCGAGATCCCGGCCCGGGTGCGCCGGAGCGGCGAGGCGGCCGAGCATCCCGGGTCGCGTCGCTGACCTGACCGATCTGGTCAGTCCGCCCTACGACGTCATCACCGACTCGCAGCGGGCCGCGCTGCTGGCCCGCCACCCGCGCAACGCGGTCCGGCTGGAGCTCAGCGCAGAGGTCGCGCCGCATCGCGCGGCCGCCGAGGCGCTCGCGGCCTGGCGCGAGGACGGCACGCTGGCCCAGCGCTCCCGTGCTGCCTTCTATGCCTACCGATACGGCCCGACCGATCGCATCCGCCGGCCCCGAGGTGCGGGGCATCCTGGCGCGGATCCGCCTCGAGCCGTGGGGCCCGACGATGCGACCCCACGAGCACACGATGCCCGGACCGAAGGCCGATCGGCTTGGCCTGCTGCGCGCGACCCAGACCCAGCTCAGCCCCATCCTCGTCCTGTACAGCGACCGGTCGGATCGGTATGGCGGGCTGATCGACCGGCCTGTCTTCGACGAGTGGCGCGCGCGAGACGGCGACGGGCTGCTCCATCGTGCCGGGGTCATCGACGACGAGGCCGGCATCGGGGCGTACCTGTCGCGGCGCCGACTGATCGTCGCCGACGGCCACCATCGGTACGAGACCGCGCTGGCCTACCAGGCGGAGGTCCGCTCCCGACCGATCACGGCGGCCGCGGCGCCCGGCGCCCTGGCGGCCGACTGGATGATGGCCGTCCTGGTCAACGCCGCCCAGGAGCAGCTCGAGATCCGGCCCACCCATCGCCTGCTGCGGACCGTCGACGCTGACCGGCTCCGGGCGCTGGTCATCGGGCCAGACCCCCTGTTCCAGGCCGTCCCGGTGGCGCCCGAGGCGCTGGGCGAGCGGATGGCCGACCTGCGCGACGCCGAGGAGGCGGTGTTCGGCCTGGTCCTGCCCGACGGCGAAGGCTGGCTGGTCATCGGTGACGCGGACGCGGCCGCCGACCGGATGCGGCGCGAGCCCGGCTCGGCGCCCGCCCGGCGGCTGGACCTGGCGCTCCTCCACGCCGCGCTGCTCGGGGACCGGCTGGGCATCACCGAGGCGGACGTGACCGCCGGCGAGACGCTCCTCTACACTAGGAGCGAGGCCGATGCCCGCGGTCGTGTGGCCCGGGGCGAGGCGGCGGCTGCGATCCTGGTGCGCCCGACCCGGTTGGATGAGCTGACCGCGGTGGCCGCTGCCGGGGACGTCATGCCGCAGAAGTCAACGTACTTCTATCCCAAGCTGCTGACCGGCATGGTCTTCTATCCGCTGGAGGGTTGAGCGAACGTGGTCCAGGCCATCAAGCGTGACGAGGTCTTCATCGAGCCCGAGGGCATCCACGTCGAGACCCACCAGCCGGAGCGACGGAGCCGCAAACCGCCATTGCTCATGGTCCACGGCGCCCTCACCGGCTCATGGCTGTGGTCGAGCTTCGCGGGGTACTTCGCCGAGCGGGGCTGGGAGGCCCACGCGCTGAACCTCCGCGGTCACTTCACCTCTGACCTCGCCGACCTCGCCGAGACGCGGATGCGGGACTACGCCAATGACATCGGGGTCGCGGCCCGTCAGCTCGGCCGGGCGCCGGTCGTCTTCGGGTGGGGGATGGGCGCCCTGGCCGCGCTCATCTACGCCCAGACGCGCCCCGTGCTGGGCCTCGTCCTCCTGGCGCCCTCCCCGCCGGCCGCGGCGCTGCCTCGCCGGCCGGCCGACCATGAGCTGCACTCCGTCCCGGGCGTGTACGACGCGGACTGGTGGGGCTGGCGCGCCCCCATGGATCAGCTCCAGGCGTGGATGCCGGACATGTCGGTCGAGGAGCTGGCGAAGATGCAGGAGCTGCTGGCCGGCGCCCGCGAGTCGGGACTGGCCCGCCAGGAGCGGATGCTGGGCGTGGAGGTCGACCCGAGCCGCATCTCGGTGCCGACCCTCGTCATCGGGGCCGGGCTGGACGACGTCATCCACCCCGCCGAGGCGCGGCGGACGGCCGACCTGCTGGGTGCGACCTACGAGTACATCCCCGGCGCCAGCCACTTCGGGCTGGTCATGGGCAGCGAGACCTGGCCGCAGGTCGCGGGCTCGATCCTCGGCTGGCTCGAGGAGCGGCGGCACGGGATGATGGCCGCCCAGGCCGACCTGGTGGGAGCCGGCCGCCGCTAGGGACCTCAGGCACGACTCAGGAGGACCCGATGGCGAAGCAACAGGGCATGTACGGGCAGACGCCGACGGGACCGACCGACCCCGATGCCTGGTTGGCGGCCCTGGACGACGTCCGCCGACCGCAGCTGGAGGAGCTGGATGCCCGGATCCGGAAGGTGGCACCCGGACTGCGCCGGCATGTCGACCGCGGATTCCTGAGCTACGGCCGCTACTCGTATCGGGGTAAGTCGGGCCGAACCGGCGACTGGATGTGCGTGGCCCTTGCCTCCAACAAGCAGTACATCTCGTTCTACGCCGGCCCCATCGGCCTGGAGTCGTACGTCTCGCGCCTCCCGAAGGCGAACCTGGGCAGAGGCTGCATCCGCTTCAAGCGCGTGTCCGACGTCGACCTCGAGGTGATCGACGAGGTCATCCGCGCCTCCGCCGCGACCGACGGCCAGACCATCACCTACTGAACCCCGGCACGTCTTGTACGGCTTCGGTTCGATGCGCGCCGCATGATCCAGGGGATCACCTGGCCGCAGGCCCTTGCGTGGCGGATGGGACGCCACCTTCTCGACCCGATCGGAACCGAATCCGTCGAGGGCGTCGTGGGCCGTCTCGGCGCCGTACAAGCCCAGGTGGCCGCGTCGGCCGAGCTGGCGGTTCGCCTCCGGCGACAGCGCTCAAAGGCGGGCGAGGTCAACCGGGCACTGGCCGAGGGGCGAATCATCAAGGCGTGGATCATGCGCGGCGCGGTGCACCTCCTGACGCCCGAGGATGGCGCCGCGTACCTGGCCATGATGGCGTCCAAGCGGCAGTGGGAGCTGCGGAGCTGGCAGACCTTTTACGGCCTCGCGCCGGGTGACTGGCCGCCGCTCCGAGCGGCCGTGCGGGAGGCACTCACCGATGGGCCACTGTCCACGCAGGAGCTTGGAGCGGCCGTTACGGCGCGACCCGATTTCCGGCACCTGGATTTTGCCTTCGCCGAGCACGCCAGCACCATCCTCAAGCCGATGTTCTGGCAGGGCGACATCTGCTTCGGCCCCACTCGGGACGGGCACGCGACGTTCCAGCGCCTGGACGGCAACCCGCGCTGGAAGGGCCTCCCCGAGGCGGACGAGGCCGGAACCCGAGTGGTGGAGTCCTACTTCCGAGCATACGGACCCGCGACGATCGACCACCTCCGGTATTGGACCGGCCTGGGCGAGAAGCGGGTCGTGGGCTGGATCGGCGCCCTCGGCGACCGGCTGGCGGAAGTCGAGATCGAGGGGGAGCAACGGTACGCCCTGCGCGAAGATCTCTCGGAGCTGGCCGCGACGCCCCCGACGAAGGCTGTGCGGTTTCTGCCGGGGTACGACCAGTGGGTCCTCGGCCCGGGCACGGCCGACATCCGCATCCTGGCGCCTGCCAGGCGGACGCTCGTCAGCCGTCAGGCAAACATCGTGGTCCTCGGCGGCGTCGTGACCGGGACGTGGGCCATCTCCGACGACCAGCTCGCCGTCGGCTGGTTCGCCGAGGCCGGGCCGGTTCCCCGCCGCGCCGTGGCGGACGAAGGTGAGCGGCTTGCGACGATCCTGGATCGTCCCCTCCAACTCGCCGTCAACACGGTCTGATGGACCCCGCGGGCCCCGACGCGCCGCACGCCATCAGCGCGGAGTCGGCCCGCCGCCGCTACCTGGTCCTCATCGGTATCCGCTGGTTCTCGACTGGGCTGCTCATCCCGATCATGGTCCTGCTCAGGCTCGATCGGGGCCTGTCACTGGTGGAGATCGGTTGGGTCATCGCGGTCCAGGGACTGGTCATCCTGTTCCTCGAGCTTCCGACCGGTGGGTTGTCCGACGCCCTTGGCCGCAGACCGGTGCTCATCCTGGCCGGCGCTGGTCTCGGCCCTCTCGCTGGCGATCATGTCCGTCGCCGATTCGGTGCTGATGTTTGCCATCGTGGCCGCACTGCAGGGGATCTTCCGCGCGCTTGACAGCGGGCCGCTGGAAGCGTGGTACGTGGACGCCACCCTTGCCGCGGCGCCGGAGACCCGGATCGAGTCCGGCCTCGGCGCCGGGAGCTCGGTCCTGAGCCTGGCCATCGCCGGCGGTGCCCTGCTGTCCGGCGCCCTGGTGGCCCTGGACCCGGTTGACGCGTTCGACCCGTTCACGTTGCCCGTCCTGCTCGCGCTCGGGGTGACCCTCGTGGACCTCGTGGCGGTCGTCCTGCTCCTGACCGAGGTCCGACCGACCACGGGTCTGCGGGGCGTGGTGGCATCGGTGCGTGCCGTGCCCGGGGTGGTGCGGGAGGGCGCGTCGCTGCTGCGGCGATCGCGGATCCTCCTCGCACTCGTCTCAGTGGAGCTGTTCTGGGGGTTCTCGATGGTCGCGTTCGAGAGCCTGTTCCCGCTCCGGCTGTCCGAGGTCGTGGGCAGCACGACGTCCGCGGGCGCGCTCATGGGCCCGGTGGGATCGGGCGGATGGTTCGCCTCGGCCGCCGGCGCGATCCTCATCGTGACGGTGAGCAACCGAGTCGGCGTGGCCCGCTCGGCGGCTGCTCTGCGCATCCTGCAGGGGATCACGGTCGTGGCCATGGGACTCCTCGGCGGGGTCGTCGGCCTGGTCACGGCCTATCTCGCCTGCTACCTGGCCCATGGCGCTTCGAACCCGATGCACAGCACCCTGCTGCACTGGCAGGTGGACGCTCGCCACCGCACGACGGTGCTGTCGATGAACTCGATGGTCAGCCAGCCGGCCGGGGCGATCGGCGCCGTCGTGCTGACGGCCATCGCGAGTGGCACGTCCCTCTCAACGGCCATGATCGTTGGGGGCATTGCCTGCGCTGCTGCGGCACCGCTGTACCTGCCCGCGTGGCGCGCCGAGCGCGCTCGCAGTCTGACGAGCTAGAGCTCGCCCGCCTCCATCATCCGCTTGAAGGTGGCCAGGTCGGCATCCCACATCTGCCGGTACTGCTGCGAAATCACCGATCCGAGGAAACGCATCCCGCCCGTCAGCTGGATGTCGGATGTCACGGTCACGTGCGTCCCCTCGCCCACCGGAGCAAGGTCCAGGGCGACCCGGAACTTCACACCCGACTGCTCCCCGGTGAGCACCTCACGACGCGGCGGATCGTGCTCGGTGACGGTCGCCTCGTTCACGTACGGCTGGCCCATCAAGACGCCCGTGGCACGGCGGACCGATCCAACGCCATGCGGCGGCGGCGAGATCCACTCGGCCTTCTGGGTGGCCGATGCCCACGTGGAGGTTCTGGGCGCATCGGTCAGGGCGGAAAAGACCTCGTCCGGAGGTCGATTCACGGTGACTTCGCTCTGCACCCGCATGGCCACATATCCCTTCGTTGAGGGCCTGAGAAGACCGTTGTTATACTCCCGCCCGGTCCTCCCGACTGGGACGCGACCGGCCCGTGCCGCATTCGTCTAGAGGCCTAGGACACCGCCCTCTCAAGGCGGAGATCACCGGTTCGAATCCGGTATGCGGTACCAATCTCGCACTCATCGGCCCGACCGGAGAGTGGCGATGACCGAGCATGCGGTGGTGATCGCCGGAGGAGGTCCGACGGGGCTGATGCTGGCGGGCGAGTTGGCGTTGGCGGGCGTCGACGTCGCCATCGTCGAGCGGCGCGCCAGCCAGGACCTCGCCGGCTCCCGCGCAGGCGGTCTGCACTCACGCACCATCGAGATCCTCGATCAGCGCGGAATCGCCGATCGGTTCCTCGCGGAGGGGCAGGTGGCCCAGGTCGCGGGCTTCGCCAGCGTCCGTTTGGACATCAGCGACTTTCCCACCCGGCACCCCTACGGGCTCGGGCTGTGGCAGAACCACATCGAGCGCATCCTGGCCGGCTGGGTCGGCGAGCTGGCGGTGCCGATCCACTACGGCATCGAGGTCACCGGCTTCGCGCAGGACGACACCGGCGTCGACGTCGAGCTGTCCGACGGCCGGTCGCTGCGGGCGCGAGTACCTCGTCGGGTGCGACGGAGGACGCAGCCTGGTCCGCAAGGCGGCCGGCATCGACTTCCCCGGGTGGGACGCGACGACGAGCAGCCTGATCGCCCAGGTCGAGATGGCCGAGGAGCCGGAATTGGGCATCCGCCGCGACGCCCGCGGCACCCATGCCCTGGGCAAGGTCGAGTACGAGATCCGCGACGGCGAGGTCGTCTACCAGAAGGGAGGACGGTGGGGGTCATGCTGACCGAGGAGCACGTCGGAGCCGACGGCCGAACCCACCCTGCGCGATCTCCGCGAGCGGCTCATCGCGGTCTACGGGACCGACTACGGGATCCACAGTCCGACCTGGATCTCCAGGTTCACCGACACGACCCGGCAGGCCGCGGCCTACCGCGAGGGACGGGTCCTGCTGGCCGGCGACGCGGCGCACGTGCATTCCCCGGTCGGTGGACAGGGCCTCAACACCGGTGTGCAGGATGCGGTGAATCTGGGATGGAAGCTGGCCCAGGTGGTCCACCGGACAGCGCCGGAAAGCCTGCTGGATACCTACCATGCCGAGCGCCACCCGGTCGCTGCCCGCGTGCTGCGCAGCACGATGGCGCAAGTCGCGCTCATGCGCGTCGACGATCGCATCGAGGCGTTGCGCGACAGCGTGTCCGAGCTGCTGAGCATGGACGAGCCGCGGAAACGATTCGCCGCGATGATGTCCGGTCTGGACATCCACTACGACCTCGGCGAGGGACACCCGCTGCTCGGACGCCGCATGCCCGATCTCGACCTGGTCACCGCCGACGGCCCGCTGCGGGTCTTCACCCTGCTGCACGATGCCCGGCCGGTGCTGCTCAACCTCGGTGAGCCCGGCGGCTTCGACATCACTCCATGGGCGGATCGGGTTCAGTCGATCGACGCCACGTACGGTGGTCCGTGGGAGCTTCCGGCAATCGGGGCGGTCCCTGCTCCCACCGCCGTGTTGATTCGGCCCGACGGATATGTGGCGTGGGTGGGAGACCGACCCAGCTGGGGCTCGCCGACGCGCTAACCACCTGGTTCGGACCGCCTACCGCGGCCGGACTGGTTTCTGCCTCCGCACCCGATTCCGAAGTCGCCTAAGACTGAGGTCAGGAGCTGGTCTCGATCGCTGCCCGGACGGAGGCGACCATGGTGGCCGCGGCCTTTTCATCAGTCAGCCCACCGCGCGTCGTCAGCGCCTGCCAGGTGCCGAACTCGAGGGCGGTGCTCGCGAGGGCACGCGTGCGCCTCCCGCTCTCGCCTCGAAGCCGCTTCCAGGGAGCGAGGACGGTAGCCCAGATTCGACCGAGGTGGTCCTGGTAGTCGCTCGATCCGGCAGCCAACTCCGGCATGACCGGAAGGTCGCGCAGGATGTTGCCGATCAACCGTTCATTTGCGCGGTAGTAGCGGTACATCTCCTCGAGCGCTCGGCGCAGGCGCACCAGTGGCTCTTCGATGCCCTCCCAAGGCTCCGGCTGCGGAAGACCGGTGACCTCCATGCCGTGCACGGTGCAGGCGCGGATGAGGTTCACGATATCGGGGTAGTGGCGGTAGACCGTATGCCGCTGGACGCCGGCCCGGTCGGCGATGGCTTTGATCGTGGCCTGCGCCGGGCCGACCGTCGCATGCAGCTCGAATGCGGCGCGCGCGATGCGGTCCCGCGTCTCGTCCATCGCTTCTTGCCGCCGCCGCAGGCGATATCGCCGCCGCTGCGTTCGATCCGTCGCTTCAGTGATTTCGTCGAACTCCATTGTGCAATGAACGATTGACTGATCCAGCCCGCGGCATCATAGTACAGCCGTGTGTCGCGAAATTGCGACAGCACGTTCACAACAGCGGAGGATCGCATGAGCGCTCCAAGCCTGGCGACATTCGCGCACGGGACCGATGACGGCGAGCGGCTGTGGCTGCTCGGCGGCCTCTACACCTACAAGGCCACCGGCGACGAGACCGGCGATGCCTACACCCTGTTCCAGGTTCGCGGCCCGAGCGGCCTGGCGACACCCGTGCATCGGCATGAGCACGAGGAGGAGGGCTTCTATATCGCGGATGGCCAGGTGACGGTCTTTGCCGACGGCGTGGAGCAGCAGCTGAGCCCTGGCGGATTCGCGTTCGTCCCGCGCGGAACGCCGCACGCGTTCCGTCTCGACTCTGCCGAGGCGACCCTCCTGCTCCTCATCAGCCCTGGCAATGCCGGCCACGAGTCGATGTTCCGCGAGATGGGAGAGCCCGCCACCGAGCCGGTCATTTCTGCCCCATCCTCCGGGACGGTGGATCCGGGGATGCTGGCCGCCATCGCAGAGCGACACGGGACGATCATCGTGGGGCCGCCGCCGCTGCCCCGTTGATACACGTGCTCCCACTACGATGAGCATCGGTGTCGAGCGCGCAACTGCTGGCTGGGGGACTCTTCGTCTCTCTGTTTGGTGCTGTTCCTGGGTCAGCTGCCCCACGCGATCCGCGTCTGGCTCACGTACACCGGCACAGGCGGGCGCCGTCAGGAGGACGTCACCGACCGCGGCGCCCCAGAGCCCGACCCAGATACCCTCGAACGGATCGCGTTGCTGGCGACCCTCGGTTACCAACCGATGGGCGACACGAAAGTTCGCCTGCCCTCCGAAGACCGATTCGCCAGGATCCTCGTTGACGGCAATCGTGAGTCCTACGCCATCGTCGACTCCAACACCCCATCCTCGGGCTTAGCCGGTTTCTACACGGCCTGGCGGGATGGAACATGGATCGGCACCCTTCATCCATTCGGCGACCCGCACCAGCGGCCCGGACTCGAGCTCCGCGTCCAGTCCGGCACACTTGGAGACGCCGTGTCGGCCCATCGCTTGTGGGTGGATCGTCTTCGACCAGATCACGGGGATCCTCGCCCCATCGAGCGGATGTCGGACGTGCTCGCCCTCGATGGCGACTATCGAGAACGTTTCGGCGGGCGTGAGCTCCGCCGCTCCGTCATTCGAGCCCTGACCCCCATCGCGGTCGCGCTCCTCGCCAGCGTCGTCTCGCTCTACCTGTTCGCGACCACTCGATAGGGGCCGTCGCCCGTCAGCCCTCGTAGTCGATGGACCCCAACCCGAGCCAGGACGCCAACGATTTCAGCTCGCCGCGGACACCGGCCGGTGATCGCCCGCGTGAAGGGGACGTCCTGGTGGATCGCGTGCACCCGCAGCGTGGAGCTCTTCCGGTCGGCGGTGGCGTCCACTTTGCCCACGAGCCGATCCTGGTGAGGACCGGCAGCGCGAAGAAGCCCCATCGGCGCTTGGCGGCTGGTTTGTACATCTCCAGCAGGTACTCGAAGTCGAACAGGTCGACCGCCCGAGCGCGGTCATAAATCAGTCGGTCGAACGGCGATAGCAGGGCCGTGCGCCCCTCGAACGGCTTGCCGAGCGCGTCGGGGTCCACGCGCCACGTCCCGGGAACCCCTTCAACGGTCGCCGGCTCGCCCACGTTCCCCACGTCGACCGGTTCCAGGGGCATGGCGACGAACTTCTCGCGTGCGATGCCCAGGGCGCGGAGGCGGCGCTCCTGCCGCACCCGGCGTGCCTCCTCGGGCTTGACCGCCGCGGTCGCCGGATAGACCCGATCGGCGAGGTCCCAGACGCGCTGCCGCCCACGACGGGCGGTGATCGCGATCTCGCCGCGCATCATGAGGAACTCCAGCATCTGGGTGACGTTGCGGTTGTTCGTCCATCCGCTCGACGGCCACGCCACCTGGCTCGTGTCCGGGATGTCGCGGGACAGCAGCGGGCCGGAGCTCCCGAGTCGCTCGAGGACATCGCGCCGGAACCGGTCGTTGACCCGCAGCCACTCTCGCTGCTTGTCGTACGGGGGTGATTTCGCCATGTCTCCCAGGAAGAGGCCCAGGTCGCCCATCGGCCGGATCATCGCGTCGAGCTCGAACAGCGTCCGGTCCTGCTCCAGTGCCTGCTGCAGGTGGGCGGGCTGGTAGGCCGATCCCAGGCGACTCCAGGCGACGAGGTCCGCATTCGGCGCGACCGCCGCGGTGGGGTCGACCTGGAGGAGCGTCAGGTGGTGCACAACCGCCAAGCAGATCGGTTGGCCGCGTGGCATCCAGCAGCTGGGCGCGAACGGCAATCCGTCGCGCCTCCTCGCGACTCAGCCGATGGGTGGCCACGACGCGAGGATAGCCCGGCGACGGCGGGCGCCGCGTGTTGCCGCCCACCGAGAACGTGCGGCATCCTTGCGCACGTGCCGCTGTACATGGATCGCCACGAGTTCTCCGGCTCGACGGCGGCGGAAGCTGCGGAGGCGCACCTCAAGGACCTCGCGGTCCAGGACCAGTTCGGAGTCCGATTCGTGACCTACTGGTTCGACGACGAGCGTCAGACCGCGTTCTGCCTGGCGACGGCGCCGGACGCTGACGCCCTCGAGGCCGTGCATCGGGCGTCACACGGGTTCATGGCGTATCAGATCGTCGAGGTCGATCGGCGCACCGTGGAGCGCTTCATGGGCGGCATCGTCGAGCATCCGCCGGGCGAGCCATACGTGGAGACGGCGTTCCGCACGATCCTCTTCACCGACATCGAAAGCTCGACCAGCCTGACGCAGCAACTCGGCGACGCGCGGGCCATGTCCGTGCTGCGGACCCATGACGAGATCGTCCGAGACGCGCTCGAGCGTCATCGCGGGTCTGAGGTGAAGCACACCGGGGACGGGCTGATGGCCGCGTTCCATTCGGTGGTCGACGGCATCGAGACCGCCGTCCAGGTCCAGCAGCGCCTGACGGAAGCCAACGACCGCCTCGCCATGCCAGTGCGGGTCCGCATCGGGATCTCCGCCGGTGAGCCGGTAACGGAGCGCGATGACCTGTTCGGCGGAGCGGTTCAGCTGGCCGCCCGCCTGTGCAGTCGCGCTGATCCAGGGGCAATCCTCGTCTCGGGCGCCGTCCATGACCTGGCCCTGGGCAAGGGTTTCGTGTTCCGCAAGCGTGGGCGGCTGCGCCTCAAGGGTTTCGACGAGCCGGTCACTGCCTTCGAGGTTGCGTGGGACGCGACCAGCCATGAAGTTCCGCACCACCATCCTCCAAGGCGACAAGACCGCGACCGGCATCGAAGTCCCCGCCGATGTGATCGAGTCTCTCGGCGGCGGCAAGCGACCCGTGAAGCGACCGGCGGTGACCGTCACGCTCGACGGACGCTATTCCTACCGATCGACGGTCGCCGTCCTGGGTGGGCAGTTCATGGTCGGCTTGAGCGCCGAACACCGCGCCGCCTCCGGGTTCGAAGGCGGCGACCCGGTCGAGGTCACGCTGGCTCTCGACACGGAGCCGCGGACGATCGAGCTCCCACCGGTGCTCGCAGCCGCTCTCGACGCCGAGCCAGCAGCTCGAGCCACCTTCGACGGCCTGTCGTACAGCAATCGGTCCTGGCACGTGAGCCAGGTCACAGGGGCGAAGACCGACGAGACTCGTGATCGACGGATCGCGAAGTCCATCGCGGCTCTGCGCGAGGGCCGGCCACGGTAGGAAGTCTGGCACCGGCCGGCGCCACGATAGGCTGGCACGATGCAACCCGGCCCGACGCTCGATCGGCGATCCCTGAACCGCGCGCTCCTCGCGCGACAGCTCCTGCTCGAGCGGGTCAACCGGTCCCCGAGCGACGTCGTCGAGCATCTCGTCGGGCTCCAGGCCCAGGAACCGATCGACCCGTACGTCGCCCTCTGGTCGCGGATCGAGGGCTTCGACCCGATGACCCTGTCCGACATGCTCGAGGATCGACGCGTTGTCCGCGCCCAGCTCCTGCGCGCGACCATCCATCTCGTCACCGATCGCGACCTGCTTGCCATGCGCCCGGTCCTCCGTCCGGTCCTCGAGCGGATGCTGGCGTCCGGGCAGCCCGTTCGGGCGAAGCCTCGTCCGCGCCGGCGTGGACCTGGACGCCGTCGTGGAGGCGGGCCGCCGGCTGCTCGAGGAGCAGCCGCGCACCCGGGCCGAGCTTCGCGAAGCGCTCGGCGCCCCAGTTCCCGACGCGCCGACTCGGCCGCCCTCGCCCAGGCGGTGACCTTCCTCGTCCCGGTCGTCCAGGTCCCGCCCCGCGCCCTGTGGCGGCGATCCGGCCAGGCGCGCTGGGCCACGATCGAGTCGTGGCTCGGCCGGCCGCTGGCCACCGATGCTACGCCGGACGGGCTCGTCCTCCGCTACCTGGCCGCGTTCGGGCCGGCGGGCGCGGCCGACGTCCGGGCCTGGTCCGGGCTCACCGGCGCGGCCGAGATCCTCGACCGGCTCCGACCGCGGCTCCGCGCGTTCCGGGACGAGCAGGGACGCGAGCTGCTCGACCTCCCCGACGCCCCGCGTCCGGACGCGGACACCCCGGCTCCCGTCCGCTTCCTGCCCGTCTACGACAACGTCACCCTGTCCCATGCCGACCGCGGCCGGATCGTCGAGGAGCACCATCGGCGAACCGTCGCTCGACGCTCGACATGATCAACTTCGGGTCCGATCCTGGTCGACGGCTTCGGGCGGGCGATCTGGCGCGTCGAACGCGATCGCGGCGCGGGACGGGGCCACCCTCGACGTCGCGCTGCTCGAGGATCGGCCGGCCGCCGAAATCGACGCAGATCGGCGCCGAGGGCGAGCGGCTGCTCGCCTTCCTCGAGCCGACCCGGACGACCCGCGAGGTCCGATTTCGGCGTCTTTCCACCGCCTGACGGCGACCTGTCCACCCGACGAGGGTCGGTGGAAAGGAATGTGGACAAGTTGGTGGACATCACCCCCTTCCGGCGGTCGCCATCGGCTCCTACCATTCCGCGCCGACGCCTAGCATCGGCGCCAGCCGCATTCATCGGTTTCGCTGTCCTTATCGAGTCGCCTCCTCGCCGTGCAGCCATCCGACGCCCCCGTCCCGGCCGCTGACGCCCTCCCGAGCGCCCGGCGGAGGCCGACCTGCCGTGCCTCGCCGCCGCCCGAGATCGCCGAGTTCATCCGGTTCTGCCACCGCCGCCGACCTCGCGCGTGGCCGGATCTGTACGACGAGATGTGGGTCGTCGCCGCCCGTCGAGAGTTCAACGGCTGGGGCTTCGAGCAGCTCGAGGCCTATGGCGTGACGTTCTCGCTGTTCGAGATGCCTCGCCTGGCGGGCTGGGTCCGCGAGGTCCTCGCCGGCTTACCGGAGGCCCCTGAGCCGGTGCTCGTGGGGCCGATCGAGCGCCTAGGAGGGCCGCTTTCGGCGGTCGGCAGAGTTATCCACGATGCCCGCTCTGGGGCCCGCAGATATCCACAATTTGGGCCTCGCCGGCGCTCAGTACGTGTGGCGGCGCGCCATCTCCCGCTCGATGAGCTGCTCCATGAGCAGGTACTTCTCGATCCGCCGCCGCAGCTCGTTCGCCTCGGGCGTGTAGAGTGGACGTACTGCTGGAGCTCGAGCGACAGCTTGCGCGACGTGATCCGGGCGTGATCGAGGTTGCGGCGGAGGAGGGTCTGGTCCATCCGCCGCAGGTGCTCGGGGTTCAGCAGGTCCTCGTCGCGGAGCAGTCCCTTGTCGATCTCGAGCTGGGTCGGCTGCAGCTGTGGCGGGGGAGCGACCGGGCTCCTCGGGCATGGTCGGATCAGTCTAGCCGCCCCTATATCCTTGTCCGGGTCCCCGTAGCTCAGTGGACCAGAGCGGCTGCCTTCTAAGCAGCGGGTCGCAGGTTCGAATCCTGCCGGGGACGCCAAACACTCTCCTTCCTGCCTAGCATTGCCCCATGAGCGAGAAGCGAACGACTGCTCGGGCATTCCACGACGCCGTCGGAGTCGAGGACTGGCGGGTCCTTTTCTCTGGCGCCCACGCCTACTTCCACGTCGGATCGTTCGCGGAAGCAGCAAGGTTTGTGGCCGCGATCGCCGAAGTTGCGGAGGTTGTGGGCCACTTCCCCGACGTGGACGTGCGACCCGAGGGAGTCACAGTCCGGACCGCCTCCGGGGAGTACGGAGCTCTGAGCCATCGTGATGTCGAGCTGGCACGCCAGATTTCGGCAGAAGCTCGGAAGTTGCGGATCGAGCCGGACCCCTCCCAGGTCCAGGTCGTGGGCATTGCGGTGGCACAGGATGCAGGCAGCGACGTAGGTCCGTTTTGGGCCGCAGCCCTCGGGTACAGGAGCCTTGGACCGAAAGAAGACGTCGTCGATCGGCACCGACGTAACCCGCACGTGTCGTTCCAAAGCCTCCGCCCTCCCAAGCCGGGGCGTGGCCGGACCCACATCGACGTCAGCGTGCCGGCCGATCAGGCCGAAGCAAGAGTCGCGGCAGCACTCGAAGCTGGCGGACGCCTGGCGGACGGTACGCATGTGCCCCATTGGTGGACACTCGCGTCGCCCGAGAACCACGGTGTCGACATCGCGGCTTGGCCGGACTTCGAGGACGACGAGGAGGACTGAATCGGCAGTCCACGTCAGCGGCTCATGGACAGGACCGAGGGGACGCGCGCCGGCCTGGGCCGATTCGAAGTCGGCCCGGGTCCGAATGCCGTGGTAGCCCTCGGCCACGACCAGCTGGCCGGTCACGCCGCCGAGGGTATTCCCGGGTCCGGTCAGGACCAGGAGCATCGGGCGCGTACTCGCGCAGGGCCACCCGGGCGCCGGCCGCGAAACGGTACGGCGTGACGATCTGCTCGCCGAGCGTGTACCAGGCCAGCTCGACGGGGTCGGTGGCCCACGGCGTG
Organism: uncultured Chloroflexia bacterium; assembly: GCA_963843015.1. Lineage (GTDB taxonomy): Bacteria > Chloroflexota > Limnocylindria > QHBO01 > QHBO01 > DASTEQ01. The sequence goes on along the minus strand of CAWJIR010000012.1, from coordinate 83,988 downwards.
AACCGCGCGCCCCGGCCGTCGATCAGGGTCACTGACGGCGCCCGCCAGTCGAGCGTCGAGAACCGGGCCCGAGCCTCGCTTGCGACCCCGGCGACCAGTGGCGTGTGGTACGGCCCGTGGTAGGCGAGGCGGAGCGGGAACTGGCGCTCGCCGACCTGGACCGGAGGCAGGACCGAGAGCAGGCGATCGATCCCGGCGTCCGACCCGGCGAGCACGAGGTACGCGCCGAGATCGACGCTGGCGAAGGCCCGATCATCCCCGTTGGTCTCGCCTCCCAGCGCCGCCTCGAGGGCGGCGGCGTATTCGGCGACCGGCTGCCAGTCGACGCCGACCCGCGGGTAGATGAGCTGGCCGCCGGTGAGGCCGCCCGCGGCCGCCTCTTCCTGGAGGAGGGCGATGCCCTGGACCAGGCGCGAACCCGTCATCGAAGTCGAGGGCGCCGGCCACCGTCAGGGCGGTGTACCAGCCGAGCGAGTTGCCGATGACCGCCACGATCCGGTGGTCCGCCACCGCCCGCTCCGCATCGAGCAGGGCGGCCAGGAAGATCAGCGGCGAGGCGTTCGCCGGCCGGAGGTGCACCGACGGCTCGAAGGTATCGGCCGCGTCGAGGGCCAGCAGGCTGTCGAGGCCCAAGCCTTCCCGAAGGGCCTCGGCGCGTTGGACCAGCGCGTGGTCGGCGGGAAGGGACCCGAGGGACGACGCGGTGTACGCGCCGCGCCCGGGCAGGACGAGGATGGCGCGCGGTCGCTCGTCGGTCATCGCATCGGTCATCTGCATCGGTCATCCCTTGGGTGCCGCGGCCTTCCCGCTGGCCGCCTTCGCGGCGGCCGCCGGCTGTCGAGCGGTCTCCACCGCGGCGGCCACGATCTGGTCCAGACCCACCAGGACGGCGGACGTGGCCGTGCCCAACGGGACGAACGAGTCCACCGCGCGGACGCTGGCGAGCCGCCCACCGAGCGCGTGCTCGGCGAGATCCGCGATCAGGGCGTCCGCCACCCCGCCGCCGGTTGCGCGGCACTCATCGACGACCAGCACCCGGCCGCACTCGACCGCGTGTGACCGCACCGCTTCGATGGGCAGCGGATTCAGCCACCGGAGGTCCACGACGCGCGCGGCCAGACCGTGCTCCCGCTCCAGGATGGCCTGGGCCTGAAGCGACAACCGCAGCCCGTTCGCGTAGCTGACGATCAGCAGGTCGGGCGCATCGGTGTCGTACACCCCCACCTCGCCGGGCAGCAGGCTCTCGGGCGGAGACGGGTAGTCGCCCAGCCAGCCGCCGTCGCCATCGGTATGGAGGTCGCGCTCGTGGTACAGCGCGATCGGCTCCAGGAAGATCACGACCCGCCCGTCCTCGAGGGCCATACCGATGCAGCCGCGGAGCATGCGGGCCGCGTCCTCGGGGCGAGACGGAACGGCCAGCACGACGCCGGGGATGTCGCGCAGGGCGCCGACCGAGTTGTCGTTGTGGAAGTGGCCGCCAAAGCCCTTCTGGTAGGCGAGGCCCGGAACCCGGACGACCATCGGGTTGCGGAACTGGCCGCTGCTGAAGAACTGGAGCGACGCCGCCTCGCCCCGGATCTGATCCAGGGCGTTGTGGATGTAGGCGAGGTACTGGATCTCGGGGATGGGCAGCAGGCCGGCATGGGCCGCGCCCTGGGCGATACCCAGGATCGAGGTCTCGTCCAGCAGGGTGTCGAACACCCGGCCGGCGCCGAACCGCTTCTGGAGATCGTGGGTCACGTTGTAGACCCCGCCCTTGCGCGCGACGTCCTCGCCGAAGACCAGCAGCTCGGGTCGTCGGGCGAGCTCGTCGGTCAGCGCCGCGTTGATGTGGCCCGCCAGGGTCCGCGCCGTGGGCTGGGTGGCGTCCTCGGGGAGCGTCCCGCCGAAGGTGGCGCGTCGTTCGTCGTCATCCAGCCGAGGCTCTGCGACGCGAGCCCGAATCCGCTTCGGGTGGTACGGCGCCATGGGGGCGGTGACCTCGGCCGTGGTGCTGAGGCGCGGCCGGCTGGTCGCCTCCTCGGCGGCAGCCCAGACGCGCTCGCGGACGTCGCTCGACCAGGGCGCGGAGCTGGTCGGGCGTTGCGGCTCCGGCTCGCCGCGAGGCGGCGCGCGTTGCGGAGGAGCGGATCGGCCTGCTCGATGGCGGTGATCTCGTCGGCGGATCGGTAGGCGTGCTCCGCATCGGAGCCGGCGTGGCCCCACAGGCGCACGACGTCGAGGTGGAGGAACAGCGGCTCTCGCGCGGCCCGGACGACGTGCACCGCCTCGGCGACGGCGTCCCAGATCTCGTCCAGCTCACCGCCGGCGCGCCGGTAGTGCAGGTGCGGCTGGTTCGAGAAGGTGGCCTCGATCCAGCCCTCGGGTGTGGGCACGCTGATCCCGGTCTGGTTGTCCTCGCAGACGAAGAGGATGGGCATGGGCAGACCGATGCGCGCGCCGTAGCGCGCGGTGTTGAAGGCCGCCAGCGCGGTGGCGTGGTTGACCGTTGCGTCCCCGAACGAGGTCATGACGACGGCGTCGGGTGGAATCTCCTCGGCGAGGCCGAGCCGCCGCGCGCGCGCCAGCGAGAACGCCATGCCCACCGCCTTGGGCAGGTGCGACGCGATGGTCGATGTCTGCGGCGGCACCCACAGCGGCCGGCTGCCCCAGACCTTGTGCCGGCCCTGGGCGATCGGATCCTCGCGCGAGGCCACGATGCCAAGCAGGGCATCGAACGCCGGCGTGCTCCCGGGCAGCTGCCGGGCGCGGGCCATCATGAAGCCGCCGGATCGGTAGTGGAGGAACGCCGGGTCGGTGATCCGCAGCTGGGCCCCGAGCACGGCGTTGTTCTCGTGACCGGCGCCACCGATGGTATGGAAGCTGCGGTTCGTCTTCTTCAGCTCACGGGCGGCACGATCCACCTGGCGGCTGAGGACCTGGTCCTCGAACAGCTCGACCGCTCGCCGGGCAGTCAGACCCGACCCGGAGCGCAGCGGCTCGCCAGGCAGCAGCGGGGACGCGGCGGGTGCCAGGTCGGCGAGCAGCGCATCCAGCGCGTCCTCGACGACGGCGACCCGGTCGAAGGTCATGGAGCGGCGACCTCGCGGGCAGTTGGGTCGGCGCCATGATAGCCGCGGTTCCCGTCCTGCCCGTCGAGGGCCGCCGCCGCCGCCCGGCCTATGCGGGCCAGCCGCCGCCGGTTGTGACCCGGATCGGGGTCGACATCGGTCTGTCCTCGTCTCGTGGCGAGACCGATGCCGCAGCTGGTGCTCGTCGGTCGGTCGCGCCAGGCGATGAGACCGGGAGCGGGGTTACCGCCCGGTTACGGCGGGCTTACCAATCGGACGGCCCCCGGGCGTCCTCAGCTGGAGGAGCGCTCGAGCCAGGTCGCGAGGTGCTCGTGGCCGGCCTTGCGCGCGGACTCGGCCGGCGTCGAGCCGTCATCCAGGCGCGCCGCGGGATCGGCCCCGGCCGCGACCAGCCGTTCGGCGAGCGCCTGGTCCCCGTTCTGGGCGGCCTCGTGGAGGGGCGTGTAGCCATCGGCCTGGACCGCGTTCACGTCGGCTCCCGCCGCGAGCAGGAGCTCGACGATCTCGGCGTGGCCGCCGGCCAGCGCGCTGTGGAGGGGAGCGACCCGCATCGCGTTGCGCGACGCGTCGTTCACGCGCGCACCGGCTTCGATGAGCAGCGCAGCCGCGTCACGGTGGCCGAAGAAGCTCGCCAGCCCCAGCGCCGTGAAGCCGTCCGGCGCGAACGCCACGGCCAGTCCCGGGTCGCGCGCGAGCTCGTCGCGCACCACACCGGTCCGCCCGATGGCGGCGGCATCAAAGATGTCGAGCGGTGGGTTGGCGGCCAGCAGCGCCTCGACTGCATCGAGCTCGAACCGGTACCGGGCGAACAGCACGGCCGAGGTGCCGTCCTGCCGGCGGCTCGCGGCTGCGGCAGGATCGCTCGCCAGCAGTTCGCGGAGACCCGACACGTCGCCGGCCTCGATGAGCTCGAACACGCGGTCCGACATCAGCCTGTCACGCTCAGCGGGCGACCGAGATGAGGACCGTCCCGGTCACGGCCAGCACGACGCTGACGAGCCCGAGGCGGGGCAGCCGTTCGGCGAGGACGAGACGGGCCAGGATCATGGTCACCAGCGGGTAGAGCCCCGACAGCGTAGCCGCCAGCGCAACGCTGATCTCGCCGCGGGCCACGACGAAGAAGACGTTGGCGGCCACGTCCAGCACGCCCGCGATGCTGACCAGAGAGGCAGCACCGATCGCAGGGCGGGGACGCTCGATCGCGCAGACGTGGCGGCGACGAGGACGACCAGCAGCAACACCGAGGCCGTGCGGCTCGCGACGAGAGCCCAGATCCCGCCCGCGTCGGCCGCGCGGTCGATGATCAGGTACCAAGCGCTGAAACCGAGGGCGGCGCCGAGCGACAGCAGCAGCGCCGTCCGGCTGGCCGCATCACGGGAGACATCGGCCGCCGCCAGCCCGGCCGCCACCACGAGTGCCACTCCGACCAGGGCCAACGGCGCGATCTCGGTGCCGAGCACCAGGGTGGCGAGAAGCGGGATGACGGCCGCCCCGGCCCCAGCGAGAGCGGAGACGATGCCCATCGAGCCCCGGGCCAGGCCCTCGTACAGGAAAGCGAGGCCCAGTCCTCCGCCCAGGCCCGCCACCGCGCCGAGGAGAAGCGTCTCCGGAGCAGGTACCGGTGGAGCCGAGGATGAGCGACGCCGACGACGAGCGCGATCAGACCCATCAGCTGCGAGCCAGCCGTGACCGCGAGGGGAGCCACGCGACGCGAGGCCAGCCCACCGGTGAAGTCGGCCGTGCCCCATGCGCGCGGCCGTGGCCAGGCCCCAAAGGACGCCGGGGTTCACGAGTTGCCTCCAGACACGGCCCCGGACTCTACCAGCGCACCGACCTTGACACGGCGCGACCGCGACCCGCAGAGTGCGCGAATCCTCCAGCGCCAGCCCCGGCGCAGACCGTCCCGAGGTGTCCGTGGCGATCGACTCTGCTGCTCCCCAGGCCGCCTTCGGCATCAGGTTCCTCCGTCCCGGCCGTCACGCTCGAGAACCTCGAGAAGTCGTTCGGCGACGTGGTCGCCGTCGGGCGGCATCAACCTCGAGATCGCCGACGGCGAGTTCTTCTCGATGCTCGGCCCGTCAGGCTCGGGCAAGACGACCACCCTGCGCCTCATCGCCGGCTTCGAGCTGCCGACCGCGGGTCGCGTCCTGCTCCACGGCAAGGACGTCAGCGCCGTGCCGCCGTTCGACCGCGACGTGAACACGGTCTTCCAGGACTACGCCCTGTTCCCGCACATGACCGTCGGCGAGAACGTGGCCTACGGGCTCGAGGTCCGGAAGGTCGCCAAGGCCGAGCGCGAGGCCCGCGTCGACCGAGGCGATGGAGATGGTCCGGCTCGAGGGGCTCGAGAAGCGGAGGCCGGGCCAGCTTTCCGGCGGCCAGCGCCAGCGCGTCGCCCTCGCCCGCGCCCTCGTCAACCGGCCGCGCGTCCTGCTCCTCGACGAGCCGCTCGGCGCGCTCGACCTGAAGCTCCGGGAGCAGATGCAGATCGAGCTGAAGGACATCCAGAAGGAGGTGGGCATCACCTTCATCTACGTGACCCACGACCAGGAGGAGGCGCTCACCATGAGCGACCGGATGGCCGTCTTCAACCGCGGCGCGATCGAGCAGGTCGGCACGCCGGCCGACGTCTACGAGCACCCGGCCACGCCGTTCGTGGCCGGCTTCGTCGGGACCTCGAACCTGCTGAAGGACGAGACCGCGCGGGCCGTCATCGGCCAGGACGGGCATCTTCACCGTCCGGCCCGAGAAGATCCGGATGGCGGACCCCGGCGCGAGCCCGAGGCCGACGAGCATTCGGCGCTCGGGAGCGTGCGCGAAGTGGTCTACCTCGGCTCGGACACCCGATATATCGTTGCGCTCGATGTCGGTGGCGAACTGGTCGTCACCCAGCAGAACCTGCAGACCTCATCCATGGAGGCTCTTGCCGCCCAGGGCCGGCCCGTTCGGCTCATCTGGAAGCGGCAGCACGTGTTGAGCCTGGCCGCCGGCCAGGAAGCGGAGGGGGCACAAGAGGGAGTGGAAACCACATGAGGCAACTACGAATTCCTGGCGCTGCTCATCGTCGTCGGCCTGGTGGTCGCGGCGTGCTCGTCGCCGGCGCCGAGCGGCATGCTCGAAGAGCTGGGCGATGGCGAAGGCGAGCTGAACCTCGTCATCTGGGCCGGCTATGCCGAGGACGGCGACGAACGACCCGGCGTACGACTGGGTGACGCCCGTTCGAGGAGGAGACCGGCTGCGAGGTCAACTCGACCGACATGACCGACTCCGGGCAACGGCGTCGACCTGATGCAGACCGGCGAGTACGACGGCATCTCGGCGTCCGGCGACGCCACCCTCCGGCTCATCGCCGCCGGAACCGTGGCACCGGTCAACGTCGACCTGATCCCGAACTACGAGCAGATCTTCGAGGGCCTGAAGCTCCAGCCGCACAACTCCGTGGACGGCGTCCCGTATGGCGTCCCGCACGGCCGTGGCGCGAACTGTCATGCTGTACAACACCGACGTCTTCACCGAGGCCCCCACCAGCTGGGCACCGGTCTGGGAAGACGCGGCCGACTACAGGGCCAGGTCAGCATCTACAACTACGCGATCTACATCGCCGATGCCGCCCTCCACATCATGTCCTCCGATGACGACATGGGCATCACCAACCCGTACCAGCTGAACCAGGAGCAGTTCGACGCCGCGGTCGCGCCCTGCTCGAGGCGCAGAGCGAGCACGCGATCTACTGGGGCACGGCCGCGGAGCAGATCCAGTCCTTCGACAGCGGAAGAGGCCGTCGTCGGCACGACCTGGCAGTACATGGCCAACAACCTGCCCGACGCGCCGGTCGCGGTCGACGCTCCCCGAGGAAGGCTCGACCGGGTGGTCCGACACCTGGATGATCGCCACCGAGGCGGCCCACCCGAACTGCATGTACATGTGGATGAACCACATGGCGTCGGCCGAGGCCAACGCCCAGGCGACGTCTGGTTCGGCGAAGCGCCGACCAGCGAAGCCGCCTGCGAGGCCGCCGAGGACCATCTCGCCCGGACACTGCGACGCGTTCCATGCGACCGACGAGGCGTACTTCGAGAACGTGTGGTACTGGTCCACGCCGCAGGCTGACTGCGCCGACGCGGATGACGCAACGGAGTGCGTCGACTGGGACGGCTGGGTGGAGGCCTGGACCGGCATCGTCGGCGGCTGATCCGCCGGCGGATGTCACTTCTGTAGTCCTAGCGGCGGCTCCCCGGAGACGTTCTTCGGGGAGCCGCTCCAGTCTCGATGGAGGATCCACCGATGACGAGCGTCGCGACGCCGATCCGGCCGACCACGCGCCGGCGCTTCGCGGCCTGGCTCCACGCCCGGCCGCGCGTCCAGCTGCGGCTGCTGCTCGCCGCGCCGCTGGACTGGATGGTCCTCATCTACCTCGGCTCGCTCGTCATCCTGCTCCTGAACGCGTTCTGGGCGACGCGACTCGTTCAGCGGCCAGGTCATCCCGTTCGACTGGACGCTCGACGCGTTCGAGACGATCTTCACCGTCGAGGTCTACCGGACGATCGCCATCCGGACCATCACGGTCGCGATCCTGGTGACCCTGACCGACATCGCTCCTCGCCTTCCCGATCGCCTACTACATGGCCCGCGTCGCCTCACCCCGCAGGCGGCGCCTGCTGGTCGTGGCGGTCCTCATGCCCCTCTGGGCGAGCTACCTGGTGAAGATCTACGCCTGGCGCACGATCCTCCAGGGCAACGGGCTGCTCGATTCGCTGCTGGCCCCGCTCGGCCTGGAGGGCCCCGGCCCGACGAGGTGGCCGGCACGTGGCTCGTGCTCAGCTACCTGTGGCTGCCGTACATGATCCTGCCCATCTACGCGGGCCTGGAGCGCATCCCGAACTCGCTGCTCGAGGCCTCGAGCGACCTCGGGGCCGCGGTCCTGGCGCACGTTCCGTCGGGTCGTCCTGCCGCTCGCGTTGCCCGCCCTCGTGGCCGGGTCGATCTTCACCTTCTCGCTGACGCTGGGCGACTACATCACCCCGGACCTCATCTCGGACACGAAGTTCATCGGCAACGTCATCTACGACAACTCGATCGCTCGGCAGCCTGCCGGTCGCCGCGGCCTACTCGATGCTGCCCATCGTGATCATGATCGTCTACCTGCTCGTCGCTCGGCGCCTCGGCGCCTTCGAATCGCTGTGAGGCCAGACCGATGACTGAGTCACCGCTCGTCCGCGTCGCGCCTGCGGGTGTCCTCCGGCGGCGTCCTGGTCTTCCTTTACCTGCCCGCTGGTCGTGCTCGGCATCTATGCGTTCAACGAGAGCCGAACGCTCGGCATGGCCGCCGACCGGGTTCACCCTGCATTGGTTCGGCCAGGCCGCCCGCAACCCGCGGATCATCGAGGCGTTCGTGAACTCCGATCATCGCCGGCCTGGGTGCCACGGCCATCGCCCTGATGCTCGGCACGCTGGCCGCCATGGCGGTCCAGCGCTTCTCAGTTCTTCGGAAGGGACTCGATCATGCTCTCCTGCTCGTCCTGCCCATCGCGCTGCCCGGCGTGGTCACCGGCATCGCCCTGAGCACGACCTTCCAGACCATCGGCATCGACTTCGGACTGATGACGATCATCATCGGCCACGCCACGTTCTGCGTGGTCATCGCCTACAACAATGTCATCGCCCGTCTGCGGCGACTGCCGCGCTCGCCGGAGGAGGCGTCCACCGACCTGGGAGCCGACACCTTGCATCACCTTCCGCCGGATCACGCTGCCCGGCATGCGGACCGCACTCATGTCCGGCGCCCTGCTCGCGTTCGCCCTGTCGTTCGACGAGGTCATCGTCACCAACTTCACCGCCGGCGCCGGGACGGAGACGATCCCGCTCTGGATCCTCGGCGCCATCCAGCGGCCGAACGAGCTGCCCGTCGTGAACGTCGTGGCCCTGGTCCTCATCCTGCTGTCAGCGTGATTCCGGTCTACATCGCGCAGCGGATCAGCGGAGCGGAGGCGGCTGGGCGCGACGGGTCTGACGCTCAGCCGATCGTCCTCGGCCCGGGCGTGGGCCACGGCGCGGTGCGACCGATCGGTCGCCCGCCGACCTCGCGCTCGAGCTGGTGGGCGCCCGGGGTGCCGGGCCGGAAGCGCAGTCGCTCCACCGGCTCGCCGCCGACCAGGTGCCGATCCACGATCTCCGCGGCATCGGCGGGGCTGACGGCGGCGTACCACACGCCCTCGGGGTAGACCACCACCATCGGTCCGTTGCCGCACTGCGAGAAGCAGCCCGACTTGTTGATCCGGACCTCGGGACCGAGGCCGGCTTCCTTGGCCCGCGCCTTGAGGGCGGCGTGCACGCCGAGCCCGTCACCGTCGATCGTCGGGCACCAGTCGCCGGCGGTGCACACGAAGACGTGGCGCGCATAGATCGGCGGATCGGAATCGCGGTCGTCGATGGTCATCGGTCTCCGAATGTACTCCCGGCTTTGCCCAAACGTACCGGGGCTCCGCAGAGCACCGGAACCCTACTATCCGGCCACGAGCCGCGCCGACCAGCACCCTCCGAGCCGGCGCGGCTCATACCTCACCTAAGTGCGTGGGAGAACAGCACACAGAATGATCCAGAACGAAGGCGGCAGACTCCTCACGGCCACCGAAGTGGCCGAGATGCTGCACCTCCACGTCAACACCGTGAAGCGACTTGGCGATCGCGGCGAGCTGCCCTTCTTCCGCGTCGTGAAGCGCGGCGACCGCCGCTTCCGGTACGAAGACGTGGTGGAGTTCCTGCACCGGGCCAAGTAGCCCGATAGCGCACCGCCCGGGGCGACGGGCGGGATGGCTCCCCTCCAGGGGGGCGCTGACGACCGCCGGACCTCCGTCCGGCGGTCGTTCGCTTTGCGCGGCATACTACGCCGGCATGTCCGACCCCCTGGCCGTCCTCACTGAGGCGCGCCGGCTTCTCGATTCGGGCGATCCCGAGCGGGCCATCACCGCCGTTTCGGACCTCACCCGCTCCCGCGACCCGGAGGTCGCCGGCGCCGCGTGGATGGTGACCGGTACCGGCCGCTACCGGATCGACGACGAAGCCGGAGCCCTGGCGGCCTGGATGGCCGCGGCCCAGTCGGAGGGAGCGGCGTCGTGGATCGGCTGGCGGTCGGTCGCCGAGCAGCAGGTTCGCGACGGCGATCTGAACGCGGCGATGGAGTCCTACAAGGAGGCCGATCGGCGCGCGCCGCCCGATGAGCGACCGGCCATCGCCAGCCGCCTCGCATGGCTGGCCAAGGAGACCGGCCACGACTTCACCGCTCGGCGGGAGTTCAACCGCTCGCGCGGCGCCTACGCGACCTACACCCCGGTCGTCACCTGGACCCTCGTCGGTGCCAACGTCGCCGTCTTTGGCCTGGGTGGCTTCCTTGCGGTCCTGGGTGGCGCGGACCTCCAGGCGGTGTTGTTCGGCGGGGCATCGAGTCCGCTCCTCGAGGCCGGCGCGGTCCACGGCCCGTCGGTGGCAGCGGGCGAATGGTGGAGGATCTTCACCAGCGCCTTCCTGCACCTCGGCCTGATCCACCTTGCCCTCAACATGTGGGCGCTCTACCTCTTCGGACCGCTGCTCGAGCAGCTCTACGGCCACCTCGAGTACCTCGTCATCTACCTGCTGTGTGCCGCGGGCGGATCGGTCCTGACCATCCTCGTTGCCCCGGACCAGGTGGCGGTGGGCGCCAGCGGGGCGATCTTCGGCCTGCTCGGCCTGGCGTTCGCCGTCTCCCGTCGCCGCCACCTGGCCCTTCCGCGCCAGACCCGCGCGGTGCTGGGCCAGATCGGTTCGCTGCTCGTCATCAACCTCGCGTTCACGTTCTTCTTCCCGGGAATCAGCATCACGGGCCACCTCGGCGGACTGGCGGTCGGGCTCGTCCTGGGCTGGCTGCTGCCGCCGTCGCCCGCCTTCACGATCGCCGGCCAATGGCAGGCCGCCAGCGGGGCGGTGATCGAGGGCACCTCGACCTACCTCCGGGTGGTGGTCTATCTCGGGATGGCCGCCCTGCTCGTCATCGCCACGTGGGTTGCCATGGGCAACCTCGCCTGAGCCGGCGGGCTGACCGCATGTGCCACGAGACCGATGCGCGGCCACCACTGCCGCCCATCCGCGGCGGGGCCGTCGACGCGCGCCAGGTCGAGCTGACCTCGGCTGACGGCACCCGATTCGCCGCGCACCTGTCGATCGCGGCCAACCCGGGCGGGCCGGGGATCGTGATCCTGCCCGACGTCCGCGGGCTGCACCCGTTCTACGAGGACCTCGCCAACCGCCTGGCGGAAGCGGGCGTCCACGCCCTGGCGCTCGACCTGTACGCGCGGACCGCAGGTCCGGGCCGCCGGGGAGCGGACTTCGAGTTCATGCCGCACGTCGAGCAGACCGCAGCACGCGCACCATCGCGGCCGACGTGCGGGCCGCGGCCGATGCCATGCGCACCGCGGAGTTCGGGGCGGCGGAACGGGTCTACACCATGGGCTTCTGCTTCGGCGGCCGGGCCTCGTTCGTCCAGGCCGGCGAGGGGCATGGCCTGGCCGGCGTCATCGGCTTCTACGGCTCGGTGTCCGGGCCCGGCCGCGCCGGTCTGCCGGAGCCGGTCGAGCGGGTCCCGTGGTTCACCTGCCCGGTGCTCGGCCTGTTCGGGGGCGCTGACGCGGGGATCCCCGCCGACAGCATCTCGGCCTTCGACGACGCGCTGACCGGGGCCGGGATCGAGCATCGGCTGATCACCTACCCCGGCGCGCCCGCATTCGTTCTTCGACCGATCCGCGGCCGACCATGCCGACGCCGCGCAGGACGCCTGGCGTCAGGTGCTCGACTTCGTGGGAGTTGCCGTCGCGAGCTGAACCGCGCTGGACTCCGACCGGGCCTAGGCTCGGGCGGCCGTCTGCTCCGCCGGACGCGCGGTGGCCTCCGCCGGCTTGATCGGCCGCAGGTACAGCGGCAGGACGATCAGGATGTAGCCCAGCCAGGTGAGGAACACGATCCACTCCGGCTGCGACGTGTATCCGAACAGCGCGCGCAGCAGGCTGCCGATCAGCGCCAGGAGGCCCTCGCCCTCGTGGGGCAGGATGCCGCTGATGTCGAACGCGGTATCGGTGCCGAAGGTGATGACCCCGATCTCCACCAGCTCGTGGACGGCGTGGCTGAGCAGGCCGGCCGCGATGAAGATCAGCGCAACGCCCGTCCAGCGGAAGAAGGTGCGCAGGTTGAGGACGCGCGCCCCGCGGTAGAAGCCGTACCCGATGGCGACCGCGACGAGCAGGCCGACCAGCGCTCCGAGCAGGACGGCCGTGGCACCGGCCTCCGCGGACGAGGCTGCCGAGGCCTGGGCCATGAGGAACAGCGAGGTCTCGATGCCCTCGCGGATGACCGCGGTGAAGGCCAGCAGCGAGAGGCCCCATGTCGCCCCCTCGGTCAGCGACCGGTCGACCTTGGCCTGCAGCTCGCCCCGCAGGTTCGCTGCGACGCGGCGCATCCAGAACAGCATCCAGGTCACGACCCCGGCGGCCGCGATCATGGCCGCCGCCTCGAAGATCTGCTCCGCCGGCTCGGGCAGTCCGCCAATGCTCACCCACAGAGCGACGCCGGCTGCCACGCTGAGCGCGACCGCGGCTCCGACACCGAGAAATACCCGTTGGAAGTGGCGCCGGTTTCCGGTCTTTTCGAGATAGGCCAGGATGATGGCCACGATGAGCGCCGCCTCGACGCCCTCCCGCAGGCCCGTGAGGAGACCGGATGTGAAGGCACCGAATTCCATCAATGATCTCCGAGGGGAGGGGTCGCGATCCGGCCGGAATCGGGCCGGTCTCCTGCCCGCGTCATGCTAGGCGGACCGGTCTTGCCCGTCAATACCCGACGCACGCCATCGGAATTCCAAACCTCGATTCAGGTTGGCCCATGGAGCCCGAGCCGGCACGCCGCGGCCATTAGAATCGCGGACCGATGGTCGATTTCTCCCTGACCGATGAGCAGCGCGACGTCCAGCGCACCGCGCGCGCCTTCGGCGAGCGCGAGATCCTTCCCCGCATCCGCGAGATGGACTCCACGTCCACGTACGACCGAAGCCTGTACGAGAAGATGGGCGCGGTCGGATTCCTGGGCCTGCCCATCCCGGAGCGGTACGGCGGGTCGGGGATGGACTACATCGCGTTCGCCCTGCTGTGCGAGGAGATGGAGCGGGCCGACACCGCGTTCCGGGTCATCCTCAGCGTCCACACCGGGCTGAACTCGCTGACCCTGCTCCAGTGGGCCAGCGAGGAGCAAAAGGAGCAATACCTCGTCCCCCAGGCCCGCGGTGAGAAGCTCGCCACGTTCGGGCTGACCGAGCCGGGGGTCGGCAGCGACGCCGCCAACCTGGCCACCACCGCGCGGCGGGATGGCGACCGATACCTCCTGAACGGCAGCAAAGTCTGGATCAGCCTGGCGGACACCGCGGACCACTTCCTCGTCTTCGCCACCGTCGACAAGGCCGCCGGGCACAAGGGCATCACCGCCTTCATCGTCGAGCGCGGCTTTCCGGGCTTCAGCACCGAGTCGCTCCACGGCAAGCTCGGCGTTCGCGCCGGCAATACCGGGATCCTGTACTTCTCCGACTGCGAGGTCCCGGCCGCCAACCGGGTCGGGGAGGAGGGCGAGGGCTTCACGATCGCGATGAGCGCCATCGACCAGGGCCGCTACACCGTCGCGGCGGGCAGCGTGGGCCTCGCGGTCGCCTGCCTCGACGCATCGGTCAAGTACGCCCACGAGCGAAAGACGTTCGGCGAGGAGATCGGCCGCCACCAGCTCGTGAAGCAGATGCTGGCCAAGATGGAGGCCGGGATCCAGGCCGGGCGACTGCTCGTGTGGAAGGCCGGCTGGCTGAAAAATGCGGGGGAGCGCAGCACGCGAGAGACGGGCCTCGCCAAGTGGTTCTGCACCGACCACGCGGTCGCGAGCGCGATGGACGCCATCCAGGTCCACGGGGCCTATGGCTACTCGGACGAGTACCCGGTCGAGCGCTACCTGCGGAACTCGAAGGGCTCGGTCATCTACGAGGGCACGAGCCAGATTCACACCCTGATGCAGGCGGACTACCTGCTCGGCTACCGGACCGACAAGCCACTCCGGATGCCCCAGCCGGCCTGGGAGGGCGAGGCCTAACCCGCCTCTATACTCGGCGCCGTGAGCCGGACCCTGGAGCTGACGATCGGGCTGATGCTGCTCGTCATCGGCATCGTCGTGCTCAGCTCGACCTGGATCGGGGAGTGGTTCGCGTCCAACGGCTTCGACACCGACCTGCTGGCCTGGTGGCCGCTCCTGCTGGTCGTCGGGTCGCTGTTCTTCCTCGTGCCGATCCTGTTCTCGCGCCTTTCGCGCCGGCTGCGGGCGGGGATGGTCATTCCGGGGGTCATGCTCCTGCTCATCGGCGGGACGTTGCTCTACACCAGCCTCACGAACCAATGGGATGAGTGGGCGACGCTGTGGACCGTGGTCCCGTTCAGCTTCGGCCTGGGTCTGTACGCCGCCGGCTGGCTGGCCGATGCGCCAGCCTTCAAGTGGATCGGTGCCGCGCTGGCCGCCGCCGGGGTGGTTGCCTACCTCGCGCTGGCGACGGCCTTTGGCGGGGAGGCGTTCCGGCTCATCGGTGCCCTCGGAATCATCGCCCTCGGCCTCGCGCTGACCGTGGGCGGGCTCGCCCAGCGGCTCGCGCGGAAGTCCCCGCCGCCGTCGGTTCCCCCAGTTCCGCCCGCTTGACCCACGTGCGCTTCGTCTAGAGATTCGTCAGCAGCCGGACGACGATGACCGCGGTCAGTGCACCCACGAGGGTCGGACTCACGATCCGGCGCACGCGGCTGGCGCCGTCGGCGACGAGCGCGGCCAGCGAGCCGGCCGGGACGGTCCCGATGACTCCGGCAACGGCGGCCAGCGCGGCCGTGGTCAGGGCGACGCCCCCCGCGATGACGGTTCCGGCCACGACCAGTCCCAACGCGCTGAAGAGTCCGGCTCCAATCGTGGCGAACAAGGCCCGCCGGGCGCCCCGCTGGGTGGATCCCGTGACGGCGGCACTCCCGGCCACGACCGCCGCCAGGATCGAGGTGCCGCTGATGGCGTCGAGCGGGTCACCGGGCGGGGCAACGATGAACCAGCCCGCCCCGATGATCGGCGCCGCCAACATGCTCGCGGCGACGACCCACGTCAGCGGCCGGCCCCAATCCTCCGGATCCTCGGGCGGGACGACCTCGCCGAGCCGGACGCTGGGCGGGACGTTGTCCAGGTCCGTCATACGGGCGCTCGGAGCTGGAGGCCGATGATGCGGGTGGCGATGTCGTGCAGGTTCGCGGCGGCGGCCCTTCGCGTCGGCTCATCCGACCGGCCCAGGGCCAGCGACGCGATCGAGTCCAGCTTCTCCACGGCCCCGGCCGTGTCGAGGTCATTTGCCAGCGCCGCGAGCACTTCCTCGCGTCGCCAGGCCACCGCGTCGGGCAGCGCCCCGGCCAGGTCGCCCTGACCGACGTCGGCGACCGCCGACGTCCATCGTCGAACGAGCTCGACGGCCGCGGCGAGGAGATCATCGGACCAGGTCAGGTCGTCCCGGTAGCGGGGGCGCGACCAGCGCCAGACGGACGGCATCGGCCGGCCAGCGGTCGAGCAGGTCGCGGACCATGACGAGGTTCCCGAGCGACTTGCTCATCTTCTCCTCGGCCGGAATGGACCATCCCGGTGTGGACCCAGTGACGGACGACGGGTCGGACGTCCGTGAAGCCCTCGGACTGGATGCGCTCCGCCTCGTGGTGGGGGAAGGCGAGGTCCCGACCTCCGCCATGCATCTCGAACTGCGGACCAAGGTGGGTGACGCTCATCGCCGAGCACTCGATGTGCCAGCCCGGCCGCCCGTCGCCCCACGGCGAGGGCCATGCCGGCTCATCGGGAAGCGACCGCTGCCAGAGGACCGGATCCAGGGGATCGCGTTTCCCCGGCAGCTCGGGTCGGTTGCCCCGCTCGTTGGCCAGCGCCAGGCGCTGTCGGGGCGGGATATGGGAGAGCGATCCCCATGACGGGGTCTGCGGCCGCGGACAGGTACACATGGTCATCGCCCACGTAGGCGAGCCCGAGAGTAAGCAGCTTCTCGATCATGGACACCATCTGGGGCAGATGCTCGGTGGCCCGCGCATAGACGTCTGGCGCGAGCCAGTTCAGGTCGGCCATGTCCGCCAGAAATCGCTCCGCGTGCCATTGGCCGAGGGCCAGGTAGTCCTCGCCAACCTCGCGAGCGTGAGCGAGCATGTCGTCGTCGACATCGGTCAGGTTCTGCACGTACCGCACCTCCTGCCCGGCGTACTCGAGATACCGATGGATCACGTCGAAGGTGAGGTACGTGAATGCGTGCCCGAGATGCGTCGTGTCGTACGGCGTGATCCCGCACACGTACAGTCCCATCGGGCCAACGCCGAGCGGCTCGACCGGGAAGATGCCGTCGCGACGGGTGTCGTACAGCCGCAGAACCGGCGGCGCGGACGGGGGCACTTGCGCAGTGGCCCTAGAATCCGTGAGCCATGTGGGAAGTGCTGAAGTGGCTCGCCGTCTTCGCGGTGGCCCTGCTCGTGATCATCATCGGGGCGTCGTTCTTCCTCGGCACCCCGAACCCGCTCGACACCTTCTTCTGATCGACCGCACCGCCGTCACGACCTCTTCCTCATCGGCGGACCGATGCTAGCGCACCGCTCGGGCCCGAACCCTCGATCGCCATGGAGCTGATCGACGCCGCCACGCTCCGGAGCCTGGTCCCGATGGACCGCCTCCTCGATGCGGTGGAAGCCGCCTACCGGGACGTGGCCGCCGGTCGTGATCGGTCACCGCTGCGGCAGCACCTCACCCTCGACGGCGGCGGCCTGCTGGTGGTCATGCCTGCCGCCCGCGCCGGTGGCTCGGGATCGGCGGTAAAGCTCATCACGTGGGTGCCCGGCAACCGGGAGCGTGGCTTCCCGACCATCCAGGGCGTCGTGACCTGGTTCGACGCCCGGACCGGCGAGGCGGCCTTCCAGTTCGACGGACCGATGGTCACCGCGCTGCGGACGGGAGCCGCATCGGGGGTTGGCGTCGCGGCTCATGGCGCGGACCGATGCGGCGGTGCATGGCCCTCATCGGCGCCGGCGTCCAGGCGGAATCCCAGATCCGGGCAGTGCTCGCCGCGCGACCCATTCGCGAGGTCCGCGTCTTCTCGCGGACCGCCGAGTCCCGCCAGGATTTCGCCGAAGCCATGGATGCGACGCTTCCGGTCGAGGTCCGCGCCGCCGAGTCGGCCGAGGAGGCGGTGCGCGGGGCGGACATCATCTGCTGCGTCACCCCGTCGGAAACCCCGGTCTTCGATGCCGACTGGCTGGCGCCGGGATCCCACGTCAACGCCATCGGCTCGTTCCGGATGGGCATGGTCGAGGTCCCGCCCGAGGCCTTCGGGCGCGCGTCGCTCACCGCGGTCGACTCCCGTGACGCCGCGGGCCACGAAGCCGGGGATGTCGCAGCCGCGGTGGCGGCCGGGCAGCTCGTGGCCGCCGACGTGGTCGAGATCGGCAGCCTGGACCCCGACTGGGCCGCGACGCGCGACCCGGCCGCGATCACGATCTTCAAGAGCGTGGGGCTCCCGATCCAGGACCTTGCCACCGCCGACCTTGCCGTCGCGGCGTGGCGGGAACGGGAGGCGACCCGAACCTAGCGACGCGGGCCCAGCGACCCGGGCTCAGCGTCCGTTGACGGCGGGCAGGTCGACGGGTGGCGGGTTCAGGGCGGGGTCGGGGCGGCCGACGAACAGGGAGACCGCCAACCGGCCGGCCAGGTCCCGGATCGCCGGAACGGCCAGCCGCCGAAATTCCGGGGCTGACAGGACCGAGGGGGCGGAGAGCCGGGCGAGCGCGACCGTGCTCACGCGCCGGTCTCCGGCCAGGACGCGGTCGCTGGCCGCCGGCCGGCGGAGCCATGGCTCCGCGTCGTCCTGCGACTGCGGGGCGGGGTCGCGCGGTGACGGCGACGGTGACGGCAGCCGGTTCGGCTGGGGGCGGTGGCGGGGGAGCGGACTGATCGACGATCCCGGCCTGACCGCCGCCGGGGTTGCCGGTCGGCGGGGGCGGAGGTGCCGGTGTTGGCTGAGGGGGCGGCGGCGGCGGGGAGGTACGGGTGTGGGCTGGGGTGGCCCACTCGGTACCGGCGCTGGGGTCGGAGCCGGAGTCGGAACCGGGGTTGGAACCGGCGTGGGTTGGCGTGGGTGGCGGTGGCGCCGGCGCATCGGTCACCGTCCAGCCGGGGTAGTAGTAGGTGAGCAGGATCTGGGCCGCGGTCCGACCGGCCAGGCCACATGCCTGGGTGCCCCACTGGTACATCCGCCACCCGTTCGCGTTTGCCCCGCAGGCCTCGTTCGCGGCCCCGGCGTTGTAGTACGTGGGGTAGATGGCGCCGTTCTTCAGCGCCCGCGTCGACCACGTGGCATCGACCGCCGCCGCGGCGCCGGGCCACGTCGGCTGGGCGGGGTTGTAGACCTGGTCGCGGGTGTCGTCATAGACGTCGAAGCACTGGCCGCTGCCGTTCGTGAGCCCCCGCCAGTGGAGGACGTGGTACCAGGCGTACATCTTCACCGCGACCGCCCCCGAGCGGAGCGACTCGGTTGTCCACGAGCCGATCCACTCACGAGACAGGACGTTCTTGGCGTAGACCCGGAAGTCCACCGTCTCGACCGCGCCGGTGGCGGCGCGGTAGACGCGGATGGTTGACGGTGGCGTCGTCTCGCTGGTCCAGCCGCTGCACGACGACGCGGCAGCCGGATGTACCAGACCCGGGAGCCCGCTGCCGAACAGGGCGACTGCGGCCACGAGAGACGCCGCCAGAGCACGGCGCAGCATCGGTACTGACCGTACCGACCGGCCATGCCCAGGTCAGCCGGGCCGATGGTCCCGGCGTGGTCAGGCCCGGGAGTACCGCGCCGAATCAGGCCCAGCGGTGGACGCGGCCCGGAATCGAGTCGAATCCGAGCTCGGCGCAGAGGGCCTCGAATGGCTCCCGCGGTACCCCCGCCCACGCCAGCTCGTCCACGGTTCCGGCGCGTCCGAGTCGCGGTTCAGGACGGCCAGCCGGCGGTAGAGGTAGGCCTCGTCCCGCCTGCTCGCGCAGGGTGAGCGCGAGACGTCCCGCCCCGCGCACGTCGACGTCCCAGGTCAGCGGGTCGTCGGGGATGGATTCGATGTGCTCCCACCGCATCAGCACCGCGGCGGCGCTCCGTGCGCCCCAGCCGGGCAGACCCGGATACCCGTCCGAGCTGTCGCCGACGAGGGCCAGGTAGTCGGGGATGCTCGTCGGACGAACGCCGAACTTGGCCACCACCCCGGGCTCGTCGTACGTGATCGTCCGCATCCGGTCGCGGAGGACGATGTGGTCGCCCTCGACGCACTGCGCCAGATCCTTGTCGACGCTGCAGATCACGACCTGCTCGACCCGCGGGTCGGCCGCGACGCGGGCCGTGACCGTCGCCAAGGCGTCATCGGCCTCGTCCTCGACCATGGCCCAGCAGGTCATGCCCAGGGCCCGGAGGGCCCGCTCGGCGTCGTTGAACTGGGCGAGCAGGTCCCAGGGCAGGCCGGCACTCGACTTGTAGCCGGGGTAGACGTCATTGCGCCAGCTCTCGATGACGTGGTCGGTGGCGGCGCCGACGTGGCTGACGTCGGGCTCCCGCAGGAGGCTCAGCATCGAGTCGACCAGGCCACGGACGGCATTCACCGGCCGACCGTCCGGCCCCTCCTCGGCAGGGCGCGAGTGATACGCGCGGAACAGCTCGAAGGTGGCATCGACCAGGTGGACGTGCATGGGGGGATCCTACGGCCCGCTCAGACCGCCAGCGGCTCCCGGTACTCCCCGAAGACCTCGCGCAGGACGCCACACATCTCGCCGATGGTGGCGTAGGCCTCCACCGCCTCGACGATGGCCGGCATGAGGTTCACGCCGTCCCGCGCTGATTCCTCGTGGAGGCGGGTCATCGCCCGCGCGTGCGCGTCGGCGTCCCGCTCCGCGCGGACCCGGACCAGGCGGTCCAGGTGGCGGCGCTCCATCTCGGCGGTGATCTCCAGCAGCGGGATGCCGAGCTCCTCGTTCGGATCGGCGTACTTCGTGACGCCCACGATCTGGTGCTCGCCGGTCTCCAGCGCACGGGACTGGGCGTATGCCGCGTCGGCCACCTCGGCCTGCGGGATAGCCGGCCTCGACCGCCCGCAGCATGCCGCCCATCTCGTCGATGCGCCGGATGTAGTCCCACGCCGCCGCCTCGGTCTGGTTGGTGAGCGCCTCGACGAAGTACGACCCGCCCAGCGGATCGACCGTGTTCGCCACCCCGGACTCCTCGGCCAGGATCTGCTGCTGGCGCAGGGCGAGGAGGGCGGCCGCCTCGGACGGGACGGCCCATGCCTCGTCGTACGCATCGGTATGGAGCGACTGGGTGCCGCCCAGGATGGCCGCCAGGGCCTGGATCGCGACCCGGGTCAGGTTGTTGAGCGGCTGCTGCGCGGTGAGCGACACGCCCGCGGTCTGGGTGTGGAACCGCATCCAGGTGGAGCGCTCGTTCTCGGCCCCGAAGCGCTCGGTGCACAGGCGGTGCCAGATCCGGCGCGCGGCGCGGAACTTCGCGATCTCCTCGAAGAAGTCGTTGTGGCTGTTGAAGAAGAACGACAGGCGCGGCGCGAAGTCGTCGAAGCGCATGCCGCGGGCCAGGGCGTCCTCGACGTACGCGATCCCGTCGGCGATCGTGAACGCCAGCTCCTGGACCGCCGTCGAGCCGGCCTCGCGGATGTGGTAGCCGCTGATGCTGATCGTGTTCCAGCGGGGCAGCTCGCGGGTCCCGAACTCCACCGTGTCGGTGACCAGTCGCAGCGAGGGTGCCGGCGGGAAGATGTACTCCTTCTGGGCGATGAACTCCTTGAGGATGTCGTTCTGGAGCGTGCCGGTCAGCTCCGCCCGCGGCACGCCGGCCTTCTCGGCGGCCACGATGTACATGGCCCAGATCATGGCCGCCGGCGAGTTGATGGTCATCGAGGTGCTGATCTCGCCGATCGGCAGCCCGGACAGGAGAATCTCCATGTCAGCCAGGCTGCTGACCGCCACCCCGCAAGTCCCGAACTCGCCGGCCGCGTGTGGATCGTCGTGGTCGTAGCCGTAGAGGGTGGGCATGTCGTAGGCGATCGACAGCCCGGTTCCGCCTTCGGCGATGAGGCGTCGGAATCGGGCGTTCGTGTCCTCGGCGGCCCCGAAGCCGGCGAACATCCGCATCGTCCACAGTCGTCCGCGGTGGCCCGTGGCGTGGATGCCGCGCGTGAACGGTGGCGCGCCGGGCTCGCCGAGGTCGCGCTCCGGATCCCAGCCGGCCAGGTCATCCGGCGTGTAGAGGCGCTTGATCTCGACCCCCGACTGGGTCGTGAACCGCGGCTTGCGCTCGGGACCGCTCATCGGATCAGGCCTGCGCCGCTTCGGGGACCTGCGCCCCTTCGGCGACCTGGAGCTCGGCCGCGCTCTCGGCGCCGGTCTCCGCCGGTTCGCCGACCAGGAGCACCCGCATCGGTCCGCGTCCCCGGACCTCGATCGTCCCTCGCGGCTCGAGGCTGACTTCGGCCGTCAGCCGCTGGGCGGTGGCCTCGCTGATCTGGATCCGGCCCGGCAGGCTCTGCGACTCCATCCGGCTGGCGACGTTGACCGTATCCCCCCACAGGTCGTAGGCCAGCTTGTCCCGGCCGATCACGCCCGGCCACCAGCGGACCGGTATGGATCCCGACCCGCAATTGGAGCGGCATGTCCAGCTCGGCGCCGAGGTCGGCGGTGGCCTCGCTGGATGTCGAGGGCAAACCGCACGGCCCGGTCGGCATGGTCCGGCACCGGGACCGGGACGCCGGCGACGGCCATGTAGCCGTCGCCCATGGTCTTGATCTTCTCGAGTCCATGGCGGACGGCGAGCTCGTCGAAGCGGCCGAACAGCCGGTTCAGGACCGTGACCAGGTCCGCCGGTGCCATGGCCGACCCGATTGGCGTGAACCCCACGATGTCCGAGAACACGACCGTGGCATCCTCGAACGCATCGGCGATGACCCGCGGCTCATCCCGCAGCCGGTCGGCGATCGACGCGGGCAGCATGTTGTGAAGCAGACGATCGGACTTCGCCTTCTCGCGGGCCAGGGCTTCGCCCTGGAGCGCGAGGTCCTGGCGCTGCAGGAACCGGGCTCGGGCCGACGACTCGAGCATGTACGCCCCGAAGGCCGCCACCCCGAGACCGCTGGCCACGAGGAAGACCGTGAACCATCCGATCTCCGGGAAGGTCCCGATCCAGGCCAGGGCGCCGATCCAGATGAGGACCGGCAGCTCGGCGGCCAGACCGATGACGAAGCCCATCCGGACCACGCTGAAGGCGAAGATCGCGTTCAGGATGAGCACCGTGCCGAGGACCTCGGGCACGTCCGCCACCTCGGGTCGCGATGAAGATCATCGACAGCCCGCCGACCAGGTTGACGATGGCGTTCACGACCTGCTGGGCGTCCCAGCTCTCGAGGCGGCCCGAGGATCGCCAGCGCGCCGACCACGAACGCGATGGGCACCGCGACGGCCAGCGCCGATGGCAAGCGGATCCACGCCGTAGATCACGACGAGCAGAAGCCCGGCGATGATCCACAGGCCCAGTGGCGAGCCCGAGCCCAACCCGGCGCTGGAGGAGGAGGCGGGAGCCGAGGTCGAGCTGGAACGCCCGCTCCAGCTCCAGGCTCTCGAACCGCAGGGTCAGCCGATCGCGGTCGAAGTCGAGCCCGTCTCCCCCGTAGCGCTCGGGCTGGTCGTGCGTCGCGTCCGTGTCGTGCTGGTCTGCCACCGCCCCTAAGGGTAGAGGCCGCGCAGCGTGGTTGCCTCTGCGGCACGGCCGACGCCGACCATCAGCGCGGCGGTGCGCAGGTCGACGTGGTGGCGCTCGGCGGCGGTCATCACCGCGAGGGCCGCATCGTTCATGACCCGCTCGAGCTCGGCGGTGACCTCCGCATCGGTCCAGAAGAACGACTGGAGGTCCTGCACCCATTCGAAGTAGCCGACCACGAAACCCCCGGCCGTGCACAGCAGGTCGGGGATGACCGTCACCCCGTTGTCGTACAGGGCGCTGTCCGCCTCCGGGGACGTGGCGCCGTTCGCCGCCTCGGCCACGATCCGCGCCTGGATCTGCGAGGCGTTGTCGCCGGAGATCTGGCCCTGGACGCCGGCGCTGACGAGGATCTCGCACGGGAGGCCGAATACGTCCGGCCGGTCCATGGCTTCGCTTCCCGGAATGCCCTCGACGCTGTCGTGCTCGGTCATGTGCGCCACCGCGGGTCCGACGTCGATGCCCGCCCGGATTCTGGACGGCATGCCGATCATCGGCGATGGCCACGATCCGGGCCCCGGTCCCGGCCAGCATCTCGGCCAGGACAGTCCCGACCCGGCCGAAGCCCTGGATCACGACCCGCGCCCCGTCGAGGGCCAGCGCCCTGCTGACGGGCGACCGCATCGATCGCCCGCAGCGCCCCCAGGCTCACCGCCTCGCGCTGACCGCGCGTGCCGCCGATCGACGGCGGCTTGCCGGTGACGACCCCACGGATCGTGTAGCCGCGGTGCATCGAGTAGGTGTCCATCATCCACGCCATCGTCTGCTCGTCGGTGTTCACGTCGGGCATCGGGATGTCCTGCGACGGGCCGATGAGCGGACTGATCTCGGTCGTGAAGCGACGCGTCAACCCCTCGCGTTCGTGGGCGGACAACCGCTTGGGGTTCACGACCACGCCGCCGAAGGCGCCGCCGTACGGGATCTCGACGATGGCCGCCTTCCAGGTGTTCCACATCGCGTTGGCCCGAACGAGGTCGAGGGTCAGGTCCGCCGTGAAGCGGACGCCACCGGTCGACGGGCCACGGTTGATGTTGTGATGGACCCGCCATCCGGTGACGGCATCCACGCGGCCGTCATCGAAGCGGATCGGGAAGTGGACCTCGAGCTCCCGCTTGGGGAGGCGCAGGACGCGGTGCATGCCCTCGTCGAGACCGAGGCGATCGGCGACGTCATCCAGCTCGGCCTGGGCTCGCGGCCCACAGCTGGGCGCCGCCGGTAGGGGGGTCGGAGTGCTCATCGACCGTCGGTCACGAAATCACGTGGGCGCCTCGGCTGGCCGCCGGGGCGCCCACAGGACGGGTTGCGCGGGTTGCGCGCCCGCTGGTGTGCCGACTAGGCGTTCCGGTCGCTGTCGTCCGTCCCGCCGGTCGGGGCAGACCCGCCCTCGGACGTCGCTCGGAGCCGCCCCAGGTGCTCGCCGGCGGCTCGGCCGGGGTGGCCGGCGGAGGTGCCGCCGGCGGCTGCAGCCGGAGCTGCGGGCGGAGGAGCTGCGGCCGCTGCGCCGCCACCCATCGGCAGCCCGGACATCACGGCGCTCTGCAGATCGCCGGTCACGCCGAACGCGGCCTTCACGGCCGGCGTCAGCAGGTAGTAGATGACGATCCCGTTGATCACGATCGTGACGATCAGGTTGGTGATGCTCGCGTAGCCGAGCAACAGCTCGATAAAGCTGATCACGATTCCGGCGCCGAACACCACGAGGCCGAGGCTCCAGGCGCTGCGCTTCAGGTTCCAGAAGCCCCAGCCAATCCACAGGTACAGGATGCTGAGGGCGAGGAACACGATCCCGAAGATGAAGCTCAGTCCACCTCCGGCGGCTCCGGCAAACGCGACGCCAAGCCCCAGGAGGGCCAGCGCACCCAGGATGCCGAATGCCCCGCCGATGAAGGCGAGGATGGCCAGGATGGTGACCCCGGTTGGCCGCTGATTCATCGTCCACTGACCTCCCACTTGGTCCTGGCCGTCGAAATGGGGCGGCCGTCCGGGGTGTTGTAGCACTTGACGGTCGGGTTAGTCACCCTTTTTGCGCGAGCGGGGTGCCCGATGGCAACATGCCCGGTCAACTCGTTCCCGCGACGCCGGCGGCTCGCTGTCCCCGACCGGCGCCCCAACCGAGGTACCGCCATGGCTCCCCGGGTAATGACCGTTTCCGGGCCGCTGCCGCCCGATCGCGTCGGATTCGCGCTCCCCCACGAGCACACCAGGATCTCTCTGTGGCACATCGCCGGCCGATTCGACTACTGGGAGCTGGCGGCCGACGAGCTGACCGATCACCGAAGAGCTCCGCGACTTCCGCCGCCGCGGCGGTCGCACGCTCGTCGACCTCACCGTGCCGGGCATCGGACGCGATCCCGAGCGATTGCGCCGCCTCGCCAGCCGCACCGGGGTCCAGATCGTGATGGGCTGCGGCTGGTATCGCGGTCCGTACTACCCGGCCGAGGCGCTCATCGATCGTCGGTCGGTCGACAGCCTGGCCGATGAGCTGGTGGCCGAGTTCGAGCACGGCGTGGGCGAGACGGGCGTGCGTCCGGGGATCATCGGCGAGATCGGCACGGACAAGCCGTGGATCTCAGCGCTCGAGGAGCGCGTCCACCGCGCCGCGGCACGGGCCGCAATCCGGACCGGGATGGCGGTGTCCACCCACGGCGTGCAGTCAACCGTGGGCCAGGCCCAGCTCGACCTCTTCCTGGCCGAAGGCATGGACCCGGCTCGGGTGGTCATCGGTCATGCCGACTCCTGGCCGGATCTCGACCACTACCTCGCCGTCCTCGATCGCGGGGCGAACCTCCAGTTCGACTTCCTGGGCCATCGCTTCGACCCGGTCGACGAGGCACGGGAGCCGCGGGTCGTCGAGCTGCTCGTCGAACTGCTGGACCGCGGATACGGCAGCCAGATCCTGCTCAGCCAGGACGTGTGCCACGACATGCAGCTGAAGGCCAACGGCGGCTTCGGCTACACGTACCTCCAGCAGCACT
The DNA here is from genome assembly GCA_963843015.1 of uncultured Chloroflexia bacterium. Taxonomy (GTDB): domain Bacteria; phylum Chloroflexota; class Limnocylindria; order QHBO01; family QHBO01; genus DASTEQ01. The sequence continues at coordinate 58,042 of CAWJIR010000012.1, read as the reverse complement.
TCCTGCCCGCCCTGCGCACCGCGGCGATCGGCGAGGGCGAGCTGGAGCGGATCACGGTCGACAACCCGCGTCGCATCCTGACCCTCCCGTAGACTGACCCTCCACCCGTCTTGAGGAGGACGAACCGATGTCGGTTGCCAGGGTCACCGAGCTGAGCTGCACCTCGAGCGAGAGCTTCGAGGACGCCGTGAGCCAGGGCGTCAACCGCGCGCAGCGGACCCTTCGCGGGGTCAAGGGCGCGTGGGTCAAGGAGCAGCGCGTGAATATCGGAGACAACGGGGAGATCGAGTTCCAGGCCAACATCCTGGTGACGTTCGTCCTCGAGGACTGACGTCCTCGTCAGGGCGGGCCTCGTCAGGGCGGGCCTCGTCAGCCCGCGAGGCCGATCTTCCCTTCCGCCCGGGTGAACCGGGACCGATAGCGGGGGTTCGACACCCGGACGCTGACGGCCGTCGCGTCCAGCGGCTTGCTGCTGCGCGGGGGCGCGTAGATGCCGCGCTCGGTGACGGCGGTCGCCAGCTCGGCCGCGGTCAGCGGGCCACGCTCGGCCAGGACCGCGGCGATCTCCTCGTGGAGGGGTACGGCCGGGTTCTTGCCCCGTGTCTTCTTGGCTCGCGTCGCCGCTCGATCGCCGGCTCTTGGTCGGTGCGTCGCTCGACGTGCCGTTGTCCGCGGCCGCGCTGGCCGCCTTCGGCGGCCGGCCCCGCTTCTTCTTTTTCTTCTGCGCCTGCCCGTCGCTCGCCGGCGACTCCTCGACCGGGCTGGTCGGGATGCTCGCGCCCGGCCAGGGCGTCCACCCGGCGTGACAGCGCCTCGATCCGGTCATTGAGGGACTCGAGCACCGGACCAATCGCATTGGCAGACGGCGCGCCGCTCCGCTCGGCATCGAGTCGCTCGGTGACCCAGAGCGTGACCAGCTCGCCCGGGCCGGACCCCTGCCTCCGACGCGAGCGCCCGCAAGGTGCCGAGGTGGCGTGGGTCGAGGCGAATGTTCATCCCGCCCTCGTCGGGCGCGCTCATCGGTCGCGGCGGGCGGGGTCCGGACTGATACGGAGGTCGACTGCGATACGGCCGATCGCCGCCGCGGTCAGGACCTCGGTCGGGTCCCCGGTCGGGCCCCCGATCGGACGGGCGGTAGCGGTCGGGTCCGGGCCGCCGGTCATCCGGTCGGCGGGGGCGGGGTGGTCGTCGGTCGCGGTCATATGCCATGGGCCAACGATACCCAAGATTTGAAATACGCGCAAAGTTTGTAATGGCGTTAGAAGCCGCCGCTCGAGCCGCCTCCACCACCGCCACCCCCGCCACCGAACCCGCCCCCGCCGCTGGAGGACGAGGCAGGCGACGACCCGATGCTGCCCAGGGTCCCGAGCATGCCTCCAACGTCGGGCATGCCCGACCCGGAGAACAGGCTGCCGCTGCCGCCGCCCGAACCGCCGCCCGACGAGCCGAGCCACACCGGGTAGTAGGCCCCCGATGCGCGGGCCGCCGCCTCGGCCTGGGGATCGGCCATCTCGCGGGCCAGCACCTGCCCGACCTCCTCGTGCAGGCCCAGCGCGACGCCCCACACCACCGCCTTGTCGGGCGTGTCCGCCAGGACGCGGACGGTCGGCTCGGCCGCCACCTCGGCCATGCTCGTGGCCTGGGCCAGGGTTTTCTCCAGCGTGCGCCGGTAGGCCTTCAACATGGCGTCGACGTAGGCGCCGTTCGGGGTTCGCTGCGACATCTGGCTGCCGAACGCCATGGTCACCAGCCCACCGAGGATGAGGGCGACCCCGACCAGGGTCAGCCCGCTCATCGGGATCGAGGAGCCCAGGAAGATGCCGAGCCCGCCGAGCACGACCTCCCCGATGCCGACGACGACCCATTTCATGATCACCGGGGTCGGCAGCTGGGTGAGCCAGCCCAGCCGGACCGCCTCTGACTCGAGCAGCCGCTTGATCGGCTCGAGCGCATCGTTGACCGCCCACAGCGACTCGCGGCTCAGCGTCCGGCTCGACCCGCCACCGATGACCAGCTCGCGATAGGCCTCGCCGACCGGGCCGGCGGGCGCCGGCTGGTCACGCGGCGGATCCAGGAGGTCGATGGCCGGATCGGTCAGCGGATCCGGCTCGTCATCGCGCTTCACCTTCCCGGCGCGATCGAGGTTGCGGAATTGGATCAGGCCACTCCCCGCGAGCTGGACGAGGACGGTCCGCAGGGCATTGCCGGTCGCCCGGCCCTCCCGCAGGACCGTCGCCAGCGGCGGCGTCATGTCGGCGGGCGGGCCGGCCATGAGGACCGACGGGGAGTCGACGAGGTCCGGGTCGTCGCCGTGCCGTCGCCACTGGACGGCGGCGGTGCCCACCGTCAGGGCCAGGACCAGGAGTGCGCCCGGGATGCCGACCACCGCGTTCACCTGGCGGTAGGTGTCGAGCTGGCTGGTTGCATCGGCCGTCACCGCGGCGTCGATGACCGAGAGGGCGGCCATCAGGCCCGCGCCGACGTCGCCGGCGCGGAAGTCGGGTGCCATGACCTCGTTGATGAGCTCGTCCTGCTCGTCCACCGAGAGGTACGCGACCTTGAACCCGCTGCCGGCGTAGGTGCTGATGACGCCATGGGCGAGGTCATCCTCGAAGCTGACGAGGATGACCAGGCCATCGTCGTACCCCTGCCGCCCGACACCCCACTGGGTCAGGAGGCTCTCGGCCGCGGCGAGGTTCGACTCGAAATCCTGGAAGGGGTCGACCTGGAGGAAGATGGCCACCTCGGCCCCGCTCCGGGCCTCGATGGCGTCGATGCGGGCTTCGAGAGCCGCCTCGGTGGCGGGATCGAGGACGCCGGCCTCGTCATAGACCGCCTGGTTGACGACGGGCTCAGGAAATGGCGCGCCAGCCAGCGTGGCAGCGGCCAGGGCCGCGGTGAGGGCGGCAGCGCCGAGAACAGCCGCGGCGAGGGGACGTCGAGCGTTCATTGGCATCGGATTGTCACGCCTGCCGGATCGATGGTCACGCCCGGGATCTGGGCCTCGAACGGGACCGATCCACCCGCCGGGACCTCGGGCGAGAGCGCCACCGTTCGCGCCACCGGGCTGCCGTTCCCGTCCAGGGCGGTGAGCTCGCAGCGCGCCCGCCCGGCACGCGTTCCATCGTTCGCGACCTGGACCTCCACCACGACCGCGGCCTCGGCCACCGGCTCCACGTGCCGGACGCTTGCGGCGAACGGACCCACGCCGCCGACGAGCATCCCGGCCACGAGCGCCATCCCAGCCACCGAGCCGATGACGGCGACGGCCACCGTCCCGTGCATCTGGGTCGCGGCCGGCGAGGTCATTCCGGCCCGGTTGCACACCTCGCACATCGTCTCCTCGACGTCGATCGGCCGGCCGCATTTCAGGCACCGGCCCGGTGTGCCGAACGCGGGGAGGGTCTCGGGTTCCTCGCTCACGGGCTCTCCACCGGCAAGCGCTCGCCCGCCTCGACGCGGGATCGGCAGCCAGTTCTCGCGGGGCGCGAGGGGGCAGCTCCACCGCGGGTCGTACACGCACGACGGATGGTAGGCGTAGTTGAAGTCCAGGACGAGGGCGTCGCCGGTGGCGCCGAGATCGGCCCCTTTCACCGAGTCCCACAGGTACCGGCCGCCGCCATAGGTCGTCGTCCCGCTGGTCGCGTCACGGAAGGGAATGAACAGGCCGCCGCCGTACCCGGCGAGCCAGAAGACCGCCAGCCGCTGTTCCTTCCCCGCGGCCGTGAATGTCACCCACCCGATGCGACTGAAGGCGAACGGCTCGCCGGTCGACACCGGAACCGCGGCCGGCGGGGCGACGTCCTCGGGCTCCCAGTGCCCCGTCACCCGCCACGAAGGGTCATGCGGCCAGTACGCCAGGCCCGGGAACGCGTCGCGCTCGGCAGCCGGAATGGGGGACTGGGGGTGGGACGCAAACAGGCGGTCCCGCGCCGCGCGGAACACGGCGGCGCGATCGGCGCCCGGGTCGGGATCGGTCCGCAGCTCGGCGTACATGACCGATACCCGGCGCCGCCAGTCGGCCAGCTCGAGGTGCTCGCTCATCGGACGGTCATGCTCATCGGTCCGCAGCATAGAGGTGGCCGGCCTCGCGGCCGGCCACCATCGGTCTCCGGAGAGCCTCTGCTTACAGGAGGCCCTTGTCCTCGAGCCAGGTCTGCGCCACGGTGGCCAGGTCCTGGGCATCCACGGCGACCGCGTAGTACAGGTTGGTGAGATCCTCGGTCGTCAGGGCCGCCGAAATGGCATTCAGGGTCGACGCCAGCAGGTCCCCGCCGGCATCGGCGAGCTCCTGGGTGAGGACCGGCGCCATGTTGTTCGCCCCCACCAGTCCCTGGTCGTCGTCGAGGACGACGAGGTTGTAGGTCACGATCTCCGGCTGGGTCGAGCACAGCCGCCCGACGTCGATCGCGCCCGGTGTCGAGGGCCTCGGCCATGGCCGGGCCGCACGGGTCGATGGTCTCCACCGGGATGGCGGCCATGTCAATGCCGTACAGCTCGTTCAGTCCGAGCTCCGCAGGTGGGGCGCGTCTCGCACTCCGGCGGCAGGCCCCAGGTCAGGTCGGCGGCAATCGGCGCGAGGTCGCTCGACCGTCGCCAGGTCGAACTCGGTGGCCGTTTCCGAGGTCACCGCGAACGCGTCCGTGTCCTCCCCGGGGGCGTAGTCGAGCGCGGTGAGCCCGACGGCGGCCAGCTCGTCCTGCAGCGCGGCGAGCGTCTCATCGGCGTCCGGGCTCGCGGTCCCTCCGAAGCTCACGCTCAGGAGGCTGCCGATGTATTCGGGCATGAGGTTGAGGTCGCCACTCTCGAGCGCCGGCATGGTGGTCTCGCGCGGCCCGGTGTACAGGTTGCGCTCGACGGTGAAGCCGGCGGCCTCGAGGGCCTGCGCATAGATCTCCGCCACCACGGCCGCCTCATCGAAGTTGGCCGAACCGATGGTCACGGTGGGGAGTTCCGCGGGTGTCGAGGGCGAGCCGGAACTCGGACTTGGGCTGTCGCTGCCACCCGGCTGACAGGCACTGACCAGCAGTGCCAGAGCCGCCCCAGCAGCGAGCATGCGGAGCTTCCGCATTGGGTCCTCCTCTGGATCGGATTGCGATCGGCGATACGCCGATCCCGGCCACCAAGCGCGACCGTGGGCGCGAGTCTACCAGTTACCAGCGTTCAAGGTACGGTGGTTAGAGGCCGAAGCCCGGCGCCGGGCTCGGCGTCCGCTCGGCTCGCGCGGCGCGAAGTCCCGGCGACACGGCCCTCCGTTGGGCCAGGGCGAAGAGCGCCTCGCTGGTGAGGGTCAGGAGCATGACCAGCACGCGCGCCACTGACCATCATCGGGTAGTCCAGCTGGGCGAAGCCGTCCACGATGTAGCGGCCCGAGGCCGCCGCTGGAGAGGATCGCGCCCAGGGTTGCGGTGGCGATGACCTGGACCGAGGCGGTTCGCACCCCGGCGAGGACGACCGGCAGGGCGAGTGGCCACTCCACGCGACGCAGGACCTGCTGCTCGCGCATGCCCATCCCGCGCGCGGCCTCCACCGTGTCGGGGTCGACGTCGCGGATCCCGGTGTAGGCGTTGACCACGATGGGCGGGATGGCCAGCGCGATGAGGGCAATGACCGTGGCCGGCGTCCCGATGTTGCGCACGTCCAGGGCGGCCACCAGCGGGAGGGTCAGGGTGAAGGCGATCCCCAGGATGCCCACCGAGGGGACCGCGCGGCCCACGTTGGTGATGGCGACCACGGCGCCGGCGAATCGGCGGGTATGACCGATGGCCAGGCCCAGCGGCAGGGCGATGGCCAGGCCCACCACCAGCGCGAATCCCGGACATGGCGACGTGCTCACCCATGCGCAGCGGAATGGCGTCGCGTCCGGTCCAGTTGGCAGGATCGGTCAGCCAGGCGATGACCTCGCCGATGAGCTCCATCGGCTCAGGCGCCTCTCGCGCCCGCTGCCGGGCCCACGGCGTCAGGACGCGCTCGAGGAGGACGAGGCCCGCGGTCGGCGAGGACGGCCAGCAGGACCGACAGCGCGACGCCGACCAGGATGGCGGTCTCGAACTGGCGCCGGATGCCGAGGGTGATGATCACGAAACCGAGGCCCCCCTGCCCGATGAGGGCGGTCACCGCCACGAGCCCGATGGTGGTCACCGTCGCGATCCGGACGCCGGCCATGATGACCGGCGTGGCCAGGGGCAGCTCGACGCGCCAGAGCCGCTGGCGGGGACTGTGGCCCAGGCCGGTCGCCGCCTCCACGATCTCGGGCTCGACCCCGTCCAGGCCGGCCAGCCCGTTGCGAATCAGGATCAGCAGCGTGTAGCTGATCAGCGCGATCTCGGCGGTGAGCAGGCCGATCCCGAACGCCGGGATGAGAAACGCGAAGAGCGCCAGGCTGGGGATGGCGTACAGGATTCCGCTGAACCCCAGGACCGGACCGATGAGTCGGCGACGGCGATGGATGAAGATCGTGACCGGGAAGGCGATCAGGATCCCGCCGACCATGGCGATGAGGGTCAGGACGACATGCTCGGCGGTCGCCTGGGCGAGCACGTCCGCGTTGTCGACGATCCAGTCGAGGCGAAAGAACGGCTGCTCGCTGCTCATGCCGGCCCCGGAGCGCCTTCGCGCAGGGTGGCCGAGATGGCGTCCACGCTGACCACCCCGAGCAGCTCGTCGTTGGCGTCCACCACCACGCCCGCCTGAACCGAGGACGCCAGCATGGCCGACAGGGCGTCGCGCAGGGTCGACTCCGGCTGCAGGAGCGCCGAGCCCGGGATCGCCATGTCCTCGGTCACCGCCCCGTCTCCGGACAGGTCGCTCACCTGAACCCAGCCGACGGGTCGACGGCGGTCGTCCGTCACGAGGGCCCAGCCCGCGCCGTCGGGCAGCCCAGCCCGCGCCGCCGGGAGCGGCTCACCGACGGTCACCGTGGGCGGCGTCTCGAGCGCCAGCCCGCCGACCCGGGCCAGCGACAGCCGCTTCAACCCGCGGTCCGCGCCGACGAACCGCTCCACGAACTCGCTGGCGGGTGCGGCCAGGAGCCGGTCGGGCGTGTCGTACTGGGCCAGCACCCCGCCGACCTGGAGGATGGCGATCCGGTCGGCCATCTTGATCGCCTCGTCCACGTCGTGGGTCACGAACACGATCGTCTTCCGCAGCCGCGCCTGGAGGCGGAGGAACTCGTTCTGCAGCCGCTCGCGGCGGATGGGGTCCACGGCGCCGAACGGCTCGTCCATGAGCAGGACGGTCGGATCGGCGGCCATGGCCCGCGCCACGCCCACCCGCTGACGCTCGCCGCCGGAGAGCGCCGCGGGGTATCGGTCGCGGTAGGTTGCCGGGTCGAGCCCGACCAGCTCGAGGAGCTCCTCGACCCGCTCGGTGATCCGGGACGCCGACCACCCGAGCAGCCGCGGCACGACCGCCACGTTGTCGCCGACGGTCAGATGGGGGAACAGTCCGACCTGCTGGATGACGTATCCGATCCGCCGCCGCAGCTCGACCGCAGGCAGAGCGGCCACGTCCTCGCCGTCGATGGTGACCCGGCCACTCGTCGGCTCGACGAGGCGGTTGACCATCTTCATCGTCGTGGTCTTGCCACAGCCCGACGGCCCGACCAGGACGCACACCTCGCCGGCCCCGATCTCGAGCGACAGGTCCGTCACGGCCGGTGGTCCGTCGCCGTAGCGCTTGGTGACGTGCTCGAAGGCCACCACCGATCCGCTGGTGGCCGGCACCGTCCCGGGCGACGGATCGGTCATGACGCCGATGATAGGCGGTAGATCGTGACGCTCCCGTTGGCGTACACCTCCTCGAACAACGGACTGGCGGCGAAGTCAACCGGCGCGGCACAGTCGGCCGCGTACGGACGGGAAGACGTACGTGGCGCCCAGGATGCGCATGAACTCCGCCGAGAGCGCGGGATCCCCGCCGCAGCGGATGCCGTCGATGAGCGCCTCGCGCGCGACCGGGTCGTAGCCGAGGTTCGCGACGTACGGCCCAAACGTCATGAGCCGCAGCCGGCCGGCGGGGTCGGTGGGGGAGATGATCCAGTCGTCGGTCACGAAGACCGAGCCTTCCGGGGTGTTGTCGGCAATCCAGGCTGCCGCCGCGAGCTGGTCGGTGCTCAGCAGGAAGTTCCGCGAGAACGCGTGATGGACCGATGACAGGGCGGGGGACACCATGCTGATGGCGAGGATCACGGCCACGAGAGGCTTCGGCCAGCGGACGAGCAGCGTGGCGGCGGCGATGCCAGCTCGCGATCCACATCGCCTGGAAGTACTTGTTCATGTCGAACGACACGTAGCTCACCTGGACCACGTTCGGGATGAGGAACAGGAGCCCGATCCAGGCCGCCAGGAACGCGCGGGACGGCGTTCGACGCAGGACGAGCGCGGCCAGCCCGAGGGCGAACGGGATGCCCAGGTTGGTGGCGTAGAAGAACAGGACCGCCAGTGGGCCGTCGTCCAAGGGCGCCGTCGGCCAGCCGAGCACGACCTGCAGCCAGCCTGAACCGGTGGCCTGCCCGGCCGCTGCGGCCGCGAAGGGAATGGCGAGCAGGTAGGGGACGGCGAAGAGCAATGCGAGCCGTGGAGCTGCCCGATCGAACAGCCGCCGGCCGATGACAACCCACGCGAGCACGAGGATCGGGACGACCGGGAAGAAGAAGAAGTGGAACGGGGCCAGGAGGGCGCCGGCGAGACCCGACAGAAAGACCAGTCGAGGGCGGTCCGTGAAGCCACGAGCCCGCTGGCCTGCGGTCGGGATCGCGACCGTGATCAGCAGGACGGACGCCGCCAGCAGCGGCAGGCCGATGGTGGTGGCCCGATGCACGAGCAGCCCGGTGGTCATCACCGATGGGATGGAGAAGTACGGCCACTCGGAGAGCCACTCGTTGTCGTAGGCGTGCATCATCAGCAGGTCCCACGCGCCGCCCAGCCCGTTGCCCAGGTCACCGACCAGGCGGATCCAACCCAGGCCGCCGCCGAATACGACGAGGAAGGTGGCGATCCAGGCCGCGCGGCTGCCCACCGGCCGCGGACCAGGGTCAGGGTCAGGCCATGGACGACCAGCGCCAGGGCGCCTGCCAGCAGCGCCGACTGCACGATGAACACCGGGATCGCGAACAGCCCCGCGGCCTCCGCCAGGATGGCGGCGTGGAAGTCGGCGAACCAGTGGTAGACGAGCGGTTCGCCGGCAAAGAACGGGACCTGCGGCGGGAAGTTGCCCGCGTTCACTGACTGGGCGATCGACAGGTGGACGCCAAGGTCGCTCCAGTTCGAGCCGCCAACCTCCACCCCGTCGGGCGTGAGCTGCCACAGGCCGCGGGCCAGGACAGCCAGGACTACCCCGAACGCTGCGAGGGCGAGCGCGTACGTGCCGGGTCGGCGTCGCACGGCCCGCACCGCGCCCCGCCCCCCGGCGGCAACCGCCGTCAGCCAATCCGACTGCAGGCGCCCCGCGGCGATCGGGATGGGGAAGGCCAGCAAGGCGGCCGCCACGAACACGACCTCGCGTCCGTAGCCGCCGGTCGCCATGGCCAGCCACCACACGAGGTGAGCGGAGACTGCGACTGACAGGACGATCGCCAGGCCAGCCCGTCCCGTGGACGAGATGCGCGCCCGCCCGCGTGCCCCCCATGTCACCGCCGCCCAACCGGGAACGATCACGAACATCGGCCAGACCGTGACGACCGCCAACGGCGGCCAGATCCAGGCCGCCACCAGACCGATGGCGATGGCCCCCGCTGTCACGGCTGCGGCGCGGAGGTTCACGGCGCGCAGGGCACCGGCGCGGAAGCTCACATTCTCATCCGCGTGCGTGGTTGATGATAGGAAGGCGCATGCGTCCGAACGCCGGGTGACTCTCGCTCCCGAGCCGCCATCCGAGGCCCCGCCATCGGCGCTGGGGTCGTGGCTCTACGCGCATCGTCTCGGGTTCCTCACCGTCCTGATCCTGGTGGCCGTGAGCGCGGCTGGCGCCATCATCTCCGCCCGGATCACGTTCGGTCTCGATGGCTGGTTGTGGAACCTCGACCTGCCGAAGATCCACTACCCCCTCGCCGTGTTCTACCACGAGGCGCTCGCCGCGGGCCGTCTGCCCTTGTGGGAGGAGAACCTCGGGCTGGGCTTCCCCCTGTACGCCGAGGGCCAGATCGGTGCGTTCTATCCTCCCCACTGGGTCACCTTCCAGCTCGAGCCACTGCTCGCGCTCGACGTGACGCGCCTTCTCCACCTGACCATCGCCGGCACCGGTGCCGGTCTCATCGGCCTGCGGGTGTCCGGTTCGCGCCAGGGTGCGGTGCTGACGGCACTCATCACCGTCATGGGCGGCGCGATCGTGACCAAGTTGGAGTGGTGGAACGTAGTGGCCGCCTATGCCTGGATGCCGTGGGTTCTGCTGCCGCTGGCCGCGCGCCGCGCGCCCACCCGGACCGAGGTGGCCGCCGCGGGCATTCTGTGGGGCGTCCAGGCGCTGACCGGGCATCCGAACACCTGGCTCCTGACCGGCATGGCGGCCGTGGTTCTGCTGATCAGACGACCGTGGCCGGCATCGCTCGGCCGGATCATGGTGTTCGGCCTGGTCGGCGTGGGGGTGGGCGCCGTCCAGCTCGTGCCGACCGAGATTCTTCGCAGGCTGTCGCCACGCTCCGAGGGCCTCGAAGCCATTGACCTGTTTGTGAACACCGCCACCCCGTTCGACATCGTCGGCATCGGCTTCGTGAACGCCTTCATCCGGGCCTCATCCGAGGCGTGGGATTACTCGACCTCGTGGTTCCCCGATGGGCACTTCCCGATCCTCGAGGCCGGCATCTATCTGGGCCTCCCGGCCCTCGGCCTGGCCGGGCTCGCGATCCCCGCGCGCCGCGCCAGGCGTTGGGTGTGGCTCGCCGCCGTCGCGGCGTTGTTCGCCATCATCGCCGCCTTCCGGCCCGACGCCTGGACGGACATCCCGGTTCTCGGGGGACTGCGGGCGCCGGTCCGCGCCTACCTCGTCGTCTCGCTGGCCGTCGCCGTGTTGGCCGCGGTCGGCGTGTCGCGCCTGGGCCGCACCCCGAAGGGGATCCTGTGGGGTCTGGCGGCGATCGCGATTCCCGTCGTTGCGTACCTGACCTTGACCGCCGTCGTGTTCCTCGCGCCGTCCGTGTTCATCGCCCTCCATGCGTTCGCCGCGAACCGACCCTCGGCGGAGAGCCAGGAGGCCGCTCTTGGCCTCGCGCGCTTGGCGCTTGCCAGTCCGTGGCCCTTCATCGCCGAGTTCGGGCTCGGCCTGGCGACGGCCGTGCTGCTGACCATGCCCGGTCAGCCCTGGGCGTCGCCGCGGCCATCGGCCTGGCCATCGCGCCACTGGTGCTGTTCATGCCTCTCGCCAACCCGGCGCGAGGCGAGGATGCGTTCACCAGCGCCGATGCCCCGATCGTGGTGGCCATCGGTGACCAGGAGCCGCACCGGGTGCTGACCCAGGACCGGCCGGCTGGCGGCCCCGCGTTCCCGAACCAGATGGCGGCCGTGGACATCCCCGACATCGAGATGTTCAGCTCCCTGAACCTGGCTCACGTCAACCGCATCGTCTCCCGGCTGCGCAATGCCGACGCCGATGGGCTCGTCCGACAGGCGCTCGGCATCGACGTCCTCGTCCGGTTCGAGAACGCGTGCTCGGGCAGGCTGGTCGCGTACGTCGAGGAGAGCGACGCGTACGTCTGCCGCCCGTCCGCGGCCGGCCACGCTCCCGTACTGGATGCCAGCGTCCGCGGCCCACCGGGTTCCGGCCGCAGAAGGTCCGCCGGCCGTCGATGTCGAGCTGGCCGCTGCCCTCCTCAACGACGAGCCGCTCACCCAGATCGAGCGGCACGCCTTCGGCGATCGCTGGCAGGTCGAGGCGCCAGCCGACGGTTGGGTCCTGTTCGACCGCGCCTGGTGGCCGAGCTGGCTGGTCACCGTCGATGGCGTGGAGGTCCCGGTCTACGAGGCCCTGGGCGGCCAGATCGTCCAGGTCGCTGCCGGCCGCCACGAGATCGTGGCCACGCTCACCCCACGCGAGCTCGGGCTCGGAGCCCTGCTGGGAGTCGCCGCCCTCCTCTTCGCGGCGGGCTGGGTGGGCTGGCCTCGCTGGCGCGCTGCTAGCATCGGCCGGCCATGAGCACCACCGGAAGCCCCGACCCGTTCGAGGAGGCGGTCCGCACCATCCTGGCCGAGATCGGCGAGGACCCCGAGCGCCAGGGGCTGCGAGAGACGCCCGCCCGGGTGCGGCGCATGTTCGAGCAGATCACCGATGGCTACCGGGTGGACCCGGACTCCATCCTCGAAGGCGCCCAGTTCGACGTGGACTACGACGAGATGGTGGTGGTCCGGGACATCGAGCTGTACTCGCTCTGCGAGCACCACCTCGTCCCGTTCTTCGGCCACGCGCACGTCGGCTACCTGCCGCGGGGCAAGGTCATCGGTCTGTCGAAGATCCCGCGGGTGGTCGACCTGTTCGCCCATCGGCTCCAGGTCCAGGAGCGGATGACCTCGGAGATCGCGGAGTTCCTGATGACCCGCCTCGAGCCGAAGGGCGTCGGAGTCGTCCTCCAGACGACTCACCTGTGCACCGCCATGCGCGGTGTCCGCCGACCGGGAGCCCAGATGGTCACCTCCGCCATGCTGGGCACGTTCCGTCGCGATCCGAAGACCCGCGCCGAGTTCCTGGCCTTCATCGGCACCTCGTTCGGGCCGTAGACCGATGCCCTGGGCCCCGCTCCTCTCCGAGCCGGAGATCGACGCCGGCCTGGCAGAGCGGCCGGCCTGGCGGCGCGAGGGGGCGGAGCTGGTCCGCGAGGTCCGGTTTCCGACGTTCCGCGACGCGATCGCACTCGTGAACCAGGTCGCCGAGGCCGCCGAGGCGGCCGACCATCATCCGGACATCGACATCCGCTGGCGCCGCGTGACGTTCCGCCTCACGACGAAGGCCAGCGGCGGGCTGACGCAACGCGACCTCGACATGGCGGCGACCATCGATGGGCTCGTCGGGAGCGAGGGGCAGGACTAGAATCGCCGCGCTCATGTCCGCCGACGCTTCCCTGAACTCCGGCGCCTCCGAGCGGCCGATCCGCGTCCTGCTCGCCAAGCCCGGCCTCGATGGCCACGACCGCGGGGCCAAGGTCCTGGCCCGCGGCCTTCGCGACGAGGGGTTCGAGGTGATCTACACCGGCCTCCGCCAGACCCCCGAGATGGTGGCCGATGCCGCCGAGCAGGAAGACGTGGACGTCGTCGGCCTCTCCATCCTGTCCGGGGCCCACATGACGCTGCTGCCGCGGATCGTGGAGCTGGTCCGCGCCAAGGGCATGGACGACGTGCTGGTGGCGGCCGGCGGGATCATCCCCGACGCCGACGTGTCGAAGCTGAAGGCAGCCGGCGTGGCCGAGGTGTTCGGTCCGGGCACGACCATCGGCCAGGTCGCGACCTACTTCCGGGAGCACGCCCGCCGGCGTGCCTGAGCTGGCGGAGCGGCTGCGGGACGCGCAGGCCGGCGACCGGCGGGCGCTGGCGCGCCTGCTCACCGATCTCGAGGACGGCACCCTCGACTCCGCGGAGCGTGGCGCGCTGTTCGCCGCGACCCACGACGCGCACCTGGTGGGGATCACCGGTCCGCCGGGGAGCGGCAAGTCGACGCTGGTCAGTGCCCTCGTCCGGTCGTGGCGGGAGCAGGGACGCCGGGTCGGCGTCATCGCGGTGGACCCCAGCTCCCCGCTGACCGGCGGCGCGATCATGGGGGACCGGATCCGGATGATGGATCACGCCGGCGACGAGGGCGTGTTCGTGCGGTCCATGGCCTCGCGCGGTGCGCTGGGCGGGCTGGCCGCCACGACGTGGCTGACGGCCGCGGCGCTCGACGCCGCCGGTTACGACCCGGTGCTCATCGAGACCGTCGGCGCCGGGCAGTCCGAGGTCGAGATTGCGACCCTGGCCGAGACGACGGTCGTGGTCGAGGTGCCCGAGATGGGCGACGAGGTGCAGGCCATCAAGGCCGGCCTGCTGGAGATCGCCGACATCATCGTCGTGAACAAGGGCGACCGGCCCGGCGCCGAGCGTGCCGCCCGCCAGCTGAAGGCCATGCTGTCCACGGCCGGCGGCCGCGTGGCCCGACCCGCACCCCCGGTCCTGATGACGGTGGCCACCGCGGGGGAGGGGGTGGAGGCCCTGCGCGAGGCGATCGACACCAAGCGCGCCGAGCGGACGCCAGGGCAGATCCGGGCCCGCGCCGGCGAGCTCCTCCGTCGCGCGCTCGCGACCCGAGCCCACGAGCGTGCCCTGCGCGCGCCCGACTGGGATGCCGCCGTCGCGGCCGTGGCCGATCGGCGCGAGGACCCGTTCGCCGCCGCCGATCGGCTGCTGGGCTGACACCCGCTCGCTCGCCTGACGCGCTGCTAGGCTTGGGCCGATGACCATCGAGCGGGTCTACGTCCTCGGCGCCGGCCTGATGGGGCACGGCATCGCCCAGGTCAGCGCCGCCGCCGGCAAGCAGGTCACCCTCGCCGATCGGACCGACGAGCTGGCGGCCAAGGGCCGCGAGCGGATCGGCGGCAACCTGACCCGCCTGGTCGAGAAGGGACGGCTCGAGCAGGCCGACGCCGATGCCACGCTCGCCAGGATCGGCGCGGCCGTCGGTGTCGAGGGCATCGCCGGCCATGACCTCGTCATCGAGGCCGTGTTCGAGGACGAAGGCCTGAAGCGCGAGACCTGGGCGGCGGTCACCGACGCGGCGGACGCGGCGGCCATCTTCGCCACGAACACCTCGTCCATCAGCATCACGGCCCTGGCCACCGCGACCGACCGACCGGATCGGTTCATCGGCCTCCATTTCTTCTCGCCGGTCCCGGTCATGGGCCTGGTGGAGATCATCCGCGGCCTCGAGACGTCCGACGAGACCGAGCAGGCCTGCCGTGCCTTCGCCGCGGAGCTGGGGAAGACCGTGATCACCTCGAAGGACTACCCCGGCTTCCTCGTCAACCGGATGCTCGGCCCGTTCATCAACGAGGCGGTCTTTGCGCTGATGGAGGGCACGGGCACCGCCGAGGAGATCGACACCGGCGCGCGGTTGGGCCTGAACCATCCGATGGGCCCGCTGGAGCTGGCCGACTTCATCGGGGTCGACGTCATGCTCAACGTGATGGACGTCCTGCTCCGTGGCTTCGGCGACCCGAAGTTCCGGGCCGCGCCCCTGCTGCGGCAGATGGTGGCGGCCGGTCACCTGGGCCGAAAGAGCGGTCGCGGGTTCTATCGGTACGACGAGCAGGGGAATAAGATCGGCTAGCCCAACCCGGCCCCGGACGAGAGGAAGGACCGATGACCACGACTGCCACGCCCACGCCGTCGGCTGCCACCGGCCCCACAGCCACGCCCACGGGCGGCAAGCGGATGCGGAACGAGATCGAGGCCCTCCTCCTGCCCGAGGCGGAGAAGGCCCGGAACGTGGTGGAGCTCATTCATCGGTCGGTCGAGCGCATCCCGGACAAGGAGGCCCTCCGCTGGAAGCCTTCCAAGGCCCAGCGCGAGGAGGCGGAAGGTCGCGGCGAGCCGCTGCCGACCTGGGTCAGCCGCTCCTATGCCGAATTCTGGGAGTGGGTCACCACGGTCTCCCTCGGCCTCCAGGGCCTGGACGTGGCCGACGGCGACGCCATCTGCATCATGTCCCGGACCCGTCCCGAGTGGCTGGTGGCGGACATCGCGAGCTGGGCGCTGGGCGCCGTGTCGTGCCCCATCTACCCCCAGACCGAAGCGGGCCAGGCCGAGTTCATCCTCAACAACACCGGCGCCGTGCTCGTGTTCGTCGAGAACGCGCAGCAGGCGGCCAAGGTCGAGTCCATCCGTTCCCGGTGCCCCACCCTGCGCCACGTCGTCACCTTCGACGCGGGAGGCAAGTTCCCGGCCGGAACGCTGACCCTGGAGGAGCTCGCCAGCCGCGGGGCCGACGCTGCGCAGCGCGAGGGCTGGGAGTCGCGCTGGCGGGCGATCGACCGTGAGCACCTGGCCACCGTCATCCACACCTCGGGCACCACGGCCAATCCCAAGGGGGCGATGATTCGCCACGGCAACCTGCTCTACAACTACGAGGCGGCGGTCCAGATCGTCGACTTCTACGAGACCGATGTCTTCCTGTCGTGGCTGCCGCTGTCCCACATCTTCGAACGCCTGACCGGCGAGATCATCCCGCTGGCCCACGGGTCGACGGTGGTCTACGCCGAGTCCCTGATCGAGCGGCTGGCCGACAACATGGTCGAGGTCCAGCCCACGGTCATGGCGGCCGTGCCCCGCTTCTACGAGCGGGTCTACGGTCGGGTGCTGGCATCGGTCGAGTCGTCACCGCCCATGCGGCGGCGGATCTTCCATTGGGGGATCGGCGTTGGTCGGAAGCGGTACGAGAACCACGTGGCGGGGCGAGCCGATGGCCTTGGCCTGAAGATCCAGCACGCCATCGCGGACAAGCTCGTCTATCACCGGGTCAAGGCCCGGACCGGCGGGCGAGTCCGGTACTTCGTCTCCGGCTCCGCGCCGCTGTCGCGCGAGGTGGGGGAGTTCTTCTACGCCCTGGGCATCCTCATCCTGGAGGGCTACGGCCTGTCCGAGACGAGCCCGCTGGTATCAATCAACCGGCCCGATGACTTCGTGTTCGGGACGGTGGGCCGGCCGGCGCCGGCGACCGAGGTCCGGATCGATCCCGAGACCGGCGAGATCCAGGTCCGCGGGCCGCAGATCATGCTCGGCTACCTCAACCAGCCTGACGAGACGGCCAAGGCCATCGACCCCGATGGCTGGTTCCACACCGGCGACATCGGGGAGCTGGATCCCATCGGTCGGATCAAGATCACCGACCGGCTGAAGAACATCATCGTCCTGGGCAACGGCAAGAACGTGTCGCCCTGGACCGATGGAGGCCGCGCTGTCCGCATCCAAGTACATCGCCCAGGCGGTCATTCTCGGCGACCGGCACCCGTACACCGGGGCGTTGATTGCCCCCAACTTCGACGAGCTGCTGCCGTGGGCCGAGGCCAACGGGCTGGGCGGCATGGCGCCCGAGAAGCTGGTCGAGGAGAAGGCGGTCCGCCAGCTCATCGAGGGCGACGTGCGGGACCTGCTCGAGGACTTCGCCGTCTTCGAGCGTCCGCGGCGGATCGCGCTCCTGCCCCGGGCCCTCTCCGAGGAGAACGGGGAGCTGACGCCCACCCTGAAGACCAAGCTGCGGGTCGTGCAGGAGAACTGGCCGGCCCAGATCGACCGCCTCTTCGACGACGAGGCCGTCCCGGCCTGAATCCGATGCCGCCTGGCGGCGGCCGGCTCCGTCCCACGCGCTCCGCGACACGGTAGTCGAGGTCGTCGCTTGACATATGCCGATATCGGTATATGATATCGACCATGTCTCGAGCAGCGACCACGACCGATGCGTTCAACGCCGTGGCCGAACCCCGCCGGCGCCAGATCCTGGATGCCCTGGCCGGCGGCGAACGCCCGGTGAACGACCTGGTCGCGCTGCTCGGACTGGCCCAGCCGCAGGTTTCGAAGCACCTCCGCGTCCTGCGCGAGGTGGACCTCGTGGCGGTCCGTGACGAAGGACGGCAGCGGATGTATCGACTGAATGGACAGTCGCTGAAGCCGATCCACGACTGGGTGAAGACCTACGAGCAGTCGTGGAATGAGCGGTTCGAAGTCCTGGACGAAGTCCTGGAAGAGCTGAAAGAAGAGGAGCACGAAGATGGTGGCAATGACAACTAGCCAATCGGCGGTGGTGACCCTCCCGACCGACACCCAGATCCTGGTGACCCGCGAGTTCGCGGCGCCGCGCCACCTCGTGTGGCGCGCCTACACCGAGCCCGAGCTCATCGCGAAGTGGTGGCACGCCAACCGGGGCGAGATCCGATCCACCGAGGTCGACCTGCGGGTCGGCGGCACGTGGCGGTGGGTGATGGTCACCCCCGATGGATTCGAAGTCGCCTTCAACGGCGAGTACCGCGAGATCGTCCCCGACGAAAAGCTCGTCTACACCGAGATCTTCGAGGGCGTGCCCACCGACCCGGCCGATGCCGCTGTGAACACGATGACCTTCACGGAGGTGGACGGTCGAACCCACATGGTGTCCCTGACCGAGCTCCGGACCAAGGAAGCTCGCGACGCCATCCTCGAGACGGGGATGGAGGCCGGCATGCAGGACGCCTACGACCTGCTGGAGGAGACGGCAATCTCCCTGGCCTAGGCGTCCTCGCGGTTCGTGGCCCTGGCGGCCGGTCGGAGACGGCCGGCCGCTTCGGTACCATGTCGCCGTGACCGACGTCTTCATCCTCTCCGCCGCCCGGACGCCCATCGGCAAGTTCGGAGGCGGGCTCTCCACCGTGCCGGCGACCGACCTCGGCGCGGTCGCCATCCGCGCGGCCGTGGAGCGGTCCGGCGTCGACCCCGGGTCGGTGGACGAGGTCTTCATGGGCCAGGTCATCCAGGCCGGCGCCGGCCAGGCGCCCGCCCGCCAGGCGGCCCGCAAGGCCGGTCTCCCGGACGGCGTCAGCGCCACGACCATCAACAAGGTCTGCGGCTCCGGGCTCAAGGCCGTGATGCTGGGCGCGGCGTCCATCCGGGCCGGTGATGCGGACGTGATCGTGGCCGGCGGCATGGAGAACATGAACCTGGGGCCGTACCTGCTGCCCGGCGCGCGGGCGGGCTACCGGCTCGGCAACCAGGAGCTGGTGGACGCAACGGTCTACGACGGGCTGTGGTGCTCGGCGTGCGACGTCCACATGGGCATCCACGCCGAGCGCGTGGCGGCCAAGCATGGCGTCAGCCGCGAGGCCCAGGACGCGTTCGCCCTCCGCTCGCACCAGCGGGCGCTGGCCGCCCAGGCATCGGGCGCCTTCGCCGATGAGATCGTCCCGGTCGAGGTGCCCGGCAAGAAGGGCCCGACGGTGGTCGACACCGATGAAGGTCCGCGGCCGGACACCTCCGCCGAGGCCCTGGCCACGCTGAAGCCCGCCTTCCAGACCGATGGCGACGGCACCGTCACCGCCGGCAACTCGCCGGGCATCACCGATGGCGCCGCGGCGCTGGTCCTCGCCTCGTCCGACGCGGTGGAGCGCGACTGGACTGACGCCGATGGCCCGTATCACCGGCTACGCCCAGGCCGACGTCGCCCCCGAATGGCTGTTCGAGGCACCGATCGAAGGCGTCGAGCGACTGGTGGAGAAGGTCGGCATCCCGCTGGCCGACTTCGACCTGATCGAGATCAACGAGGCGTTCGCGGCCCAGGTCCTGGCCGACGGGAACGCCCTGGGATTCGACTGGGACAAGGTGAACGTCAACGGCGGGGCGGTGGCGCTGGGTCACCCCATCGGGGCGTCCGGCGCCCGCGTCCTGACCACCCTGCTCTACGCCCTTCGCCACCGCGGCGGAAAGCGCGGCCTCGCCACCCTGTGCCTCGGCGGTGGGGGAGCGGTGGCCCTGGCCGTGGAGCTCGTCTGAGCCGATAGGCATTGCGGGGTGGCGCCCGTATAATCGGCGCGCCTTTTCGCCGGGCGCGCCACGGCCCGTGACCTTGACCTAACTCACCGCCAAGGAGTGCTTCCGCCCCGATGACCGACCAGCCGTCCGTCGCCGAAGCTCCGAACATCTGGGCGGTCGCCCAGCAGCAGTTCGACCAGGCCGCTGACAAGCTCAGCCTCGACCCCGGCCTCCGCCGCGTCCTGCGCCAGCCCAAGCGTGAGCTGACGGTCCACTTCCCGGTGACGATGGATGACGGGCACGTCGAGGTCTTCACCGGCTATCGCGTCCAGCACAACCTCTCGCGCGGCCCGGCCAAGGGCGGCATCCGGTACCACCAGGACGTCACCCTCGACGAGGTCCGGGCCCTGGCGATGTGGATGACGTGGAAGTGCGCGGTCGTGAACATTCCGTATGGCGGCGGCAAGGGCGGCGTCATCGTCGACCCCAAGAAGCTGTCGCTTCGCGAGCTCGAGGGCCTGACCCGGCGCTTCGCGACCGAGATCAGCCCCCTCATCGGTCCGGACCGCGACATCCCGGCGCCCGACGTCAACACCAACGCCCAGACCATGGCCTGGATCATGGACACCTACTCCATGCACAACGGGTACACCATCTCGGGCGTCGTCACGGGCAAGCCGATCGCGGTCGGCGGATCGCTGGGCCGGAACGAGGCCACCGCCCGAGGCACGATCTTCTCGCTGCTCCAGGCCTCGAAGGTGCTGGACCTTCCGTTGGCCGGCGCGAAGGTGGTCATCCAGGGCTTTGGAAACGCCGGATCGATTGCCTGCCAGCTGGCGTGCGCGGAGGGCGCGACCGTCGTCGCGGTCAGCGACTCGTCGGGCGGCATCTACAACCCGCAGGGCCTCGACCCCACCAACCTGAGCTCCTGGAAGCAGGAGCACGGCACCGTCGTCGGATTCCCGGGTCGGACATCGTGACCACCGAGGAGCTGCTGACCCTGCCGTGCGACATCCTCATCCCGGCCGCGCTCGAGAACCAGATCACCGCCGCCGTCGCCGAGAAGATCCAGGCCAAGGTGGTCGCTGAAGCGGCCAACGGGCCGACCACGCCCGACGCCGATGACATCCTCTATGACCGCGGCATCTTCCTGATCCCGGACATCCTGTGCAACGCCGGTGGCGTCACGGTCAGCTACTTCGAGTGGGTCCAGGACATGCAGTCGTTCTTCTGGACCGAGTCGCGGATCAATGAGAGCCTGAAGGAGATCATGGATCGCGCCTTCGAGGCGGTGCACAACATGAGCGACGTCCACGAGGTCCACATGCGGACCGCGGCCTACATGCTCGCCGTATCGCGCGTCGCGGAGGCGACCACGTTGCGGGGGTTGTACCCATAGAGCCCATGCTGGACCACGAGGAGCGGTTTCTCTTCCGCGAGGAGATCCTGACCCTCGGCACCGCCCTGTCCGAGCCCGGCCAGCTCGACAACGTCGAGGACCTCCTGGCCGACGTCACCACGAGCCCGCGGTTCGACGCGGACGTGTTCACCCTCGAGCGGTCCCTGCAGGTGATGCTCGGCAACCGGGCCGGGTCCACCCTCATCGGGCTGCTGACCGTCACCCGCGAGGTGTTCGAAGAGGTCGGCCAGATCGGTCTTGCCGCCGGAGATCGGGGAGCGGATCGTCGGTTGGCGGGCGCGCTTCGGGCTGGCCATCGACAACGCCCTGAACTTCCTGAACAACCCCGATGGCATCCAGGGCCACAACTTCGGGACCCAGGTCCTCCACAACGACAGCGGGTCCACCCTCCAGGGCCGGCTGACCCTGGTTCGCTACAACAACGAGCCCCAGTTCTTCATCGCGGACGCGGACATCCTGCTCCACATCGCCGGCGACCTCATGGAGCAGCTCGGCGAGCATCTCGAGCCGGAGATGGTGGATGCCGAGCTCGTGGCCCGGTTGCGCGAGGCGGTCGAGCGCATCGAACGGCGCGCCGGCACCCGAGCGGCGGCCCCGAGCACATCGACCGAGGACTGACCGATGGCCACGGCGGCTCCGCCAGTCCTTCCGTTCACCGACAACCCCGACGCCAACCGCCTCCTGGGCACCGACCCGCTGGCGCTCCTCATCGGGTACGCCCTGGACCAGCAGGTCACCGTCCAGCATGCCTTCAGCGGACCGTGGGAGCTGCGACGCCGGATCGGCCACCTCGACCCGGCCCGCATCGCGGCCATGGACCCCGGGGAGCTGGAGCGCGTCTTCCGCGATCGGCCCGCCCTCCATCGGTACCCAGCCTCGATGGCGACCCGCGTCGCCGCGTTATGCCGGGTCGTGGCCGAGGCGTACGACGGTGACGCCAGCCGAATCTGGACCGATGCCCGCGATGGCGCCGACCTCCGTGCCCGGCTCCTGGCGCTGCCGTCGATTGGCGAGATGAAGGTCTACGGGCTGCTCGCCATTCTCTACAGGCGGTTCGGGGTCCGGCTACCCGGCCTCGAGGAGCAGCTTCCGACCTGGCCGACCCTCGGCGACGTCGACAGCTCCGAGGCGCTCGAGCAGTACCAGGCGCAGAAGCGGGCGTACAAGGCGTCGCTGCGCGCCGCGGCCACGGAGACGGGGGGCTAGGCGCAGGAAAAGGAGGCCGGACGTGGGCACTCGCCGGCCTCCCCAGCCCATCCTACCCATCCCGCATTCGCGGTCAGTAGTACTTTCAGCCCAATGGCACGCTGTCGGTGAGGCGGGTGCGACCGATCCACACCGCGGCCATCGCCAGCGCCGGCCGATCCAGCCGCGAGAGCTCGGCGAGCGACTCCGTATCGGCCACGCTCAGGTAGTCGATCCGGGCCAGTGACTCGGCGCTGATGCAGTCGGTCATCCGGGCACGAAGGACCTCCGCTGACCGCTCGCCCGCCTCGTAGGCCGCCCCGGCGGCCGCGATGGCGGCGTACAGGCAGGTCGCCGCATGGCGCTCCTCGATGGACAGCCCCATGTTGGCCGCCGAGACCGCAAGCCCGTCCGGGTCACGGATGACGGGGCAGACCACCAGCTCCACGTTCACGAACAGGTCGGCGAGCATGCGGCGGACGACGACGACCCGCTGGGCGTCCTTCTGGCCCAGGTACAGGTGGGCGGGCCCGACGAGGTGGAGGAGCTTCATCGTCGTCGTGGCGACTTCGTCGAGATAACCCGGGCGGGACGCGCCCTCGAGGCGCCCCGTCAATCCGTCGACCGTGATCCGGGTGACGTGGGGCGGATCCACGGTCCCGTGCGCCGGCAGGAACGCGACGTCAACCCCCTCGCGCTCCAGGAGAGCGAGAAGCCGCTCTTCCTCGGTGGCGGCCCCGGTCGGATCGGCCTGGTTGCTGATGACCACTCCGCCATCGGTCTGGCGGGCGCGCTGGACCAGCGACAGCTGGCCGGAATGGACGAGGCCGGTGGTCGGAACGAAGCCGATGGCGTGCCCCGCCCGACGGAGTTCGAGGATCGCCTCCCGCAGCTCGTCGACGCCGCGGACGACCTCCACCCTAGGTGTCCTGTTGGCGGGGGCGACGGGAGGTGCGGGCTGCGCGCGACTTCCCGGTCCGTTGCGGCGTGGTCGGGGTCTCGCGGCCCGCGCGGTAGCGGTCGGCGATGAGATCCCAGAGTCGTTCGGCGACCTGCCGCTTGGGGAGCATCGGCCAGTCCGTCAGCGTGCCCTCGACCCCGAAGACGACCACCTTGTTCTCTTCCGAGCCGATCGCGTCGAACGGACCACCCACCTTGTTGGCCACGATCAGGTCGAGGCCCTTGTCGCGGAGCTTGCCGGTGGCGTTGACCTCGAGGTCGTCGCTCTCGGCGGCGAAACCGATCAGGAACGGGCGAATGGCATCGGGCATCTCGCCCACCTCGGCAATGATGTCGGGATTCGGAACGAGCTCGAGCCGCAGGCTCTCGGATCCGCGCTTGATCTTCCGGCCACTGGCCTTCGCCGGCGCGTAGTCGGCCACGGCGGCGGCCATGACCAGGATGTCGGCTGACGGAGCGATGCGGAGAACCGCCTCCCGCATGTCCGAGGCGGTCGTGGCGTCGACGACGTTCACGCCCCGCGGCGACGTGACCGACATCGCTCCGGCGACCAGGGTCACCGCCGCGCCGCGGTCGCGGGCCGCTTCGGCGAGGGCCACGCCCATCTTCCCGCTGGAGCGGTTGCCGATGAAGCGCACCGGGTCGATGGGTTCACGCGTCCCCCCGGCACTGATCGCGACCCGCAGCCCGTCGAGGTCGCCGGCGCGGGCGAAGAGACGCTCGACGGCGGCGACCACCGTCTCGGGCTCCGCCAACCGACCGATGCCGGTCAGGCCCGACGCCAGCGCCCCCACCTCCGGCTCCACCACGAGGTAGCCGAACCCCCGGAGCGTCTCGACGTTGCGCTGTGTGGCGGGGTGGGTCCACATCCCGGCATCCATGGCCGGGGCCACGACCACTCGGGCCCGGCTGGCGGCGACGATGGCGGTCACCGCGTCGTCGACCAGACCCGCCGCCAGCTCGCCCAGCAGGTTGGCGGTTGCCGGGGCCAGGACGATCGCGTCCGCTGCCTCGGCCAGCTCGATGTGGGCGATGTGCTGGTCGGGGTCGAGGGCCATGACGTCGGTCACGACCGGCCGGTGGGTGAGCGAGGCGAAGGTGAGCGGAGTGACGAAAGCGCTGGCGGCCGGGGTCATCGCCACGTCCACGATGGCCCCCGCGTTCATCAGCTGCCGAACGAGGACGGCGGCCTTGTAGGCCGCGATGCTGCCGCTGACCCCGACCACCACCCGGCGGCCGACCAGCGTCCCGTCGGTCGTCCTCGGTCACGTCCGCGCCCCCGACCGCGCGTTGATCAGCTGGTACGCGTACCGAACGCCGCGAAGGGTGAGCTCCGGCTCGACCCGGTCGATGCCGGGCACGTCCGCCAGCCACGGCTGCAGCGAGAACCCGCCGGTCGCGATGACCGTGACCCGAGCGCCTGTCGGGCGACCGCTCCACCAGCTCCCCGCGGATGGCGGCCAGGAGCCCGCTCAGCAGGCCGATGTAGCCGTTGACCGTCCCGCTCTGCATGGCGGCGATCGTATTCGTTCCGATCGCGTCGGCCGGGCGCACGAGCTCGATCCGCGGCAGCTTCGAGGTTCGACCGACCAGCGCGTCGACCGAGATGCCGAGCCCCGGCGCGATCGCGCCGCCGATGTACGCGTCGTCCGCGCTCAAGACGTCGAAGTTCGTGCTCGTGCCCAGGTCGACGACGATCGCCGGCCCGCCGAACTCCTCGCGCGCGGCGAGGGCGTTGACCAGGCGGTCGGCACCCGCCTCGGCGGGCCGGTCGATCTCGATGGCGAGGATCCCGTCCAGCGCGGCCGCGTCGACGACGACCGGCCGGAGCCGGGCTCGGCGGGCGAGCATCCGGGTCCAGCGCGCCACGAGCGGCGGAACGACGCTGGCCACCGCTGCGGCCTCCACGTCCTCGAACCGGTGCCCGTCAAGGGCGAGCAGACCGGCCACCGTGGCCGCCAGCTCGTCCTCGGTCGCGCGGGCATCGGTCTCCGCCGACCACGAGCCCACCATGATGTCGTCCTCGAACAGTCCGAGCCCGGTGTTCGAGTTGCCGATATCGGCGGCCAGGAGTCGCATCAGCGACACATCGTAACAGCCGTCTTGACCGATTCCGGCGGTGCTAGACTCCGCCAGACCCCGCAGGAGTGACCGATGGAGCCCACGCCCGAACCGCGCGCCAAGCTCTATATCAACACCGGTCTGGTCACCGACAAGAGCTGACATCTACAACATCCTCCGTCCGCTCTTGAAGCAGACGGTGACCTACAGCTACTACCGCGGGAACCAGGTCACGAGTTCCGGCACCGGCTGGGTCGAGCGGCTCGTCGTCGACCACCCCGAGATCGCCTCCTATTTCACGCCGTTGTCGATCTGCCTGAACCTCGATTCGTTCGACTACCTGCAGTTCGACACGACCTCCGACCAGCTGCTGACCTACACCCTGGTCATCGGCTCCGAGAAGGTGGTCATCGAGTTCGCGCAGACGTCGACCGAGATCGGTCTCGAGGACGAGGTCCCGATGCGGATGCCCGCCATCGCCGACGAGATCAGCCTCGATCCGGACTTCATCCAGATGGAGCTCCTCAAGTCGCCCGATGCCCCCGACGAGGACGAGGACGGCTAGACGGCGCGCTCTGGCCTACGAGCGCAGCACCCTTCCCAATGGCCTTCGCGTGGTGAGCCAGACGATGCCCCACGCCCGCTCGGTCTCGGTCGCGCTCTTCGTGGGGGTCGGCTCGCGCCACGAGGCAGACGGTGAGGCCGGCCTCTCGCACATGGTCGAGCACCTCGCCTTCAAGGGCACGCGCGGCTACCCCGAGGCCGGCGCCCTGTCCGAGGCGATCGAAGCCTGTGGCGGGTCGGTCAACGCCTCCACCGATCGCGAGCTGACCGTCTACTCGGCCCGCGTGCCGCGGAGCCGCGCCGACCGCGCCTTCGAGGTCGTCGCCGAGCTCGTCCTGCACCCGCTGCTCCGGCCCGCCGACCTCGTGGCCGAGAAGCCGGTGGTGGTGGACGAGATCCGGGCCTACGTCGATTCGCCGTCGGACCACGTCTTTTCCCTGTTCGACGAGCTCCTGTTCGGCGCCCATCCGCTGGGCCGGGAGATCGCGGGCACGCCGCGGGCCGTCCGGCGGACCACCCATCGCGCCGTCGAGCGTCACTGGCGGCGCTGGTACAGCCCGGAGCACATGGTCCTCGCCGTGGCCGGCGCGATCGAGCCGCGCAGCGGTGCGTCGGGCGGCGCGGACGTGGTTCGGCGCCGCCGGTCCGCGTCCCGCGGGCCGGCGCCGAGCCGCCGCGTGTTCACCACGCCGACGGCCACCGCGCCGGGAGCGGTGCGGGTCGGGTTTCGACGGCTGACGCAGGGCAACCTGTGCCTGGGCATGCCGGGCGTGTCGCGCACCCATCCCGACCGCTGGGCGCTCGACCTGCTCACGGCGGTCCTCGGCGACGGCATGAGCAGCCGCCTGTTCCTCGAGCTCCGCGAGCGGCGGTCGCTGGCGTACGACGTCGGCACCTTCGCCACGTCATACGCCGACTGCGGGACGGTCGGCATCCACGCCGGGTTCGACCCGCCGCAGGCCGCGGACGTGATCCGGGCCGCCCTCGAGCAGCTCGAACGGGTGGTCCAGGATCCGATTTCCGCGGCCGAGATCGATCGCGCCAAGGCCTACACCCGCGGGCGGATCGAGCTGCGACTCGAGGAGTCGAGTGCCGTGGCGGCGTGGCTCGGGACCGGCGCCAGCCTGCTGCCGAGGATCCTCACCGTCGACGAGGTCGTCGAGCGGTTCGAGGCGGTGACCGCCGACCGACATGCTCCGCGCGGCGCAGACGTACCTCCGGCCCGACCTGGCCCGGATCGTCCTGCTCGGGCCGTTCCGCAGCCGGCGCCGGGTCGAGGCGCTGCTGGCGGCATGATGGCGGAGAGCGGCATCGACCTCGTGCCTGACCAGCTGGCGCTGGCCCGTGCCCAGATGGACGCGGCGCAGTACGTCGTGGTGGAGGGGACCCTGCGCCGGCGGATCGCCACGCTGGAGGCCACCGGGCGCAATCCGGAGGAGCTCGACGCCGCCCGCGCCCTGCTGGCCGAGGCCCTGTGGCGCTCGGGCCGCCCGGCTGCGGCGTACGAGGCGGTCACCGCCGTGCGACCACGCGGCGTCGAGCGTCGACGGACGATCACGATGATGGTCGAGGCCGAAGGGCTGGCGGCGATCGGCGAGCAGCGCCAGGCCGAGGGCCTGCTGGAGCGGGTGGTAAACGCGGTCGGCGGCGACGAGGCGTGGCGCCTGCGGCGCGGCGCGCCATCGCGGCTCGAGTGGCCGGCCCCCTCGTGGGCGGGCGCCCTCGTCGAGCGCCATCGATGCATCGCCGGCCGAGGATCGCCTGGGAGCGGCGGCCGTCGCCTACGGGGCAGGGGACCTCGTCACCGGAGACCGGGAGCTGGCGCTCGCCCTGCGCCGCGACCCGCGCGTCGCGCCGGCCGGGATCGCGTTGCTCGAGCCCGGATTGGGCACCCAGCCCAGCGCGGAGCGTCTGGTACTGTACGGCGACCTCCTCCGCGCGGCCGGTCGAGAGCGCGACGCCGCCGCCGCCTATGACCGCGCCGCGCGCACCTGACCCGCATCGGAGGCCCTGACCCCATGGAGCGAACCCTCGTCCTCGTCAAGCCCGATGGCGTTCAGCGCGGGCTCGTCGGTGAGATCGTGGGCCGGTTGGAGCGCAAGGGTCTCAAGGTCATCGGCCTGCGCCTGCTGTGGGTCCCCCGGGAGCTGGCCGAGCGCCACTACGCGGTCCATGCCGGCAAGCATTTCTACGCCGGGCTGGTCGAGTTCATCACCTCCGGACCGGTGGCCGCGATCGCGGTGTCGGGTCCGGACGCGGTGGCCGTCGTGCGCCGCCTCGTCGGTCAGACCATGCCGAACCAGGCCGACCCGGGCACGATCCGGGGCGACCTGGGCGTGAGCGGACTGCGCAACCTGATCCACGCCTCCGACGCGCCCGACACCGCCGAGGCCGAGTTGGCGATGTGGTTCGGCGCCGGAGACGCTGGTCGACTACGAGCGGGCGGTCGACACCTGGATCGTCGCCGAGGAGCCGCCGGCCGGCTGACCCGAGCCACGCCGACCACCCGTCGCGGGCGTCGTCGCGGGCGGTTTCATCCAGGCCCGGATAGGGCGGAGCCTCGAACAGCGCCGATCCGATCCAGCGGGAAGTAGCGCACGAATGCCCGCCCCACGATCAGCTCGCGGTCGATGGGGCCGAAGAATCGCGAATCCTGGCTCTCCGGCCGGTTGTCGCCCATCACGAAGTAGTGGCCATCGGGAACGACCCACTCGGCGGTGCCCTGGGCATCCCGGGGGAGTGTCGGCGCCGGCTGCCCGTCGGTCCCCGTCACGAGGTAGTCCTCCTCGACCCGGGTCTCGACTCCGCCCGGTGGCGTCACGAAGACGAACCCGTTCTCGAGGCGAACGGTCTCGCCCGGCAGGCCGATGACCCGCTTGATGAACGGCACTCCGCCCTGCTCGAAGCCCTCCGGCGGCTGGAAGACCACGATGTCGCCCCGTTCGTAGTCCTTCCAGCGTGGCGTGAGCTTGTCGATCAGGACGTAGTCGCCCGGCTGGATGGTGGCCACCATCGAGTTCTGCTCCACCTCGAACGGCTGGGCCACGAAGTTGTGGATGAGCAGGTAGATGACGAGGGTGAGGACCACCGTCTCGACGATCTCGAGGAGGCAGCCGGCGCCCCGGCGCGCTGCGGAACGTTCGGTGGGGGTGGGTTCCGCGGCTGGCTGCACGTAGGTCAAAACGGGCGGAAGCATAACCCGGAACCTCGTCGGGCTCGCGGTTGACCCTCATCTCGGCCCCGCGCTACCATGGCGCCGCCTCGCTGGCGGAACCCGAAACGGGTTGTCCCGCCGGCGATTCGTGTGTGTTCCCCCTGATCAGCCGCGCCCCTCGGCGCCGTCGCCCAAGATCCCGCTCGGAGGCTTCATGGAGATCCAGCCCATCACCTGGGTGATTCCGATCGCCGGACTCACTGCCGTGCTGTTCGCCGTCTACCTCGCGCGCGACGTCCTCCGTCGCGACACGGGAACCGAGGCGATGCAGGACGTGGCAGGAACCATCCTCGAGGGCGCGGTGGCATTCATCCGGCGCCAGTACCTCACGATCCTCCTGCTGGCGGTCCTCGGTGCTCTGGTCATCGGTGTCGTCATCGGCGTGGTCGAGACCCAGGCAAGTGGCGGACACCGACGTCTTCGGCCTTCAGCTCGGGGTGATGACCGCGGTCGCGTTCTTCGTCGGCGCCCTGTGCTCCATGGCGTCGGGCGTGATCGGGATGTACATCTCGGTCAAATCGAACCTGCGGACCGCGGCGGCCGCCCGCCACAGCCTGGTCGAGGCGGTCCAGGTCGCCATGCGCGGCGGCGCCGTGTCCGGGTTCCTGGTGGTCGCCCTCTCGCTGCTCGGGGTATGGGGCATCTTCGTGGCCTATGGCGGGTTCACGAACCCGGCGGTGGCGCCGTTCCTCATCGTGGGCTTCGGATTCGGCGCCAGCTTCGTCGCCCTCTTCGCCCAGCTCGGCGGCGGGATCTACACCAAGGCGGCCGATGTCGGGTCGGACCTGGTGGGCAAGATCGAGGCCGGCATCCCCGAGGACGACCCGCGCAACGCCGCGGTGATCGCCGACCTGGTGGGCGACAACGTCGGGGACTGCGCCGGCCGTGGCGCCGACCTGTTCGAGTCCACCGCGGCCGAGAACATCGGCGCCATGATCCTGGGGGTCGGGGTGTACGTCATCGCCCTGGGCGCCGGCTGGCCGAACCCCGAGGCCTGGATCTTCTTCCCGCTCGTGGTCCGTGCCTTTGGCCTGTTCGCGACGATGGTGGCCATCTTCTTCGTCCGCGGTCGCGAGACCGACGACCCCATGAGCATGCTGAACCGGGGCTACTGGGTGACCACCCTCCTGTCAGTGGTGGCCCTGGCCTTCGTGACCAACGTGATGATGAATACCGGCGGCGAGCCCGGTGCGTACGGGATCCCGGTCTGGGTCTGGTTCTTCTTCGCCGGCGTCGTCGGCCTGGCCACCAGCGTCGCGTTCGTCTACATCACCCAGTACTACACCTCGGGCGCGTGGCGCCCGGTGCGCGAGATCGCCGAGGCCAGCAAGACCGGCCCGGCCACGAACATCATCAGCGGCACGGCCGTGGGATTCGAGACGACGGCGGTTACCGCCATCACGATCGGTATCGCGCTCTTCGCCAGCCACTGGCTCGGCTCCCAGACGGGACTCGTCAACGAGGCCGGCCATGACGTGGGCGGCATCTTCGGGACCGCGGTCGCGACCATGGGCATGCTCATGACCACGGCCTACATCCTGGCCATGGACACCTTCGGACCGATCACCGACAACGCCGGCGGGATCGCGGAGTTCGCGAAGGCCGAGGGTGGCGCCCGGGAGATCACCGACCGCCTGGACGCGGTGGGGAACACGACCAAGGCCCTGACCAAGGGCTACGCCATCGCCAGCGCCAGCCTGGCCGCGTTCCTCCTGTTCAGCGCCTACATCGACAAGGTGAACCTGATCTTCACCCGCCAGGGCCTGCCGCTCATGGAATCGGTCGACCTGGCCGAGGTCAGCGTGTTCATCGCCGCCCTCATCGGCGCCATGCTGGTGTACTTCTTCAGCTCGCTGGCGATCCGGGCGGTGGGCACCACCGCCCAGTCGATCATCGTCGAGGTCCGTCGCCAGTTCCGCGAGATGCCGGGGATCATGGATTACACCCAGCGTCCCGACTATGCCCGGGTGGTCGACATCACGACCGCGGCCGCCCTGCGCCAGATGATCCTGCCCGGCATGGTGGCGGTGGCCACCCCGATCCTGGTCGGGCTGCTGCTCGGCCACCAGGCGATCGCCGGCTTCCTGATGGTCGGGACCATCTCGGGCGTCATGCTGGCCACCGTCCTGAACAACGGCGGCGGCGCGTGGGACAACGCCAAGAAGTACATCGAGTCGGGGCACCTGCTCGATGACGAGGGCAACGTGATCGGCAAGAAGACGCCGGCCCACGCCGCGGCGGTGGTCGGCGACACGGTCGGCGATCCCGTTCAAGGACACCGCCGGGCCCGTCGCTCCACGTCCTCGTCAAGCTGCTGGCCACCATCACCCTCGTCCTCGCCCCGCTGTTCATCCGCTCCTAGCCGCGGAGCCGGCCGGTGGACCTGATCTTCCAGGCCATCGTCATGGGCCTGGTCCAGGGCCTGACCGAGTTCATCCCGGTCAGCTCGTCCGCGCATCTCGAGTTGACGCCGTGGATCCTGGGCTGGTCACAGGACGGGCTGATCGGGAGCCTGTCGTTCGACGTGTTCCTCCACCTCGGAACGCTGCTGGCGCTCCTGTACCGCGTCGGTCGCGACTGGCTGCGGCTGCTCGGCGGCCTGTGGCGTTCCATCGTCGAGCGTCGCATCGGCGACGATCGCGAGCGGCGGCTCGGATGGCTGCTCGTCCTGGCCTCGATCCCCGCGGCCCTGATCGGCTTCGCCCTGGAGGACACCATCGAGAGCGCGTTCCATGGCGACGACGACCTGTCGCGGCTGGCGATCTGCGGCTTCCTGGTGATCGGCGCGGCGGTGCTGTTCGTCGCCGATCGGTACGGATCGCGGCAGCGGGACCTCGACCATGTCGGGCCCGGCCGAGCGCTGGTCATCGGCCTGTCGCAGGCCGCCGCCCTCCTGCCGGGCATCAGCCGCTCGGGGGCGACGATGTCGACGGGGCTCGCCTTCGGGTTGACCCGGGAGACCGCGGCCCGCTTCAGCTTCCTGCTCGCGACGCCGATCACCCTGGGGGCCGGCATCTACGGCTCGCGACACCTGCTCACCGCGAGCCACACGTCGACCGAATGGGTGGCCATCGCCGCCGGATTCGCCGCCGCCGCCATCTCCGGCGCGATCGCCATCGGATTCCTGCTGCGCTGGCTCCAGACCCGCTCGATGGCCGTCTTCTGCCTCGAGCGCGTGCTGCTGGCGGCCCTCGTCCTCCTGCTTCTCGCCATCGGCCACTGATCGACGTCCAACGAGTCTTCCGCGGAGCGCTCGCGTTTTGACACCGGTCCACCTCACGCCTACAATCCGCCGACGCCAGCACCCGGAGCCAGCATCCGCGAAACCGCGGGAGCTGGGGCTTTTTTGTTATCAGGGCCGCGACCTGGCGTCATCTGCACACGAGTGAGCCCGAACCCATGAACAACAAGCCGGTCTACCTGACCCCAGAGGGCGTCGAACGCCTCCAAACCGAGCTCCGCCACCTCATCACCGAGGAGCGGCCGCGGGTTGCTGCGCGCATCCACGACGCGAAGCTCGACGGCGACATCACCGAGAACGCCGAGTACGAGGACGCCAAGCAGGAGCAGTCGTTCCTGGAGGGGCGGATCGCGACCATCGAGGTGCAGCTCAAGAACGCCGAGGTCATCGAGCACCCGAACGGGGACAAGGTGAAGATCGGCTCGACGGTCGTGATCCAGGGCCCCGACGGCAAGGAGACGCTCACCATCGTGGGCTCGGCGGAGGCCGCTCCGCGCGAGGGTCGGATCAGCAACGAGTCGCCGGTCGGCGCCGCGCTGATGGGGCACAAGAAGGGGGAGCAGGTCACGGTCCAGGCACCGGCCGGGCCGATGACCTACACGCTGGTCAACATCCGCTAGCGCGGGCCGCCGTGTTCTGGGCCG
This sequence comes from uncultured Chloroflexia bacterium, assembly GCA_963843015.1. GTDB lineage: Bacteria > Chloroflexota > Limnocylindria > QHBO01 > QHBO01 > DASTEQ01. Next base: position 25,308 of record CAWJIR010000012.1, on the reverse strand, counting down.
ACGAGATCGCGGCCAGGGCGGCTGAGGCAGCCGAGGCGTCCGGGTCGGGCGCACAGGTCATCAACGACTCGAAGACGCCGTCGGGCACGGTCCACGTCGGGAGTCTCCGCGGCCCGGTCATCCATGACGAGATCTGGCGCGCGCTGCGCCGCGCCGGTCAGGCGGCCACGTTCCGCTACGGCGTGGACGACCTCGACCCGATGGACTCCCAGGCGCTCCTCACGCCTGACGCCGTGGATCGCTACATGGGCGTTCCGCTGGCCCACGTCCCCGCCCCACCCGGCTCGGACGCCGCGAGCTATGCGCGGCACTTCGTCGGGGAGCTGTTTCTCAGCACCTTCAAGCCGCTCGGCCTCGACCCGGAGCTGTACTGGATGAGCGAGGTCTACGCCGCCGGCGACATGGATCGATACATCCGCGCCGCCCTGGATGCGGCGGAGACCATCCGCACCATCTACCGCGAGGTCGGCCACGTGGAGAAGGAGCCGGGCTGGCTCCCGGTGTCGGTCATCTGCAGCAACTGTGGCCGGGTCGGGACCGACGGTGGCCACCGATTGGGACGGCGAGACCGTCGCCTTCGCCTGCCGCCCGGACCTCGTGACATGGGCCACCGGTTGCGGCTTCTCCGGTCGGGCGGCGCCGTTTGGCGGGGCAGGCGAAGCTGCCGTTCAACGTGGACTGGGCGGCGAAGTGGTCGCTGTTCGGGATCACGATCGAGGGCTGCGGCAAGGACCTCGCCACCGCCGGCGGCTCCCGTGACCGATCCGACGCGATCGCCCGCCAGGTCTTCGGCCGCGAGCCGCCGATGAATGTCCCGCACGAGTTCATCAACGTGGGCGGCCAGAAGATGAGCACCTCACTCGGTCGGGGAGTGGCGGCCCACGAGATCGCCGCCGTCATGCCGCCGAACGAGCTGCGGCTGCTGTTCGTCCGTCATCGCCCCAACGTCGCGTTCGACTTCGACCCCGACCAGACCGATGCCATCCCACGCCAGATCGACGAGTTCGACCGCCTGGCGGCGGCCACGGCGGGTCGCCCGGTTCGCGGGGAGCTGCCGGCCGACGCGCGACCGGATATTTGCCGCCTCGCTCGTCGACTCCGAGGCGGACGTGGCCGCCGAGGCCGCCGCCCATCGGCCGGCGTTCGCGCACCTGGCGCTGCTCGTCCAGCTGCCCGGGATCGACGTGGCGGAGCGCATCGCCGCGGAGAAGGGATCGCCGCTGACCGACCGGGAGCTCGCGATCCTCACCGAACGAATCGAGGCCGCCCGTGCCTGGCTGGAGCGCGTATGCCCCGGACGCGGCACGGATCGAGGTCCACCGGGACGGCGTCCCGGCCGAGGTTGCTTCGCTCAGCGCCGAGCAGCGCGGGTTCCTGGCCCAGCTGGGAGAGGTGCTCGCCGCGCTCCCCGCATCGGAGTGGATTGGCGAGTCCCTCCAGTCCGCGGTGTTCACCACAGCCAAGGAGCGCGGGATCGGAGCCGGGGCAGGCTTCTCCGCCCTGTACGCTGCCTTCCTCGGACGGTCCTCCGGGCCACGGGCCGGGTGGCTGCTCGCGTCGCTGGAGCGGCCGTTCGTCATCGATCGCCTGCAGGCCGCTGGGCGGACCGAATCCGCGTGACGAAAGGGCCGGAGTGATCTCGATCCAGGCCATTCGGGATGACCCTGACGCGGTCAAGCGCGCCATCGCCCGCAAGGGCGAGGGTCCGGCGGTCATCGACCGGCTGCTGGAGGCCGATGGTCGACGCCGCTCGCTCCTGGCCGAAGCCGATGCCGCCAAGCACGAGCGCAACGAAGGCAGCCGCGCGGTGGGGGAGCTGATGCGGGCCGGCAACAGCCGCTGAAGCCGAGGCGCGGAAGGCGTCACTCGCAGCCCTCGGAGACCGGATCGGCGCCCTCGACGCCGAGCTCGCCGAGCGTCGAAGCGGCCATCGAGGCCGACCTGCTGCTCGTCCCGAATCCGCCGCGCGACGAGGTGCCCGACGGTGCCGGCCCCGAGGACAACCCGGTCATCCGCTCCTGGGGAGAGCCGGCGCCCGGCGGGGTGCGGCCGCCGCACTGGGAGATCGGTGCCCGCCTGGGCCTGTTCGATCTCGAGCGCGGCGCGAAGATCAGCGGCTCGGGCTTCGTCCTCTACACCGGAGCCGGCGCGCGCCTGCAGCGCGCGCTCATCGGTCTGTTCCTGGACATGGCGACCCAGCGCGGCTACACCGAGGTCTGGCCACCGGTGCTGGTCAACGCCGATTCCGCCCGCGGCACCGGGCAGCTGCCGGACAAGGAAGGCCAGATGTACGTCGTCGAGAGCGACGGGCTGTATCTGGCCCCCACGGCCGAGGTGCCGGTGACGAACATCCACCGCGACGAGATCCTGCCGCCGGGCGCGCTGCCGATCCGCTACGCGGCCTACACGCCCTGCTTCCGACGCGAGGCCGGCGCCGCCGGCAAGGACACGCGTGGCCTTCTCCGCGTGCACCAGTTCGACAAGGTCGAGCTGGTCAAGTTCGTCGCGCCGGACGCGTCCGATGCGGAGCTCGAGACGCTGACCGCGGACGCCGAAGCCGTTCTCCAGGCGCTCGAGCTGCCGTACCGGACCGTCGAGCGCTGCACCGGCGATGTCGGCTTCGCGCAGGCCCGCGGGTATGACATCGAAGGCTGGGCGCCGGGAGTCGGGCGCTGGCTCGAGATCAGCTCCTGCTCGAACTACACCGACTTCCAGGCGCGGCGGATGAACGTCCGATACCGATCGGCCGCCGATGCCAAGCCGGAGCTGGTCCACACCCTGAACGGCTCCGGCGTCGCACTGGCTCGGACGGTGGCCGCCCTCCTCGAGACCCACCTCCAGCCCGATGGCTCAATCCGGATCCCCGAAGCCCTGCAGCCCCATTTCGGAGCCGATGCCATCAGCGGATAATCCACTCGCGGAGGGGTGGCAGAGCGGACGAATGCGGCGGTCTTGAAAACCGTTGAGGCGCAAGCCTCCGTGGGTTCGAATCCCACCCCCTCCGCCAGCTGCTCCCAGGCTATCCGCGCCTACTGCTGGCGGGCGTACCAGACGTTGCCGGGCCCGACGTAGCTGTTTCCCTCGCCCCAGAGCGCCACCGTCTTGCCGGCGTCGTCGATGTCGAGCTCGAAGTAGTCGCCGTACGGCTGGAGATAGCCATCAGCAGGGGTGTCGAACTTGTACGCGTAGCCGGGGACGAAGGCCGAGAGCTGCACCTCGGCCGACCAGGTCGCGCCGCCGTCGGTCGAGGTGCGGTAGTAGGTGTTCCAGCGTGCGGCGGGATCTTCGCCACCCGCGTCGAAGCCGTTCCGATCGTCCTGCCAGGCGACCCGAACGTCGCCGTCGCCGGTGGCGACGAGCGCCGGGAAGAGGTTGTTCGCGCCGGCAGGGGCCAGCGAGACGTCGATCGGGTTGCTCCACGTCGCCGCGCCGTCGTCCGAGACGGCGAAGTACATCCGGTGCGGGCCTTCCGTTGACCCGGTTCGCGTTCCACAGGACGTACAGGCGATCCACGTCGTCGACGCCGATCGCCATCTGCGAACCCCAGTAGCCCCATCCGCCGCACCCGCATCGCGGGGACGCCGCCGACTGGTCGACGACCGACGTCGTCCACGTCTCGCCGCCGTCGGCGGTGGTCGTCACGAACAGGTTGACCGTTCCCTTCGCCTGGCCCGGCCTATTCGCCCCGTTCCAGGCGAAGTAGGCGTTCCCGTCCGAGTCGATCGCCGCGCCGGACGGCAGCGAAACGCCGAGCTTGCTGTTCGTGTTGTGGACCGGCTGGCCGACCTCCCAGGTCTCGCCGCCATCGTGGGAGAACGACGCGAAGATCTTCTGCTGGCTGTGGTAGACGACGTAGACGTGGCCGTCGCGTGCGGCGAGGGCGATCTTGTCCAGGCCACGCTCGATCTCTTCGACCACCACTGGCTCGAACGTACTGACCGAAGTCGTCGGAGCGGGCCACGACGATGCTCGACTTGTTGCCCTCCATGTAGGCGGCGTACACCGTCTGCCCATCGCCGGCATCCACGACGATCTGCGGATCGTCCTGCCGCTCCTCGGACGGCGCGAGGGCATGCGGTTCGCCCCACGTCACGCCGTTGTCATCCGAGATCTGGATGACCATGTGCGGGCTCGGGCACTCCGGGCACGATGGGTCGACCTCGCCCGTGTCGCCGCCTTCGAACCCGACGTAGTGGGTCCACAGGGCGTAGACGTGCCCATGGTCGTCAGCGGCGATCGAGGGCTCCCAGTCATCCCCCGAGGCGAAGCCGATCCTGAGCGGGCTGGTGAACGTAATCGGCGGCACCGCCCAGACGGCGGGGGCGGCAACCAAAAGCGCCAGGCCCGCAACGAAGGCGGTTCGGGCTACTCGGGTTCGAATGGGCATTAGCTCCTCCGGCCGGCAGCCTACGCCCGCCGCCGACCGGCGGAGCAACCGTCGTGGCGTGCTCAGCGGTGCCGGTGAGCACCACACTTCTTCCTACGGGCCCGCGGATGGCACCTCGTGGTGGAGGCGGCACCGGGCCTCGTATTTCTCGTCGCCCATCCCGCCGACCATGATCAACGGCGAGTCCGCCGGCGCCGGCAACCCGTCGATGAGCCGCTGGGTCCGGGTCGCCGGCTCCCCGCAGACCATGCAGATGGCGGTGAGCTTGGTCACCTGGTCGGCCAGCGCCATGAGCGCTGGCATCGGTCCGAAGGGATCCCCGCGGTAGTCCTGGTCCAACCCGGTGACGAGCACCTGCTTGCCGGTCTCGGCCAGCCGCTCGACGACCGCCGGCAGTTCCGCATCCCAGAACTGGCCCTCCTCGATGGCCACGATATCGGCCATCCCGACCACCGCTTCGATGTCGGCGGCCGCATCGACCGTCACGGCCTGGTGCTGGGCCCCGGACCGCGACACCACCGATTCCTCGGCGGTCCGGGTGTCCACCCGCGGCTTGACGAGCACGACCTGCCGTCCGGCAATCGCGAATCGGCGAAGGAGGCGGAGCATCTCGTCGGTCTTGCCGCAGAACATGCAGCCGCAGATGACGTGGACCCAGCCCGAGGTATAGAACATCACCGCCCGTCCGCCGGGTCGGCCAGCGCCGGGCTGGCCAGCTCGGGCGCCTGCGCCTCAGTCACCAACGACGGCGAGCCCTTCCTCGGGGAGCCCGAGGTGCTCGGCGAGCGCGGTGCGCATGACGTCGATCGGTGCCTCGGCGCCGGTCCACAGCTGGAAGGCCGCCGCCTGGGCCACGAGGAAGGACCCCTGCCCGTTGGCCACGGTCCCTCCGCGACCGGCGGCCTCTCGCATGAGCGGCGTCTCGGCCCGGTTCAGGACCAGGTCGAGGACGTAGAGGTCGTCCGGGAGCAGGTCAGGCGGAACGGGGCTCTCCTCGGTCGTGGTCCCGACCCCCGAGGCGTTCACCACCAGCCTGGCCTTTGCCAGCTCGGCCTCGATGATCGCCTCGTGCCACGGGCAGGGCCCGCAGATCGGTTTGCCGCGCGGCTCGGTCAAAATGCGCGACCACGGCTTCGGCCCGATGCAGGTGTCGATTGAACACCGCGATGCGCGCAAGCCCGGCCTCCAGCAGGACCGATACGACCGCCCGCGCCCCGCCGCCCGCTCCGAGCACGACCGCCTGGGAGGGCCATCGCGAGGCCGTTCCCGGCAGGATCGACTCCAGGCCGGCGCGCACGCCGGCCACATCGGTGTTGGCGCCGTGCAGCCGTCCATCCTCGTTCACCACGACGTTGACCGCGCCGCTGGCGCGGGCCTCATCTGCCAGCAGACCGATGAGCGAGGCCGCCTTCTCCTTGTGCGGCGAGCCGATCATGGCCCCGATCACGTCCGGGTGGACGACCGTCGCCCAGGGCCTCGCTCAGCTGGTGCGCGCGACGCTCCCAGCGCTCGATGTCGACCGCGCGACCGGCAGCGTCCAGCGCGGCCCGCTGGACCGCTTCGGCGGGACCAGGAGCAACGGGTGAGCCGATGATGAGTAGGCGCGTCACGGGTCGGTTTCTCGTTCGGAGGCGGTGTCCGGGGGGCTCTTCCGCGGGGCGTGTCGCGCCAACCGGGGAAGGCCGGTTCCAGAGGGGCAGATGCTATCATCGGCGCCGCTTCCGGAGAGGTCGCATAGTGGCCTAGTGCGACGGTTTGCTAAACCGTTGAAGGGGATTTCCTCTTCCGAGGGTTCGAATCCCTCCCTCTCCGCCAGATTGTCCCGTGTGCCCGTAGCTCAGCGGATAGAGCGTTAGGTTGCGGACCTAAAGGTCGGAGGTTCGAGTCCTCTCGGGCACGCCATCCCACCCCTGCGAAAGCATTCGACGACTTCGAGTCGGGAGCTGTAGCTGGGGATGTGGCTGCCGAGCGCCGCGTGAACAGCTCAGGTGCGAACCAGGATGAACACGGCCGAGCCAGCGACCCTAGATGACGTTCCGGGCTGGTTCTTTGACCAGGATCAGGCGCTCTTCTCGTGGTTCCTGGAACGGCAGAATCGCCTGGCCGTACCGGGCGATCTGCTCGAGCTTGGGGCATACCTCGGCAAGAGTGCGATCCTCATCGGGCAGTACCGAGTGGACGATCAGCGGCTGACCGTCTGCGACCTTTTCGAGGATTCCGCCTCAGAACAGGACAACGACGAGGAACTGCGGCAGTACCGCTCCACGCTGACTCGTCTTGCCTTCGAGCGGAACTATCTCGCCTTCCATACCGACTTGCCCAGCATCGTGCAAGGGCCGAGTTCCACGATCTCCAGCCATGTCGCGCCACAGTCGTGCCGATTCGCACACGTGGACGCATCACACCTGTACGAGCACGTCGAGGCCGATATCAGGGCCTGCCGAGCGCTCATGCATACCGAGGGGGTACTGGTGTGTGACGACTTCCGCGCGCCGCACACGCCCGGGGTCGCCGCGGCCGTCTGGGGCGCGGTCACTTCGGGCGAGTTGCATCCCATCTGCCTGAGTGACAGCAAGTTCTACGGGACGTGGGGGGATCCAGGTCCGGTTCAGAACGAACTCATCGCCTGGCTGGAAACCTTCGGGCCGCCGACCTTTGAAACCCAGAAGATCGCCAGCAGCACGGTCGTTCGCATCGTCGCGTGGCAGCCTCCGAAGGTGGAGATTCGCTCGCACGCCGGTGCCGCCATCCTTGGCGGCGGCCCGGCCGTCCAAGCCAAGACCCGCCCGAATGGAACTTCTCTTGCCAGGCGGGTCGCCCGCGACATCCTGCCTCCCGTCATCACCCGAGCGATCAAGGCATTGCGTCCGGTCAGGAAATGATCCGCATGCCCGCTTCAGCGCTGCCGACGTTGCGGTTTCTGGTCGCCACTCGTCATTGCGCTGACGGTTGTCGGATGTGGGCTGACCAATGCCCCGTCCGCTGCGCCATCCGACAGCCCCAACCCGAGCGATCTGGCCGGACTCGAGCAGTCGGCGTGTCAAGACATCGACCTGCGCTTGCCCGATGGGACCCCCATCGATCTCACCGGAACGTGGCACGGCAACGAAGGCTCCTATTGGACATTCGTCCAAGTCCGCGAGTGCGTGTGGGCAACCGCCACCGACCGATACCCGGCCTTTGGATCGCCGGACGGCTTCTGGCAGATCTACCTGCGCGGTTCGCTACTTTCGGACTTCACCATGCCCGTGGAGTTCGCCTATTCGCCGCTCGGCGATGTCGTCGGATCGCATTTTGGGCACGCCGTCCTGTCCATCGACTTCGGCGCGGAGGAATCGGGCGAGAGCCTGACCCTGCGAAAGACTGCCGGCTGTATTGGTGGCGAGGGCGAGGTGCCGTGCCCGGCTGGAGAGGGGAACCTCCAGACGACCGTGTGGACGCTCGTCAGTCCAACGGTCATCCTCCCCCCTCCGACGCCCGAACCATAACGGGCACGTGATGCTCAGCATCCTTGGCGGAGAGAAGCCCGCCGCAGGTCGTCGCGATCGTGCTGATCGTCGTGGCGAAGTTCGCCCTCCCAGTGCTCATCGTCTTCTTCCCGTTCGCGGCCGGCTGGGCCAACTTCATCCTCGACGGGATCGACGGCGACCTCCTCATCCCACTCGGCCTGCCGAACGACATCTACCAGCCCGTCGACAAGATCTCCGATTGGGTGACGTACGTGGCGATCGTCGTCGTCGGGTATCGCTCCCAGTGGCCGATCAGGCGCCTGATGCTCGGCCTGTTCCTGTTCCGGACTCGTCGGCCAGGTCGCCTTCCTGCTGACCGAGGAGGAGCTCTTCCTCGCCCTCTTCCCGAACTTCCTCGAGCCGCTCTTCCTCGTCACCGCCTCGATCCTGGCCTGGCAGCGAGTGGTCCGCCACAGGCCCGACTGGCAGGAAAGCACGTTTGCGTTCCTGCGCCGGTATCGATGGCCCATCGGGACGTTGATCGTGATCTACAAGCTCCAGGACGAGTACTTCACGCACGTCGCCAATGTCGACCGCAGCGACTTTCTCCAACAGCTCTTCGAACGGCTGTTCGGGGGCTAGATCCAGCACCACCCGTCGGGTGGCGGACCGCTGTTGATCGTGTCGTCGGGGAGCTCCAGGGTGGGGGCGCCGGGTCGCGCGCAGTCGGTGAACCACATTCGGAGCCGCCAGTCTTCCGGGGCGAGCGGCGAGGCGGTGGCAACTGGCCAGAAGAACAGGAAGCCCGCCAGCGCGGCGGCCAGACCGATGGCCAGCAGACCGCGCGACCAGCCCCGCCACCGGACCGCTGCCATACCGACCGCCGGCATAGAGGAACGGCAGTGCGGGCAGGACGTACCACAGGAAGATCTGGCTCCGGGCGAAGCCCAGGACCAGCCACGGCAGGTACGCCGACAGCGCCCCGACGAGGATGACCGCGGTCGCCAGGTCGCGATGGCCCCGGAGCCAGCCGACCGCCAGCCAGCCGAACACCCCGAGCGCAGGCCACCAGGCAAGCGGGCTACCCATCGACAGGATGTGGGTGTAGCTCGATCCGTCCGCGAACCAGAACGCCACCGGGCGCTTGAGCAGGAACCACGACCACGACGGCGACTCGTACGGGTGCTGGCCCTCGAGCCCGACGTGGAAGCGGGCCATGGCCAGCTGATGGTGAGCGACGTCGTAAATCCAGCTGCCCTCCCGCCATGGCACGGCCAGCAATGAGCCCTCGGCCACGCCGACATAGGTCGCGAGGTAGACGAGGAGCGGGACAACGCCGAGCAGCACAGCAGTTCGCAGTCCCTCCGCCTTGAGCGCCGCGCCGAATGCCGATCCCCATCCCCGCTCCCCTCCGGCCGAGTCCCGTCGCTGGGCCACGATTTCCCAACCGACGACCAGTGCCACGATCCCGAGCGCGGAGTACGCGCCACTCCACTTGACGGCCACGGCGCAGCCGATCAGCAGCCCGGCCGCGAGACGCCAGGGCCGGCCGAACAGCCATGGGCCGATGCCGTCGCGCCGCGGTCGCGGCGCGACGGAGAGATCGAGGGCGACCGCCATGAACGCAGCTACGACGAACAGGGTGAGGAACACGTCGAGCATCGCGATCCGCGACTGAACGAGATGGAGGATGTCCAGGGCCAGCAGTCCGGACGCAACGGTCGCGCCAACCGCGGCCGCCCTCGGGGAGCTTCCGCGGATGACGACCCGGGCCAGAACGTAGGTGAGTGCCACGGTCAGGATCCCCGCCGCGGCGGCCGCCACGCGCCATCCAAACGGGTCGTAGCCGACCACCGAAATCCCGACGGCGATGAGCCACTGGCCAAGTGGCGGGTGGGCGTTGCTCAGCGGCTCGGCAACACCACAGACGTCCGGTCCGAGGACGAGCAGGCAGGCGTTCTGGGCGTAATAGATCTCGTCGAACACGAGATCGGCTGGGGATCCGAGGCCGACCAGCCGGATCACTGCCGAGACTCCGGTGACCGCCACCAGCAGCACCGTGTCGAGTCGGGTCCAGGCCGGCATCGGTCAATCAGGATACGGCAGGCTGACGGGGACCCTCTGCTAGACTCGGCGTCCGTTGAACTACGAGCTGTTCATGGCCGAGGCCATCGCCGAGGCCCGCCGAGGAGCCGACGAGGGTGGGAGTCCCATTGGCGCCGTGGCCGTCCTCGATGACGCGATGATCGGTCGCGATCACGACCGTCGCCTGCAGAACAGCGATCCCACCGCCCATGCCGTCCTCCTGACCGTCCAGGCCGCCGCGCGCAAGCTCGAGGGCCATCGCCTGTCCGAGGTCACGATCTTCGCCACCTGCGAGCCGTGCGCCATGTGCGTGGGCGCCCTGGTCGAGGCCCGGGTCGAGGTTCTCGTCTTTGCCGCGCCGGACCCCGAACGTGGGTGCGCCGGTTCGGTCCTGGACCTCGCCAGAAACCCGAAGCTCGGCCACCAGCTCTCGGTTATTTCCGGCGTCCGCGAGGCCGAAGCCCGCCGTTTGAAGGACGAGGCCCCCCTCCCGGCCTGACCTGGACCCTCTGCTAGACTCGCCCGCCGGGGAGAGGTGTCCGAGTGGTTTAAGGTGCCGCTCTCGAAAAGCGGTGTGCGAATAGCACCGTGGGTTCGAATCCCACCCTCTCCGCCACCTGAACCCGTTCCCACGCCTCGTGGAGAGGTCGCCTAGAGGCCTATGGCGCCGCATTGGAAATGCGGTTCGGGGCAACCCGTCGGGGGTTCGAATCCCCCCCTCTCCGCCACCTTCGGGTACCATCCGGCCGGCCGTGCTCAGGCGGGGAGTTAGCGGTGCCCTGTCACCCGCAATCCGCTCTAGCGGGGCTGACATCCCGGCTGAGGTCATCGACCTTCGCCTACCGTGACGGCGCCCGACGTTGAGAGTCGGGTCCCACGCAGCGGCGGTCCGCGAACCCCGTCAGATCCGGAAGGAAGCAGCGGTAAGCGGTCATCCGTCGAGTGCCGTGGGACGACCTGGCTGGAGCCGGGTTCCGGCGCGCGGGCGAGCGGACCGATGCCCGATGCCGGGCGCACGGCCAAACCTCCCTGCCCGCGGTGCGGTGTAGGGTTAGACCGACATGAGAAGGGGCCTCTGAACGACCGATGAGTCTGCGTTGACCGATCCCATTCCCACCCCTGAGGCCCCCGAATCCGCGAACCCGCGACGGGCGCTGTACCGCCGCTGGCGGGCGCAGACCTTCAGCGAGGTGGTTGGCCAGGATCCCATCGTCAACACCCTTCGGCGGGCGGTGGCCACCGACCGAATCGTCCACGCCTACCTGTTCGTCGGGCCGCGGGGAACGGGCAAGACGTCCACGGCCCGCATCCTGGCCAAGGCCATCAACTGCACGAATCGCGGTGACGACGGGGAGCCGTGCGATACCTGTCCGGCATGCGTCGCCATCCGGGACGGTCGTGCCCTCGATGTCATCGAGATCGACGCCGCGTCCCACGGCCTGGTCGAAGATGCCCGCGACCTCGTCATGCGCGCACTGACGGCGCCGGCCGATCTGCGCCGTCGGGTGTACATCATCGACGAGGTCCACATGCTCAGCCCGCACGCCTTCAACGCGCTGCTGAAGCTCATCGAGGAGCCGCCGGACCACGTCGTCTTCATCCTGGCCACGACCGATACCCACCGCGTACCGCCCACCATCATCAGTCGCACCCAGCGCTATGACTTCCGCCGCATCCCGACCGACGTCATCGCCAGCAAGCTGACCCGCATCACGGCTGCCGAGGGCGTGACCGCGGATCCGGCAGCGCTCGAGCTGATTGCCCGCCTGGCCGACGGGGGCATGCGGGACGCCGAGTCTCTGCTCGACCAGGTCATGGCCTATGCCGGCGACCATGTTGAGGAGACATCCGTCCGCGACGCGGTCGGGCTGGCTGATGAAGAAGCGATCGGTGCCCTGCTCGATGCCCTGGTCGCGGGCGATGGGTCTGGAGCCCTCCATCGGATCGCCGACCTGTCCGATGCGGGGCGCGACCTCGGCCAGGTCGCCCAGCAGCTCGAGACCGAGGCCCGGCGCCGATTGCTGTCCGTGCCTCACGACCCGGCGCTGGCTCGTCGGCTGGCGGCCGTCCTGCGCGCTGCCTCGGAAGCCGGGACGGTGGGCGCTCGCGAGGGGCGAGCCCGCCTCCACCTGGAGCTGCTCGCCATCGAAGGCGCAGCACCGTCGGCCACGCAGCCGTCGCGTTCCGAGATGCCGGTACCGGCGGTCAGCAAGGCCGAATCCGTTGCAGCGCAGCCCGAGCGATCGTCACCGGCTCCGGTCGCTCGCACGGCACTGCCTCCAGGTGCGCTGCCCTCGGCTCCCCCTGCGTCGGTGGCCCCCGCCGCCTCAGCGGCTCCGGCTGTCGCTGTTCCCGAGCCGGTCCAGCCGGTGGCGCCGCCAACCGGAGAGCGGCCGACGCTCGAGACCATCCGTGCCCGATGGGGCGAGGTCGTGGATCGGGCCAGCCCGGTGGTCAAGCCCCTCATCAAGGAGTGCCGGCCCTACGAGCTGAATGGCGCGCGCCTGACGCTCGCCTTCCCCGAAGGGCGCGAGTTCCTGCGGGGACTCATCGCCAGTCGGCAGCATCAGATCGAAGATCAGCTGGGCCAGATGTTCGGCGGAGCCTGGTCCATCGAGTGCGTCGCCGCATCGGTCGACCTCGAGCCGCTCACCGTGGCCGAGGCCATCGCCCCTGGCGACGCCGGGGATGCCAATGCCCTGCTGCAGCGGACACTGGAGATCACCGGCGGCCAGCTCGTTGACGCGCCAGAGGTGCGCTAGGCCGTGAACATCGGTCAGCTGACGAAGATGGCGCAGGAGATGCAGGCCACCATGGCCCGCGTCCAGGCCGAGTTGGCCGAGACGACGGTGGAGGCCACCGTCGGCGGGGGAGCGGTGCGGGTCGTGATGACCGGCACCCAGGAGCTGCGGAGCATCGAGATCGACCCGTCGACCGTCGACCCCGAGGACGTCGAGATCCTCCAGGACCTCGTCTTCGCCGCCGTGACCGATGCGCTTGCCCAGAGCAAGCGCCTGGCGGCTGAGAAGATGGGGGCGGTGACCGGCGGGATGGGTCTGCCCGGCCTTCCTGGCCTGCCCGGCCTGCGCTGAATCCCGTCGATATCGGTTCATGGCCGGCCTGATCGCGCCCGTCGCCCGCCTGATCGAGGCCTTCAACCGCCTGCCCGGGGTAGGGCCGAAGACCGCCCAGCGGCTGACGTATCACGTGCTCCGCAGCCCGACCGATGAGGCCCGTGCCCTGGCCGAGGCGCTCATCGCGGTCAAGGAGCAGGTCGCCTACTGCTCGACGTGTTGGAACATCACCGAGGTCGGGGTCGACCCCTGCGTCATCTGTGCCGACCCGCGGCGCGACGCAACCCGGATCTGCGTCGTCGAGGAGCCTCTGGACGTGCTCGCCATCGAGCGAACCCGGGAGTTTCACGGGCGGTATCACGTCCTCCACGGCGCGATCAGCCCCATGGACGGCATCGGTCCCGAGCGAATCCGTGCCCGCGAGCTCGTGTCGCGCGCCCAGGGCGGTGGGCTGGAGGAGGTCATCCTGGCCACCAACCCGACCCTCGAGGGCGAGGCCACGGCGATGTACCTCGCCGACCTCCTCGGCACCTCGGTGCCGGCCATCACCCGGATTGCCCGCGGGGTGCCGGTCGGCGGCGACCTCGAGTACGCCGATGACGTGACCCTCATCCGCTCCCTCCAGGGGCGCCGCCAGGTCGAGCGCTCGTAACTCCGGTGCGCCGGGAGTGACGCCCGCCCGTCGCGCCGACCCGCCACTGGTCCTGGCCATCGACATCGGGTCATCGTCGATTCGGGCCGCCATCCATGATCGCCGAGGCCGGACAGTCACGGGGACCACCGTCCGGGTTCCGTACGCCTGGAACATGACCTCGGACCAGTCGGTACGGCTTTCACCCGAGGCGCTCCTTGACGTGGTCGGCCAGGTCCTCGACCAGATCGCGGAGGTCGCGGAGTCGCTCGCGCCAGAGGTCGTCGCCGGCGGCATCTCCTGCTTCCTCCACAGCATCGCCGGGCTGGACGCGGCGGGCCGGCCGGTGACGCCGGTGCTTTCCTGGGCCGATTCGACGAGCAGCGCCGAAGCGGCTGCGCTCCGAGACCAGATCGATCCCGACCCGGGCCCAGCAGATCTCCGGGGTTCCGATCCACGCCAGCTACTGGCCCGCACGCGTGCTTCGGCTGCGGCAGGAGCAGCCGCGGATCCGGCGGTGGGCCGGGTTTCCGGAACTGCTCGCCGAGGCCCTGACCGGGCGCCTCGCGGTCAGCCGGTCGATGGCGTCAGGGACGGGTCTTCTCGACCGGGCGCAGGGAACCTGGTCGTCCAGCCTGCTCAACGACCTGGGCGTCGAGGCCGCGGAGCTTCCGCCGATCGTGGCCGATGACGAGCCGCTCGGCCGGTTGTCGGCGGCCGCGTCACGGCGCTGGCCACGGCTGGCGCACGTGTCCTGGTTCGCGCCATGGGGCGACGGCAGCTGCGCCAACGTGGGCATGGGCGCGACCGGCCCCGGCCGCGCGGGCATCACAGTCGGCACCTCCGGCGCCATGCGCACCTTCATCGCCGATCCCGCACCGTCCATTCCGGCCGGCCTCTTCGCCTATCGGCTCGGCGCGGGGGCAGTGATCGGAGGTCAGCTCAGCGAGGGAGGGGGAGTCCTCGAATGGACGAGCCGCCTGCTCGGGCGCTCGCGCGCCTCGCTGGAGCGGGCCGCCGCCGGGATCGCCGCCGATGGCCACGGGCTCACCGTTCTGCCGTACGTCTTCGGTGAACGGGGTCTCGGGTACCACGACCACGCGCGTGGCACGCTGGCGGGGCTCCACGCCGGCACCGATCCTGGCGCCGTGTATCGCGCCATCCTGGAGTCGATCGCCTTCGGATTCGCCGCGGTCGATGACCGATTGTCGGAGGTCCTGGGCCAGCGTCCCGCGGTCATCGCGTCGGGCGGGGCGCTGGCTCGCTCGCCGCTGCTCCCGCAGGTGCTTGCCGATTCGCTGGGCCGCGAGATCGGCGTCGCATCGGGGCTCGAGGCTTCGCGCCATGGCGCGGCGCTGCTGGCACTCCGTGGATCGGGCGCGCTGGAGGACGGGACCGAAGGCCCCCGGCCGCGCACCCGGACCGTCCGGCCCGACCCGGACCGCGTGGCCCGCTACCTGGCGGCACGGGCACGCCAACGTGCCCTGTACGAATCGGTCCTCGGCTGAGACGCCGGGTCCGGGACTCGCTCAGTGTTCAGACCGATCGGCTGCCAATTCGATCTTGGCGATCGCCCGCGAACCCGGTACAGTTACCCCACGTGACACGCCGCGCGCGTGGTTCCACGCACGTGGTGCATTGAAACCGAGGAGGAGAGGATCTTGTCCATTCGAAGGACGGCTGCGGGCCTTGCGGTCCTGGCCATTATCTTGGCCGCATGTCAGTCATCGGCCAGCGAGAGCCCCGCGGAGTCCGCAGGCGCCAGCGCAGGCGGGAGCCAGGCGGCCGCCGCGACTGCCACGTCGGCGTGGCCTGGGCGACCTTCCAGGAGGAGCGCTACGGGCTCCGTGACGAGCCGGGCATCAAGGGAGTCCTGGAGGCGGCGGGCGCCGAGTACACCGGGAACGACGCGGCGAACTCGAACGAGACGCAGGCTTCGAACATCGAGGCCCTGCTCGCCGCGGGCATCGATGTCCTCGTCCTGAACTCGGTCGATCCCGACGGCGGTCCTGCCGGCGCTCCAGACGGCGCTCGACGCCGGGATCCCGGTCATCGCCTATGACCGCGAGCTCGAGAGCGAAGACGTCCTGTTCATGACCCACGACAACGTCGAGGTCGGCCGGATGATCGCCGAGGCGGTGACCGCGGCCCAGCCCACCGGCAACTACGCGATCATCAAGGGCCAGGAAGGCCAGACGAACCCGGAGTTCCTGCGCGAGGGCATGGAGGAGATCATCGACCCGCTGATCGAGGCCGGTGACATCACGATCCCCGAGGGCGCCGAGGTGTACACCGACGAGTGGCTCCCGGACAACGCCCAGGACAACATGGAGACGATCCTGACCGCCAACAACAACGACATCCAGGCCGTGCTCTCGGAGAACGACGGGATGGCGACTGGCGTCATCGCGGCCCTCGACGCGCAGGGCCTGGTGGGTCGAGGTCAAGATCGGCGGCCAGGACGGCGACGTCGCTGCCCTCAACCGCGTCGCGCTCGGCACGCAGGTCGTCAGCGTCTGGAAGGACGCCACCGAGCTCGGTGCGGCTGCCGGCGAGGCCGCCCTCGCGCTCTGCGACGACCCGGACATCGCCAACGTGACCGGCGCCGAGCCGACCACGACCACCGGTGGCCTCGACAGCTACGCGCTGTTCCTCGATCCGGTGCCGATCACGCAGGACAACCTGCAGGTCGTCCTCGACGCGGAGTGGCTCACCGAGGACGAGCTCTGCGAGGACGTCCCGGCCGGTTCGGTCGACGGCTGCCCGTAGGTCGCCCGATCGGTACTAGGTGCATGCGAGCGCCCTGCCCTCAGGGGCGGGGCGCTCGACTCATTAGCCCTCTACGATCGAGGCGTCATGACGACCGAGGCCGGCCCGATGGAGGCCCCGCTCACCGGCGGGCGGGGGAGCGGAGCCCGGCGCGCCGTGCGCTCGTCCATTTCGAGCCTGGAGGTCGACTACCGGCTCCTGGGCATGGTCGCGGCCCTGGTCGTCCTGTGGCTGGCCTTCAACTTCCTCTCCGACGGCCTGTTCCTGACCCCGCGCAACCTCTGGAACCTGTCCGTCCAGTCGGCGGCCGTCGCGATCATGACGACCGGCATGGTCCTGATCATCGTGTCGCGGAACATCGACCTGTCGATCGGGTCGATCGTGGGCTTCACGGCGATGGTCATGGGGCTGCTCCAGGCGGAATGGCTCCCCGATCCTGGGCCTGGGCTCTGAATCAGCCGTACACCTGGATCATCGTGGTCGTCGTCGGCATCCTGCTCGGGGCGCTGATCGGCGGCCTGCAGGGATTCGTGATCGCCTTCGCTCGGCGTCCCCTCCTTCGTCGTCACCCTTGGCGGCCTGCTCATCTGGCGCGGCGCGGCCTTCCAGCTGGCGAGCGGCCGGACGATCGCCCCGCTCGACAGCACGTTCCAGCTGCTCGGCGGCGGGCCGAGGGGATCGCTCGGCGAGACCCTGAGCTGGGTCGTGGCCGGGATCGCGATCATCGCCATCGGCTATCGGCCTCGTTGCCAGCCGTCGTCGCCGACGCCGGTACGGCTTCCCGCTGCGCCCGGTCTGGGCGGACGTCACGATCGGCGTCATCGGCAGCCTCCTGGTGGCGGCCGCGGTGTCGGTCTTCAACAGCTATCCATGGCCCCCGGCGCTGGCGGAGGCCTACGCCATCGAGAACGGGATCCCGATCCCGCCGGGCGGCCTCATCATCCCGACCGGGATCGCGATTCCCGGTGCTCATCGCGATCGGCATCGCCATCCTCATGGCGTTCCTCGCCACGCGACGTCGATTCGGACGCTACGTGTACTCCATCGGCGGCAACCCCGAAGCCGCCGTGCTGGCCGGCATCAACACCCGGTGGACGATCATGAAGACCTTCATCGTGATGGGGGTGCTCGCCGCCATCGCCGCGGTCATCATCACCGCGCGCCTGAACGCGGCGACCTCCGCCCTCGGAACCGGGGCCGAGCTCCAGGTCATCGCGGCAGCCGTCATCGGCGGCACCTCGTTCGCCGGCGGCATCGGCACGATCGCCGGCGGCGTGCTCGGCGCGGTGGTCATGCAGTCGCTGTCGACGGGCATGACCCTGATCGGCGTGGAGAACTCGCACGCCAGGACATGGTCGCTGGGGTCGTGCTCGTTGTCGCGGTCGGGTTCGACTCCTGGCTTCGGAGGCGCCGGGCGTGAGTGGAGAGGACATGAGCATGGCGACCGCCGCAGCCATCGACCGTCGCCGGCTGGCTCGCCGGCGCCGCCGCTCGTCGAGATGCGGAACATCCGCGTCTCGTTCGGCGGCGTCCACGCGGTGAACAATGTCACCGTCGACCTCCACGCCGGCGAGGTCGTGGGCCTCGTCGGTGGCAACGGCGCCGGGAAGTCCACGCTGATCAGGGCCCTTTCCGGAGCGCACCCGCCGGACGACGGCGAGATCTACATCAACGGCGAGAAGGCCTCGATCGCCAACCCGCACGATGCGAGGAACTACGGGATCGAGACGATCTACCAGACGCTGGCGCTCGCCGACAACGTCGATGCCGCGGCCAACCTGTTCCTCGGCCGCGAGCTCACGACCAGGCTCGGCTCGCTGAACGACGCCGCCATGGAGTCGGCCACGCGGGAGGTCATGGGCCGGCTCAATCCGAAGTTCAAGAACTTCAAGGTCCCGGTGGCGTCCCTGTCCGGCGGCCAGCGGCAGTCGGTCGCGATCGCCCGGGCCGTGCACTTCAACGCCCGGATCCTGATCATGGACGAGCCGACGGCGGCCCTTGGGCCGGCCGAGACCGAGCAGGTCCGCGAGCTGGTCGCCGAGCTGAAGGCGCAGGGGATCGGCATCTTCCTCATCAGCCACGACATCCACGACGTCTTCGACCTGGCGGACCGGATCAGCGTCATGCTCCAGGGCAAGCTGGTCGGCACCGTGGACAAGAACAAGGTGACCAAGGACGAAGTCCTGGCGATGATCATCATCGGGAAGCTTCCCGAGCAGGTCTCCGAGAAGGAGATGGCCGAGCTGATCAGCTGATTCCATCGGCGCCCGACAGATCCGCATGGAACCGAGGCTGACGGACGAGGTGGATTTCGGCGACCCCGTCGAGGTCGTCGTGGCGCCCGGTGCGAGGCTCGCCGAAGGCCCGATCTGGGATGCGCGTTCCGAGCGACTTGTCTGGGTCGACGTCCTCGCCAACCGGGTGTACCTGACCGATACAAACACCGGAGCGAGCGACGAAATTGAGACCCCGCTCCATGTCGGGGCGGTCGTCCCTCGCGCGGCCGGCGGATTCGTGGCCGCGCTCCAGGACGGCTTCTGGGTGATCGGGATGGGGCCGCCCGAGGTGATCACGCGCGTGCCCGAGGCCCGGCCCGGCCTGCGCTTCAACGACGGCAAGTGCGACCCGGCCGGGCGTTTCTGGGCGGGCACGATGGCCTACGACGAGTCGCCCGGGGCCGGCGCCTTGTATCGCCTCGGCCCCGATGGCCGGGCGACGCGCGTGCTGGATGGCGTGTCCATCTCCAACGGGCTGGCCTGGAGCGCCGACGGGCTCACGATGTACTACGTCGACTCCCCGACGCAGCGGATCGACGCGTTCTCCTTCGCGCCATCCACGGGTGAGATCAGCGATCGACGCCCGGTGGTCCGCATCCCGCCCGACGTCGGTGTGCCCGACGGGATGACGATCGACGCCGAGGGTGGGCTGTGGGTCGCGCTGTGGGGCGGCTCGGCGGTGCATCGCTACCTGGATGGACGTCTCGACCGGGTCGTTCAGCTCCCCGTCAGCCAGCCCACGTCCTGCGCGTTCGGCGGCCCCAGCCTGGACGAGCTGTTCGTGACCTCGGCGTCGGAGGGGCTGTCGGCCGCGGAGCGAGCGGCGCAGCCGCTCGCTGGCGTCGATCTTCCGACTGCGACCAGGCGTCCGCGGCATGCCGCCCGCCGTCTTCGGCGGGCCTGAGGACCTGTGGCCGGGCGACATCGCCGCGGTTGACAGTTTGGAGTGCGCTCCCTAGACTCAGCAGTCGCGCCGGTCGACCACCGGTGGGTGTTTCATGAACGACGGCAACGTGTCGCGCCGCATGAACACCGGGGTTTTCTCCCAAGGAGGCCTCGAATCGAACGAAGCCGATCCAATCGGTGGCGTTGACTTATCAGCTGAAGAGTGACAGGAACCCACACGAGTCAACGGGACAAACGTCTGGACCTTTGAACCGGTGGTGCAGCCGCAAGGCGAGACCACTGGTTTTTTGTTCGGAGAGTTTGATCCTGGCTCAGGACAAACGCTGGCGGGGTGCATGAGACATGCAAGTCGAACGGGGTTGATCGGGCTTGCTCGATCAACCTAGTGGCGGACGGCTGAGTAACGCGTAGGTGACCTACCCAGAAGTGGGGAATAACTGCCCGAAAGGGTGGCTAATACCGCATGTGGTCGGCGAATCAGATCGCCGTCCAAAGCCGAAAGGCGCTTCTGGAGGGGCCTGCGTCCGATTAGCTAGTTGGCGAGGTAACGGCTCACCAAGGCGACGATCGGTAGCTGGTCTGAGAGGATGATCAGCCAGACTGGGACTGAGAACGGCCCAGACTCCTACGGGAGGCAGCAGTCGGGAATTTTGCCCAATGGACGAAAGTCTGAGGCAGCAACTCCGCGTGAGGGATGAAGGCTTTCGGGTCGTAAACCTCTTTTCCCAGGGAAGATACAAGACGGTACCTGGGGAATAAGCCACGGCTAACTACGTGCCAGCAGCCGCGGTAATACGTAGGTGGCGAGCGTTGTCCGGATTTACTGGGCGTAAAGCGCGCGCAGGCGGCTGATCAAGTCCGATGTGAAATCTTCCGGCTTAACTGGAAAACGGCATCGGATACTGGTCGGCTGGAAGGTGGGAGAGGGTAGCGGAATTCCCGGTGTAGTGGTGAAATGCGTAGATATCGGGAGGAACACCAGTGGCGAAAGCGGCTACCTGGCCCACTCTTGACGCTGAGGCGCGAAAGCTAGGGGAGCAAACGGGATTAGATACCCCGGTAGTCCTAGCCGTAAACGATGAACACTAGGCGTTGTCGGTATCGACCCCGGCAGTGCCGAAGCTAACGCATTAAGTGTTCCGCCTGGGGAGTACGGCCGCAAGGCTAAAACTCAAAGGAATTGACGGGGGCCCGCACAAGCAGCGGAGCGTGTGGTTCAATTCGTCGAAACGCGAAGAACCTTACCAGGGCTTGACATGTATTGGTAAGCGGCGGAAACGTCGCCGACCCGAAAGGGACCGATACGCAGGTGTTGCATGGCTGTCGTCAGCTCGTGTCGTGAGATGTTGGGTTAAGTCCCGCAACGAGCGCAACCCCCGTGGCATGTTGTATCACTCATGCCAGACTGCCGAGAGAAACTCGGAGGAAGGTGGGGATGACGTCAAGTCAGCATGGCCCTTACGCCCTGGGCTACACACACGCTACAATGGCCGGTACAACGGGTTGCCAAACCGCGAGGTGGAGCTAATCCCTTAAAACCGGTCTCAGTTCGGATTGCAGGCTGCAACTCGCCTGCATGAAGCCGGAGTTGCTAGTAACCGCAGGTCAGCACACTGCGGTGAATATGTTCCCGGGCCTTGTACACACCGCCCGTCACGTCATGAAAGCCGATAACACCCGAAGCCGGTGGGCCAACCGTAAGGAGGCAGCCGTCGAAGGTGGGATTGGTGATTGGGACGAAGTCGTAACAAGGTAGCCGTACCGGAAGGTGCGGCTGGATCACCTCCTTTCTAGGGAGCTCAGCGGTCATCGGTTCGCCGATGCCGCCACTCTCAGGTCGATCAACCAGGTTTGTAAACGGACGATCTCCGAGGGATCGCCCGCCGCGCAAGCGGAGCCTGAGTTGCCTCGGAAACCCATCAGACCTGCCCGTTGACCACGTGAGGTTCCTGTCACTCTTCAGCCGATGAGATCCGGTCGGGCGTTTAGCTCAGCTGGTTAGAGCACTGCCCTGATAAGGCAGAGGTCTCTGGTTCGAGTCCAGAAACGCCCACCACTCCCAGCGATCGGCTAGCATCGGGCCGGCGGGGATGTAGCTCAGCTGGGAGAGCACCTCCTTTGCAAGGAGGGGGTCAGGGGTTCGAGTCCCCTCATCTCCACCACCTCGCTTGACCCTCCTGGGGGTCGGTGATAGCATTCGTCGGCTACGCGGGTGCCCGCCATTACAAGCGGCCCCGCGATCATGTTGAACAACCCCAGAGCTCACCATCTCCTGACCACCGTGCGCGACGCAGCCCGTCGCGGACGACGGTCAGCGGATGACCGCGCTGCCGTCCCGATTCGATCGAGACGGGCGCCCGCAACGGGCGCGACTTATCAACCGAAGATCTGGAAGCATCAATTTCGTCGAGGAAAATCCGACGTCACGCTCACGTGAGTCCAGCCCCGTGCTGGACGCGTGAGATGTAGGTCAAGCTACAAAGGGCGTGCGGTGGATGCCTAGGCGCCAGGAGCCGATGAAGGACGTGGCAGGCAGCGAAATGCTTCGGGGAGCTGCGAGCAAGCTTTGATCCGGAGATGTCCGAATGGGGAAACCCACCCGGGGTAACGCCCGGGTACGGCCGACTCGAATACATAGAGCGGTCGAGGTAACCGAGGGAACTGAAACATCTCAGTACCTCGAGGAGCAGAAAGTATTCCGTGAGTAGTGGCGAGCGAAAGCGGAGAAGCCCAAACCATGGCCGCGTGATAGGTCACAGCCGTTGCGGTCGTGGTGTTGTAGGGCCGGCCTGCGTGCCCTGTGAGGCTCGCAGAGAGTTACAAATCGGTATCGTTAGCGGAAGCGGCCTGGAACGGCCAGCCACAGAGGGTGATAGCCCCGTATGCGAAAGCGATCCGACTCTCGGCCGTGTCCCTGAGTACCACGTGGAAGGTCTCTCATGTGGGAACCCGGGCGGACCACCGTCCAAGGCTAAATACTCCTGGCGACCGATAGTGAACCAGTACCGCGAGGGAAAGGTGAAAAGTCCCCCGGGAGGGGAGTGAAATAGTACCTGAAACCGTGCGCTTACAAACAGTCAGAGGGTGTTGCCCGGCGCTTGCGCCGGGTAGCCTGATGGCGTGCCTTTTGAAGAATGAGCCGACGAGTTACTTGCAGGTGGCAAGGTTAAGTCCGCGAAGGACGTAGCCGCAGCGAAAGCGAGTCTGAATAGGGCGTCAGAGTCGCCGCGAGTAGACCCGAAACCGAGTGACCTACCCATGGGCAGGTTGAAGCGGAAGTAATGTTCCGTGGAGGACCGAACTCGTTAACGTTGAAAAGTTATGGGATGACCTGTGGGTAGAGGTGAAATGCCAATCGAACTCGGAGATAGCTGGTTCTCCCCGAAATAGCTTTAGGGCTAGCCTCGGGGGTTAAGTCGTGGGGGTAGAGCACTGAATGGGCTAGGGGGCTTCCCGCTTACCAAACCCAATCAAACTCCGAATCCCGCGACTGCATACCCCGGGAGTCAGACTGCGAGGGCTAAGCTTCGTGGTCGAGAGAAAAACAGTTCAGACCAACAGCTAAGGTCCCAAAATTCAGGCTAAGTGGGAAAGGATGTGGAGTCGCTCAGACAACCAGGATGTTGGCTCAGAAGCAGCCACCATTTAAAGAGTGCGTAACAGCTCACTGGTCAAGTGATTCCGCGCCGAAGATCCAACGGGGCTCAAGCCTGGTACCGAAGCTTTGGATTGGTGCGACCTTCGGGTCGCGCCAGTGGTAGGGGAGCGTTCCGCTCAGCAGTGAAGGTCGACCGTGAGGACGGCTGGAGCGTGCGGAAGTGCGAATGTCGGCATGAGTAGCGAAATGCACGTGAGAAACGTGCACGCCGTATGTCTAAGGTTTCCTGAGGAAGGTTAATCCGCTCAGGGTTAGTCGGGCCTAAGCCGAGGGCGAAAGCCGTAGGCGATGGACAATCGGTTGATATTCCGATACCACCAAAGATCGTTTGCACCGCAAGGTGCCTGGTCCGTGGACGCCGGTGAGCTGAGGCGGCGCAAGCCGTCGAGGCAGCCGGTGAGAAGCGGTCCTGGGAGCAAGGGCGTGACCGGGAACGGTAGGTTGAGCGCACTCTGGCTATGTGCGTCTAAGCCGGTAGGGGGAGAGGGCAGGTAAATCCGCCTTCTCATTAACTCCGAGCAGCGAATGAAAGGCGAAAGCCAATTCGACTGAGCCGATCCTGCAAGAAAAACGTCTAGCGAGATCAGAGGTGTCCGTACCGCAAACCGACGCAGGTAGACGGGTAGAGCATACCAAGGCGATCGGAAGAACCCTCGTTAAGGAACTCGGCAACATGACCCCGTAACTTCGGGAGAAGGGGTGCCTCGCAGTCGCTCACTTCGGTGAGCCGCTGATCGAGGCCGCAGTGAAACGGCCCAGGCGACTGTTTAGCAAAAACACAGGTCTCTGCTAAAGCGAAAGCTGACGTATAGGGGCTGACGCCTGCCCAGTGCCGGAAGGTTAAGAGGAGGGGTGCAAGCTCTGAATTGAAGCCCCGGTAAACGGCTGCCGTAACTATAACGGTACTAAGGTAGCGAAATTCCTTGTCGGGTAAGTTCCGACCCGCACGAATGGCGTAACGATCTGGGCGCTGTCTCAACGAGGGATCCGGCGAAATTGAAATACCTGTGAAGATGCAGGTTACCCGCGGCAGGGCAAAAAGACCCCGTGGAGCTTTACTGTAGCTTGATATTGGACTGAGGTTCAGCATGTGTAGGATAGGTGGGAGACTTTGAAGCTGGGGCGCAAGCCTCGGTGGAGTCAACGTTGAAATACCACCCTTGTTGGATGTCGGCTCTAACGGCGACCCGTAATCCGGGCGCCGGACAGTGTCAGGTAGGCAGTTTGACTGGGGCGGTCGCCTCCTAAAGAGTAACGGAGGCGCCCAACGGTACCCTCAGGCTGAATGGAAACCAGCCGTAGAGTGCAAAGGCATAAGGGTGCTTGACTGCGAGACTTACAAGTCGAGCAGGGACGAAAGTCGGGCTTAGTGATCTGGTACCTCCGAGTGGAAGGGGTATCACTCAACGGATAAAAGCTACCCCGGGGATAACAGGCTTATGGTGCCCAAGAGTTCACATCGACGGCACCGTTTGGCACCTCGATGTCGGCTCGTCGCATCCTGGGGCGGAAGTACGTCCCAAGGGTTTGGCTGTCCGCCAATTAAAGCTGGTACGCGAGCTGGGTTCAGAACGTCGTGAGACAGTTCGGTCTCTATCCGCCGTGGGCGTAGGAAACTTGAGAGGAGCTGCTCCTAGTACGAGAGGACCGGAGTGGACGAACCTATGGTGTTCCAGTTGTCGTGCCAACGGCATTGCTGGGTAGCCATGTTCGGCAGGGATAAGCACTGAAAGCATCTAAGTGCGAAGCTCGCCTCAAGATGAGGTTTCCCACCGGGTTAACCGGGTAAGACCGCAGCGAGACTAGCTGTTTGATAGGCCGCACGTGTACGCGCAGCAATGCGTTCAGCGAAGCGGTACTAACGGTCGAGGGCTTGACCTATTTCACGCGGCCAGCACGGAGCTGGACGCTGGATTCTCCGACGAATTGGTGCTTCCAGAGCTCGGTCGACGCGCCGTTGTCGGCGCGGGTCGCAATTGAAGATTATCCCGGTGACGCTAGCGGAGAGGCTCCACCCGTTCCCATCCCGAACACGGAAGTTAAGCTCTCCAGCGCCGAAGATACTCGGGGGGC
>CAWJIR010000011.1:0-128041 GCA_963843015.1 uncultured Chloroflexia bacterium | reverse complement strand
CCACAGCACGACGTCGACCTTCTCACCGTTCAGCTCGGCGACGATGGCCTGGATCCGGGTTCCCCGCTGCCCCACCGCGGCGCCCTTGGCGTCCACGCCCGGCTGCCGGCTCTCGACCGCCACCTTCGAGCGGCTGCCGGCCTCGCGGGCGATGCCGCGGATGACGACTGACCCGTTGTAGATCTCGGGGATCTCCATCTCCATCAGCCGTCGCAGGAACCCGCGGTGGGTACGGCTCACGACCAGGACCGGTCCACGCGTCGTCCGCCGGACCTCGAGCACGAAGACCTTCAGGTGCTGGCCGATGCGGTAGTGCTCACCGGGCAGCTGCTCGCTGACCGAGAGCACCGCCTCCACGCCGCGGCTCATGTCGAGCACGACCGCCGACTCGGTCGTGCGGGTCACGACCCCGGTCAGGATCTCGCCTTCGCGGCTGACGTACTGGTGGTAGACGACGTCACGCTCCGCCTCGCGGAGACGCTGGCGGTAGACCTGGCCCGCGGTCTGGGCCGCGATCCGGCCGAGCTGTTGCTGGGTCACGTTCTCCGGGACCCGGACGCGGCTGCCGACCCCGACGCCCTCCTCGATCTCGACCGCCTCGGCCACCGTCTTCTGGAGTTCGGGATCTTCACTTCTTCGCTGCCCGGCCACGACCTCGTACTCGCGGAAGACGCTGATCTCGCCCGTCTCGGGATCGATCTTGACCACGACGTTCTCGGGCGCTTCGGCGTTGCGCCGATAGGCCGATTCAATCGCCTGCTCGAGCGTCTGGAGCAGGATCTCCTGGGGAACGCCCTTCTCGGCGTTGAGTTGCAGCAGGGCGCCAATGAAGTCGCGGTTCACGCTGGCACCTCCCTGCCGGACAATAACAGAACGTGGGCTCGCAGACCGACCCACGTTCAGAATCAAGTGCTTATCGGTTTGGTCCGCACCGGTCGCTAGACCGTTCGCGAGTATATCAGCGGACCTCGAAATCGCCAATTCTCGGCCTGGTTCGGCCGCTCGGGCAGTGGCCCGGAAGCCTGAGGCGTACCGGCCAGCCGCTGGAGCGCCTGGACAGAAGGAGCCCGGTGACGCCCACCAAGACCTGCGAACGCGACCAGACCCATGGCGCCCTGGAAGTCGCCACCGACAGCCGCCAGGATTCCCAATAGACCGATCATGGCGGCGCATCCAATGAAACAGCCAGTCCTGGCCTTCGTGGCGCCGGCGGGCGGTAGCCCCGTCGTAAGGCCCCCGCATCTCCGGCACTCGTAGCCGCCCTTCGCCGGACTCCACCACTGCGCGAACAGCTGGCTCCCACAGTGCTGGCAGACGGTAGGTGGCTGCCCGACCCTCGCGATGGCGCGTCGACAGGCGATCGGAGAGCCACACGGCGCTGGGTGGAGCGGCAGGTGGCGGCAGAGACGGACCTCGGTCCGGCTTCGGACCTCGGTGTGCCTCTGCCTGAGCTGGCTCCGCTGTCGAGAACGGTGAACGCCGCGGGCGACGGGGCAACTGCGCCGCGCGCCAGCCCGCAATTCGGACACGCTTCAACGGAATCGTCAGCCGAGGTGAAGCAGCGCTTCCAAATCCACCGTTCTGCCACGTGTTGCAGTCTGCGCCGGGTAGCACCCAGCGGACCGCGAAATTGCCATTCAGCGGCCGCGGAAGGCTTCGCCGTATTCGGATCGGTCCACGGGAACGGAGCGTATGCTGAATTGCGCTCGTTATCCGACGCATGCCGAGAGCGCGTGGCAGGGTCCGGTGCACACCGCTGGTCGGCGGGGATCGGAGCATCGTGGAGCTCTCCTGGGAGGATCCAAAAGTCATCTACACCGCCTTCGTGGCGGTGGCGCTGCTGTTGGGGTCGTCGTGGCGGCGATTGCCCGTATGGGCGCGGCCTGGATCCCCCTCCGCACGTGGCTGTTCATCCTGCCGCCGCTCATGGCCGCCGTGTGGCTGGGGGCCGGCATATGGACGGTTTTCGTTGCCCTGATCTCGATGTACGGGTTCAAGGAGTACGCCAAGGCCAGCGGCCTGTACCGGGAGCGTGCCTTCGTCGTGGTCGTGTTGGTCGCGATCGCCGGCATCAACCTCGCCGCGTTCGTCCAGCGGTACGACTTCTTCATGGCCGCTTCGATGTGGGCCATCTTGACCCTGGTCGTCGTTCCGGTCGTGCTCAACCGGACCGAGCTCATGCTTCAGTGGCTATCGTTGTCCATCGTGGGCGTCACGCTGTATGCCTTCTTTCTCGCCCACCTGTCGTGGCTGTATCAGTCCTCCGCGGGCCTCGGCTACCTGCTGTTCGTCCTCGTCGCCACGGCCTTGAACGACGTCCTGGCCTTCATGTTCGGCAAGTCGCTGGGCCGTCGCCACTGGACCAGGCTCAGTCCGAACAAGACGGTCGAGGGCTCGATTCTGGCGCTCGTGATCACGATCGCGCTCGCATTCCTTCAGGCCCCGTTCGCGTTCCCCCAGGTGCCGCCGTGGGGGGTTCTTTTGGCGGGCGTCATCATCGGCGTCGGCGGGCAGCTCGGTGATCTCATGATGGCGCTGCTGAAGCGAAACATCGGGATCAAGGACTGGGGGCACCTGCTGCCAGGTCACGGTGGTCTGAGCGACCGTCTCAACTCATACATGATCACGGCCCCGGTATTCGCGCACGTCATGGGATTCCTGTTCGGGGGATTTCCCGATTGACCGATGAACCGACGCGCGGCGATTTCGAGTACGCCCCGTTCCCCGACATCGACGACCCGCTCCGCGAGCGGCTGGGGCAGTTTCCGCGCCAGCCGGACATCTCGATCGAGATCCTTCGATTCCTGGGTCGTACGTTCATGATCAGCCTGCTCCGTCTCCAGTTCCGGCTCGAGGTCCGCGGGACCGTGCCGCCGCTCGCGCGTGTGGCGCTCATTGGCAACCATCAGAGCCATCTCGACGGGCTGTCGGTCATCGCCGCTCTGCCGGCCTCCCGCCGTCGACAGGTGGCCGTCCTGGCCGCCCGCGACTACTTCTTCGAGCGCTGGCCGCGCGCCTTCGCCGCCGCGCTGTTCGGCCAAGCCGTCGCATTCGATCGGATGCGCGTGACTGAGCTGCGTCGATGGGCTCGCCTCTTGCAGGCCCATGAGCGCGGCTGTCTGCTGGCATTCCCGTCCGGGAGTCGGAAGAGCCGCGACATTCACGCTGGGCTGATCACCATCCTGGCGGACGGCGGCTGGCCCATCGTGCC
Source organism: uncultured Chloroflexia bacterium (assembly GCA_963843015.1). Lineage (GTDB taxonomy): Bacteria > Chloroflexota > Limnocylindria > QHBO01 > QHBO01 > DASTEQ01. Next base: position 124,830 of record CAWJIR010000011.1, on the reverse strand, counting down.
GGTAGCCATTTCCGGTACGGCCGAGGCGTGGCCCGTGGGCCGGCCCTTGTGGCGGCCGTTCAGGCGGCTGCGGGTCACCTTCGGCGAGCCCCTCTCCGACGCGGCCCGGACCGATCTCGTGGGTGCCCTGCGCACGTTCTGGACGGAGCACGGCGTATGAGCTTTCGGGGCCTGTACCGCCTGAAGCCCGCATCGCAGGCCGTGGTGCGGCCGCTCGAGAGACTCGCCATCCGGAGCGGGCTCAGCGCCGACGCGATCACCCTGCTGGCAGTGCCGGTGGCTGCCATCGGCGGAGCGTGCCTGGCCGCGAGTGGCGCGGCGCCATGGCTCTTGCTGGCCGTTCCGGTCCTGGCGGCCCTTCGCCTGATCCTGAACCTGCTCGACGGCATGGTTGCCCGGGCCACCGGATCCATGCATCCCATGGGAGAGATGTGGAATGAACTCGGGGACCGGTTGGCCGACGTCCTGTTCATCGGCGGCCTGGCCTTCGCCCCGGAGGTCGATGCGCGGCTCGTCCTCGCCGCCATTGCCGCGGCTCTCCTTTCGAGCTACGCGGGCATCACCAGTCGCGCGGCGGGCGCTTCCCGCCAATACGGCGGCGTCATGTCCAAACCCGGGCGCATGGTGGTGCTCGGGATCGCGGCGCCGGTGACGTTCGTGACCGGGAGCTGGGTGTGGCTGACGGTAGCCGCGATCGTCATCCTGGTCGGTTCACTGATCACGCTTGGACAGCGGGTCGTAGCGGCGAGGGCGGAGCTGGAACCCTGACGACGTAATTCGCTCAGAGCCTGCGGCTTATCAGGCTCGCCGGTTCGACCAGAACCAGGCATAGAAGACGACCCAGCCCGCCGCGTAGAGCGCGGCCACCGCGCGCGGATGGCGGCCAATCGGCGCGCGACCGAGGAACCCCACGACGCCCATCGCGAGGGCCGTTGCTCCGATACGCGGCGCGCGGTTGACGCACGACGAGGGGAATCAGGCGCTGGGTCGCCATGCCTTGGCGGCGTCGCTTCGGTCACGAGGATCTTGACGGGCGTCCCGCGCACGGCGGCGGCAAGGAAGGCACGCGTTGGACTCGTCGCAATAGCGCCCTTCGCCCAGTCGAGATCAGCGTGCGTGACCCCTGGAAGCGCCCGTATCAGCGGTTCAGGATCCCACCCGTGCCTGACCGCCATCGATAGGGCCGCTGATCCGGCCAGCCCGCCGGCCACCGCCGACAGCGCCGCGGTCGCCGCATGAGGGGGCCTGAACAGCGCGGTCCAGCCAACGGCGACGTCCGGCACGATGAAGAAGACGGTCGCTTCACCGAATCCCCAGCAGAACGGAATGGCGATCGACCCAACGCGCGGATGCGTTCCTACCCGTCGCTCACCTCTTGGCGCTTCGCCGCACGTCGGTCAGCTCCCCGGCAGGCGGGCGATGTCCTGGATCGAGATGAGGATGACGAGCGCGATGAGGACCACGAACCCGGTGAAGTAGATGAGCGCCTCGCGCTCGGCGGACATCTTCCGGCGGCGGATGGCCTCGATCAGGACGATCAGGACCCGACCACCATCGAGCGGCGGGAACGGCAGCACGTTCAGGACGGCCAGGTTGATCGAGAGCAGACCGATGAAGAACAGCTGGCTCACGAGCGGCGCGTCCAACAGGCGGCCCGTCTGCTGGGCAATCCCGATCGGTCCGGCGACGTCGCCGGTGGCCGGCGCCAGGCCCAGCATGCCGGCGATGGCCTTGACCAGGCCGCCGGGGATCTCGGCCGCGACGCGGGCAGCCGTGCTGAAGCCCTGGGCCAGGGCGTCGACCGGACCATCGGCCAGCGGCGGACCCATCTCGATGTCATCGGTCTCCCAGCCGAAGCCAACCGCCCCCTCGCCGGCCTGCACCTCCTCCTCGGTCAGGACCCGCGGCGTGACCTCGATGTCCAGCTGCTCGGTTCCGCGGGTGACCTGGAGGGTGACCGTCTCGCCCGCCTGCTCGCGGACGTAGGCCGTCATATCGGTCGAGAGCTCGAAGGTCTGCCCATCGGCTCCGGTGATGACGTCGTCCAGCATGCAGGACGCCATCGGCCGGACTGCCGTCCTGGATGGAGGTGACTGTCACCGGTCCGTGGTACTCGGGGGTCGGCTGGCTGTAGGCGGCCGCGAACAGGAGCGCGCCCACCACGAAGTTCATGAGCACCCCGGCCAGCAGCACGGACAGGCGGATCGGGATGCTGCGCCGGCTCAGCGCGCCTTCCATGACCTTCTCGATGGCGGTGTCCGACAGGCCGCGCTCGCGCAGGCGCTCGACCTCGATCTCGCCGTCCTCGCCCGAGCATCTTCACGAAGCCGCCGAGCGGGATCCAGTTCAGGGAGTAGCGCGTTCCGCGGAACACGATCGAGCCGATGCGAGGCGGGAAGCCGATGCCGAACTCCTGGACGGCCACGCCGGACCACTTGGCGACCGCGAAGTGACCGATCTCGTGGACCACGACCAGGACGACGATGATCGCCAGGAAGGCGACGATGGTGAGGACGACGTCCATCAGGCGGTCGCCTCGATCCCGAGCTCGGTCTCGAGCGCGGTGCGCACCTCGGCGTCGAGTTCGTGGATGGCGTCCGAGGTCCGGCTCGACGTCATTCCCCCATCGGTCGACCGCCGCTGCGATCGTCGTCGCGATGCCGGGGAAGGAGAGGGCGCCGCCGAGGAAGGCCGAGATCGCGACCTCGTCGGCGGCGTTGATGACCGTTCCGCGGTTGCCGCCGGCCTCGGCCGCGGCGCGCACCGTGGCGTACGCCGGGAAGCGGGCCGGGCTCGAGCGGGGCGAAGGTCAGCGGCTGCCAGTCCTCGGGGCCGGATGTGCCGGCCGGGGCCGGCATGGCGATCCGGGTACGACAGCGCGAACTGGATCGGGAGCCGCATGTCGGGCAGGCCGAGCTGGGCCTTGTATGAGCCATCGACGAACTCCACCAGGGAGTGGACGATGCTGCCGGGGTGGAGCACAGCGGCAATCTTAGGGTAGGGCAGGTCATACAGCCATTTGGCCTCGATGGCTTCGAAGGCCTTGTTGACGAGCGTGGCGGAGTCGATCGTGATCTTGGGCCCCATCTGCCAGGTCGGGTGAGCCAGCGCCTCGGCGGGCGTGACGTCCGCCAGGGTGGCGGGGTCCCGGTCCCTGAAGGGACCGCCGCTGGCGGTGAGGATCAGACGCGCGACGTCCTCGATTCGTTCCCCGCGCAGGCACTGCCAGATGGCCGAGTGCTCCGAATCAATGGGCCGCAGCCAGTCGAGTCGCTCCCCCGCATCGGCTCGGAAGTGCTTCGCCGCACGAGATGGCCGCCGGTGACGAGGGCCTCCTTGTTGGCCAGTGCCACCCGGCGACCCGCCCGCAGCGCGGCGAGAACGGCGGGGAGGGCCGTCATGCCCGTCGTGGCCACGACCACGATGTCCACGCCGTCGGCAGTGGCCAGCTCCTCGAGCCCGCCCTCGGCCCATCTCGACCCGGTCCAGGTCGCGGACGCGACCATCCGCGGCCCAGACCGATGCCTGCGGCCACTCGCGGACCTGGTCGTCGAAGTCGTCCCCCGCGTGGCCGGCGGCCAGGCGCCTTGAGCTCGTATCGGTCTGGCGCAGCCCGGATCACGTCCAGCGTTTGCCGGCCAATGGAGCCGGTCGAGCCGAGCAGCGCGATGCCGGTCACGGGGCGAGAACCATCCCCCCCACCAGGACGGCGAAGGCGATCACCACCGGGGCGGCGAACAGGAGCGAGTCGACCCGGTCGAGCATCCCGCCGTGGCCCGGAAAGATGGTTCCCGAGTCCTTCCGATCGGCGGCTCGCTTGAGCAGCGACTTGGCGAGGTCCCCGCGCTGGGCAACGGCGGCGGTGACGGCGCCCATGAGGAGACCGATGGGCACGGCAAGCCCGACCAGGAACCAGCCGAGGGCGGCCGTCACCACTGCCGCGACCACGATGCCGCCGTAGTAGCCCTCCACGGTTTTCCCAGGGCTGACCTGCGCGTGGAGCTTGCGCCGGCCAATCGCGCGGCCCACGAAGTAGGCGCCGGTATCGCAACTCCAGACCAGGCCGAACAGGACGAACAGCCATCCGGTCCCCGACTCCCAGCCGAACTGGCCGAGCGGGCTGTCCGGGGTGCCATCGACCGGCGCCAGGTGGCCGACGGCGGCGAGCATCGGTCCGAGCACGCCGATCCAGGCCACGGCGAAGATCGCGCCCGCCCAGGCCGCCAGCCCGACCCTCGGGTCCGTGTTCCGGAGCGCCACGCCGGCCAGGACGATGACCACGATGGCGAAGGCAGCCATTGGGAGGCCTGCTGCGCCGAGACGATCGGTGGCCCACGCCGTGAGTGGCGTGGCGAGCTCGTGGAGGCCCGCCGCGATGGCAGCCGCAACGAGGAGCCCACCGGCGACAGTCGTGAGGCGGGGCACGGACCAGCCGGCTGCCTGGAGGAGGTCGGTGGCCTCGATCAGGGCGACGAGCAACGACCAGCGCGACGCCGAGCGTCAGCCACGGCTCCCGGAACCAGGCGATGGCCAGGACCACGGGGCCGAGGACGAGGGCGGTCAGGACGCGGGTTCGCAACATCGGTCAGCTCCCGAAACGACGATGACGGCTTCGGTACTCCTCGAGCGCCGCATCGAAGTCGGCGGGCGTGAAGTCGGGCCACAGTCGCTCGGACACGACCAGCTCGGCGTAGGCGCCCTGCCACAGCAGGAAGTTGCTGGTCCGATACTCGCCCCCGGTGCGGATGATGAGGTCCGGGTCGGGCTGGCCGGCGGTGTAGAGATGGGCCGCCAGGGCATCCTCGTCGATGTCCGACGCCGGGACCCGGGCGGCGACCAGGGCTCGCGCCGCGTCGATGATCTCGGACCGGCCGGAGTAGTTGAACGCGATGTTCAGGATCATGCGGGCCCCGCCGCGGGTCCGCTCCTCGGCATCGCGGATCGAGCGCTGCACCTCCGTCGGCGCCTCGTGCAGGCGCCCGATGACATGGACCGATACGCCCTCGGCGATGAGCTGATCGGTGTGCTGGCGGACCGCGCTGTCGACCAGTGAGAACAGGCCCGCCACCTCGGCCTCGGTTCGCGTCCAGTTCTCGCGGCTGAAGACGTACAGGCTCAGCACCTCGATCCCGCAGTCGGGCGCGTGGCGAACGACCGGGACGATGGCGTCGACACCCTGGACGTGGCCGGCAATCCCCGGCAGGCCGCGCCCCGCGGCCCAGCGCCGGTTGCCATCCATGATGATCGCGACGTGACGCGGGCCCTCGGACGTGGACAGGGCCGTCAGACCTCCATGATCTCCGCTTCTTTGCGCTCGCCGCGCGCCTCGGCTGTCTCGATGAAGGTATCGGTCAGCCGCTGCAGGGTCTCGAGCTCACGATGCTCCTCGTCCTGGCCCAGGCTCCCATCGCGCAGGGCGTGCTTCAGCGCGTCGGCCGCTTCGCGACGGAAGTTCCGGATCTCGACCCGGGCTTCCTCGAGCCGTCGGCGCACCTGCTTGACGAGCTCGTGGCGCCGTTCCTCGGAGAGGGGCGGGACGTGGAGCCGGACCAGCGTCCCGTCCACGTTCGGCACGAGGCCGATGTCGCTGCGGGTGATGGCCTTTTCGATGGCGGGCAGGGCGCCGCGGTCCCACGGCTGGATCACGATCAGGTGCGGGTCCGGCGTCGAAATGCCCGCGAGCTGGTTCAGCGGGGTCGTGGTGCCGTAGTAGTCGACGGCGATCCGCTCGACGATCGTCGTCGATGCCCGCCCCGTCCGGATCGCGGCAAAGTCGCGCTCCATGGCCTCGACGGCGCGTTGCATCTTCGGTTCGACCGCCTTCAATGCCTCGTGGCGTCATGCCGGCACCTCATCGCTGATCAGGGTCCCGATCATCTCGCCTCGGAGCGCTCGCAGGATGTTGCCATCCACGGTCATGTCGAACACGACGATCGGCATCCGGTTGTCCATCGCCAGGCTGACCGCCGTGGCATCGAGGGCCTGCAGCCGATGGGCGAGAAGCTCGGTGTAGCCGATCTGGGTGTAGCGCTCTCGCATCGGGCTCCTGCTCGGGATCGGCGGAGTACACCCCGTCGACCCGCGTCGCCTTGAGGATCACCTCCGCATTGATCTCGACCGCGCGGAGGGTGGCGGCGGTGTCGGTCGTGAAGTACGGGTTGCCGGTGCCGGCCACCATGATCACGACCCGCCGCTTCTCGAGGTGGCGGACGGCCCGGCGGCGGATGTACGGCTCGCAGATCTCGTTCATGGCGATGGCGCTCATGACCCGGGTCGGCGCCCCCGCCTGCTCGAGCGCGTCGGAAAGGGCGAGGCCGTTCATGACGGTGGCCAGCATGCCCATGTAGTCCGCCGTCGAGCGGTCCATTCCCGTCGACGCCGCGGCCAGGCCGCGGAAGATGTTGCCGCCACCGACCACGATCGCGACCTCGATCCCCTCGGCGTGGGCCTCGGCCGCCTCGCGGGCGATGCGCCGCGCGACTTCCGGGTCGATCCCGTACGGGCGGTCCCCCAGGAGCGCCTCACCCGACAGCTTGAGCAGCGCCCGTCGCGCCCCGTTGTCGCCGGCCGCGGCTGCCTGACTCACCCCTGCGGCTGACGTCCCGTCCTGGTCGGCGGCGCTCTCCCCCACCGCCATCCGGGCGAAGCGCGCGACCCGGATGTTCTCGCCGAGGACGGCCACCTTGTCCGTGATCAGGTCGCCGATCCTGCGATCCGTGTCCCGGTACGGCAGCTCGAGCAGGCACACCGACTCGAACCACTTGTCGAGCTTGCCCTGGACGATCTCGTCGCTCTTCTCGGCCGGACGGCCGCTGGCGGCCGCCTCCGCCGCGAACTTCTCGCGCTGCTCCGCCACGATCTCGGCCGGCACGTCGTCGCGCGACACCCACTGCGGGGAGAGGCCGGCGACCTGCATCGCCAGCTCGCGGGCGAGCTGCTGGAAGTCGTCGGTCCGTGCCACGAAGTCCGTCTCGCAGTTCAGCTCCAGCAGGACGCCGAGGCGGGACCCGTGGTGGATGTAGGCCGAGATGACGCCCTCGCGCGCTTCGCGACTGGCTTTGTCGCGGGCGGTCGCCAGTCCCTGCTCGCGCAGGTACGCGACGGCGGCGTCGAGATCGCCGCCGGACGCCTCGAGGGCCCGCTTGCAGTCCATCACCCCGGCGCCGGTCCTGTCGCGGAGGGCCTTGATCTCGGCCGGGCTGATCATCGGTTTCGTGCCCATGTCAGGCTGGTTCCTCGACCGCCGGCTCGGCTGCGGCTGCGGGCGCGTCCTCGGGCGCGCTGGCAGGAGACTCGGCGTCCGTCCCGTCAGCGGGAGCTGCGTCGCTGGGGTTGGCATCGGTGCGCGATTGCGTCGGTCAGCGTGGCGTCGGCGAGAGCCACCTCGGCCAGCGCCGCCTCACCATCGAGCTCGCGCATCGGGGTCATCCTCGAACTCGATGCTCGCTGCCCGCCGAGCGCGCTCGCGTCGCTCGGTTTCCTCGTCCTCCTCGGGCTCCGGCTCGAACACGAGGGCCTCGCCGGAAGCGAGAGCGGCGCTGTAGTCGGCGTCCGGGCCGAGCGCGGCCTCGTCCACCGGCGGCAGGGCCTCGACGGTTTCCATCTCTTCGTCAATCCGCGCCTGGCGCTCGGCCTGTCCTTCGAGGCAGGCGTCCGCGACCTGGGCGCACAGCAGCCGCACGGAGCGGATCGCATCGTCGTTGGCGGGGATCACCCAGTCGATGAGGTCCGGATCGCAGTTCGTGTCGGTGATGGCGATGACCGGGATCTCGAGGCGTCGAGCCTCGCTGACGGCGATCGCCTCGCGATGGGGATCGACCACGAACACGGCGCCGGGCAGGCGGCGCATGCGCCGAATGCCGCCCATGGCCGCATTCAGCTTGTCGATCTCCTCGGTGAGCTTGCCGGCTTCCTTCTTGGTGAGCCGTTCGAACTCGCCCGCCTCGCGGCGCGCTTCGAGGGCCTCGAGCCGCTGGATACGCCGCTTGATGGTCATGAAGTTCGTCAGCAGGCCACCGAGCCAGCGGGTGTCGACGTAGTGCTGGCCGGCGCGGGTGGCCTCCTCGCGGACGGACTCCTGGGCCTGCTTCTTGGTGCCCACGAACAGGACCGATTCGCTGCGCCGCGTCGTCTCGCGCACGAACTCCAGCGCCGCATCGAGGCGCGACACGGTCTGGGCCAGATCGATGATGTGGATCCCGTTGCGCTCGGCGAAGATGTACTCGCGCATCTTGGGATTCCAGCGGCGGGTCTGGTGTCCGAAGTGGACGCCCGCCTCGAGCAGCTGCCTCATGTTTGCAGCCATGGATTCCTCCGGTTTTGTCCTCGGCCTCCGTCAGCTTCGCATCGGTCCACCTGGTCGGGCCAGGCACCGGGACCCGCGAATCGGGAGTCCTGTGAGATGGATCGGCCGGCTCGGTGTACCCGGGCCGGACCGTGGCGGAGTATAGCAGTCACGCTCATGAGTGGCCCTAGCCGGCCCCTCGCGCGTGCGGCCTCCGGACGCAACGGTACCGAAGTACCCCGCACCCCACCAGATCGGCCAATTGTTCACAGCCCGCTATCCGGTCGAGCATCTGGGGCCCTGCAACCCCTGGAGGCCGGATGCTCCGTATCGCTCGTGCTCGACGCGCGCTGGCCGGATTGGCCGTCGCGACGCTCCTGATCGTTTCGGTCGCCACGCCCGCGGTCGCCGGTGACGACGTGATCGTCCAGCCGGGCGACACCCTGTGGGACATCGCCCTGCGAGCATGGCACGACGGTCTCGGCGCTCGTCGCTCTGAATCAGATCCAGAACCCGTCGATCATCCGCATCGGTCAGCGCATCGTCCTCCGCCCTCCGGCGGCCTCGACCCCGGCGCCGGCCGCGCCTCCCGCTCCTCCGACGCCGATCATCTACGTCGTCCAGCCGGGCGACACGCTGTGGGACATCGCGCTGCGTCATGGCACCACGGTCGCCGTCCTGGCCGAAGTGAACCAGCTCGCCAATCCGTCGTTCATCCGCATCGGCCAGGCGCTGGCCATCCCGCAGGACGCTCCGCCAACGCCCGCCGCTCCGTCGACGCCCGCACCATCGGCCGCGGCTCCGCTCAGCGGTCACCCACACCGTCCAGGCGGGCGAAACGCTGTGGGTCATCTCGGGCCGATACGGGGTGTCCGTCCAGTCGATCGTGGACGCCAACGGGTTGGCCAGCGCGTCCTTCATCCGCACCGGCCAGGTCCTCGTCATTCCCGCCCGCGGCCGCGACGGCCGCGACCACCGGGTCAGTGACCAATTCGAGCATGCCCCCGGCCATGGCAGCGCTGGTTGCGGCGCGCACCGCGTCTCGAGACCTGCTGCTGGCCGCCGCGGGCGAGTTCGGCGTGCCGGCCGCCTTCGTCCTGGCCGTCTCGTGGCACGAATCCGGCTGGCAGCCGGGAGCCGTCTCCTATGCCGGGGCGGTGGGCCTCATGCAGCTGATGCCCGACACCGCGGACTGGGTCGCGGACACGATGCTCCAGGAAGCCCCGGCCATCAGCGATGCGCAATGGAACGCGCGCGCCGGCGTGCGGCTGCTCGCCCACTACCTGGCCCGCTACCAGGGCGACAAGACGAAGACCCTGGCCGCGTACCTCCAGGGCATGGGCTCCGTGGACCAGATCGGCGTGCTCATTTCGTCCCAGCCGTACATCGACAGCATCCTCGCCCTCGAGGTGATGTTCAGCCGCTGATCACCACGCGTCGATCGCCGGCAGGCGGCTGACGCGCCACGTCCGCGGCTCCGGACCGGGCGTGACCGCCACGAGATCGACTCGCGTGCCGACATGGCGGACCGTTGACGCTCGGGCGTAGGCCGTCAGCGCCGCCCGCACCCGGCGGAGATGCCGCGGCCTGACCGATTCCGCCGCGCTGCCGGTGTGGCCCGAGCGGCGGAGGCGAACCTCGACCGCGACGAGGCAGCGATCGGTGTCGAGCGCCACGAGGTCGATCTCGCCGGCGGACGACCGATGGCGTTCCTCCAGGATCTCCCAGTCGTGGGCCGCCAGCCAGGCCGCCACCGTCCGCTCGGCGCTCCGTCCCAGCGCATGACGAGGATTCGCCATGGGTCAGTTCTCGTTGGGCTCGAAGAGGTCCTCGTCGACGAGCGGAAAGTCCGCGAACTCGAGGTCGAGGGGCAGCTGCGTCCCGGCCAGGAGCATCCGGATCGGCGCGAAAGAGCGGCGATGCCAGTCGCACGGTCCCTCGCGGATGAGGGCGGCGTAGTGGCGGCGCGTCCCGTAGCCCTTGTGCCGGGCGAACCCGTAGCTCGGGAAGCGGAGGTCCATCTCGTCGCAGATCCGGTCGCGGGTCACCTTGGCCACGATCGACGCCGCGGCGATGGACGAGGAGATGGCGTCGCCGTCAATGATCGCGCGCTGCGGATAGGCGGCCTCGCGGATCGTCAGGGCGTCGATGAGGAGGTAGTCCGGCGGTTCCGGCAGGTGGGCCAGCGCCTCGCGCATGGCCAGGTGGGTCGCCTGCAGGATGTTGATCCGGTCGATGGTCTCGACCTCGATGCATCCCACGCCGATGGCATCGGCCCGGGCCACGATCTGCTCGTACAGCGCCTCCCGACGACTGCGCGCCAGCACCTTGCTGTCTCGAAGCCCCCGGATCCGGGGTCGCGCCGGCAGGATGACCGCGGCCGCCACGACCGGACCGGCCAGTGACCCGCGGCCAACCTCGTCGAGGCCCGCGATCCGCCGAAACCCGGCGCGGCGCAGCTCGTACTCGTGGGCGAGATGGGCGTCGTGGGGTCGATGACCAGATCGGCGACGAGCGAAACGGGCCGGAGCCCTGGCGCTCATCGAATCAGCGCGAGGGGCGACGCTCGCGGAGGGTGGCCGCCTTGCCGACGCGGTTGCGCAGGAAGTAGAGCTGGGCGCGGCGGGCGACACCGTGGCGGACGACCTCGATCTTGTCGACGCGAGGGGCATGCACCGGGAACGTGCGCTCGACACCCACGCCACTGCTGATGCGACGGACGGTGATGGTCTGGTTCACGCCGCCGCCCCGCATCCGCATGACCGTGCCCTCGAACACCTGGACGCGTTCTCGGCTGCCTTCAACGACCTTGACCGAGACGCGCACGGTGTCACCGGGTGCGATCTGGGGGATATCGGTCCGGAGCTGCTCACGTTCCAGCTCCTGGATGGGGTCCATGCTCGCGATCCTCGCTTACCGCCGGCTCAACGCCGGGTTGCCCGTGGGGGCTGACGCAACGACGCGACCGCCGGGGCGGCCGCGAACGATGGGCAGTATAGCAGCGGCCAGTCGGCCGTCATCAGCGCAACCCCGTGACGCGTCAGTCGCCGGTGGAGCGCTCTGCCCGAAGTCGTTCCAGCTCGCGACGGTCCGCATCGGTCAGTGGAGCCGAGGCCAGCAGGTCCGGCCGGCGCTCCAGGGTTCGGCGGAGCGCTTCACGACGACGCCAGGCGTCGACCTCGGCGTGGTTGCCCGACGACAGCACGGCGGGAACGGTCACGCCCTCGAACTCCTCGGGCCGGGTGTACTGCGGGTGCTCGAGCAGGCCGGTCGCGAACGAGTCGCCGGCGCTCGACGCCGGGTCGATGACGCCGGGCACGAGACGGCTGACGGCGTCGATCACGACGAGGGCCGGCAGCTCGCCGCCGGTCAGGACGTAGTCGCCGATGCTCACCTCCCGGTCCACCCAGGCGCGGACCCGCTCATCGACCCCCTCGTACCGGCCGCAGACCAGCGCGAACCGTGGCATGGCCGCCAGCTCGCGTGCCAGCGTATCGGTCAGGCGGTCGCCGGCGGGATCGAGAAGGAGGACCGGGACGCCGTCGGCGCGAAGGGGCGCGAGCGCGGCGGCCAGCGGCTCGGGGCGGAGGACCATCCCCGCTCCCCCGCCGTACGGCGTGTCGTCCACCTGCCGATGCCGCCCGAGACCATGCTCCCGCAGGTCGTGCAGCGCGACGGACACGACCCCGCGCTCGACGGCGCGGCCCAGGACGCCTTCGGTCAGGGCCGGGCCGAAGAGGTTCGGGAACAAGCGTGACGACGTCGATCCGCAGAGCCGGGGAGGCGGTCATCGGCTCAGACCTCCTCCAGCCACTCGGCGGGATCGCGGATGGTCATGCGACCCGAGGCGAGATCGATGTCGACCACCACCGAATGGAGCGCCGGGACGAGCACCTCGCCGCCGGGCCCGACCACGCGATAGACCTCGTTTGGACCGGCCCGGAAGACCTCCTCCACCGCGCCGATGGTCATGCCGGCCGGCGTGACCACCTCGAGTCCCTCGAGCTCGTGCCACCAGTAGGTCCCGGCGGGCAGCTCGTCGGGCGCGGTCTGGCCGATGAGGTGCTTCCCAATGAGCGCGGCAGCCGCGTCGCGATCGGCAATCCCCTTCAGGCGCAACACGGGACCGTGCTTCGCGACGCCAGCCTCCAGGATTTCCCGGGGTGCGGTCTCCCCTTCCACGATCACGCGCTGCCCGGCGGCCAGCCGCTCGGGCGCATCGGTCAGGGACATGACCCGAAGGTCTCCCTTGAGGCCGCGGACGCCCATCACCCGGGCGACCGCGAGGGGCTCACTCGTGGGCGACGATGTCGAGCTCGACATGCCGGCCGTCTCGCGCCCCCATGACGCGGAGCAGGCTCCGAATCGCGTTCGCGATCCGGCCATCGCGGCCGATGACACGACCCATGTCGCGTTCGTCGACGACCAGGGTCAGGGTGACCTCGTCGTCGTTCTCCTCGATATCGACCTCGACCGCGTCGGGATGGTCGACCAGGGAGCGGGCGATGTACTCGAGGAAGGCCTTCATGTCTCGGTCTCCTGGGTTTCGGTATCTGGGGCCGATGCCTCGGTGGTTCGACGCGGGCTCGGCTTCGGCAGCGGGCTCAGCGTCAGCAGCGGGCTCCTTCGCCTTCCGCTTGCGGGCGGGTTTGGCCGATGCCTCCTCCGCTGGGGCAGCAGCCTCGGTTTCCGCCTCTGGCTCAGCTGCAGGTTCGGTGGCCGCATCCGGAGGCAGATCGCGCAGCGGTCTCGGCTCGGCGCTCTGCTTCGGCGGCCTCGGTCGGAACCTCGAGTGCCTCAGGCTCGGGCGACGCCTCGGCTTCGGGTTCGGCGGTCTCCGACTCGTCGGATGATCGGGGCGTCCGCTGCCGGCTCGTCCGTTTCCGCGGCCGCGGCTGCCGAGGTCGGCTCCTCGGCTTCAGCCGTCGGCTCCTCGGCTGCCGCAGGTTCCGGGACGACCTCCGGCTCCGGGGGCTTCGGGGCCTCCGCGGCAGCCTTGGCTGCCTCGGCCTTGGCGGCAGCCTTCTTCTCGCTTCTTGCCTTTGCGCGCGCCTCCGCCTTGGCGCCTGCCGGGCGTGGAGGCTCGGCTGCGACCTTCATCAGGCGCTGCACGGCGTCGGACGGACGCGCGCCGTGCGCCATCCAGAACTTGATCCGCTCGTCGTCCAGCTTGACCGTGACCGGATCGGTCAGCGGGTTGTAGTAGCCCAGGATCTCGAGCGCTCGGCCGTCGCGTGAGCGGCGACTGTCGATCGCGATGACGCGGTAGGCGGGGCGCCTGGTGGCGCCCACTCGCGTCAGCCGGATGTGAACGGCCACGTGGTGATTCCTTCCGTCATTGGGGATCGAACGCGGTCCGGCGGGCTGCCATGAGGGGCTGACGTGGAGCCGGGCGCCGCGACAGGATAGCGCCTCGCGGAAGCGGTGGCGACCGGCGGTCCGATGAGCATCCTCTCAGCGGCCGGGCAAGCGCGGCAGCGAGCCCGGTCCGCCCGCCGGCTCGACCGGCCGCTCCACTGAGCTGTCGAACGAGCTTCTGCATCTCCTCGAACTGGCGGAGGAGGCGGTTGACGTCCGACACCGTCGTCCCGCTGCCGGCCGCGATCCGCCGCCGACGGCTGGCCTTGATGACGTGCGGCTCCCGCCGCTCGGTCGGGCGTCATGGAATCGATGATCGCCTCGATCCGCTTCAGCTCCCCGTCGTCGACGGCGGCCTGGGCGGCACCGGCCAGGCCCGCTCCCCCGGGCACCATTTCGAGGATTTGACCGATGGGCCCCATCTTCTTGACCTGCTGCAGCTGGCTGCGGAAGTCCTCGAGCGTGAACCGCGCCTCCATCAGCCGCTGAGCGGCCCGCTCGGCCTCGTCACGGTCGATCCGTTCTTCGGCCCGCTCGACGAGGGTGACGATGTCCCCCATCCCGAGGATGCGCTGCGCGAGCCGGTCGGGGTGGAAGACGTCGAGCGCGTCCACCGCCTCGCCGGTGCCAACGAACGCGACCGGCAGGCCGGTCATCGATCGGATGCTGAGGGCCGCCCCGCCACGGGCATCGCCGTCCATCTTGGTCAGGACCAGGGCCGTCAGCGGCAGTCGCTCGAGGAAGGTCTCGGCCACCTCGCACCGCGTCCTGGCCGGTCATGGCATCGACGACCAGGAACACCTCGGCCGGACCGGTCCCGTCCACGACCTGCGTCAGCTCCGCCATCATCGGGCCGTCGACGTGCTGCCGGCCGGCCGTGTCCACGATCACCAGGTCCGCCCCGTCCGTCGCTGCCGTCCGAATCCCGGACTGGATGATCTCGAGCGGGGCGGTGCCCGTGGCACCGGTCAGAACCGGAACACCAACCTGCTCGCCGAGGCGCACGAGCTGCTCGACGGCGGCCGGGCGATAGACGTCGGCGGCAATCAGCGCCGGGTGGCGGCCGTCGAGAGCCAGGCGGCGGGCAAGCTTCGCCGCGCTTGTCGTCTTGCCCGACCCCTGGAGGCCGACCATGAGGATGACCACCGGTCTGGCGCCATCGAGATGGAGCGCGTAGCGCTCGTGGCCGAGGATCTCGACCAGCTCGTCGTGGACGAGCTTCACGACCTGGTGGCCCGGCCTGACCCCTTCGAGCACATCGGTTCCGATGGCCTTCTCCCGGACGTGGGCGACGAACGACTTCACGACCCGGAAGTTGACGTCGGCCTCGAGCAGCGCGAGCCGGACCTCGCGCAGCGCCTCGTCGAGATCGGCCTCGGTCAGCTTGGCCTGGCCCCGCAACCGCGTGGCGATGGCCTGGAGTCGGGTGGAGAGGCTGTCAAACATGGCGTCGATTGCTCAGGCAGCAAGGAGCCAGTCAAGGTAGGCGTCGGGATCGAACGGCGCCAGGGCGTCCGTTTCCTCGCCGAAGCCGTTGAACACGATCGGGATTCCGTACCGATCGGCGATGGCCAGCGCGACGCCGCCCTTCGCGGTGCCATCGAGCTTGGCGAGCACGATCCCTGTCACGCCGGCATCGGCCAGGAACACCTCCGCCTGGGAGAGACCGTTCTGCCCGGTCGTGGCATCCAGCACCAGCAGCACGTGGCGCGGCTGCTCGGGCAGCTGACGGCTGATGACGCGGCGGATCTTCGCCAGCTCGGCCATCAGGTCGTGCGACGTCTGGAGCCGACCCGCGGTGTCGACGATGACCACGTCCACGCCCCGGGCTCCCGCCGCGGCGGCCGCGTCGTACGCCACGGCTGCCGGGTCCGCGCCGGCTCGCTGGGCGACGACGTTCACCCCCAGCCGGTCGCCCCACAGCCGCAGCTGCTCGATGGCGCCCGGCCGGTACGTGTCGGCCGCGGCCAGGAGCACGCTGCGGCCCTCGCCCAGGAAGCGGGCGGCCAACTTGGCCGCGCTCGTCGTCTTGCCACTGCCGTTGACCCCGACCATGAGGATCACCGCCGGTGGATCACCGAGCGCAAACGGAGCGGTGTCGGGCACCGTCAGGCGCTCGCGCAGCACGGCCCGGACGGCATCGAGGCCCGAGACGCTCGCCTCGGGACGCGTCCGGGCCGCCTCGACGACCTCAGCGGCCAGGACCGGGCCGAGGTCGGCGGCGATGAGCGCCTCCTCGGCAGCCTCCCACGCGGCGGCATCCGCGGTCGACGTCAGGCCGAGCGCGGCGCGCAGGCGCGAACCCAGCCCCCCACCGGTTGGCGGCCTGGCCAGCATCGGTCAGGCCGGGACCTCGACCGGGAGATCGGCCAGACGCAGCGACAGGACGCGGCTCACGGCGGCATCGGTCATCGTCACGCCGTAGATCGTATCGGCTGTCTCGATCGTCGCCCGGTTGTGGGTGATGACGACGAAGTCGATGGTCTCCGCCAGGCGGCGCAGGGCATCGGCGAACCGACCGATGTTCGCTTCGTCCAGCGCGGCGTCCACCTCGTCCAGGACGCAGAACGGGACCGGGATTGACGGTCAGCATCGCGAACAGCAGGGCGACGCCGGCCAGGGCCCGCTCGCCGCCGGACAGCATGGCCAGGCGCTGGAGCCGCTTCCCAGGCGGTCGGACGGCGATCTCGATCCCGCCCGGCGCCTCGACGCCCGGTGTCTCGCCGTCGGATTCCTGGGTGAGCTCGAGCGAGGCGCTCCCCCCGGCGAACAGGAGACGGCAGTATTCGTCGAAGCGCTCACCGATGGCCGCGAAGGCCGTCTGGAACTGCTGCGAGATCTCCTCGTCGAGCCGGCTGATGAGGGCCTCGGTGGATTCGGTGGCCGCCGACAGATCGGTTTCCTGCACGCTCAGCTCGCCCAGTCGGGCCGAGAGCTCGCGGTGCTCCTCGATGGCAAATGGATTGACCGATCCGATCTGCTGCAGCGTCCGCCGCGTCTTCCGCATCTCCTCGGCGACCTCGTCCTCGGGCATCGCCGATGGATCGGTCTCTTCGGTTTCGTCGCCGTCGACCGGCACGGCCGCCGCCGGCCGCATCGTCGACCGCGCTCCGGCAGGCCCTCGAGGGCGAGCTCGCGTTCACGCTCGAGGCCAGCGAGCGCCTCTTCGAGCCGTGACAGGTCGGCGATGGCCTGCTGCTGCGCGACTTCGAGCTCGGTGACCCGTCCGGAACCGCCGCTCAGTCGCCGCTCGGCGTCGAGGAGGGCCTGTCGAGCCGCCTCGCGCGCGTCCTCCGCGCCGGCACGGGCTTCTGCGGCCGCAGCCTCGGCAGTGGTGGCTTCGGCCAGCGACGACGGCAGCCTCGCGAATCGCGCTCGGCCAGGGCCTCTCGCTCGGCGGCGATGCGGGCCGCGGCTCGCTCGAGCTGGTCGCCGCGCTCGGCGACGCGGGCGGCAGTCGCGCGGCGGTCGCCGGCGGCCGCGTCCCGCTCGTCGGCGGCCTGGACGGCGGACTGCCAGGCCAGCCGGGCTGCGTCTCGCTCGGCATCGGCCGCCGCCGCGGCGTTCCCGGGCGTCTGCTGCGGCGGCCTCCAGGGCGTCGAGCTCGGTGGCGAGCTCCGACGGTCGCTCCGGAGCCCGGTCGAGGGTCGGAAGCTCCCCGATGGCGAGCGCGAGCCTGGCGCGTTCGGCTGCCAGGTGGGCCTGAAGGCTCTCGGCGGCGGTCTTCTCCTCGTCTTCCCGACGTCGCATGATCCGAGCCGTCTCGAGCGCGGCGACGGCGGCGTCGGCTGCCGCGGTTGCCTGGGCGAATTCGGCCTCGGCAGTTCGCCCGCTGACGCCCGGATTCTTCAGCCTCGGCCGACAGACGCTGAGCGAGGGCCTTCAGGTCGGCCAGTCGTCCGCTCCGGCTTCGCGGCCGCCCGCCGTCTCCGGCACGGCCGCGAACCGTGACGACCCCACGAGCGTCGGCCAGGTCCCCGGCGAGGGTCACCGCCGCCCAGCCGTCGGGGAGCGCGTCCCAACCGGACAGGAGCGACGGGAGGTCCGGCGCCACCGCGGTGCGATGGAGGACCTCTGGCGCCGCCCCCGAATCCACGAGCTCGGCGAGGGTCTGGGTCGCGCCGACCGCGGCAAGGGCCTCCGCCCGACCGCTCGGACGTCCATCGGCGGGAGCCAGCAGACGTGCCTCCCCGGCCGCCTCCGCCACCGCGACATCGGCGCCGGGCTTCCAGGTCAGGGCACGTTCGACATCGCCCAGGACGGCGGCCACGGCGGCGCCGGCTTCGGCGGGCACCGCGCCGAGGGCTTCGGGGGCTACCCACCCCCCGGATCGCAGGCGGTCCACGAGGTCCGCGGTCCCGTCGACGGCCTCGCGCTCGAGCTCAGCCAGCTCGGCTGCGACTCGCGATTGCCGCTCGTCGATCTCGGCGACCGCCACGGCCGCTCGCCTGACGGTCTCGTCGGCGGCCGCTCGCCGGGCCGTCGCGTCCGCCGCGCGTTCCTCCGCGCGGCTCTGCTCGGTGGCTGCCCGGCAGTTCGGTCCGCGACCACTCGCGCCAGGTTGGCCTCGGCCTCCGCCAGCCTCGACTCGACCGACGCCATGTCGCGCTCCAGCGCCTCGCGGCGCACCCGCGCGGCGGCGTCCCGCTCGGCCCACTGGCCGGCATCGGCGAGCCGATCGGCCTCGCGCAGGCGGGTCGTGGCCAGCGCTTCCTCGGCGGCGAGAACCGCGGCCCCCGCCACCCGGGCCTGCGTCGGCTGCCGCCCGCCAGCGAGCCTCGGCCTCGGTCACGCCGCCATCGGCGGCCTGGTGTCCGTCGCCGTCAGTCGACGTCGGCGGACCGCGCCTCGGTCGGCCGCGAGGCTTCCGCAAGCTCGGACAGCTCGCGCTCGCGTCCGTTCCGCGTCGGCGCCGAGGTCGAGATCCCGTTCGACGAGGGCGTCGTGGCGGCTCTCGGCGCGGATGGCCGCTTCGCGCGCCGACTCCCAGGCCGCCGGCCGCCTCCCGGCCAGCCTGCTCCAGCGTCCAGTAGCGCTCCTCGGCGTCGGCGATGGCCTGCCGCCCGGCGCTCTGCGTCCCGCGCTCGGCTTCGAGCTCCGCCGCGACGCGCCGCCGTCCGCCGCCGGGCCTCGCCGAGGCTCGTCTGCGCAGCCTGCGCCCGCCGGGCGTGGTGCTCGAGAACGAGCGCGCGGGCACGACGCCCGAGTCGGTCGTGCGCCTCCTGGTGCTCGGCCTGGAGCGCCAGCCGACGGACCTGCGGCTTCAGCTCGCGGACAAGGTCGGAGACCCGGGTCAGGTTGTCGCGCGCCCTGGCCAGTCGCGAGGAGGCCTCGTTGCGGCGCACCTGCAGCGACTTGACCCCCGCCGCTTCCTCGAAGAGCTGGCGTCGCTCGTCCGGCCGCAGCGACAGCGCGGCGTCCACGGTCCCCTGGCCGACGACCACCAGCTCGTTGGCACCGAGCCGGCCGCCGGCGAGCAGCTCGACGACGTCGCGCAGCCGCGCCCGGCTGCCGTTGATCAGGTACTCGGGGTCGCCGGACCGGTAGGCCCGACGCGCGATCGTCACCTCCTCGAACTCGATCGGCAGCCACCCGTCGTGGTTGTCGAAGGTGAGGATCACCTCGGCCATGCCGATCGGCTTGCGGCTCTCGGAGCCGGCGAAGATCACGTCATCGGAGCGGCGGGTCCGGAGGGAGCGGTTCGACTGCTCGCCGAGCACCCAGCGGATGGCATCGGCCATGTTGCTCTTGCCGCTCCCGTTTGGACCGATGACCGCGGTCACGCCGGGCTGGAAGACGAAGCGGGTGGGCTCGGCGAAGCTCTTGAAGCCGTGGAGATGGAGCTCCTTGAGGCGGGTCACGCGCCGACCTCGGCCACGTGGTCGAGGGCCGCCTGGGCGGCGTGCTCCTCGGCCCGCTGGCGGCTACTGCCCGAACCGGTCGCCAGCCGATCGGACCCGACCACGACCGCGACGGTGAACTGCTGGGCGTGGGCCGGTCCGCGGGCCGAGACGAGCTCGTACATCGGGCGGGTGCCGCCCCGGTACCGCTGGCTCCATTCCTGGAGCCGGCTCTTTGCCGATTTCAGGGCATCCGCCTGGTCGGCACTCACGAGGCGGCTGCTGAGGAGCGGCTGGAAGGCCCGCTCCGCGGCGTCGAGCCCGTCGCTGAGGTACACGGCGCCGATGAGCGCCTCGAATGCGGCCGCCAGGAGGGAGGGCCGCTGCGCGCCGCCGGTCTCCAGCTCACCGCGGCCGAGGCGCAGATGGCGATCGAGCCCAAGCTCATCGGCGAGCGAGGCCAGGGACGTGCGGTTCACGATCGATGCCCGATGCGCGGTCAGGCCACCCTCATCGGCCTCCGGGAATCGCTCGTAGAGGATCCGGCTGACGATCAGGCCCAGGACGGCGTCGCCCAGGAACTCGAGGCGTTCGTTGTTGCCGTCGACCAGGTCCGGGTTCTCGTTCGCGTAGGAGGCGTGCACGAACGCCTGGCCGATGACCCGCGGATCGCGAAAGACGAGGCCGAGCCGCTCACCCAGCTCGTGGATGGTGGGTGAGGTCACGGGAACCTACTGCTGGCGTTCCTCGATGTACTCGACGGCGTCGGAGACCTTCTGGATCTTCTCGGCATCCTCATCCGAGATCTCCATCCCGAACTCTTCCTCGAGGCTCATGATGAGCTCCACCAGGTCGAGCGAGTCGGCGTTCAGGTCCTCGACGAATGCCGCTTCAGGCGTGACGTCGTCTGGTTCGACGCCGAGCTGCTCAACGATGATCTTCTTGAGCCGCTCGAACGTGGTGCCGTCGGTCACCCTTCGTCTCCCTCAGGTTCGGGTCTGGCCACGCCTCGGAGGACGCCGCCGACGAGTCGGGCGGCCGATTCCCCGGCGTAGGTTCGAGCGAGAGATACCGCGTCGCGGATCGTCCCAGCGCTCGGAAACGCGGCGGAGTATAGCACCTCAAACAGGGCACTCCGAAGGATCGTCCGTTCCACCCGACCGAGCTCCGAAACCGGGATGCGCGGGGCGCGGGTGGCGATCTCCGCGTCGAGCTCGGCGAGGTGCTGCGCGACCCCGTCGATGATGGTGCGGGCGTGGTCCACGACCGACGGCTCGGCCTCCCACTCGGCGGCGAGGCGCTTGAGGGCGGCGTCCGCCCGCTGGGACGGGAACTCGGCTTCGAACAGGGCGACCATGGCCAGCCGGCGGGCGCGACGCGCCGGCCGCTCGCGGGCCGCCACCTAGGGCGCGGGCTCGACCGGCACCGTCCCCGGCGCCGCGCGTTCCACCTGGTCAGGTTTGGCCGGTCCCGCCCCGGCGCCGCCGTCCGCATTCGGCTCGCCGTACAGGTTCGGGTGACGCCGGCTCCATTCGGCGATCACGGCCGGAATGTCAGCGGCCGCGGCCTCCGAGCCGACCCGGATCGCGTTCTCCACCATCCGGGCCTTGGCCCGGCCGTGGGTCACGATGCTGACTCCCTGGACGCCGAGCAGCGGTGACCCACCGAACTGCTCGTAGTCGAACCGATGACGGAGGCGATCGATGCCGGGACGGAGGGCGAGGACGGCGATGGGAGCCACCGGGCCGCGGAGCAGGTCCTCGCGAATGGAGCGGAAGATGTACGAGGTCAGGCCCTCGGTCAGCTTCAGCACGACGTTCCCCACGAACCCATCGCAGACGACGACGTCGGCAGGATGGCTGGCCAGCTCGTGCGGCTCCACGTTGCCCACGAAGTTCAGATCGGAGCCCTCGAGCCGGACGTACGCCTCGCGCGAGAGGGCATCCCCCTTCTCCGCCTCCTCCCCGATGTTCAGCAGCGCGACCCGCGGCTTGGGGACGTGGAGGACGCGCTCGGCGTAGAGCGACCCCATGGCGCCGAACTGGACCAGGTTGTGCGGTTCCGAGTCGACGTTGGCCCCGACGTCGAGCAGGACGAGTGGGCCGGAGGGCGTCAGGAAATAGGCGGGCAAAGCCGGGCGGTCGATCCCCTCCAGGCGACCGAGCCGGAAGATCGCCGCGGCCATCGTGGCCCCCGTCGAGCCGGCGCTGACGACCGCATCGGCCGCGCCGTCTCGAACGAGGTCGGTGGCCACCCGGATCGACGACCGGCGGCGTCGGACGCCGGCGGCCGGCGACTCCCCCATCTCGACGACCTCGGGCGCGTCGACGAAGGACACGCTGGCGGGACGTCCCCGGCCGTACTCGTCAACCTCGCGCTCGAGGCGCGGAACGTCGCCGACCAGGACGACCTCGTCGGCGTGGGTGGCGGCGTAGTTGATTGCCCCCCGGACGATCTCGCGCGGCGCAAGATCGCCGCCCATCGCGTCGACCGCGATGCGCATCGGGCCGACCGTCAGCGGCCGGACTCGGTCGGGGTGGGCGCCGGGGGTGGCACCACCTCGCGGCCGTTGTGCCAGCCGCAGTTCGGGCACACGGTGTGGGCGCGCTTCAGCTCATGACAGTGGTCACATTCGACCAGGGTCGGGGCGCGCAGCGCGAGATGCGCGCGGCGTTCGCCTTTCCGAGATTTCGAGACTTTGCGCTTGGGGACGCCCACGCGGCACTCCTGTGAATCGGGGTGAGGACGCCGCAGTATAGCCGGGGGTCAGCCCCACGGCCATTGGGTCAGTCGGCGGGCGGCTTCCAATCGGCGAGGGCCGCAAGCCGCGGGTCAAGGTCGGCAGGCCCGTGGTCGCACGCGCCGTCATCAAGGCGTCGGCCGCAGATCGGGCACAGCCCGCGGCAGTCGGGACGGCACAGCGGATGCATCGGCTCCGCCAGCGTCAGCTCATCGGCGACCACTGCGGCCAGGTCGATCTCGTGGTGCGGGTCGATGCGCGCGACCTGGGCGTCGGCAGCGTCCAGCACCAGCGCCGCGCCCGTCCCCGGATCAACCGTCGCCAGGAACTCCTCGCTCAGCTTGACGTCGACCGGCTCGTCGAACTCGTCGAGGCAGCGGATGCAGGTTCGTCGGGCAAGCGTTCGGGCGCGGCCGGTGGCGAGAATCCCGCGGTTCGTGCGCTGGAGGCGCACGGTCCCAAGCACGCGCCGCGGTGGCGCGGCGCCCTCGGTGGTGATGTCGAGCGAGCCCAGCTCGACCGTGCGCGAGGTCCCCGCCGGATCACGGAGGAGACCCGCCACGTTCAGGCGGGTCACCCCGATACGGGAGTTCCGACTACGCGATCCGCCTCGGGCTGGATCGGGATGGCCTCGGCGGTGGCGGGTCCCCGCCGCTGGTCGAGCATCTCGATCCCGTGCTTGATGCTGGTCAACGCCTTGGTGACCTCGCCCTCGAGTCGAATGAGCACGCCGGCCGCATATTCGTCGGCGCCGTGGCGGACGTCGCCCGCCTCGCGGTTCGCCTGCTCGAGGATCTCGCCCGCCCGCTGCTGGGCCAGCCGCACGAGCTCTCGCTCTTCGAGCATGTGAGCGGCCTGCTCCTGGGCGCGAGCGATGATCGCGTCGCCCTCCTCGCGGGCGTGCTCCACGATCCGTCCCGCTTCCCCGGTGATGCGCTGTGCCTGTCGCACCTCTTCGGGCATGGCGACGCGGATCTGGTCCACCAGCTCCAGGACGGCCCCCTGGTCGACCACAACGTTGTTCGTGAGCGGGACCCGCTTGCCGGTCGCGACCAGCACCTCGAGGCGCTCGACGAGGAACAGGATGTCCGTGACGTGACCTCCGTCGGCAGTTGTGGCGCGATACTACACCGCTGGGGCCGTTGTAGTACAACGTCATACCGCGGATGGGCTCCGGGTCGTCGCCGGACGGGTCAGCCGGGGCGGAACCGCTCCTCGAGCGCCCTGGCGACGCCGGGCGGGACCATCCCCGACACGTCCCCGCCGAACGTCGCCACCTCCTTGGCGAGGGTCGAGGAGACGTAGCCGTACTCCAGCCCGGTCATGAGGAAGACGGTGTCGATCGCAGGCGCCAGCCGACGGTTGGTATGGGCCATCTGGAGCTCGGCCTCGAAGTCGCTGATGGCGCGCAGGCCGCGGATGACGAAGCCCGCCTCGTGCCGCGCCGCGAACTCCACGGTCAGACCGGTGAACGCCTCCACGCTGACCGATGGGCCCAGGTCCCCGACCTCGGCGGTGATGAGCGCCACGCGCTCGTCGGTCGGGAACAGGGGGCTCTTGCGTGGGTTGTCGAGCACGCCGATGACGAGCCGATCGAACAGGTCCGCGGCCCGGCGCATGACGTCGAGGTGGGCGTTGGTGATGGGGTCGAAGGATCCGGGAAAGACCGCCACGCGGGTCATCGCTCCTCCTCCAGGAAGGTCAATGCCGTTTCGCCGAATCGCCGGCTGCGGATGACCGCCAGTTCGCCGGCCGGCGGCACCGGCGTCCGCCAGAAATGCTTGACCACGACCAGCGCCCCCGGCCTGAGATGGGGCCGAAGCCGCTCGAGCGGCACGTCGAGTGTACGCTCCGCGTACGGCGGATCGAGGACGGCGATGTCCCAGCCGGCGCTCCGTCGCGCGCCCGAGGAAGGCCTCGACCGATCACGGCATGGATCTCGGCCCGCTCGGCCAGGCCGGTGCGTTCGAGGTTCTCGCGGATGACCGCCACCGCCGGCCGGCCGCGCTCGACGAACGTGGCCAGCGATGCGCCCCGGGAGAGCGCCTCGATCCCGATGGCCCCGCTCCCCGCATAGAGGTCCAGGACGCGGGCGCCGACCACGCGGCTCCCGATCACCCCGAACAGCGACTCCTTGACCTTGTCGCTGATCGGTCGCGTCCGCGGATCCTTCGGCGCGGCGAGCCGCAGACCCCGTGCCGAGCCGGCGATGACCCGCATCAGCCGCGACCGCCGCGACGTTCCTCATGCCGCGTCACCCTCCGCATCGGGCGCGGTGAAGGCCCGCTGCTCGCGGACGAGCTCGGCTCGCTCGGACAGCGTCGGATCATCGGCCACCAGGGATCGGGCAAGGACGCGGGCCTGGCCCGCCAGCTCGAGATGGCGCGGGTCGAACAGCGATGCCACGCGGAGGGGCGGCAGGCCGGACTGCCGGGTCCCGAGCACGTTTCCCGATCCGCGCAGCACGAGATCGGCCTCGGCGATGTCGAACCCGTCGCTCGAGCCGCGAACGACCTCCAGCCGCCGTCGGGCGAGCTCATCGGTCGAGTCGGAGACGAGGATGCAGAAGGACCGATGGGCTCCGCGGCCCACCCGGCCGCGGAGCTGATGGAGCTGCGCCAACCCGAATCGCTCGGCGTCTTCGATGACCATGACCGTGGCGTTCGGGACGTCGATGCCGACCTCGATGACGGTCGTCGCCACGAGCACGTCCGTCGTCCCGGCCACGAAGCGCTGCATGGCCGCCTCGCGGACCGCGGCCGGCTGCTGACCATGGACGAGGTCGACGGTCAGCTCCGGCAGGGCCGCCCGCAGCCGCTCCGCCTCCGCCTCGGCGGATGCCGCTGACAGGGCATCGCTCTCGACCACCAGCGGGGCGACGACGAAGGTCTGCCGGCCGTCTCGCGCCTCGCCGGCGACGAACGCCTCGATCTTCGACATGGCCGACCGGTCCCGGATCTCGGTCCGGATCGGCAGCCGGCCCGGTGGCGGGTGGCGCAGGGTGCTGATCGCGAGGTCGCCGTACACGGTCAGGGCCAGCGTCCGCGGGATGGGGGTGGCGGTCAGGGCCAGCATGTGCGGCTCCAGCTCACCGGCCTTGGCCTGCAGGGCGCCGCGCTGGGCCACGCCGAACCGATGCTGCTCGTCGACGACCGCCAGCCCGAGGCGGTCGAACGCCACCGCCTCGCTGATCACCGCGTGGGTGCCGACCACCACGTCCACCTCGCCGCGCCGCCAGGCGCCGCTGGACCCGCCGCTTGTCCGCCGCGCGCAGCGAGCCGGAGAGGAACTCGACCCGCACGCCGAGCGGCGGCGAGCAGCGGCTCGAGACCATCGTGATGCTGGCGAGCGAGGATTTCGGTCGGCGCCATGAGGGCGCCCTGCCGGCCGGCCCGGCACGCCACCGCGAGGGCCACGGCGGCGACCGCGGTCTTGCCGCTGCCCACGTCCCCCTGGAGCAGCCGCCGCATCGGCTCATCCGAATCGAGGTCGGCGAGGACCTCGTCCACGGCCTGCGCCTGGTCAGCGGTCAGCTCGAACGGCAACGCGGCGACGATCTCGCCGCGCGTCGCCGCCGACACGGCGAGCGTCGGCGCCTGGCGCCCTGACCGCGCCGCCGCAGCCTGGGCCAGGGTCAGCTGCAGGGTGAGCAGCTCGTCGAACGCAAGCCGATCCAGCGCCGGGCGGAGGTCCTCCATGTCGTCGGGGAAGTGCGCCGTCCGAATGGCCAGCGGCAGGTCGACGAGGCCCACCCGCTCCCCCGCTCGCAGCGGATCGACGACCGCGGGCAGGCAGCGGTCGAGGACGCGAGCCAGGAGCTCGCGGACACGGCGCAGCGTCACGCCGCTCACGAGGCGGTAGACGGGCACCACGCGCGCGGTGTGCACCGACTCGCGGGTCGCCGGCGAGAACTCCGGGTTGGCGAACTGCATCCGCCATCCCTGGGCGGCGACCTTGCCGCTCACCACGATCTCGTCGCCTGCGCCGCAGCCGCCGGTCGATGAAACGACGACCGAACCAGATCGCCTCCGCGCTGCCGGTCGCGTCGGACAGCTGGGCGATCGTCCGCGGCGGCCGGCGGCCGAAGCCCGGCTCCGCCTTCAGGTCATCGACGCGGACCCGCGCGGACTGCTTCTCGCCGGCGACGAGCTCGGCCAGGGTGCGAAGGTTGCTGAAGTCGTCGTAGCGGAACGGGAGGTACAGCAGAGCCTCGCGCGGCGTGCGGATCCCGAGCCGACTGAGCGTGGCGAGGCCGCTTCCGAGCTCGGGCAGCGCCTCGCGAAGCGGCAGGTCGAGGCGCTCCGGCGACACGGCCCGCGGCGGTGGCCCGCTCCGGCGTCCGGCGGTCGCCGCGCGCCGTGGGCCCGATTGCATGGCTCGATCGTAGCGTGCTAGCATCGCCATCGGTCCGGCTGCCCGCAGGTGGGCGCCGGCTTCTTGGTGAATGGAGGCCTCCATGGCCCGCGTGTGCGAGATCTGCGGCAAGCGCCCGATCACCGGGTGGAACGCGCAGTCGATCGGCATGAACCGAAAGCGCGCCGGTCGTCGCTGGATCCCGAACCTCCAGAGCCTGACCACCGTTCGCAATGGTCAGACGGTCACGCGTGCGCGCCTGCTCGCGCTGCCGGCGGACCGCCACCAAGGCCTAGCTGCCGAGAGACTCCGCCGAGTCCACCACGAGGGTGAACGGCCCGTCGTTCACCAGCTCGACCTCCATCAGCGCCCCGAACTCACCCGTTTCGACCGCGGCACCCGCTGCCCGCAGGCTGCTCACGAACCGCTCGACGAGCGGCTCCGCCACCTCCGGTGCGGCCGCGTTGGTGAATCCCGGCCGGCGACCGTGGCGGACGTCGGCCAGCAGGGTGAACTGGCTGACCACCAGCAGCGCATCCGCCGACGTCGGCCAACGCCAGGTTCGTGCGACCGTCGGCATCGGTGAAATAGCGCAGGCCGATGAGCTTGCTCGCCATCCGATCCGCCGTCTCCGTCGTCATCGGCAGGCGCCACCCCGACCAGCACCACCGCTCCGCGACCGATGGATCCCAGCTCCCGACCCTCGACCCGGACGCGTCGCCCGGGTGACCCGCTGGACGACCAGGCGCATCGGCCTAGGGCGAGCCTGACGGGCTCGCCGGAGTCTCGGCCGGCGCATCGCGCCGAGGTGACCGGCGTGGCGGCTTCCTCCGCCACCGGTGGTCCAAGCGCGGCCTCGGTGAAGATCGCGCTCGCGTTCCAGATCATCCAGCCCGCGCCGGTGTTGTCGGCCACCGCCTGCATCTCGGCCAGCACGTCCGCCGCGGTGTAGGCCCGGAACTCGGCGTAGCCGAAGTCCTGGATCCAGGGCCGGATCCGGAGCGGGAGGCCGGCGGCCTGCGGCGTTCATGATCTCCAGGGTGTGGTCGATCATCTCGTACGGGTGCCTCGTTGGGCTCGGCGATGTCGAACACGCCGGGGTAGTAGTGGCTGGGGTAGACCATCGGGCTGAAGTAGTCGACGTACGGCATGATCACCTCCGGCCGCTGGCCGATGCCCTGGTCGTCGGTGGCGATGAACGCGATCGGGAAGACGTCGGCGGCGAGGAACGTCCGGGTCCACGCCAGCTCGTCGGAGATGACGCGCATCACCCGCTGGATGGTCGGCAGCCGGAACGACTGGGTGTGGGGCAGGTTCGTCTCGGCCAGCTCGTACGGGCCGTCGCTGAAGAAGCGGATGTAGTCGAGCTGGACCTCGTCAAAGCCCTTGGCCGCCAGGTCGCCGGCGATCGCGGCGACGTACTCCGCCACGCCGGGGTTGCCGGGGTCGAGCCACGTCCCGCCACCCCAGTCGGTCCACGGCTCCCCGGTGGCGGTGTTGCGGACCGCCAGCTCCGGTCTCGACTGGCCGAGGGTGTTGTCCTTCATGACCACGACCCGGGCGATGGTGTAGATCCCGCGTTCCTTGAGGGCCGGCAGGAGCTCCTCGAGATCGAACACCGGCGACGACATGAGCGATCCGGCGGCCACCGCCTCCGGCAGGTCGGTCGCGTAGTACAGCCACCCGCCGGTCTCCTTGACGTCGATCACCATGGCGTTGATCTCGGTCTGATCGATCAGCGCCAGCATGCGCATCGAGGCGGCCCGCGCCCTCGAACACCGCCGAGGGGGCATACAGGGCCCTGGCCGTGAACGCGGGCAGGGTGACGTCCTTGTGCATCTGCTCGTCGATCGGGATCACGCCGAGCTGGTAGCCCGGGGCCTTGTAGATCAGCGACCCTTCCGCCGGCACGCCCGGCAGGGCATACGACCCGTCGGCCGCGGTCCGCACCCCGGTCCCCTGCCCTTCCACGAACACCCGCGCTTCGGCGATGGGCGCGCCGGCGACGTCGTGGACCGTTCCGCGCACCGTGTTGTTGCGCAGCCCGATCGCGACCCGGTCGTCGCCCGGCACGGTGCCGGCGCCGGGGTCGAACCCGGCGGCGACGACCTCGACCTCGGTTCCCTCGAGGGCCGTCACCACCGCGGTGCCGTCGGCTCCGGTCGTGGCCGTCCCCGTCTGACGAGGTCACGGCGGCTCCGGCCACCGGTTCCCCGGTTGCCGCGTCGGTGACGGTCACGCTCACCGGGCCCGGCGTGGGCTCGGGAAGGATCGGGCAGCCCGCCCGAGCAGGCGGCGACGACGCCCGCCGACGGCGAGGGCGACGAACGCGGCGCGGAACGGCCGGATGGGCGCGCCGAGGAGGCCCGAGCAGCGTCACCGGGCCCCAGTCGCGGCGGTCCGGAAGCCGGCCACGGCCGGCGCGAGATCGCCCTCGTTGCCGTAGAGCGCGGAGCCGACGACGAGGATCTCCCCGCCGGCCGCGTATGCCGCGCCGATGGTGTCGAGGTTGACGCCGCCGTCGACGGCGATCGGAATGTCCAGGCCCGCGGTCCGCCACCTCGGCCGCGAGCGCGGCGAGCTTGGGCAGGACCTCGGCCAGGAACGCCTGCCCGCCGAAGCCGGGATGGACGGTCATGACCAGCAGAAGGTCCAGCCGGTCGAGGTGGGGAAAGACCGATTCGGCAGGCGTCTCGGGGTTGATCGCGAGCCCGGCCTGCCTGCCCGCGGCGTGGATGGCGTCGATCACCGCCCCCGGGTCGGCGGCGGCTTCGACGTGGAACGCGATGAGGTCGCTGCCGGCGCGGGCGAAGTCGGCGGCGTAGCGGAGCGGCTCGTCGATCATGAGGTGGGCGTGGAAGGGAACCGCGGCGTGGGACCGGAGGGCGGCCACGACCGGCGCCCCGAACGAGATGTTGTCCACGAAATGCCCGTCCATGACGTCCAGGTGGATGGAGTCCACGCCGCCGGCGGCGGCCCGGGCGACCTCGGGTCCCAGCCGCGCGAAGTCGGCATTGAGGATGCTGGCGGACACGTGCGGGGGGCGGCGGTCCATCGGTCAGGCGTCGACCAGGGTCAGCTCGGCCAGGGCGGGAGCCGACGGACAGGGCCCGGCGGGACAGCTGGGCGTGGAGCTGGCCACACGCGGCCTCGATCGATCGGCCACGCGTGTCGCGGACCGTGGTCGCCACGCCGCGGTCGCGGAGGATCCCGGCGAAGCGCTCGATCCCCGCGCGCGGGGTACCACCCCACGGTGCCGCCGGGGTCGGGTTGAGGGGAATGAGGTTCACGTGGCACAACCAGCCGTGGGCCAGGTCTGCCAGCCGCCGCGCCTCGTCGGGGGCGTCGTTGATGCCGTCGATCATGACGTACTCGAGGCTGACGCGGCGCCTGGTCCGGGCCGCGAAGCGGCGTCCGGCGCCGAGGACGGCCGCGATCGGCCACTTGCGATTGATCGGCACCAGCTCGTCGCGCAGCTCGTCGTGGGCCGCGTGGAGGCTGATCGCCATGTTCACCTGCGGCAGCTCGTCGGCCATGCGGTCCATCCCGGGCACGACGCCCGACGTGCTGACCGTGATGTGGCGGGCCCCGATCCCGAGGCGTGCCGGATCGTTCAGGAGCCGCACCGACTCGAAGACCGGATCGGTGTTGTTGAGTGGCTCGCCCATGCCCATGAACACGACGTTCAGGTGGTGCTGCGGATCCAGGACGTCGGCTCGGGCGCGACGCCACCACAGCACCTGGTCGACGATCTCGGCGGCCGTCAGGTGCCGGCCGAATCCGGCCTGCCCGGTGGCGCAGAAGGGACAGTTGACCGCGCAGCCGGCCTGGCTCGAGATGCAGATCGTGGTGCGCGGCGCGGACGCGCCGCGCCCTGGATAGCGCATGAGGACCGACTCGATCCGCTGCCCGTCGGCCAGCTCGTGGACGGCCTTCTCGGTCAGGCTCTGATCGGTCCCGATGACATGCGTGTCGCCGATGCTCGAGAACCGATACGACGACTCGAGGGCAGCCCGCAGGCGCCGGGGGAGATCGGTCAGCTCCGAGAAGCCTGAGGCGCGGCCGGCCGCGACGCCCGCCATGACCTGGCGGGCGCGGTAGGCGGGCTCACCATGGTCGCCAAACCAGGCGACCAGCTCATCGGTCGCGACCTCGCTGATGGCCGGCATCGGCTCAGCGGGGCGAGGGTCAGTCACGGCGACCGAAGACGAGACTGGCGTAGTACAGGAACTGGAGCAGCGCGGTCAGGGCGGCGGCCACGTAGGTCCAGGCCGCGGCCTTCAGGACCGCCCGTGCGCCATCCTGCCGCTCCCCGACCATGCCCATGCCATCGACGAACGCCAGGGCCTTCCCGCTGGCGCCGATCTCGACCGGCAGCGTGATCAAGGTGAAGACGAACGCAGCCGCGAAGCCGATGAGCCCGACGATGGCCAGCCCGGTCAGCTGGAGCACGATGCCGGCGATGATCAGCCACGGGGCAATCGACGAGCCGAAGCTGGCGACCGGCACGATCACCGATCGAGCGGTCAGCCACGGGTCCCGCTGCCGGTCCTGCATGGCGTGGCCCACCTCGTGGGCGATGACCGCCGCGGCCGCGACCGACAGCCGCGGCCCGGCCCCGGCACCGATGGCGGCAACGGTCTGGCTCACCCGCAGCGTCTTGGAGCGGGGGTCGTAGTGATCGGTCAGCGAGCCCGGGGTGGGCTCGATCTGGACGTTGGTCAGGTCCTGCCGGTCGAGCAGCCGGCGGGCGAAGTCGTACGCGCTCAGGTTGATGCCCGAATCAACCTTCGACCATCGTGCATAGGTCGATCGCACGCGCCACGCGGCCCAGCCGCTGATCGCGAGCATGACCACCACGAGCACGAGGTATACCGGGTCGAAGAACATGGTCAGGTGCCACCTCCAGGCACCGTCGCCGAGTATAGGGGAAGCGGCGCGGGACCCCGGAATCGGCCCATTTCAGGCCGGTGGCGGATCCCCGCCGAGCAGGATGTGATCCCGGCTGAGCCCGTGGCGCCAGGCCTCGGCGGCCATCGGCGGCCGTCCTTCGGGCTGGACCGTCTCGAGCGCGAGGGCGCCGAGGCCGCAGGCCACGACGGGCGGCGTTCCCGGCAGAAGCGAGCCGATCGGCAGGCCGGGAAGGCCGGCCACCGGGTGCGCCCGCCGGATATGGAGGCGGCGCCCATCGACCGTGGTCCAGGCCCCGGGCCAGGGCTGGAGGGCACGGACCTTCCGGTCAATCGCCTCGCCGCTCCCCGCCCAGTCGATCCAGCCGTCGGCGCGGGTGAATGACGGCTGGTAGGTGGCCAGGTCCTCGTCCTGCGGCTGGGGATCGAGCGTCCCGGCCGCCCAGTCGGCAAGCGCGCCGGGCACGACGTCCGCGGCCAGGGCCCCGAGCCGGGCCTCGAGCTCCGGCGTCTGCTCGCGCCCGGTCAGGGGCAGCCGCCACTGGCCCACCAGCGGGCCGGCGTCGAGCTGCTCGACCATGATCATGAGGCTGACCCCGCCCTCGGCGTCCCCGGCCAGGATGGTGGCGGGGACCGGCGCGGCGCCGCGATGGCGCGGCAGGAGCGAGGGGTGGACGTTGAGCGGCGGGCGTGGCGCGGCGTCCAGCATGGTGCGCGGTACGAGCTCGCCGTAGGCCACCAGCAGGAGTCCATCGGGCCGGAAGGCGTCGATCGCCTCGCGAGCCTCGGCCGAGCGCAGCCCGGCGGGCGTCACGAGCGCCAGCCCGGCGGCCCGAGCCGCCTCGGCGATGGGTGATCCCCGCTCTCGGAGGCCGCGTCCCGCGGGCCGGTCGGGCCGGCTGACGACGAGCAGCTCATCGGCGAGGTCCGGGAGCCGTTCGAGGAGTGGGACGCCGAATGCGCCGCTGCCGAGGAAGGCGATCCGGCCCAGCACTAGATGCCGGCCGCCGCCTCTTCCCGCACCTCGTCCGAGGCTTCGCTGACGCGGACCAGCTCCTCGAGCGACTCGAGGTAGTCGATGTACAGGACGCCGTTCAGGTGGTCGATCTCATGCTGGAGGGCGCGGGAGAACAGCTCGTCGCCCTTGACCCGGAACTCGCGCCCGTGCCGGTCCCGGGCCTGGACCGTCACCTTCTCCGAGCGCTCGACCTCGGCCACGAAGCCCGGGATGGACAGACACCCCTCCCAGTCGATGGTCGAGCCCGACCGTCGCACGACCTTCGGGTTCACCAGCTCGGTGATCTTGCCCTCGATCTCGATCACGGCCACCTGGAGCGGGACCCCGACCTGGTTGGCGGCCAGACCGATGCCGGGGGCGTCGCGCATCGTCTCGAGCAGGTCGTCGAGGAGCCGATGGAGGGACGCGTCGAAGTCGGTGACCTTCTTCGTCTTCTGCCGGAGGATCGGCTCGTCCGCGGTCAGGATGCGGCGGATGACCATGACCGCATTGTAGAGGAGCCGATTCGCCGCCTCGGTGACGCGCTAGAGGAGCGTTCCGGGGTCCACGTCGATGCCGACCCCGGGTGGCACCCGCTCCATCGCCGCGGCGCGGGCGGCCTCGGTGGCGGTCCGGACGACGAGCTGCCAGCGCCAGCGACCGGCCCGTCGCGGGACCCAGGCGGGAACCGGTCCGAGGACCTCCACCCCGTCTCCGGCCACGGCCGCGGCGACATCGGTCGCGCGCGACTCGGCGCGGACCGGATCCGCATCGGCCACCAGGAGCCGGGCCAGGAGGCCGTACGGGCGGGTACCCGAACGCCTCGCGGCGCGGGAGCTCGCCATCGGCGAAGGCGTCCACGTCGAGGAGAGCCGCGGCCGTGACCGCCGGGTGGTCGGGTGCGTAGGTCTGAATGAGGACCTGTCCGGGCCGGCTGCCGCGCCCCGCGCGCCCGGCCACCTGGGCGAGGAGCTGGAACGTGCGCTCCGCGGCCTGGTACTCGGGGAGATGGAGCGTGACGTCGGCGGCCACCACCGCGGCCAGGGTCACCGACGGCAGATCGAGACCCTTGGCCGCGAGCTGGGTCCCCACCAGGACATCGGTCCGGCCCGCGGCGAAGTCGTCGTAGATGGACTCGAAGCGGCGACGGGCCGCGACGGCGTCCGAGTCGAGTCGGGCGACCCGGAGCCGCGGATGCTGGGCACGAACCTCGGCCTCGACCCGCTGCGTGCCGGCACCGAAGTATCGGATCCGCGGGCTCGCGCAGCGCGGGCAGCGTGTCGGGATCGGCGCCGTTCGGCCGTCATGGTGGCAGCGCAGCTCGGTCGTGGCGAGGTGATGGACGAGCGGCAGCTGGCACTCCGGGCAGCGGATCGGCTCGCCGCAGTCGCGACACATGACGAAGGTGGCGGCGCCGCGCCGGTTGATCAGCAGGATGGCCTGATCGCCGGGGGGCAGCGCGCTCAGGGCGTCCGACAGCGGGCGCGGAGAGGACCGACCGATTGCCGTCGGCCAGCTCGGCGCGCATGTCGACGACCTGGACCACCGGCCGCGCACCGACCCGCCGCTCGGCGAGCCGCGCTCGGCGCGCCTCCCCCGTCCGCACGCGGTGCACCGTGACGACGTCGGGGGTCGCGGTCGCGAGCACGAGCCGGGCGCCGGTCCCGGCCGCCCGCCGGGCGGCCACCCAGCGGGTGTCGTAGCGGGGCGTGCGGTCCGCCTTGTAGCCGCCGTCGTGGGCCTCGTCGAGGACGATCAGGCCCAGGTCCGCGCAGCGGGGCGAAGACCGCCGTCCGGGTCCCGACCACGACCTGGGCGTCCCCGGCCACCACCCGCTGCCACTCGTCGTGCCGCTCCCCTGCCGAGAGGCCCGAGTGGAGGACCGACAGCCGGATCCCCACCGTCGGCCCGCAGCCGATCGGCGAGCTGCGGAATCGAGCGTCAGCTCCGGCACGAGCACGATGGCGCCGGCTCCAGCCGCCAGGGTGGCCTCGACCGCGGCCAGGATGACGTCGGTCTTGCCCGAGGCCGCCACGCCCTGCAGCAGCAGCTCGCCGCCCGGAGGCAGGGCCGCGATCGCCGCGAGTGCCGCCTCCTGCTCGGGCGCCAGTCGTCCGACGCGGTGGCCCGGCCGGGGGCCCGGTGGGCCAGCGGGTCGCGGCGGACCGTCCGCCCAGCCCGAGCTCCACCCAGCCCGGCGCCTCGAGCCGTGCGCGCCGCTATCGAGCAGGGACCCCGGCGAGCGACCGAGGCGGGTCGCCAGGTCCGCGAGCGCCATCGTCGTCCGGCCCGAGCGGCATCGAGGATCGGCACGCTGGAACGTGCCGCCGACCGGGCGGCCGGGCTCCGCCGAGGCGACGGATGGTTCGTTCCCGACGGGTGCCGTGCCGACGGCGGTCGCAGCCGCCACGCGGCGCGCAGCGCGCCGGCCCGGCGCCGGCTCTCGATCCAGCGCGGCGTGGCCCGCGGCTCGACGCGGCGGAGCTGGGACTCGGTCAGGATCGCGCCCGCCTCCGACGTCGGCCAGCGGCTCGACGAGCTCCCACCGTCGCTCGAGGCGGGACTCGATGCCCGGCGGCAGCATGGCCGCCAGGGTCGTGCCGATCGGGGCCCGGTAGCGGATCGCGATCGCCTCCGCCAGGCCGAGCAGATCCGCGCGTGAGCAGCGGCGGCGACACGACGGCCTCGACCGGGAGCGCCTCGGGCCGCGCCTGCGTCGGCGTCCCCCATCAGGTAGCCCGAGCGCCAGGCGGCCGCCGTACGGGACGAGAACCAGCGCGCCGGGCTCGGCCGCCGGCCCCGGCGGCCATCGGTAGGTGAACGTCCGTTCCGGCCGATCGACCTGGGCGTCCACCGCGACCCGGACGAACCGCCCGTCGACGGCGGGCCCGTCGGGCGGGGGCATCAGGCGTAGGGCTCAGAGGCGGACCTGGCGGGGCGGCTCACGCCGCGCCTCGGCCTGGATGACCTCCCAGATGCGCTCGGCCGCCTCGCCGGCATGGCCGGTCTCGTTGACGACGATCTCGTCGTAGTCGGCCGCGGCGGCCATCTCGTCCTCGGCGTTGTGGCGGCGAAGGGCCTGTGCTGCCGCGTCCTCCGATCCGCGCTGCGAGAGCCGGTCGTCGAGCGCCTCCATCGAAGGCGGCATGACGAAGATCAGCAGCGCGTCCGGGACGGCGCGCCGGACGGCGCGGGCGCCCTGGGGGTCGATCGTCAGGATCGCGTCGCGACCGGCGCGGAGGATGCCCCGGATCTGGTCCAGCGGGGTTCCGTACCAGTGGCCGTGGACCTCGGCCGACTCCAGCAGTCCCCCCTCATCCCGCAGCCGCTCGAACGCCTCGGCATCCATGAAGTGGTAGTGCACCCCGTCCAGCTCCCCGGGGCGGCGATCGCGGGTCGTGGCGGTCACGATCGGGACGACCTGGGGATGGCCGCGGGCAAGCTCCGCCACGATCGTGCTCTTCCCGACCCCGGACGGCCCGCTGACCACGACGAGCATGGGGTTCGGAAATGCCATGCGCTTGCTCATCGTCGTCACGCGACCGCGCCGCCATTCGAGGTCGCATGCCTCACGGCATGGCCGGCCGTGGTCGGCAGCCCGGGTGCCGTGATGCCCGTCGCCCCGAGACTGGCCTCGAGATCCGGCGGCAGCGCACTCCACGTCTCCACCCGCGCCCCGTCGCTGGGTCGCACGAACGCAAGCTCCGAGGCGTGGAGGAATTGGCGACGGAGCTCGCCCGGCCCGACGCCGCCGCCGTAGCGGAGGTCCCCCGCGATCGGCAGGCCGAGATACGCCAGGTGGGCCCGCAGCTGGTGGGTGCGCCCGGTGCGGGGGTGCAGCCGGAGGAGGGTGTAGCCGCCGCCGGCGCCGAGCGCGTCGTATTCGGTCACCGCCGCCCGACCACCGGCCACCACGGCCATCCGTTGTCGATCGCGGGGATCCCGGCCCACGGGGGCCTCGATTCGGCCCTGCGCCGCCGGCGCGGCACCGCGGACGAGGGCGAGGTACCCCTTGTCCACGGACCGGGCTCCGAACTGGGCCATGAGCGAGGCCTGGGCGGCATCGGTCTTGGCCACCACCAGCAGGCCCGACGTGTCGCGGTCGAGGCGGTGGACGATTCCGGGTCGACCGACGCCGGCCACCGAGCCCAAGTGACTCGCCGCGGGCCGCCGACCGGCCCAGCAGGGCATGGACCAGGGTCCCGCTCGGATGTCCGGCCGACGGATGGACGACCATGCCGGCCGGCTTGTCGACGACGAGCAGGTCGTCGTCCTCGTAGACGACGGTCAGTGGGATGGCCTCCGGGACCAGGGTGGGGTCCGGCGGTGCCGAGAGCGTCACGCGGAGCAGCTCGCCGCCGGTCAGCCGGTCGCTGGCCCGCCGCGGCCGCCCGTCGACCAACGCCCGGCCATCCCCCAGCAGTCGTTGCGCGTGCGCTCGGGAGATCCCGGCCACCGTGGCGACGGCCACGTCAACCCGTCCGGCGGGGGCGGGGCCTTCCAGGATCCGCTCCCCGCTCACGATCACGCGGCGTGCGTGGCGGTGCGGCGGTCGAGGATCGACAGGTACACGACGAGGCCGATGATGCCGACCACCACCGACGAGTCCGCCACGTTGAAGGTCGGCCATCGGAGGCTGCCGATCCCGACCGACACCCAGTCGGTGACGCTGCCACCCATCAGTCGATCGGTGAGGTTGCCGAGGGTCCCACCCAGGACCATGCCCAGCAGCACCGCCGCCAGGGCACCTCGCAGCCGACCGCTGAGATGCACCCACCCGATGACGGCCAGGGTGACAAGACCGACGACGAGGAAGAGCATCCCGCCGCCGGGCAGGAGCCCGAAGGCCGCCCCCTCGTTCTCGGTATGCCAGATCTGGACGAGGTCGCCGACGACCGGGATCTGCTCCCCGACGTCGACATTGGCCACGATCCACGCCTTCGTGAGCCGATCGGCCAGGTAGACCACCGCAGCGGTGGCCAACAGCATCCCGGTCTCGGCCCACACGTTGCGGAGCGGCAGACGGCTCATGTCCATCGAGCGTACGCCATCACCCGGCCCGGCGCAGCGCCAGCTGCAGGGTCTCGCCGTCGAGCGTCACCTCCTCGTGGGCGTCGGCATTGGGGAGGTCCGCATCGGGACCGATGGCGACGGCGAGCGGCGAGGGTCTCGTCGGCCAGCCACGCCTGGTGTTGCGACAACCGTTCGGCGTAGCGCTCCGATGCGGTCACGCTGACCTCGATTCGGTCACTGATCTCGAGGCCGGCCGCCTTCCGGAGGTTCTGGAGCCGGTGGGCGACCTCCCGGGCGAGGCCCTCGGCGGCCAGCTCGTCGTCCACGGTCGTGTCGAGGGCGACGAGCAGATCGCCCTCGTCGGCGATCTCGTGACCGGGCCGAGCCCGGGCAGTCAGGGTGAACGCATCGGGTTCGAGCCGGATTCCTCCGACC
Source organism: uncultured Chloroflexia bacterium (assembly GCA_963843015.1). Taxonomy (GTDB): domain Bacteria; phylum Chloroflexota; class Limnocylindria; order QHBO01; family QHBO01; genus DASTEQ01. Next base: position 86,900 of record CAWJIR010000011.1, on the reverse strand, counting down.
AGCGCGCCGCCGTCATCGGTCAGTGACCAGTCTCCTGCTCGGACCGCGGCCATGATCCGCGCCACATCCGAGCCATGCCGAGGACCGATCACCGGCAGCAGCGGGTAGAGGGTGCGCTCCACGAGCTCCGAGTCATCGGCCAGGAGCTCGACCTCGCGGACGTTCAGCTCCTCGCGGATGTGCCCCGTCAGCTCCGCGGCGACCGCCGGATCCGCGGCGAGGGCTGGCATGCCTGCGGGCAACCGGACCCGCGCCCGCCGGAGCGGCTGCCGAGTCTTCACCTCGCTGCCGGCGCGAGCCGTCCGACCCAGGGCGACGACCCGCCGCGCGAGCGACACACCGCCATCAATCCCGGCATCCGCCCGACCGCGGGCCACCGGGTAATCGTCCAGGTGGACGCTGTCGGGTGCCGTCGCGTCAACCGCCACCGCCAGGTTCTGCCACAGCGCGTCGGTGACGTGCGGGATGAACGGGGCCAGCACCCGGGTCAGGGTGGTCAGGACCTCGTGGAGCGTCTGGTACGCGGCTCGCTTGTCGGCATCCAGCTCGCCCTTCCAGAAGCGTCGCCGGTTGCGCCGCACGTACCAGTTCGACAGCTCGTCCACGAACGCCTCGGCCTGTCGCGTGGCCCGTGCCGCGTCATACCCGTCCAGGGCCGCGCGCACGTCCGTCACCAGCCCATCGAGGCGCGACAGGATCCATCGGTCCAACAGGGTTCGATCGTCGGTCGCATCGCGTTCGCCCTCGGGAACCGGGGTCCAGCCGTCCAGGCGGGCGTACATCACGAAGAAGCTGTACGTGTTCCACAGCGGGAGCAGGAAGCGGCGCACGACATCGGCGCCAGGGCCGTAGCCGAAGTTCACGTTCACCGCCGGGTTGGCACCGGCGTACAGCCAGCGCATGACGTCGGCGCCGATCTCCTCGGCCGCGTCGTCGAACCAGATCGCGTTGCCCCGGCTCTTGTGCATCTCCTCGCCATGCTCGTCGCGGACGAGGGCGTGGCCGAGCAGCGTCCGGGTCGGCGGCTGGCCGGTCAGGACGGTCGACATCGTCAGCAGGGCGTAGAACCAGTTCCGGAACTGGCCCGGGAATGACTCGGTCAGGAAGTCGGCCGGGAACCACTTCGCCCAGTAGTCGGGGTCCGTCGCCCAGTTGAGCGTGGAGTACGCCACGATCCCGGCGTCCAGCCACGGGTTGCCCACGTCCGCGATCCGCCGCGAGCGGCCGCCGCAGGCGGCACATGCGATCTCGACGGCATCGATCCACGGCCGGTGCGGGCTGTGGCCCTCGAATGCCTCCCAGCCCGCGACCGCGCGCTCGCGGAGCTGCTCTTTCGAGCCGATGACCTCCCATCCCTCGCAGGCCTCGCAGACCCAGAACGGCAGCGCGAGACCGTAGTAGCGCTTCTTGCTGATCATCCAGTCGCGCATGTTCCGCAGCCAGTCGAGCTCACGCTCCTCCAGGCCGATGCCCTCGGGAACCCAGTGGACCTGCCGCGTCACGCCGCTGATCTCCTCGCGCAGCGGATCCATGGCGATGAACCACTCGTCCACGAGCCGGAACAGGAGCTGCGTGTTGCAGCGCCAGCAGACCGGGTAGTGGTGGCTGTACGTCTCCCGCGCGACGAGCAGCCCCTTGGCCGCGAGGTCGTCGGCCACCGCCGGGGCGAGATCGTCGGCCGCGTCGGGGGTCGCACCCGCAAACCGGCCGGTCTGCCATCCGTAGCCGTCGCGGAAGACGCCGAACTCGTCGATCGGATCGAGGACGGCAAGGTCGTCGCGCTGCGCCAGGGCGAAGTCCTCCTCGCCGCAGCCCGGCGCGATGTGGACGATCCCGGTGCCCTCGTCATCGGTCACCTCGTCCCAGGCGATGACCCGGTGCTCGACTCCGGCCTGGACCGGGAGCTCGTCGAACGGACCGCGGTAGGTGAGGCCCAGCAGCTCGCTCCCCTGCGCCTCGCGGACGACCGCGGCGTCCGGGGCGACCCGGTGCTTCGAGCCGCGGCTGACCCACCATCGGTCGCCATCGGTTCCGTCCACCAGCTCGTACACGAGGTCCGGGTGAACGGCGGCCGCCACGTTGCTCGACAGCGTCCACGGGGTCGTCGTCCAGACCAGGAGCGACTCGTTCTCGTGCCCGGGACTGGTGATCGGCAGACGGATCGTCAGCGACAGGTGGCGCAGCTCGCGGTAGCCCTCGGTGGCAATCTCCATGTTCGAGAGCCCGGTGCCGCAGCGCGGGCACCACGGCATGACGTCGTGGCCGCGGTACAGGAGGCCGCGTTCCTGGCAGCGTTCGAGGAAGCGCCAGATGGTGTAGTTGTTCTCGTCCGAGTTCGTGAAGTACGAGTGGTCCCAGTCCATCCAGTAGCCGAGCCGCTTGCTCTGCTCGGTGATCCGATCGGCGAAGCGCTGGACCCGCGCGAAGCACGCCTCCACGAACCGGTCGATGCCGTAGGCCTCGATGTCCCGCTTGTTCGTGAACCCGAGCTCCCGCTCGACCTCGACCTCGATCCACAGCCCCTGGCAGTCGAACCCGTTCTGGTAGCGCTGCCGCTCCCCGAGCATGGTGTGGTATCGCTGGTACAGGTCCTTGTACGTCCGACCCCAGGCGTGGTGCACGCCCATCGGGTTGTTCGCCGTCATCGGTCCGTCGAGGAAGCTGAACCGTCGCTCGCTGTCCGCGTTGCGGACGAGGTAGCGCGCCTCGGTGTCCTCCCGTCGCCAACGGTCGGCCACCTCTCGTTCGAGGGCAGGGACGTCGAGCGCAGGCTTCACCGGCTGAAACACGTCGCTCGCAGACCTCCCTGACATGCACAAATCCCGCCCCGAACGTGCCGGGACGGGATCAACTCCCGCGGTACCACCCGCGCTTGGGCGCCGCACGAGGCGGCGCTCCTCTCGTCGCGCCACGCGATCGTGGATGGACCGATGGCGCCGCCATGGCTAACGGGTGGCGGGCCCGGAAGGCGTTACGCACGGCCCCGTGGGGTCCGCTTGGCGCCTCCGGCTCGGGAGCGATGTCCGCTGCGTGGTGACCGCCCGCTTCCACCGTCCGGGCTCGCTGTCGGCACCGATGGCCAGCGATGCTGGCTCCGTCATGGCCGGTCTTCGATTGGACCGATGGTCGCAGCCGCCGACGCGGCTTGTCAATTTTCTAGCCGATGAGCGCCCGGGCGACGAGTGCAAGCGAGATCACCGCAGCAACCGAGCTCAGGCCGGCGAGCCGCGGCCAGCGGCTGCGGGCCAGCCAGACGGCCAACACCGCGATCGGACCGCACAGCAGAAGTGCGGCCCCGATGGGGTCGAGTCCGTCCGTGCCAGGGCCGGTGCCGTTCACGATGGTCGCGAGGATCCACACCACGCCGGCCCCGACCAGCGGCGTCGCGAGCAGGGCGAGCTCGGCGCCGAGCGTTGGCCTCGATATCCGCCAGGCCATGGGCCGCGCCGGCCGACGGCGCGGGAGCGCGCGCGGAAGGGTCCGAGGAATGGCGCTGAACAGCCGCCTCGCTGGTGCGCCGGCTGTCGACGTGGCTGCCACGGCCGGTGTCGCTGCGGCGGCAGCCACTGTCGCCGTCGCGGCCGCTGCCGCTGCCGCGATGGTCGCGGCGGGTGCGGGAACCGGGACCGTGGTCGCGGTTGGTGACGGCGCGGCCCTCCACGGCCTCGAGACCGGTAGCGCCGAGGCGGGCGCCGCTGCCGCTCGGGGGTCGAGGGCCGCCATGCTCGCCAGGCTGGCCGCCGCCTGCTCGCTCCGGGCCCCGGTGAGCGCGGCGCGGCGCTCGGTGGCCATCTTCTCCTCGAGCCACATCCGCTCGATCCCGGTCATGGGTCGTGGTTGAACCGGTGCAGGCGGTGCAGCGGTGGAGCGACCGCCGGTGCGACCGGCGGCCGAAGCGGTGGAGCACCGAGCGGGGATGTCCCCGGGACCGCCGCAGCCGCGGATGGAACGGGGCCGCGACCGCGGAAGCGGCCGCCGTGCCCACCGGTGAGACGGCGGCGCCGATGGGTCCCAGCGGCGGGCCAATGGGGCCGACGACCGGAGCCGGACGCACCGCCGGGCGTTCGGCACGGGTCCGGGCAGCGCCCATCAGCGCCTCCACCAGGACAGCCTCGGACGCGGGCGCCACCGCCACGCGACCCCGCTCGGTGGGAACGAGGATGACCGACGGCGTCGCACCGAGCCGAATCACCTCGACGCGCTCGTCCGCGCCGAGGGTGGTGCGACCCATGCCCAGGCCGAGGGTCGATGGCCGCGTTCGCAGCCGAACGCCGGTCGGCCCGGCGGTCGCCACGCGCTTCAGATCGCCGTGCGCGAGGTGGTAGCGGCGGTCGACGCGGATCCCGGTCAGGTGGAGGTAGTCGGTCTCGACGACGAGCCGGAGCGACCGGGTGCGAAGCGCGATCCAGGCGCCGAAGCCGGCCACAAGCGCGCCCAGGGCGGCGATGCCGAACATGCACCGGCCCGCCGAGGAACAACACCGCCACGACCGACCAACCGCCACGCCCAACAGCACGAGAGCCGCCGGCAGGACGAGCGTCGTCCGCGCATCCCGGGCGAGCTCGACGCGGGCGAGAGGGGCAGGGACGGCGGAGACGGTCACATCAACCCCCCGTGCGCCCGGCCATGACGGGCGACTAGTAGACCGGCGTCAGCCAGCCGCGGTAGGTCTCGGACCGGCCGCGAACGGCGTCGAAGTAGATCGTGTGGAGCCGTCGCGTGATCGGACCCGGCGTCCCGCCGCCGATCGGTCGGTTGTCGATCTCGATCACGGGCGCGAGCTGGGCGCCGGTCCCGCACAGGAAGACCTCGTCCGCCTGGTACAGCTCGGTGCGGTCCATGACCCGCTCGACGACCCCGATGCCCAGGTCGCCGGCCACTTCCATGATGTGGCGGCGGGTGATCCCCTCCAGGACGTTGTCGGTGATCGCCGGGGTGATGAGTGACGCCGTCGCGGACGATGAACAGGTTCTCGGCGCTTCCCTCGCTGACGTGGCCGTCCTGGGTCAGCATGATCGCCTCGTCGTAGCCGTTCATCTGGGCCTCGGACTTGGCCAGGGCGCCGTTGACGTAGCCACCGGTGATCTTGCTCCGGGCCGGGATCGCGTTGTCGTCATTCCGCCGCCAGCTGCTGACCTGGGCGCGGATGCCGCCCTCGGTGTCGATGTACTTCCCGAACGGCAGGGTGAAGATGACGAGGTCGGTCTCCAGGTTGTGGAGCCGAACGCCGACCGCCTCGGTCGACTTGTAGAGGATGGGCCGGATGTAGGCGTCCTCGCGCATCTCGCTCCGGCGCAGCATCTCGCACGTGATGTCCACCAGCTCCTCGGCCGAGTGGCGGAGGTCCAGCTGCAGGATCGGCGCCGAGCGGTGGAGCCGCTGGTAGTGGGCCAGGAGGTCGAGCCCGTAGAGCTGCTCCTGCTCCGCGTTCCAGTAGGCCCGAATGCCCTCGAACACGGCCGTCCCGTAGTTGAAGGCGTGGGTCGTGACCGAGATCCGGGCCTGGTCGAGCGGCACGAGCTCGCCCCGGAAGAAGGCCCACAGACCCGCGGTGGAGCGGGGAACGGGTTGCACGCCAGTCGAGGGCTCCTGCTTCAGCACGGCAATCTCCTCACCGGCCGGGCCGCGTGGGCGGTACGAGGTCTGGCACCGGCGGAGAGTATACGCCCGGCCCCCTGATCACAGTCCCGACGGGAGCGAGCAGGACGGCGAGGATGTAGATCACGTAGATCGGCCCGCCGATGAGCAGCCAGCGCGCCCGCAGGCGGTGGGTTCGGAGCATGGGGCCGAGGATGAGCAGGATGGCCAGGATGGCGAATCCGGCCGATGCGAACGAGAGCGCGTTCTCGGCGGTGAAGACCCAGGACGTGAACAGGATGCCGATCGCCGTCGGGAAGCAGGCCTGGAAGACCATGGCGCCGGTGATGTTGCCCAGGGCCAGGGTGTCCTTCCCGGTACGGACCCACAGGACGCTGTTGAACTTCTCGGGAAGCTCGGTGGCAATGGGGGCAATGATCAGCGCGAAGAGCCGCGGATCGAAGCCGATGCTGAGCGAGATCTCCTCGAGCGCGGTCACGAAGACGCGCGCCCCGATCACGATGAACGCGAGGGCCAGGAGGGTCTGGGCCACGATGATCCACAGTCGGGGGAGGCCGTGGCGCTCGACCGGGGTGCTCTCCTCAGCCGCATGGATGGCGCGGTCCCCGCTCATGCCCGGGATCCGGGTGGCATGGAGCCTGGCGAGGTCCGGCTCGTCGTCGGTTCCTCCCTGGCGGAAGTGGGCGCGGACGTACAGCGACGTAGATCACGGTCAGGACGATGACCACGAGGTAATCCGCCCAGCGCCACGCCTCGGGCAGGAATGCGGCGCCGATCGCGATGCCGTATGCGACCAGGAAATAGACGACGTCCTGCTCCATGACCTCGACGTTCACGCCCATCTCCGTTGAGCGCGACCCTCGGCGGGCGTAGATCAGGACGGCGAGGCCGGTGATGAACATGGCGAGCGTGGCCAGGGTGAACGGGGCGCCGAGGATCGCGCCGACGCCGACCTCCTCGGAGCCGGTCGTTGGCTCCCCGCCGGTCAGGATCGGTCCGACGATGGCGATGACCGGGATCAGGGTCTCGGGCAGGGCGGTCGCCACGGCGGCGAGGACGCTGCCGACCGCCCCCTCGCCCAGGTTCAGGCGATGGCCGAACCATTCGATGCCGTTCGTGAACAGCTCGGCGCCGAGAAGAATGACCGCGAGAGCGGCGACGAAGACGATGATTTCCATGGCGAGGCCGTGGTGGCGCGGCGGACCGTCAGCCCGTCAGCGGATCAGGGTCGGACGTGCTGGGGGGCGATGGGCAGCAGGGCCACGTGCCGGGCGCGCTTCAGGGCGACCGTCAGCATCCGCTGGTGGCGTGCGCACGTCCCGGTCTTGCGGCGCGGCTCGATCTTTGCCCGCTCGGACAGGTAGCGCCGGAGGCGGTTGACCTCCTTGTAGTCAATGGCCTCGACCTTGTCGACGCAGAAGTTGCAGACCTTGCGTCGGCGCCGGTCGCGGTAGTAGTCGGTCGTCTCTCGGCGACGCGGGCGAGCTGGACTCGGCATGGATGTTCGGATCCTCGCTTTCAGAAGGGAATGTCGTCGAGGTCGACGGTTTCGGTCGTTGGCGCGGTCGCGGCTTCAGCGCCGCGCGGAACCGCGGCGGGCGGCGCATCGCTGGCCGCGTCACCGATCCCGAACCCCTCGCCCGGATCGCGTCGCTCGAGCGAGATGACGCGCGCGAAGCGGATCTCGACCGACGAGCGCTTCTGGCCATCGTTGCCCTCGTACTCGCGGACCCGCAGCTGGCCCTCGGCGAAGACCTTGTTGCCCTTCCGGAATCGCTCCGCCGCACGCTCGGCGGCCTGGTCCCAGAGCTCGACCCGGAACCACTGCGTCTCCTCGATCCACTCCCCGTCCGGCCCCTTGCGATTGTCATTCACGGCGACGCGCAGGTTCGTGACGGCCTTGCCGCCCGGGGTATAGCGCAGCTCCGGATCGGCGCCCAGGTTCCCGATGATCATCATCTTGTTGAGAGTCATCCCGCCACCTCCTCCGCCGCCTTCAGGCCAGCGGTGTTGTCATCGTCCTCCGTCGGATCGGTTGCTTCGACATCAGCAGTCCGTCCACCATCATCGGTCCCGACGGCCCCATCGTCGCCGGTCACTCGGTCAGCCCTCCATCGGTCACGCTGGCTCCGGTTGGTTCGAGCGCCTCGGCGGCCGCCACGTCGTCGTCGACACGTGGGGGCGGGCCGAGATCCGCGTCGGGCACGGCCGAGACCTCATCGACAGAATCCTCACCGGCCCGTCGATGGCGTGGCTCGAGCACGACCACGAGGTGCCGGAGGATCTCTTCGCTGATCAGGATCCCGCGCTCGATCTCCCGGACAGCGGACGGCTCGATGTCGAAATGAATGAGGAAATAGGACGCGTCGCGATGGTGCTGGATGGGATACGCGAGACGTCGCTTGCCCCACGGGGAGATCTTCGACAGGCTGCCCCCGGCGTTCACGATGGCGCGGGTGACCCGTTCGACCGCAGCCTGGAGCTGGTCGTCCTCCAGGTCGGGCTGGAACAGCAGCATGAGTTCGTAGCGGCGCACGGGCCGGGGCTCCTCTCTCTGGGTTTGCGGCACGCGCGGAAGCGATGCGGCAGAAAGGTTGGGGATCATGTTGGCCTCCGGTTTCGGAGGCGCCGGGCGAGTATAGCCGAGCCATGCCGAGGGCGCGGTTGGCACGCCGGGCAGCCGCCGTCTATCCTGACGAACCCCGTCGACTGTCCACCCTTGTGGAGATCCTTGTGCCGCGTCGCCCGACCATTCTGATCTGTGCCCCGGATGAAGCGCTCCGCACCGCTCTGCGCGGCGCGCTGACCGCCTCCGATCAGGACGTGCGCGAAGTCGCCTCGGCTGCCGAGGCCGTGAGCGAGCTCGGCGACGGGAACGTGGACCTCGTCATCGCCGAGGGACTGACTGCTTCGGGAGCGATCGGATCGCTCCGCGCAGCCCGTGCCGACGAGGCGGTCCCGATCCTGGTCGTCGCACCGGCCGGGGACGTCGAGGCGCGGATCGCCTTCCTGGAGGCCGGCGCCGATGACGTCATCGAGGCCGGATTTGCCCGACGCGAGCTCGAGGCCCGGGTCCACGCGCTCCTCATCCGGGCGGGCACGGTCGCCCCAGGACCAGTGGATGCCGGTGCCGGGACAGCTGATTGCCTTCTTCTCCCCGAAGGGCGGAGTGGGCACCACCGCCCTGGCCGTGAACTGCGCGGCACTCCTGGCCAGTGGCGGAGCCGGCTCGGACGTGGTCGGTGCCAAGGTGGTGCTCGTCGATCTCGACCTCCAGTTCGGGCAGGTGGCGACCCACCTCAACCTGCAGCCCAAGCTCGACTTCTCCCGGCTGGCGACGGACGACATCGGCCGAACCGATCCCGAGGCGTTGGAGAGCTACCTCACCCCGCACAGCTCGGGGCTCATGGTCCTCGCCTCCCCGACCAGCCCGGACAGCGCGGCCAGGATCAGCGTGGACGAGGTCGAGCAGGTGATCGGGACCCTGCGCACGACCTTCGATTTCGTCGTCGTCGATTGCGGGACGCGCCTCGACCCGCGATCGATCTGGGTCATCGAGCAGGCCCAGGAGAACGTGCTCGTCGTCTTTCCCGAGCTTGGCTCGCTGCGGGCCATGAGCGACCTCATCCACTTCCTGGACGAGGCGGCCATTCTCCAGGGCCGCACCCATTTCGTGGTCAACCACATCTCGGCCCGCGAGCTGTTGAAGACGCGGGACGTCGAGAACCTGCTGCGCTCCCGCCCGACGGCCGAGATCCCGTTCGCCGACGTCGACATGATCCGATCCGTGAACGAGGGCTCCCCCATCGTCCTCTCGAAGCCCAGCTCCCCGGTCGGGCTCGCCATTCAGCGGCTTGCGGCGGCCCTGGTCGGAGCCGAGATGCGGTCGACGCTCGCGGCCCCCCAAAACCAAGGAGAGGCGAGCGCTCTTCAGCCGCAGGGCTAGGTCGCTGAATTAGCAGCTCGCTGGCTATTCCGCCGGCACGTCGCAGTCGGCCAGGTTCTCGTCTCCGGCACCGTAGATGCGCACGGTGTTGACTCCCATGGGGGCGCCGGTGTCGTCGAACGCGACCGCGGCCACGTCATCGCACATCTCGCCCGCCAGGTCGCTGTCAGCCGCGGTCAACGAAGTCGAGACATACGCCCACCCGTTCTCGACCGCGACGTCCTGGAACGAGCTGTACCACTCAGGCTGGGGATCGGCGCCGTAGGTTTCCTCGACGCCGTCGCGGACGAAACCAGCCTGCTCAGCCTCCGAGTAGCTGGACGTGGAGCAGGCCGCGAGCAGAAGCGTAACCAGGAGCACCAGCGGTGCGAGGGGCTTCCTCATATCAATCCTCGCGGGCGGTTGGGTCCTCAAGGATAGCCCCCAACGGAAACGCGAAATTGTGGTGCGGGAGGAGGGAGTCGAACCGCGGCCCTCGGGTCGGGTCAGGGTTCCGGGGTTCGGCCCTTGGCGGGGCGGTAGTAGGCGTCGATGCGCTGCCGGTCGTTCTCGTGAAGGGTGACGGGGCCGTCGGGCGTGTCGGCGTTCAGGCAGGTGGCCGCCACCGGCCCGTTGCTTTCGGGGGGATTGCCCCAGTGCCGCAGGCCCAGGGTATGGCCGAGCTCGTGGCAGGCGATGTACTCCCGGCTCGCGTCATCGGCAAAGAACGCGGCGTACTCGGCGTTCAGGTTGAAATGGAGCTCCTGGTGGCGGCACCATCGGTCGCCGTGGGCGTTCAAGCCCTGTGGCGCCTCGGGCGGGCAGTAAGTCCAACCCGCGGCGCCGTTCGGGCCGTAGTCGGCGGCCAGGACGATGACATCGGTTCGGTGGGTGATGGCGGGCTCCTCGAGCAGGACAAGGACGCTCGGCTCGTACGCACCGGCGAGCACTCGGCGCACCGCGTTGGCCAACTCGACCGGGACCGACGGATCGATGTAGACGTAGTGGTGGACGTTGTCGCCCAGGCTCACGCACCGCGGTGGACTGACCGGTCGGTTGCAGCCGAACGCCGAGCCGATGGGTGGGGGCCCTTCTCCTGCCGTCGCGACACCCGGCGATGCCCGAAGAGGGCCACCGCCAGCCACAGACCGATCACGACCGTCGGGCTGAAGCCGCGCCGTCTCATCGGTGGGGCACCGCTTCTGCAGAAACTTGAGCGGGCCGGTCAATCAACGCTCAACCCCTTCGAGCAGTGATCGGCTGGGCCTCGATGCTGCGGCATCGGGCTGGGGAGCCGCATCGTACGTCGCAAGATACGCGCGGTAGATCGGCAGCAGGTCCGCTGCATTCCAGGCCTCGAGGTGGTCGAGCAGCTGACGGGTGGTCGTCATGCCGTACCGATGAGCAACCAGGTAATCGCGAAGGGCGGCGAAGAAATCGGCGTCGCCCATCGCGAAGCGAACCGCGTTGAGAAATTCGGTCCCCTTGTAAAAGACGGTGTGGAAGTAGCCATCGCAGCTCTGCCAGTCGCCGCCGGCGATGAGCCCAGCCTCCCAGGCGAACACCGAGCTGTCCACGTCGCGCGAGGAGCACTGGCTGGCGCCGATGCCCATCAGGAAGCGGGCCGAGAAGTCAGCGAAGGCCTCGTCTAGCCACGGCTCGAGCATCTGGTGGTTGCCCAGCTGGGCGTAGAACCACTGGTGAGCGACCTCGTGGCCGATCACATAACTATCGGTCACTTTCATGCGCGTCAGGTGAATGGCGCGCGGGTATTCCATGCTGAACCCGCCGTATGCACCCACCTCGGCCAAAACCAGGTCGGACCACGGGTATGTTCCAAACGCCTGATTGAGGCCGGTGAGGGCTGCCGCGGCCTTGTCGGCGGTGACGTCGCCGGAGACGCTCTCGGTGTAGACGCGGATGGTGGTCTGACCGATGGTCCGGGTCGTGAGCCCGAAGTTCGGGTTGACCACGAATGAGAAGTCACGAACGTTATCCGCCTCGCACACCCAGTACGTGCCAGTTGTTGCCGGCGCGATCGTCAGCCCTGGGCAGGCCACCGCGTGACGCCCGAGCGGCGATGTCGTCGTCAGGTCGAGCCGGATCCGGTCCGCGTTGTATGAGACCTGTGGGTCACCCACACCGTAGCTGTCGTGCGGCCGTGACAGGATGGGGAACCATTCGCCGAGGCTGATCGCTCCGTTGTCGCGGCTCAGCCGGGCGCTGAAGGCGCCGTCGCTGGCGCCCACCGCGAGGTGGAATGGGATGCGGATTTCCGCCGTGGCGTTCGGCGCGAGCCGCTCTGGCAGGGGGACGCGCAGGTTGGTAGTGGTCGTCCACTCTGTGGCAACCTCCTCCCCGTCGACGGTCACCGCCTCGTCCATTGCCAGGTAGCCGAGTGCGCGCGGAATCACTGACAGATTCAGGTGGTCAATGGAGCGGTACGCCCGATTGGTCAGGGTCAGCGTCTCGACTGCATCGAGCGTTCCTGCGGCCACGTGGAGGATGGCGTTGATCGCGTAGCGCTGGGTGACCTGCACCGTCGTGGCATCGGCGGCCTGCGCCGCCGGCGACGTTCCGGCCTGGACTGCGAAGGCCAGGGTCAGGGCCAGCGCGGGGACGCGGAGCCTCTCCATTGGCGCGAGTAGTTCATGTGGCTCTCAGATCTTGGTGCCGGAGGAGGGATTCGAACCCCCCACGCCCCTAGCGGGGCAGCGGAGTTTAAGTCTCGGCCCAAAGGTCCGCCGCCGTACGCCCGCGTCCGACCTCCACGCGTTATCCACCTTAGCGCACCGGACACGATGCGAGGTTGACCGGCGCTGATGCTGCACCTGTTGCTGCAGTACGTGACGGTGCCGTCCGTACGCATGCGTCGAGGATGTCCGGTCGGAACCGGGAATCGGCTGACGGCAGTGCCGACCTGCGAGACAATGGTCATTCGTCGGATCGGTCGAGGGCCAACGTCGAGCCATCGGCGAGATCAAGCGATCGGAGAGCTCGGATGGGCGAATCCACCTACCAGCGCGTTCATGTGGTCATCAACCCCGCCTCGGGGAAGGACGAGTCCATCCTCAACGTCCTGAACGACACCTTCCGCGAGCATGGCGTGGATTGGGACGTCAGCGTGACCCACAAGTACGGCGACGCCACCGCGCAAGCCCGAACAGCGCTCGCCGACGGCGTCGACCTGGTCGCCGGGTACGGCGGTGACGGCACCCAGCACGAAATCGCGAACGCCGTCCTCATGGCACAGGCCGAGACGGGTCGAACGACGCCGATGGGCATCCTCCCTGGTGGCACCGGCAATGGCTTCGCCCGTGAGATGGGCGTGCCGGGGACGTTGCCCGAGGCCGTGGCGGTCCTGTGCACGAGCGCGAACACGCGCTCGATCGACGTTGGCAGGCTGACGAGCGTCGCGCAGGCACAGGTCGAGGACCGCTACTTCATTCAGCGGCTGTACATCGGCGTTGAGCCCGAGGAGCAGACCAGCCGCGAGCTCAAGGACAGATACGGCGTCCTGGCGTATGCCGCGTCCGTGGCGAAGCAGGCGACGGCCAGCGGTAGCCAGTTCGCGGCCGATCGTCGACGGCGAACATCTCGAGTTCGAGGCCTCCAAGGTCTACGTCGTGAATTCGGGGATGATGGGCACCGGCCTCAAGATCACCCAGACCTACTCCATCGAAGACGGACTGCTGGACTGCTTCGCGATCGACGTGCACCGCATCGACAGCGTCACTGCCGCCGCGGCGCGGTTCCTGCCCGTCCCGGCGTTGAACCACATGAACTACATCCGACAGGCGCGCGCGGTGACCCTCGATGTCGAGCCGCACCAACCGGTGTGGACCGATGGTGAATACATCGGGCGGACGCCGGTCAAGATCGAGGCTCTTCCGTCGGCCCTGACGATTGTCGTCCCCTGAGGGGCCGGATCGGCTCGACGCGTTCCACTGGGCCTTCCACAAGCTGTACCCGGCGATCCGGTTCACGTATGAGCGCCTGCTGGGTCACGCCTGGTTCTCGCGGATCACCCCGCGGCTGTGGATCGGCGGAGCGCCGACCTACCGGCGCGACTACGAGGCGCTAGATCGCCGACGGGATCACCGCGGTCCTCGACGTGCGAGCCGAGGGCACCGCGGACCTCGCGTTCTACGACGCGAACGCCATCACCCACTGGCGGTTCCACGTGCCGGACATCGGCGTCCCGGACGAGGGCCAGCTGACCGAGGCGATGGGCTGGATCGACGCGCAGCTCGCCGACGGCCGCACCATCCTCGTCCACTGCGCCAAGGGCAGGGGCCGCTCGGCGACTGTGCTCGCGGCGTACCTCATGCGAACTGACGGGATGAGCTTCGATGAGGCGAGCGAACTGCTCCGCTCGAAGCGATCCCTCGTGAAGCTGGAGGACCGCCACCGCCGCGTGCTCGAGTCGTGGATTCGTGCTCAGAAAGTGGTGCCGGAGGAGGGATTCGAACCCCCACGCCCCTAGCGGGGCAGCGGAGTTTAAGTCCGCCGCGTCTGCCATTTCGCCACACCGGCCCTGACCGGCTGCCGCCTGGCGGGCGGCACCACGGCGATGATATTTGCTGCGGCCACCGGCACGCCGTTGGGCCTGTCGGTCACCGCAGCAAGTAGGTCACGATGCGGTCCATCAGCTCGGTGCGCATCGCGGCATCGCTGATCCCCTCGAAGCCGAAGCCGAGGAACACCGAGTCGTCCGTTGTGATTGCGGCACCTTCCTTGATGCCAAAGCCGCCGCGCGCGATCCAGTCATTGATGTTGGCGCCTTCGATGCCGTCGTCGTCCTGGGGTGCGCCGGGGATCGTCCAGCCGTCGTTCTGGTCCCCGTCATCCTCAAACGACGTGCTCCCCTCGCCAGTGGAGACGACGATGTCGTCGATGAAAACGCCCGGGAACTGCTGCAGCCCCCAGTCGCTGAGGACCGTGATCGAGACCTCGACCTGGCGCCTGCATACGCGGAAAGGTCAACCTCGAACTGCTGCCAGCCGCCGGAAACCCCGTTGGCGGCGTTCCAGAAACCGGTTGTACCGGTGTTGCTGCATGTCCCCGTGGTCTCGTCGAACGTCTGGTAGTGGGTCAGGAATGGGTGGAGGACGTTCGCCGCGTCAGCCGGATTGCTCCACCCGCCCGGGCAGGCCTGGTCGTTGGACAGGTCATCGCTCGTGTGGCCGTTCAGGTCGGGCAGCGTCGTCCAGTCGTCGGTGCCGACCTGGTGAGCCTCGACAATCATGTAGTCGAAGTCCACTTCCAGGTTGTAGCTCGTCCAGAAGGACAGCGTCGCTTCCGTGGTCGCCGTGAGATCGATCGTCCGAGCCAGCCGCTTGTAGCCCTCATCGGCTCGTTGCGACCACATGAAGGACGACCCATCGTGCGGATCAAACGGACCTGCGATGCCGGTCAGATACTCCGCCGAGATCTGGCTGTCGAACTGCGGGAAGCTGCCGCCGGGTCCGTCACGCTCAGATAGTCGTGTAGCGATATGAACGACGAGTCGGTCCCTTGGTTCTGTGCGCTGTCTGCTCCGTTGCGCCCCAGGGACAGCCCGGTCAGCGGATCGGCCAGCCCGCTGATTTCGAACGGGTCACCAGTCGCCGGGTCGAAGCCGGCGTCAGGCGTAGTGATCGCGGCGCCGAACCAGTACTCGATCGGGTCACCCTGCGAATCGCCCGAACCTTGCAGCGGAAGGCACCGAGCGAAGACCTCCGGATCGGCATTTCCGCGGCACGGCTCGTTCTCGAACGGGTCGTAGAGCTGGCCAGCCACTGCGCTCGTGTACTGCTGCCCGGCGCGCTGGCCGGTGTAGAGGACGCGACCGCCCTCGTTCATGAAGTCGCGCACCTCGTTGATCTCCTGCATCGCCAGTCGCGACGCGTTGCCGCCTGGGAAGCCAGGCTCGCGGGTGACGATGTCGTCGCCGGTGTACCAGATGACGGCGTCGTAGTGGCTGAGGACACCGAGGTTGTCGGGCGCGGTGCGCCCGTTCGCGTCGACGTCGTACACGTCGAATGCGACCCCATTGGCCGCCAGGGCGTCGGTGTAGAACGAGAGGTACTGAGGCGCAGTAACGCCGGGCTTGGCTGGCGATATGCCCGTGTAGTCCTCAGCGGCCAGGATCAGCAGACGCCGGTTGGTATCGGAGACGACTTCGTAGGTGAACGAGTCGCTCGTTGCACCGCCGCCCTCGAACCAGACTTCGACCTCGTCGCCCGGGGCTGTGCCCGTCACGGCTCCCGAGAGCACGTGGTAGTAGGTGCCGTCGCCCGGGCCGTACCGTTCGAAGCCGGTCCACTCGGCGGTCGATCCCGACAGCGGCGGGTCGCCATTGACCGAATACTTCAGCGTGACGGCGCCGAGGCTGCGCTTCGCCAGAACCCGTACCTCCTGCGGATCGCCGTTCGACGTGTCGAACGTGAAGTCGAAGAGAGACTCCGCGCCGTTCTGCGGGTCGAGTCCGTCCTGGTTCAGGTAGAAGGGATCGAGCGTGATCCCGACCGGTGACGCCGGATCGTCCGGATCCACCGCCGAGCGTGCGAGCCCGAGCTGGAACGGGAGGGCACGCTCGAACTCTGCCTGGACAAGGGCCTCGTCATCGGGAAAGACGAAGCCGGCGCCCTCGATGCCCTCGCCCAGCTCGGGCGTGATGGCGATCGTCCCCGCGGCCGTCGACGCGTAGTCCGTCGTCTCGCCATTGGTGACGTATAGCGTGTCGGCCGACTGGCCTGGGTTGAAGTCGGCCATCGCCGGGTTGGCGTCAGTGCCGGCAACCGCCACGTAGATCGGGTTGTCCGCGTGGAGCGTGCCTGTCTGCCAGCCCTGCGGGTAGAGCAGCCACTGGCCGAAGGAGTGCAGGTTGGACTGGAACTTCGGTTTGATGCGGTTGATCAGGCCCTGCATCGCCTGCGTCTCAGGCTCTGATGCCGCGCTCGGGCCGCGATAGGTCTCGGAGAACGGCTCATTCGACGATCCTTCGTCGTCGTAGCCCCAGTGCTCGTTGAAGTTGCGGTTCGGATCGACGCCGTCGACGACGGTGATCTGCCCGTCCTCGTTGTTGTCGCGCAGGTTCTTCCGCCACAGACGTTCGACGTCGAAGCTGTACTGGTAGCCGTCCGGGTTTGCGGACAGGATGAACCACAGCTCGGTGGTCTTGAGCAGGTTTCTGATCTCCCGGTCGTTCGCCCGCCACCCGTCTATGAAGTAGCGCAGCGTCCGCCGATTGACTTCGAGGCTGATCCATTCGCGCGCGTGCTGGTTGGAGGAGTACAGGACCGATGGGCGCGAGCCGTCGACCTCGTCCGCGGGCGCCCTGGGTGACCTTGAGCGCGATCAGCTCGCGACCCTGGTACGTGTGGCCGAGGACTTCGAGCTTGACGATCTGGGGGTTCTGCCGCGCGATGGCATACAGCTCGTCCCGAATTCCCCCAGCCTCGTCCCACGAACGCCACACGGTGAAGCCATTGGCGGCCATCAGCTCGGCCTGCTCGGTGACCGTTTGCCCCTGCGCGTTGCGGACAAAGTCGACCGATATACCCTGCGCCCGGATCTTCGCCGCTTCCCGCCTGGTCAGCACTACCTCGACCCGCGTCCCGGCGGCCGTCACTTGGACGTCCAGCAGCTCGAGCCCTTTGGTGGCCTCGGCAATGGCATCCGCCGAGCCTTCAAGGACGTACATCTCCAGCTTCTCGTTCTGCGGTTCGGCCGCGGTCGCTGCCATCGGCGGAGAGCTGAGGACGAATACGAGACTCAGTGCGAACCAGACCTTGAAGAAGCGCATTGCGGACTCCTCTTACGGTCGCTGAACGTATCGGGGAAGAGGACGCTAGAAGAGCGACGCCGGGAAGTCAAACGCGCCGGCAGACGACCCAGCCCTACCGCTGGCGCTCATCCTCCGAACAACAAGTCCAAGAATTCCCGCCTTTCGCCGGCGTTCCGGTTGATCAGACGTTCGCCTCTATGGGCAGGTGAACCCCAACGCCGTGGCGAGCAAGCCTGGCTGGTGCGTGCCTGTGAAGGCGTTGGCCACGTTGCCAATGCCAAGGCGTGGCGTGGCGAAGCTGCTCGAATGCTCACCGAGCGCACCCGGAGCGCTGTGCGCGAAGTCCGCGCTGGCCGCGCCCCAGCAGCTCGGATTCGAGGGCGGGGCGGCCAGTGCCGCGGCCGGAATGGCGGTCAGTGCAACGGCCACGATGACAGCCGCAAGCATCTTCTTCATGACATCCTCCTGTGCCCCCCGCAGAGCGACCCGAGTATTGCCCTCCAAACACGTCGAGACAATGCCTCGCCTAAGGCTCCGTTGCCCACGAGCACCGGTTGAGGTCCAGGCTTCCGAGGCCCACCCCGGATACCGCTGGCCCAGAGGTCGAATCGCCGCGAGTCCAGCTACCGATCGGCGGCGTGGCCAGTGCTCGTCATGGGCGTTCGGCGATGGGTCCTCCGCAGCTCGCCGATTAGCCTCCGTCCGAACGGTCGTCTAACCTTCGACGATCACTAGCAGGGAGCGATGACCATGAAGCTGACCGCCTCGATGATGCTGACAATGGACGGCGTGTACCAGGGCCCTGGCGGCCCCGATGAGGACCGGCGCGGCGGGTTCGATCGCGGCGGTTGGACCGCGCCATTCGCCGACGAAGAGGGCTGGCGTTTCCTGACCTCGTGGTTCGAGCGCGCGGACGCGTTCCTGCTCGGCCGCAAGACGTGGGAGATCTGGGAACCGTACTGGCCGCACCACGACGACGGTGATCCCGTCTCCCACGGGATCAACGTGCTGCCCAAGTACGTCCCGTCGACCACGCTCAAGGACCCGGCTTGGCAGAACACCCATGTCATCGACGGCGACCTCGAGGCGGAGGTGCGCGTGCTCAAGGCAAAGCCCGGACGCGAGCTCCAGGTCCATGGCAGCGGGGCCCTGTTGCGTTGGCTGCTCGAGCGCGACCTCGTCGACGAGCTCAACCTGCGCCTCTACCCCGTCGTGGTGGGCGACGGGCTGCGCCTGTTCCCGGAACAGGGGCAGACGCATCACCTGACCCTGATCGACTCCATGACGGTGCCTTCCGGAGTGACGATCCAGACGTATCGACCGGCCGGGCGGGCGAAGTTCGGGACCGCCGGCTGAGGGCCGAGCGGCTCCAAGCAACCGCCACGCCGGGTCGTAGAGCGGCTAGCCGCTCATGAGGTTCCTGAACTCTGGCTCGTCGCGGATCGGGTCGAAATCCGAATCGGATTTGGCGTCCTCGCGGAACTCCTCGGAGAGTTCGATCGCGCGCTGCAGGTGGACCAGCGCCTCGGTTGGCTTGCCCGTGAGGCTCTCGCAGCAGGCCAGGTTGTAGAACAGCATCCCGTACTGCGGGTGCGCCTTGACGGCGGCGCGCAGTTCGTCTGCGACCTCGGCATATCGCGCCGCGCCGTACATCGGAGCAAGCGGAGCCCACAGCTCCCAACCGCGAGCCTCGTACCCCTTTCCCGGCGTGCCTTCGATCAGCAAGATCTCCGTCCCCGCCTCCTCCGCGTACGCGCGTCGTGGTGTACCCGGCGGGGCGAACACGAAAGTCCCTGCCGGCGCATCAACGCGGTCGCCGTCGAGCTCGAACACGGCATGGCCCCGCACGACGAGGAAAAGCTCCTGGTCGGCTGTCGGGTCGCCGGGGTCATGGAGGTTGATGACCACGTCACCAGTGGCGTGGCCGGTCCACACCGTGGCGCCGAACGCCGTGATGCCCAGGTGGAGGCGGACTGGTCGGTAGAGAGTGCCTGCATCGGCGAGCTCCTCGATCTCGTCCAGATGCGCTACTGCGTAACGGGCCAACTCGCCCTTCCCTCCGTGCCGCTCCGTTGCTTCCATTCGGCGTACCGACCGCGGCGAATAGGCGCTTTCGTGCTCAGATTGTGGAGGCGACGACGGGACTCGAACCCGTGTACGCGGTTTTGCAGACCGCTCCCTGGCCACTCGGGCACGTCGCCACCGATGCGCCTGGCTGCCCCGCGAGGATTCGAACCTCGGTTCACGGATCCAAAGTCCGCTGTCCTGCCAGCTAGACGACGGGGCATCCGGTCGCCTGAGGCTAGCAGAGCCCACGGGGCAAAGAATTGGAGCGGAAGACGGGACTCGAACCCGCGACCCTCACCTTGGCAAGGTGATGCTCTACCAACTGAGCCACTTCCGCCCGGTCACCGCCCGTCGCGGTTGGTGCCGAGGGTCAGATTCGAACTGACGACACCCGCCTCTTCAGGGCGGTGCTCTACCAACTGAGCTACCTCGGCCCGCGTCGTCCGATGAGGCAACCGCCTCTCGGTCTGCGCGTCGGGCGCGGGGGTCAGGATAGCGATCGCCTTCGACGCGGGTCAACTCCGCCTACTCGTCGACCCCTTCGAGCGGGCCGGCACCGGTCGGTCGATTGGCCGCCGATCCGCCTGCCGTCTCCGCCGGCGCCCCGTCCGCGCCTTCGAGGAAGCCGCGATCGGCGGGACGCCCGGTGACCGGGTCAATGAGCGACGAGGCGCCGACCGCGGACGCCGCCGCGGCCGCCGGGACGGTCGAGACCGACGGGATGGGGTCCGCGCCTTCGCAGCATGCCGTGACCGGCGGGCCGCTCGTAGGCCGGGGTCTCGAACCAGGGAGCCGTCGTCGGCGGGCGCGCCGGCCTGGCTGCTGATGACCATCGCCCCCGCCGACCCGAGCACGATCGAGCCGGCAAGCGCGCCGGTCAGGATCATGTTGCGGCGAAATCGGGCCGCGTCGGCCGCGGTCGGGAAATGGACGTTGATGGCATGACCGGCGGTGTCGTCCGCGTCCGCGTGGAGCGTCAGCGCCACCGACGGACTCTGCGCATGGCCCTCGACGTCGGCTTCGGCGTCGGCCGAGACTGCCAGCGTGATGGACAGTGGCTGCCCAGCGCGCGTCTCCAGCAGCCGGCGAAGAATCTGGGCGTCATCGGGCGATCGCGAACTCGACCATCGCGGTCGGTCCGCCGTCGAAGGCGAGGAGTGCGGCATCTGCCTGGTTGCTGTTCATGGTCGGGCCCTCCTACGGGTGGATGGTGTCTACCGCATCAGTCTCGGGGTGCGCCAGGGTGTCCGACGAGCATATTCCCGCCCGACCAGCTGTCGGGCATGTGACACATCGCGCTCAGCCGTTCGGCGCCGCCGGCTCCGGCTGAGCTGCGGACGGCGCACTGGCCCCGGCCAGCGACTCGAGGACCCGGATCCGCTCGGCCAGCGGCGGATGGGTGTCCCACATCGAGCTCGACCGCTTCTCGAAGGCCTTGATCGGGTTGACGATGTACATGTGCTGGGTGGCCTTGTTCGCCGCCTCGAGCACCTCGGGATCGTCCGCGATCTTGCGCAGGGCTCCGGCCAGGCCGAGGGGGTTGCGCGTCAGCTCGACCGCGCTGACATCGGCCAGACCCTCCCGCCGCCGGCTGGCCGCCAGCATGACCAGGCGGCCGATGAGCGGGCTGATCACCGACAGGAGCAGGGCGATGATGAGGATCACGGCCATCAGCCCCCCGCCCTCCCGATCGCCCCCGCTGCGGCGGCCACGGCCGAGGCCGCCCCAGAACGAGATGCGCAGGAACCAGTCGGCGATGAGCGCGATGGTCCCCACCATCACGCCGATGAGCAGCATGAACCGGATGTCGAAGTTGCGGATGTGGCTCATCTCGTGGGCGACGACGCCCTGGAGCTCCTCGCGGTCCATCTTCTCGACCAGACCCGAGGTCACCGCCAGCGAGGCGTGCTTCGGGTCGCGGCCGGTCGCGAAGGCATTCGGCGCGGTATCGGGAATGACGAAGACGCGCGGCATGGGCAGACCGCTCGCGAGGCGCATCTCCTCGACGACGTTCATCAGCTGGTTCAGCGTGTCCGGCGGGTTGGCCCGATCGATCTCGCGCGCGTCGCTGGCGGCCAGCACGAGCCGATCCCCGCCGAAGTACGAGGTGCTGGCCAGGATGGCGGCCAGGATGAGCGCGAACGGGATCCCGTACCACTCGTAGCCGAGGGCGTAGCCGGCGGTTCCGGCGAGGGCGACGAGGAGCAGGGTCACGACCAGCATCAGCGCCAGGCTCGCGCGCCGGTTGGCGGCGATCTGGGCGTAGAAGGTTGGCGCGGACTGGCTCACCGGGCGTGGAAGCCGCGGATCGGCCTCAGATCTGGAGGTTCACCTCGGGCACCGCCGTGTCGGCCTCCTCGATCTGGAAGTAGTCGCGCTCCTTGAAGCCGAGCGCGCCGGCGAGGAGCACGTTCGGGAAGGTCTGGATCGCGGTGTTCATCTCCCGCACCGTCGCGTTGTAGTGCTGGCGGGCGAAGCCGATCTGGTTCTCGGTCGTGGTCAGCTCCTCCTGGAGCTGCATGACGTTCTGGTTGGCCTTCAGGTCGGGGTAGTTCTCGACCAGGGCGAACAGCTGGCGCAGGGCGCCGGTCAGGAAGTTCTCCGCTCCGCCGGCTGCGCCGGCGTTGGCCGGGCCCTGGGCCGAGGCCTGGACGGCGGCGTTGCGGGCCTCGATGACCCGGGTCAGCGTCTCCTGCTCGAACTCCATGTAGCCGCGCACGGCGTTCACGAGGTTCGGGATCAGGTCGTGTCGGCGCTTCAGCTGGACGCTGATCTGGTTCCAGGCCTCGTCGACCTGGTTGCGGAGGCGGACCAGCCCGTTGTAGATGAGGATGCCGCCGATGACGATGACGGCGACGACGATCAACAGAATGATGGGCAGCAATTCCATCGGGGGCGACTCCTAGGGCACGACTGTGGAGATCATGGTACTCGGCGCGTTTGGTGGGCGGTGAGGGGCTCGAACCCCCGACCTTCTCGGTGTAAACGAGACGCTCTGACCAGCTGAGCTAACCGCCCGTCGGCGGAGCCTACAGCGAATCGCCGCTCGCGAGCGAGCGGCGGCATCGGTCAGTGGATGGTGGTGCCCAGGCCGGGACTTGAACCCGGATGAGTTGCCTCATACGCCCCTCAAACGTACGCGTATACCAATTCCGCCACCTGGGCCAGGGTTGGTACCGAGGGAGGGACTTGAACCCACACGACCGTAATGGTCACTAGGTCCTGAACCTAGCGCGTCTGCCTATTCCGCCACCTCGGCCCGTGATCCGATTCTACACGGCGCTCCAGCGCGCGACGAGATAACCGGACCTTCGGTCGACCGCGGCGGTGCCCCGCGGTCAGATCGTCTGGAGGTAGAGCCCCAGGACGGAGAAGACGACCCACAGGACGGCCGAGCACGATCGTGAGCCGGAACAGCGTCCGCTCGATGCCGCGTCGGCTGCGGTAGGCGGTGATCTCGCCACCGAATGCGCCGCCCACTCCCGGCGCCGCGCTGCTGGAGCAGGATCGCGACGGTGAGGGCCACGGCCAGGATGGATCTGGACGAGGGTGAGGGCGTTCATGCGGGCGGCAGTATAGGCGCGGTTCACTGGTCGCGGCCGGAATCGACGAGCAGGCTGCGCCCGGTCATGTGCTGGCCCGATCGGGATGCCCAGCAGGGCGCAGATCGTCGGCGCGACGTCGGCCAGGTCCCGTCGCGCAGGTGCCGGCCGCGCCACGCCTCCCCGACGAGCACGAACGGGACGTCGGCGGTGGTGTGCGCGGTGTGCGGCCCGCCGTCGGCGTCGCGCATCCGCTCGACGTTGCCGTGGTCGGCGGTGATGAGCAGCGCACCGCCGGCGGCGCAGGACCGCAGCTGCTCACCCGGCCGAGGCAGGCGTCGGTGATCTCGAGCGCCGCGATCGGCGGCGTCCCAGCCGCCGGTGTGGCCGACCATGTCCGGGTTGGCGTAGTTGACGACGATGAACCCGTACGCCCCGCCCGCGACGGCCGCCTCGAGGCGGTCGGTGATCGGTTCGGCGCTCATCGCCGGGGCCAGGTCGTAGGTCGCGACGTCCCGTCGTGACGGAACCAGCATGCGCTCCTCGCCCGGGGAACGGCTCCTCGACGCCGCCGTTGAAGAAGTACGTGACGTGGGCGTACTTCTCCGTCTCGGCCAGGTGCAGCTGGCGGATCCCGAGCCGCGACAGGTGGGCGGCCAGCCCGTCGGCGACGGCGGCGGCGAAGGCGACCGCCACCGGCAGGTCGTCGGATCCTCGTACTCGGTCAGGGTCGTCACCAGCAGGTCCGTTGGCGCCAGCCGCGATCGAAGTGGTCGAACTCGTCGAGCGCCAGTGCCTGGGTCAGCTGCCGCGCCCGATCGGCGCGGAAGTTCAGGTGGACGAGGGCATCACCGGCCCCGACCGCGCCCTCGGGGCGGACGACCGTGGGCTCGATGAACTCGTCGCCGATGTCGCGCGCGTAGGCCGATCGGACGGCCTCCGCCCCCGATTCGGCCACGCCGCCCGAACCATGGACGATGGCCTCGTAGGCGCGCCGGGTTCGATCCCAGCGGCCGTCGCGGTCCATGGCCCAGTAGCGACCGCTGACCGTGGCGAGGGTGGCTCGGCCGGCGAGCCGGGCCAGCAGTGCCGGCAGCAGGCTGTCGGCCGATCGGGGCGGCGTGTCACGCCCATCGGTGAAGGCATGCAGCAGGACGCGGTCCGGCGCGAGGCCCTGGTCGCTGCGCGAGCTCGGCCATGGCCACCATGTGGTCGTCATGGGCGTGGATCCCGCCGGGGCCGATGAGGCCCAGCAGATGGAGCCGCCCGCCGCGATCGAGGCGTGGCGGCAGGCGGCGACCAGGGCCGGGTTGGCGGCGAAGATCCGTCGGCGATGGCGGCGTTGATCCGCGGCAGGTCCTGGAGGACGTGGAAGCCGGCGCCGAGGTTGAGGTGGCCCACCTCGCTGTTGCCCATCTGGCCCGGCGGCAGGCCGACCGCCTCGCCCGCCGCCCGCAGCCGGGCAGTGCGGCCACTCGGCGAGCAGCCGGCGCCAGTTCGGCATGTCCGCGGCAGCCATCGCGTCCACCGCCGGATCGTCACCGATGCCGAAGCCGTCGAGGACGCAGAGCACGACGGGCCGGACGCCGGCCATCAGGGCCGGCGGCTCACGGTGCTGCGGCCCGGACGATGGCCGCGAACGCTGCGGCGTCGAGCGAAGCTCCGCCGACGAGCGCGCCGTCGACGTCCGGACCCGGCGAGGCACTGACGCGGCACGGTCTGGCGCCACGCTGCCGCCGTAGAGGATGCGCACCTCGGCCGCACCGTCCGGGTCGAGGCCGGCCAGGAGGCGCGCGGATCTGTGCGGCCCCGGCCTGCGCATCGGTCGCCGGACGCCGCGTCGCCGGTCCCGATGGCCCACACCGGCTCGTACGCGACGACCAGCCCGCTGCCGGGCACCCGGTCGAGTCCCGACACGACCGCCCGGACCTGGCGCTCGATCACGCGTTCGGTGTCGCCCGCCGCGCCGCTCGTCGGCCGTTTCGCCCACCGCCGCGATCGGGACCAGCCCGTGGGCGACCGCGCTCGCGACCTTGCCGCCACCGCGTCATCGGTCTCGCCGAACAGCCGACGCCGCTCCGAGTGGCCGACGATCACGTACTCGGCGATCCCGACCAGCATCAGCGGCGAGATCTCGCCGGTGTAGGCCCCGCTCTCCTGGCATCCATGTTCTGCGCCCCGACCTTCACCGCGGTCCCATCCAGCGCAGACGCGACGGCGCCGAGCCAGATGGCCGGCGGGCAGACGACGACGTCGACCGCCGTCCGGCGGTCGTGGCGTGCGCCGCGCGACCTCGCGGGCCAGGGCTCCGGCCGCCGCCGGCCGGGCGGGTTCATCTTCCAGTTGCCGGCGACGAGCGGCCGCCGGCCGGCATCGGTCATGGCGCCTCAATCGCGGCGAGCTGCTCGATCCGCCGGAGGCGGTGGTGGACCGCCGACCGGCCCAGCTGGAGCTCGCCGGCGAGCGCCTCCAGATCGGCTTCGGGATGGGCTCGTCGGGCATCGGCCACGGCCCGCAGGCCCGGCGGCAGGTCGTCGAGCCGCCCGGTGCCTGCCAGCCGCTCGATGGCCCGCGACCTGGCGCTCGGCGGCGCGCACCGTCCGGTTCACGTTCGCCGCCTCGGCATTCAGGAGCCGGTTCAGCCGGTTCTGGACGTCGTGGCCCACCTGCTCGGACTCGAGCTCGAGCAGCGCGCCGTGGGCCCCGGTCAGCTGCAGGAGGGACGCGACTGCTCCCGACCGGTGAGGTAGCCACGACGGTCCGGCCGCGCCGCTCGTACGACGCCGAGCGAATCCCGCTCGGCCGCCAGGCGCCGCTGGAGGGTCCGCGCCTGCGGTCGGTGCGGAACACGAACTCGACGTGCGGCCCGGTCCGCCCGAACGAGATCGAGCCGAGCCGAGGACGACGCCGCGCAGGAACGCCCGCCGATCGCAGTCCGCGGCCGTGGACCAGCTCCACGCGGCGAGGCTGCCGGTCGGCCGCGCTCGACGGCGAGGTGGTGGCGCGTCCCGGCGATCCGCGATCCGCCGACCGGGGCACGGCCCGGCCGGCGCCGAGCCGGACGGCGACCCGGACGGTGGACGGGTCGAGCGTCGTGATCGCTCCGTCCGCGAACCGCAGCCCGGCCAGCTCGGCCTCCCGGCAGCAGGCCCGCGCCGGCTCGATGCGAGCCAGCTCTCCCTTGACGTCTCGGCGCAGGCCGCATCCCCGCGTCAGCTGGCCGTGGCCACCGGTCGCCGGATGCGCTGGCGCTGGCGGGCGTGGACGGTCGTCCTGGAGCAGGCG
Source organism: uncultured Chloroflexia bacterium (assembly GCA_963843015.1). Lineage (GTDB taxonomy): Bacteria > Chloroflexota > Limnocylindria > QHBO01 > QHBO01 > DASTEQ01. The sequence goes on along the minus strand of CAWJIR010000011.1, from coordinate 60,712 downwards.
GAGCAGGACCGCGGCCAGCTTGTCGGGATCGTGGTGATGGGCGTTCTGATCGTCGACGACGTCGTCCTCGACGACCACCACCGGCAGCTCCTCGAGCTGGCGCGTGTCGAGCTGGACCGGCTGGCCCTGCCATCCGCCCGGGCGGCGCGCGTCGCGGTTCTCGGTTCAGGAGGACCATGTCGACGAGCTCGTCGCCGGCGTGGTCGAACAGGGCGGTCAGGTGCTGCGACGCGGTGTAGCCGCCCGTCTCGCCCGGCTGGGTGGCGACGTTGCAGACGTACACCCGGAGGCCCTCGGCCGCGGACACGGCATCGTGGATGTCGCTGATAGCAGGTTCGGCAGGACGCTCGAGTACAGGCTGCCGGGACCGATGACGATGAGGTCCGCCTCGAGGATCCGCTCAATCGCCTCGGGGTTGGCGCGGACGTCGGCCGGGTCAATCTGGACCCGCGCGATCGGCTCCGTCACGGTGCTCACCGCCGCCTGGCCACTCACGAACCGCCCCGATGCCAGCCGCGCGGTGAGGTTCAACGGGACGCTCGTCGCCGGCAGGACCTGCCCGCGCACGGCGAGGACGCGGTTCGACTCCCGAACCGCCTCGTCGAAGTCGCCGGTGACCGCGGTCATGGCCGCGATGAACAGGTTGCCGAACGCGTGGTCATCCAGGCCCGACCCGGGCGGGAATCGGTACTGCATGAGCTGGGTCATGAGCGGCTCGGCATCGGCCAGGGCGGCGATGCAGTTGCGGATGTCGCCCGGCGGGACGATGCCCAGCTGCTGGCGCAGCCGGCCGCTGCTCCCGCCGTCATCGGCCACCCCGACGACGGCGGTGATGTTGGCCGAGTACGCCTTCAGCCCGCGCAGCAGGGTCGACAGCCCGGTGCCGCCGCCGAGGGCCACGATCCGCGGACCTCGCGCCAGGTAGCGCTTGGTGTACAGCACCTCCATCACCGAGTCACCGCGCGAGACGAATGGCGAGACGACGCTGTTCATGAGCTTCCACAGCCCGAACCCGGTGAGCAGCACCCCGACCGTGATCACGATCGCCGCCCGCATCTCTCGCTCCAGCTCCGCGCCCAGGCAGCGGCGAGCTCCGGGTACTCGATGATGGCCCGGCGGTACAGCTCGATGAGCAGGATTGCGGCACCGAGGGCCAGGATGGTGAGCCCGACCAGCAGCGTGCCGATCCAGCGCTTGATGTGCATGCCCGGGTAGAGCCAGCGCGGCAATCGCGGGCCATTCATCGGCGCAGCTCCCGGTGGATGACGGTGACCGAAGCGTCGTCGAGTCCGCCCAGCCGGCCGGCCAGCTCCTCGGCCAGCGCGATCGAGCGGTGGTAGCCGCCGGTGCAGCCGAGGGCGACCACGAGCCGCTCCCGCCCGGCGGCCCGGTAGGCCGGCACGGTCAGCTCCAGCAGCTGGACCACGAGGTCGAGGAAGCGACCGGCCTGGGGCTGCTCGAGGACGTACTGGCGCACCGGGGCCGACAGCCCCGACAGCGGCTTGAGGTCCGGAACCCAGAACGGGTTCGTCAGGAACCGGACGTCGAACACGAGATCGGCCTTCTGCGGGAGGCCGTACTTGAAGCCGAATGTCACGATTTCGACGGCCAGCGGCGGGCGGCGGTGCTTGCGGCGCCGGTTTCGCGGACGGCGCGGCGGGCACGGTCGGCGAGCGGCGCGGCCGAGAGCGCCGCGTCGGGCGATCTGCGGGAGCCACGGAGGCCCGTCGGGACGACACCGAACCGAGTATAGCCGTCACGTTTCCGGCATCCCGCGCTGGGTGCCGTGGCAGGCCGTCGAGGAGACCGATGATGGTCGCTGCCGCCGACTGCCGGATGGCGGCCAGGTCATAGCCACCTTCGAGGGCCAGCGCCACGCCCCGCAGGCCCAGGCGTCGGGCCGACGCTCCCGACCGACTCGGCCACCTGCGCCGAAGCCGTCTCGGTGACCTCGAGCCAGGCCAGCGGATCGTCGCGGTGGGCGTCGTAGCCGGCCGAGACCACGATCGCATCGGGTCGGAAGGCCTCGACGCGCGGCAGGATCGTGCTCGCGCCAGGCCGCGACGAAGCCGTCGTCGCCGGTCTCGGCCGGCGAGCGGCACGTTCAGCACGGTGTCCGATCCGATCACCGGATCCCGGTGCCCGGGTACCACGGAAACTGGTGGGTCGAGGCGTACAGCACGTTCGGGTCGTCCCCGAAGATCTCCTCCGAGCCGTCGCCGTGGTGGACGTCCCAGTCGAGGACGGCGACCCGCTCCCCGCCGGCCCTGTGCCCGCAGCGCTGGCCACGGCGATGGCCACGTTGTTCAGCAGGCAGAAGCCCCTTCCCCGGTCGCGGCCGGCATGGTGGCCCGGTGGACGAACCGCCGCGAACGCCACCGTCGCGTCGCCCGCCTGCCACGGCGTCGACCGCCGCGACGGTCAATCCCGGCCGCCATCCGCGCCGCGTGCCACGAACCCGGCGACGACATAGGTGTCCGGGTCCAGCCATCCGCCGCCATCGCCGTCGCGTGCCGCCAGCCACTCGAGGTACGAGCGGTCATGGACCGCGGCCGCCTCTCGAGGCGAGATCGGTTCCGCGCCGCGCTCGACGAGCCTCGCCGCCGGCCGCCGTCGCGCCGTCGCGGACGCCGTCGGCCACGGCATCGACCCGCTCGGGCCGCTCGGGATGCCCGGGCCACGGCGTGGGCGCGATGGGCCGGATCGGTCAGGAGGAGAACGGTCGCCGTGCCACCGCGGGTATCGTGCTCCGCGAGTCCCGTCACGGGTCGACATCGGTCGTGGGCTGACGGTCCCTGCGCTGGACGGCCCGAATGACGACCAGGGTCCCCTCGAACAGGCCGTACATGAACAGCGCCAGGACGACCATCGAGAACGGGTCACCGCCCGGCGTGGCCACCGCGACACGATGGCGATCAGCAGGATCGCCCACCGCCGCCGCGAAGCCAGCCACGCCGGCGTCACGATCCCCAGCCGCGACAGGACGAAGAGCACGACCGGGAACTGGAGCATCAGCCCGAAGACGAGCAGCAGGGTCGTGACGAACCCGATGTACTCCTCGATCGTCGGCAGCGGCTCGCACGCCCTCGCGGGCGAACCCGAACAGGAACGTGAGCGCGTAGGGCAGGACGAGATAGCCGATGACGACCCCGAGGACGAACAGCACGACCGCCGACGAGGAGGAACGGCCAGAGGAGGCGCCGCTCGCCGGGCAGCAGCCCCGGCGTCACGAACCGCCAGAGCTCGTACAGGATCACGGGCATGGCGAGCGCGATACCGATGAAGGCGGCGATCTTGAGCTGGGCGACGAAGGCGCCGGCAGGGCTGGTGAAGAAGAGGGTGTCGAATTCGTCGGGGAGCGGCTGGCGGAGAAGGTCGAGCACGGGTCCCGAGACGAGGAAGCCCAGGATCGCGGCGATGGCGATGGCCGCGATGACGACCATCAGTCGGCGGCGCAGCTCCTCGAGGTGCTCGACCATGGTCATGGTCGAGCCGTCCTGGCTCATCGGCTCAGGCGCTGCCGGGGCGTCGCGGGGCGGGCGGTCAGCTCTTCGGAGTGGTGTCGGGCGACTTCGGCTCGCCGCGGATCGAGTCCTCGATCTCCGATGAGGCCTTCCGGAACTCGCGGATCCCCTTCCCGATGGCGTTGCCGATGTCCGGCAGCCGACCGGGCCCGAACAGGATCAGCACGATCACCAGGACGATGATGAGCTCGGGGGCTCCGATGGTTGGCATCTTGCGGCCGACTCTCCTCAGCTGGTGGCGCCGAGTGTAGCACCGCCTTCCGCAGGTCGTCCAGCCAGCGCCTGGGCGGCGGCCGCGGCCGCGTCGCGCCAGTCGGGCCCGATGGCCGCCTCCGCGATGCCGCGCGACACGTTGACCAGGCCGGGGGCCGCGGACCCGTCACAGAATCGGACGGCCGACGGCCAGGTCGCCGCCCTGCGCGCCCACGCCGGGGACGAGGAAGCCGAGCGCCGGAACCTCGGCCCGCAGGCGCGCCAGCTCGTCGGGCTCGGTGGCTCCCGACCACGAGCCCCACCCGCCCGTCGGGCCAGCGGTCCGCCGCCCAGCGCGCAACGACCGCGGACAGCGGCCACGCCGTCCGACGACGCAGGTCCTGGAGCTGCCCGGCGCTGGGGTTCGACGTCCGGGCGAGCACGTAGACCAGGCGGCCGGGGTAGGCGAGGAACGGCTCGATCGCGTCCTCGCCGAGGTACGGCTGGAGGGTGACCGCATCGGCCGGAGGCGGCCCATGAGGGCTTCCGCGTACCGCTCGGCGGACGGACCGATGTCGCCGCGCTTCGCGTCGATGATGACGATCGGGCCGGACGGAATCGCGGCCCGCACGCGCTCGAGGGCCGCCCATCCAGCCGAGCCGAACGCCTCGAAGTAGGCCGTGTTGAGCTTGACGGCGACCGCGACCGTCGGCGCCGGCCTCGATCAGCCCGCGGGCGAACGTCTCGATCCCCTGCGCGTCCGGCGCCAGGCCATCGGGAAGCGTGACTCGGGGCGCGGGTCGATGCCGAGGCACAGCGGCGCCCCGAGCTGATCGCGCCGCTCGCGCAGTCGCTCGAGCGGCGGTCGCTGGTGCGCTCATCCCGCCACCGGCACCGGCCGGCGCCGGAGCGCAGTCGCCCGCGGCGGCCGAGGAGTGGCGACGCATCGGCCGTCGCGTAGTCCACGACCCGGAGCTGGAGCCGCGGCTCCCCGTCGAACGTCCGCGACTCGAGCGTCGCCGACCACGTCGAGCGCCACGCCGGCTCCGGGTGTCTCGCGATCCTCCTCGACCCCGAAGGCGATGGCGTCGATCGTCTCGGGACCGCGACGCAGGCGCATCGAGAGGTGATTCGCCGCCGGCGCCGACCCGCCGCGCGTCGCCCACCGTCAGCCCGGTCACCGCCAGCATCGGCTCGAGTTGCCGGGGCCGTACGGGCAGCAGGCGATCGAGCTCGGCGAGCAGCGGCCAGCCGACGTAGCGCGCCGGCAGGACGAGATCCACGGCGAGCTCGTCCGGCCGGGCGAGGGTCGCGACCGCGCCGGCCGGGAACGGCCGCGGCAGGGCCTCGAACATGCGTCGACGAAGGCGTCCCACGCGTCCGGGCGCGGCGCTGAATCCGCCGGCCGCGGCATGGCCGCCGCGCTTGGTCAGGTGCGCGCCGCACGCCTCGAGCCCGACGGGCGACGTCGAAGTCAGGCGTCGCCCGCACCGATCCGCGGACCTCGGATTCCACGAGCGCGGCGGCGGCCACCGGGCGAGCCAGCTCGTCCGCCAGGCGGCCGGCAACCAGGCCCGAGCAGGCCCGGCGGGCCAGGTGTCGTCACGAAGCGCGATCGGGCCGGTGCCCGGGCGATTCGGCGACCAGCGCGGCGCGCCGCCCGCGATCGCGACCGTCGTCAGCTCGCGGCGCCGCTCGTGCACCGCTTCCAGCTCGACGAGGAGCGCGCTCGGCTTCGGCCGCATCGGTCGCGACCAGCAGGTCCAGCGCGAGCTCGGCGTCCGCGATGCGACCGGCCGCGTTCAGGCGCGGGACGATGCCGAACCCCACGTCACGGGCCGTCGGGTGGGCCGGATCCTCCGCGCGCGCGGGCGAGCAGGCCGCGCAGCCCGGGATGGGTGGTCGTCGGCCAGCTCGGCCAGGCCCATTCGGACGATGGCCCGGCTCTCCCCGATCATCGGCGCCATGTCGGCGATGGTGCCGATGCGCGCCGAGCGCGGCGAGGTCGCGCGACTTGCGGTCCGCGCCGGGCCAGGAGCGCGGTCGCCAGCCGGTACGCGAGCCCCGCACCGGTCAGGTCGCGGGTTCGGGTACGGGCAGTCGGGCCGATGGGGGTCGACCACCGCGACCGCGGCCGGGCAGCGCGCCGAGCGGGACGTGGTGGTCGGTGACGATGACGTCCATCCCCAGCTCACGGGCGGCGGCCACCTCCGCCGACGTTCCCGACCCCGCAGTCGCAGGTCACCACCAGCCGCGCCCCGCGATCGGCGAGCGCGCGGAGACCGTCAACCGAGAGCCCGTAGCCCTCGGCCAGGCGAGACGGGACGTACCGGATGGGCTCGACGCCCAGGCGGCGCAGCGCGAGGACCCAGATGGCGACCGCGGTCATGCCATCGGCGTCGTAGTCGCCCCAGATCGCGATCGGCTCCCCCTGGTCGACCGCCCGGCTCGATCCGGTCGAGCGCCGTCTCCGGCATCGGTCATCAGCGACACCGGTGGGAGGTCCTCAGGGCCGGCCTCGAGGAAGCGCCCGGCTTCGGCATCGGTCTGGATCCCGCGACGGGCGAGGAGGGTCGCCACCGGGGCGCTGAACCCGGCCAGCACCGGCGAATGGTCCAACGGCGGCGGAAGGAGCCATTCGAACCGGGGCCGGATCATGCTGCCGCCATGGTAGAGGCGGCCGACGGTGTCCGGCTTACCGCGGCCGCAGCGGCGAGCTACTTGGCGGTCGCTGCGACGCGCCTTCCGACGTTGGCCCACTCGTCCCACGACACCAGGATCTGGCTCGCGTTGAAGATCGACGAGTAGGTCCCGCTGACGATCCCGATCAGCAGGGCCAGCGTGAAGGTCTGGATCGTCGACCGGTCCGAGGAGCAGCAACGCGCTGGTCGTCGCGACGACGGTCAGCGAGGTGTTGATCGACCGGCCCATCGTCTGGAGGATCGAGTGGTTCACGATCGCGCCGAACGACTCCCCGGCGTGGCGGAGGCGGTTCTCCCGGATCCGGTCGAAGACGACGATCGAGTCATGGACGGAGAAGCCGATGACCGTCAGGAGGGCGGTCACGAACAGCGCGTCGAACTCGACACCGAAGAAGAAGCCCAGGATGGCGAACGCGCCCGACGACCACGATCACGTCGTGGAGCAGGGCGACGATGGCCGCCGCCCCGAAGCGAATGCTCCGGAACCGGTACCACAGGTAGAAGAGGATGAACGCCTCGCCGACGGCGAGGATCACGATCGAGCTGCGGACCAGCTCCGTGCCGATGATCGGGCCGACCGTGTTCAGCGACCGCGTCTCGGAAAAGCCGAACTCGGTCCTCGAGCTCGACGACGAGCTCCTCGATCGGTGTCCCGGCGACCGTCGGCGGTTCGGGGGTGGGCTCGGGTGTCGCGCTCGGCGCGGGACTGGGCGTGGGCGACGGGTCGGCGACGGGCTGGGCGTGGGAGACCCACTCGACGTCGGCGCGGGTGACGCTTCACCGCTGGCCGGATGGCGACGCTGCCACCGACGCGGCCGGGCTCTCGCTCGGCGACCCCGACGGGTTCGGGGTGGGCGTCGGGATGCCGCCGACGATCGGGAATTCGATCGGCGCGAGCCGAATCTCGAGGAAGCCGCCGTCCACCGCCTCCACCGTGGCCTCGGGATGGCCGAGCTCGACGAGCGCGGCATGGACCTCGTCTGCCGCCGGGTCGTCGAGGAAACGAACCTGCCAGACCGTCCCGCCGGTGAAGTCGATGGACGGCTTGAGGCCGCCGAGGGCGATGAAGATCAGGCCCGGGATCGTGAGCAGGGCGCTGAACAGGTAGTACCAGCGGCGCTTGCCGACGATGTCGTACATCGGTCAGCGCTCCACGTGGTAGTACTCGATCCGCCGTCCCCACTCGCGGTGGATGACCATCCGGAGCAGCGTCCGGGTCACGACGACGGCGCTGAACATGGACACCAGCACGCCGATGGCCAGCACGAGGGCGAAGCCACGGATCACGCTGGTGCCCTGCCAGAACAGCCAGCCGGCGATGAGCAGCGAGCTGACGTTCGAGTCGAGGATGCTGGACCACGCGCGGTTGAAGCCGGCCTCGATGGCCGGCCCGAGCGTCTTGCCGGCCCGGATCTCCTCCTTCATCCGTTCGAAGATGAGGATGTTGGCGTCCACCGCCATGCCGATGCTCAGGATGAAGGCGGCCACCCCGGCCAGGGTCAGGGTGACCGGGATGATCCGGAAGATCGCGTACACGACCAGCGTGTAGAAGAGCAACGCCAGCGAGGCGAGGACGCCCGGCAAGCGGTAGTTGGCGATCATGAAGAACAGGACGAGCGCCAGCCCGACCAGCGCCGGCGACCAGCGCCTGGTTGAGGAAGTCGCGGCCCAGGGTGGGCTGGATCGCCGTCACTTCCTGGACCGTCAACGAGACCGGCAGAGCACCGAACCGGAGCTGGTTGTAGAGCGTGGTCTGCTCGAGCGTCGCCTCGGCGCCGGCCCCGACCGTGATGATCGTCCGGCCGCCGCAGATCGGCCTGTTGAATGATCGGCGTGGTGATGACCTCGCCATCGAGCGCGATCGGGCCTGGCTGCTGCGTGTGGGAGGTCGTGTACTCGCACCAGATCTGCTCCGCCTCCGGCGACAGGGTGAAGCTCACCCCCACCTGCCCGCTCTGGCTCGTGTCGGGCACGACGCTCCCCTGCTGGATCTCGCCGCCGTCGAACAGGACGTTGATCGTGCCCGCGCCGATGAGGTCGATGACGTTCTGGCCGACGGTCAGGGTCGTGCCGGCGGGGTCGAGGAACAGGAGCTGACCGGTCGAGCCGACGAGCTGGAGAACCTGGTTGCGGTCGCTGACGCCCGGGACTTCGACCACGATCCGGGCCTCTGCCGTTGGCGCCGACCTCGGTCCGGACAGTCGGCTCGGTGACGCCGATGCCCGCGACGCGCCGCTCGATGATGGCCCGGGCCAGTCTCGACCCGTTCCGGGTCCGGCTCCTCGCCCGCTCACGGCCTGGACTTCGAGCGTGACGCTGATCCCGCCCTGCAGGTCGAGGCCCAGCACCGTTCGGATGCTGTCGGGAAGCGGAAGGAAGGTGGCCCCGGTGGTCTTGCGCGGGAGGTCGATGTAGAGGGCCAGCAGCGTGATCGCGAGGATCACCCAGGGGGCGATGCGGCGCCAGGTCATGCTCGGTGGAGTGTCCCTCCGGCCCTCGGACAATAAACACGCCGCCATGCGGCGGCCGCGGTGAGTATAGCCGTGACCTAGGCGAGCCGCCCCTCGCGCGCCAGCGCGCTCTTGACCCGTTCGGCGAGCGCGTCGCTCATGAGCGGGGCGGCGGCGATCTCCTCGACCGAGGCGTCGCGCAGGGCACGCACGCTGCCGAACCGGCGGAGCAGGGCCGCCCGGCGCGCCGGACCGATGCCGGGGACGTCGTCGAAGAGGCTGCGCGAGCGCGCGTTCGGCCCCGGACCTGGCGGTGGTAGGTGATCGCGAACCGATGCGCCTCGTCGCGAATGCGCTGGACGAGGTACAGGGCCGGCGCCTTGGCCGGCAGGATGATCGGATCGGGCTGGCCGCGGACGTAGAGCTCCTCGAATCGCTTGGCCAGGCCGGCGACCGGGAGGTGTCCGAGGCCGAGGTCGTCCAGGACCCCGGTCGCGGCGGACAGCTGGCCCTTCCCGCCGTCCACGATGACCAGGTCGGGCAGCGCCCACTCCTGGCCGTCCACGGCATCCTCGTCGACGCCGACCGACGAGGGCTCGATGGCGCCGGTCTGCTGCCGCAGGCGAGCGGCACGTCCGAATCGGCGGCGCAGGACCTCGGCCATCATCCGGAAGTCGTCCGGCGTCTCCCCGCTCCGGATCCGGAACCGCCGGTACTGCCGGTTGTCCGGCGCGCCATCGGTGAACACCACCATGCTGCCCACCGCGCTCGTGCCCTGGATGTTGCTCATGTCGTAGCACTCGATCCGGTGCGGGGGCTCGGCCAGGTCCAGTGCCCGGGCCAGCCCGACGAGCGCTTCGGCTCGCGCCCCGCGGTCCGCGAGCCACTCGGCACGATCCTTGGCCAGGGCTTCCGCCGCGTTCTCCGAGGCGAGTGCCACCAGCCTCCGCTTGGCGCCACGGGTCGGGACGTGGAGCCGCACGCCGCTCCCTCGCAGCCGGCCCAGCACGCCACCCAGCGTCTCGGCGTCGGCGGGCATGAGCGGCAGCAGGATCGACCGCGGCGGTCGCTCGGTGGACGTGTAGTACTGCTGCAGGAAGGAGGCGAGGACGTCGTCGTCCGCCTGATCGCCGGCCCCCTCCGCGATGAAATGCTCGCGGCCGATCATCTTCCCGTTGCGGATGACGAAGACCTGGAAGCAGGCCTCGTTCCGGTCGCGCGCGAGGCCGATGACGTCGTGCTCCTCCCGGCTGAAGGCGGCGACCTTCTGCTGCTCGATCGTCCACTCCACCGCCTTGAGCTTGTCGCGGGCCACGGCCGCCGCCTCGTAGCGGAGTGCCTCCGAGTGGGTCTCCATCTCGCCCCGGAGCTGGTCGGCGATGCCTTCCTGGCGGCCCTCGAGGAAGTCGACGACCTGGGTGATCGTGGCGCGGTACTCATCGGTCTCGATCGCCCCGATGCACGGGCCCTGGCAGCGCTTGATGTGGTAGAGGAGGCACGGGCGCTCGAGGACGCGGGTGCCGGCCGGGATGTCGAGGTCGCAGGTCCGGAACGGGAAGATCTTGCTCAGCAGGCGCAGGGTCTCGTCGACCGAGGAAGCCGATGCATACGGGCCGAAGTAGCGGCTCCCGTCGCGGACCAGCTTGCGGGTCCGGACGATGCGGGGAAAGTCCTCGGCCATCGTGATCCGGACGAATGGGTAGCTCTTGTCGTCCTTCAGGCGGATGTTGAAGCGGGGCCGATGCTCCTTGATGAGGTTGCCCTCGAGGATGTACGCCTCGCCGATGGTGTCGGTGACGATGTACTCGATGTCCGCCGTGTCGGCCACCATCTTCGCGTGGCGAGCCTCGACCTGGCCGCCGGCCTCGAAGTGGTTCCGCACCCGGTTCCGGAGGGTGTTCGCCTTGCCGACGTACAGGACGCGGCGGTCCGCGGCGCGGAACAGGTACACGCCGGGCGCGTTCGGGATGTGCCGCAGGATGGCCCGGAGATGAGCCGACGGCGCGGGGAAGGGGCCACTGACCGATTCTAGGGCGGGCGCGGACGACCGGGTCAGGGACCTCCGCTGGACGCCGGACTGCCGCTCGGGACGGGCGTGGGCATCGGCTTCGCCAGCTCATCGGCGAGGTAGGCGTGGAGCGGCGCGTAGTCCGCGCCGTGCGCTCGCCCGATGACCACCAGGACGTACCGACCATCGTCGGTGGTCGTCGCCTCGAGGATGAGGCCCTCGGTCAGCTCGATCCGCCGATCGGGCGACAGGTGGCCGCTCAGGAGCGCGAGGTCGATGGCCGACAGGTCGGTGGCGAGGTGGGTGGACAGCACGTCCATGAGCGCCAGGCCCGGCCCGATCGAGCCGGGGAAGCCGTCGCCCAGCTTGCTGCGCAGCGCCGGCCAGGACCCGCTGCTGGCGGATGGAGCGGGCGAAGTCGCTGGCCTCGGCCGGGTCTGACGTGTACCGCGCGCGGGCGTAGGCCAGGGCCGAGGCGCCGTCGAGCTCGAGCTGGCCGGCGCCGAACTCGCCCGCCGTCGAAGAACCCGTTGCCTGGTAGTTGTCCTCGTTCAGGGTGTAGGCGAAGGCCCGCGGGTTGTCGACGGTGATCGCCGCCCACCGCATCGACGACGCCGGCCAGGCCGTCGAAGTCGAGGGCGATCCAGTGGTCGATCGGCAGGCCGGTGACGTACTCGAGCACATCGGTCTGGGCTCGACCGGCCTCGTGCACGCCGCCCGCGTCCCAGCCCACCGCGAACGCCTCGTTGACCTTCGCGTTCTCGGGGAACAGGGGATGGCCCTCGACCCACAGGTCGCGGGGAATGGCGATGAGCGTCGTGGCGTTGGTGGACGGGTCGATGGACAGGATGTTCAGCGAGTCCGCCAGGTAGCGCCCGCCATGACCCTCGCGCCCGGCGTAGCCGATGAACGCGATGTTGACCGGCGGCCCGCCGGCCAGCGGGCCGAGCAGCGCCGATGACAGGCTCGGCGCGGTGCTCACCGCACGGTTGAAGGCGTCGGCACGCTGCCACAGGAGCACGGCGCCGAGGAGCAGGCCGCCGATCACGAACAGCATCCCGATACCCAGGACCCGGCGAATGGGCACGGCGCCGGCCGCGAGGCGCCGAGCCTCGCTCGCTCGTCCGCCCGGATCGAGGCCTCGAGGCTGGCGCGCGAGCTCCTCGCGCGTGGCGCCGCTGTTGATGCCCTTCTTGCGGAGCCGCTCCTCGCGGGCGACGGCGGCCTGGAGGCGACGGGTGCGCGCCGACGGGCGCGCCTGGGCGCGACCCCCGGTGAGTCGGAACATCAGTGGCCGGTCAAGCTGCGGCACGAACTCCAGCGATTTGGCGGCGGAAGGATAGCGGCTGAGCCTCGCCCACGCCTGAATTGGCGGCTCATCGCGCCGTAAGCGCGGCGTGCAGGCTGGCGCGGGCTGTGACGACGTCGGTCGCCAACCTGCTCGCCGCCCTCGACGATCGGCAGCGTCGCGCGGCCACGCTCGGTTCCGGGCCAGCCCAGATCATCGCGCCCGCCGGAAGCGGCAAGACCGCGACCCTCGTCGCGCGCATCGGCGTCCTCGTCGACCGCGGGGTGCCAGGGCCACGAATCCTGGCGGTCACCTTCAACCGTGACGCAGCCAACGAGCTGAGCAACCGGATCAAGGCCACGCTCGGACTGACGCCCGGCATGGACGGTCCGGAGGTGCGGACCCTCCACGCCCTCGCTCGCCAGGTCGTCCTCGACGGCGATCGGCCGCCGCGTCTGGTGGCCGGATCGGCTCCCGTTGCTGCGCCGCGCGCGACGCCAGGTGCTCGCCACCCTTCCGGGTAGCGACGGCTTGCCGGACGCCGAGGCGCTGGACGCCGTCGTCTCGGCCTCGATCCTGGAGGGCCGAAGCACCGGACGGCCCGCTGGCCGAGGTGGTCGCGGCCTACCTTCGAGCTCCTCGCTGCGGGGGGCGCTCTCGACTTCGACGGCCTGCTGGCGGAGGCGCTGGCGCGGCTCCGCCGAGGACCCGGTTGCGCGGCACGACTGGCAGAGCCGCTTCAGCCACGTCCTGGTCGACGAGTTCCAGGACGTCGACGCCACCCAGCTGGAGCTGGTCGCCCTCCTCGCCGAGCCGGAACGAAACCTGCTCGTCGTCGGCGATGACGACCAGACGATCTATGCCTGGCGACTGGCCGATGTCCGCCGCATTCTCGAGTTCCCGGTCCGATACCCCGACGCCACGCGGATCGTCCTCGAGACGAACTACCGCTGCCCGCCGGAGGTGGTGGCCGCCGCCGACCGGCTGATCTCACGCAACCGGGAGCGCGTCCCGAAGCGCCTGCGCGCCGCGCGCCCGGCTGGCCGCGGCTCAGGCCAGCCCGATCCAGGTGTGGCCACTCCGCGGTGCGGACGCGCCCGATCGACTGGCTGCCGAGCTGCCGCGGTGGGCCGCCGACCGGTGGTCGGGTCGCCGTGCTGGCGCGCACCCGCGCCGAGCTTGGACCGTTGATCGTCGCGCTGCTCCGCGCCGGCATTCCCCACGCCACCACCATCCCGTCGCTGCTCGACGCGGAGCCGGTCACGGCACTTGCTCGAGGATCTTCGCGGCGGCGACCCGGCGCGGGCTCCAGCTCCCGGCCCTCCTGCGAGGCTCGTGCACAGACGCGGCTGGCGCCGTGGCGACCCGTCGGACGCGATTGGCGAGGAGGCGCATGCGGCCCTCGACGCCGCCATCGGCTGGGCGGTCGGACCACCGCCGGGCGGACGCGCTACCTCGCGGCGCATCGACGCCGCCCGGGCACGCATCGCCGCCCTGCGCGACCCCGACGCGCCGATCGAGCTGGCGACCGTCCACGGCACGAAGGGCCGCGAGTGGCCGACCGTGGTCATCCTCGGGATGGAGATCGACCGCTTCCCGAACCAGCGGGCGCTGGCCGACGCGCTCGACCCCGAACGTGCCCTCGAGGAGGAGCGGCGGCTCGCCTACGTGGCCGTCACCCGCTGCCGGCGAGCGGTTGATCCTCGCCCACGACCCGGAGCGCGCGTCACCGTTCGTGGCGGAGCTGATGGGGCGGCCGGCAGCGGATCCGATCGCGGCCTACAGGCCGACGTCGGCCGCCACCGCGTCGAGGTAGCGAACCATGTTCGCGACGTGGTCGTCGAATGCCAGTGCCGATCTCGTCCGCCCCGGCGAGGAGCATCTCGCGCGGCACGGCGCGGGCGAACGCCTTGTCCTTCATCCGCTTGCGGACGTTCGCGGGCTCGACGTCGGCCAGCTTGCGGCTGGGCCGCATGAGCGCGACCGCGACCAGGAAGCCGGCCAGCTCGTCACAGGCGTAGACCAGGTGGTCGAGGCGGCTGGTGCGGGGAATGCCGAGCATGTCGTTGTGGGACCGGACGGCGTGGACCACGTCGTCGGGATATCCGCGCCGCGCGAGCTCCTCGGCGCCGATCGCACCGTGGGTCGCGGGATCCGGGAACCGCTCGTAATCGAGGTCGTGGAGGAGCCCGGCGATCCCCCACCGCTCCACCGTCTCGGCGTCGCCGCCGTCATCGGTGGCGTAGCCGCGGACCCCGGCCTCGACCAGGATCCCGTGCTTGCGCAGCGACGGATTCTCGTTCCACTCGTGGAGGAGCGCGACGGCGTCTTCGCGGGTCGGCATCGAGACCGATCTTACCGATCGGTCAAGCGGACACGGCGGCGGGACGGCGCGAGCCGCGCGTGCGCCGGCTCGGCCGCAGGACGGCGGGCATGCCGAGGACGCGGCGGAGGTACTGGCCGGTGTACGAGGCGGGATCGTCCGCCACCGCCTCCGGCGTCCCGGCGGCGAGGAGGGCGCCGCCGCCGTCGCCGCCCTCCGGGCCGAGGTCGATGACCCAGTCGGCCGTCTTGATGACGTCGAGGTTGTGCTCGATCACGATCACCGTGTTGCCGGCGTCGGCCAGCCGTCCGAGGACCTTCAGCAGGCGGGCGACGTCGTCGAAGTGGAGCCCGGTCGTCGGCTCATCGAGGATGTAGGCCGTCTTCCCCGTCGCCCGCCGCGCGAGCTCGGTGGCGAGCTTGACGCGCTGCGCCTCCCCGCCGGACAGGGTCGTCGCCGGCTGGCCGAGATGGACGTAGCCCATCCCCACGTCCTGCAGGGTCTGGAGCCGGGTCCGGATGGCGGGAATCGGCCCGAAGAAGTCGAGCGCCTCGTCCACCGTCATCTCCAGGATCTCGGCGACGTTGCTTGCCCTTGTAGTGGATCTCGAGCGTCTCGCGGTTGTAGCGCTGGCCCTTGCACACCTCGCACGCGACGTAGACGTCCGGCAGGAAGTGCATCTCGATCTGGACGATGCCGGCCCCCTCGCACGCCTCGCAGCGGCCGCCCTTGACGTTGAAGCTGAAGCGCCCCGGCTTGTACCCGCGCAGCCGCGCCTCGGGGACGGCGGCGAGCAGCTCGCGGAGCGGGGTCCACAACCCGGTATAGGTGGCCGGGTTCGACCGCGGGGTCCGCCCGATCGGGCTCTGGTCGATCTCGATCACCTTGTCGACGTGCTCCACGCCGTCGAGGCCCGCGTGGCGCCCGGCGCGCTCCCGCGCCCCGTGCAGCCGCTGGGCGAGCGCCGGGTACAGGATCTGGGTCACGAGGCTCGACTTCCCGGACCCGCTCACCCCGGTCACCGCCACCATCCGGCCCAGTGGGAACGCCGACGTCGATCCCGCGCAGGTTGTTCTCCGCCGCGCCCCGGATCGTGAGCCACTCCCCGCTTCCCGGGCGTCGCCGGCGCGGGCACCGGGATCGATCGGTCGCCCCGGAGGTAGTCCGCGGTGATCGAGCGCTCGTTGCGCAGCAGGTCGTCGAGCGGCCCGGAATGGATGAGCCGGCCGCCGTGCTCTCCGGCTCGCGGCCCGATGTCGATCACCCAGTCCGCGGACCGGATCGTCTCCTCGTCGTGCTCGACCACGATCAGGGTGTTGCCCAGGTCGCGCAGCCGGACCAGGGTCGCGATCAGCCGCGCGTTGTCGCGCTGGTGGAGGCCGATGGACGGCTCGTCGAGGATGTACAGCACGCCCATCAGGCTCGACCCGATCTGGGTCGCCAGCCGGATCCGCTGCGCCTCCCCACCACTGAGGGTCCCGGAGGCGCGGTCGAGGGTCAGGTAGTCGAGCCCGACGTCCACCAGGAACCCGAGGCGGGCCCGGATCTCCTTCAGCACCTGGCGCGCGATCGTGTTCTCCCGATCGGTCAGGCGGCTGGGGAGGGACCGATACCACTCGAGCGCGTCAGTCACCGCCAGCCGGGTCGTCTCGATGATGTTCTGCCCGCCGACGGTGACCGCCAGCGACTCGGGCCGGAGCCGCATCCCGCCGCAGGTCGGGCAGGGACGGGTCGTCATGTAGCGCTCGATCTCGAGCCGGGTCGCCTCCGAGCCGGTCTCGCGGTAGCGTCGCGCAAGGTTCGGGATGACGCCCTCGAACGTCGTCGTGAAGTCGTGGCTCGCCCCCGACCGCGACTGGTATCGGACCACGACCCGCTCCCCGCCGTTGCCGTGGAGCAGGATGCTGGCGCGCCTCCTCGCTCAGCTCCGCGACCGGGTCATCGGGCGAGAAGTCGGTACTTGGTGGCAACCGCGTCGAGGATCTTCGCGAACCACGAGTCGGTGGTCGCCATCCGGCGCCACGGGACGATGGCACCGTCGCGAATCGAGCGGCTCGGGTCGGCGAGGACGAGGTCGGGGTCGATCTCGAGCCGGCTGCCGAGCCCGGTGCAGGCCGGGCAGGCCCCGTGCGGGGAGTTGAACGAGAAGTTCCGCGGTGCGGGCTCCTCGAAGGAGCCGCCGTGCTCGGGACAGGCATACCGCTCGGAGTAGAGCCGATCGGTCCCATCCTTGCCCCTCGTCGGGCAGGTTGACGAGGACGGTCCCCTCCGCCATGCCGGAGCGCGGTCTCGATCGAGTCGGCCAGCCGGGAGGCATCGGGCCGTTCCCCATCGGCCTCGGCCGCGTCGCCGTGACGGATGACGAGCCGGTCCACGACGACCTCGATCCGATGGCGAAACTTCTTGTCGAGCGTGATCTCCTCGTCGAGGTCGTGGATCTCGCCGTTGAGCCGGACCCGCGCAAATCCGGCCTGCCGGGCACCGGCCAGGACCTTCTCGTGCTCGCCCTTCCGGTCCTGGACCACCGGCGCCAGGATGAGCACGCGCGTCCCCTCGGGCAGGGCGTACAGCTGGTCGACGATCTGCTCCACCGTCTGCCGCTCGATCTCGCGCCCGCAGACCGGGCAGTGCATGCGCCCGATGCGGGCGAACAGGAGGCGGAGGTAGTCGTAGATCTCGGTGACCGTCCCGACGGTCGACCGCGGATTCTTGCTCGCCCCCTTCTGGTCGATGCTGATCGCCGGCGAGAGCCCGTCGATCTGGTCGACGTCCGGCTTCTCCATCTGGCCCAGGAACTGGCGGGCGTAGGCGGAGAGGGACTCGACGTAGCGCCGCTGCCCCTCGGCGTAGATCGTGTCGAATGCGAGGCTCGACTTCCCCGAGCCGGACAGCCCGGTGATCACGATCAGCCGGTCGCGCGGCATCTCGACGTCGATGTTCCGAAGGTTGTGCTCGCGCGCGCCGCGCACGACGATCCGGTCCGAGGGCATCGGCCCGGATGATAGCAAACCGATATGAACACCTGTTCGGTTTCAGGAACGAGCCGACTGAGGAAGCCGAAGGGCCCGGTCGGCGGACCGGGCCCTTGAAGGCTCGTCGTGAAGTCGAGCTCAGATGCGAGCCGCCGGCGGCTCGAGCACGTACTCCCCGATCGTTCTCAGCTGGAACATGATCGACACGACCGCCAGGCCGAGGGCCAGAAGCCACCAGCCGACGTTGGCCGTGATGATCGGCCCGCACGACGCCACTCCCCAAGGCCTCGACCGGGATCGTCCCGATCAAGACCAGGATCCCGGCGATCAGGGCGTGCGCTCCGCCGACGGCGGTGATCACCACCAGGGCCGCCAACGGCACTCCGGTGACGAAGGCGGCGACGGCAAACACGGCACCCAGGAGGAGCCCGATGGCAACGGCCACGAGGCCGGTCTCGGAGAACCCGATGAGCGACATGAAGCCCCAGCCCAGCCAGTAGCCGATTGACGCGAACAGGATGACGACCGCGACGTACCAGAACAGGTACGACAGGACGGCGAACACCAGTCCGAGGATCACGCCCACGATCCAGCTGGTCGTCGTCGCCAGGAAGCCATCCCCGAAGAACTCCTGCAGCAGCTGGGCGCCGAGCAGGAAGCCGGCAAAGAAACCCCAGATGGGCAGGAGGATCAGGGCGAGGCGGTAGCCCATCAGCATGATCCCCGCCCCGAGGGCGATGGCGATGATGCCGACCAGGAGCGCCTGAAAGTCCATCGAGTCTCCTCCGCAGTAGTTTCACCCCCCGATCGTGGTGGGCCGTCGAATATCTTGCGCCTTCCGCCCAGGTCGGGGGAAGCCCTCAGTGCACGAGTCCGTCGACCTCGCTGACCACGAACGTGGCGCGACAGCGAGTCTCCGATCGCTGGGCGGCAGTCCGCCGCGGCGGGATCGCCGAAGTGGCCGGTCACCACCAGTGGTTCCATCATGAGATGCCAGCCTTCGGGCCGCGGGCGGGGCGGAAACGGCTCCCCGGTTGGGGCCGCGAGTCGGAGGCCGATCGCCTCGAGCGCGGCCTGCGGCGCGCCAGTGGCGGGCTGCTCGGACAGCAGCAGGCGGAGTGGACAGCTCCTGCTCGAGCCAGGTCGGATCGGCCGGCTCGTCGGCCGGCGGATCGCAGTCGGCGTCGAGGTTCGCGTACCAGCCCACGACCCGGATGTCGCTGCTGCCGAAGGTCGCGACCGGATCACCGGACGGCGAGGACGTCGGCCACGTCGATCTGCTCGAGGTCGGGCCGGGTCGGCCCCAGGCTGCCCGACGCCGAGGAACACCACCAGGATGCCCACCAGCACGATCGGGATGGCGATCCACACCGCCCGCTCGGTCCCGCGGACCGGGCGGCTCATCGGTCGCGAAGTCGCTCGGCCAACCGGAGGTCGTCGGCGATGGCGAGTCGGAGTGCCCTTCGGACGGCTCCGTCGACGCCCGCGGCGTCGAGCGCCTCGATGAGCGCGTCGCGGGCGGCGTAGAGGCGATCCAGAGGACGGCCGTCGGGCCCGATGTCAGCCGTCCCGCCCAGCTCGCGGGCCAGGGCAAGATCCTGGTCCGCGACCCACGCCGCCTCGGCCACAGCCTCTGGCCTCGCGTCGAGCGCCGCGGCGACGTCCTCGCGGGCCAGCTCCGCCCAGTGGGTCCAGGTGGCGAGCTCCGCCGGCGAGGGAGGCAGCTCATCGAGGGAGAAGGTCGCGCGGCGGACGGCACCGTCACCCCGGTCGGCGGCGACGCGCTCCACCTCGTACCAGTTGCCGACCGGCTCGGTGAGTGATTCGCCATGGCCGCGGAGCCACGCCACGAACGCCGCGACCCGGGCAGGCACTGCCGCCACCGCTGCTGCCGGATCGCTCGCCGCGGACGCGCAGCCGGGCAGCTCGCCCGCGAACGCGACGGCCGTTCCGGATTCGTCGACATCGGTCTCGACGAACACGGCATGAGGCAGCGTCCCGGCCATGCCGCTCCCTCAGCGGCGGCGGCGCGGCGGGCGGCGCCGGGTCCCGGCCGGGATGATGTTCGGCCGCGCGGCCGTGCTGAACACCTCGCGCCGCGGGCGTCCGTCCGCCCCCCACCCGTCCTGGCCCGCCTCGGCAGCGGCGGCGTACACGTCGGCGGGGATCTCGCCCGGCGCCGCGTTCAGCTCTTCGCGGAGGCGCCGGAGCGCCACCAGCTCGTCGCGCAGGGCCGCCGCCCGCTCGAACTCGAGGTTGCGGGCCGCCTCGCGCATCTGGGCCTCGAGCCGCTGGGCCAGCTCGGCGATCTCCTCGCTCCCCTGCCCTGCGAGGTCCAGCGTCTGTCGCTCCTCGGCCACGCGCCGCAGTCCCTCGTGGATGTCGCGGATCGCCTTGGTGATCGTCTCGGGCTTGATCCCGTGCTCGAGGTTGTAGGCGGTCTGCTTCTCGCGTCGCCGATCCGTCTCGTCCATGGCCGCCCGCATGGCGGCGGTCTCCTTGTCGGCGTACATGATCACCCGGCCGTTGACGTTCCGCGCCGCCCGGCCGATGACCTGGATCAGCGACCCGCCGCTGCGGAGGAACCCCTCCTTGTCGGCGTCGAGGATTGCGACCAGGGTGACCTCCGGCAGATCCAGGCCCTCGCGGAGGAGGTTGATGCCGACCAGGACGTCGTATACCCCGAGCCGGAGGTCGCGCAGGATCTCGACCCGCTCGAGGGTGTCCACCTCGCTGTGGAGCCACTGGACCTTGATCCCGAGCTCGGCGAGGTAGTCCGCGAGGTCCTCGGCCATCTTCTTGGTCAGGGTGGTGACGATGACCCGCTCCCCGCGAGCGACGGTCTCGCGGATCTCGGCCAGCAGGTCGTCGACCTGGTGTGCGGTCGGCCGGACGGTGATGACCGGGTCCACGACCCCGGTCGGTCGGATGAACTGCTCGACCACTCGCTCCGCCCGCTCGAGCTCGTACGGGCCCGGCGTGGCGCTCATCGACACGACCTGGTTGAGGTGGGCCTCCCACTCCTCGAAGGTGAGCGGCCGGTTGTCCAGGGCCGATTCGAGCCGGAAGCCGAACTCGACCAGGATCTCCTTCCGGGTCCGGTCGTTCTTGTACATGCCATGGACCTGCGGGATGGTGATATGGCTCTCGTCGACGATCAGCAGGAAGTCGGTCGGGAAGTAGTCGATCAGGGTCCACGGCCGGCTGCCCGCCTCGCGGCGGGACAGGTGGCGCGAGTAGTTCTCGATGCCCGGACAGAACCCCACCTCGCGCAGCATCTCGAGGTCGAACAGCGTCCGCTGCCGGAGCCGCGCCGCCTCGAGGGCCTGGCCGCGGCTCTCCAGCTCGCGGACCCGGATCTCCATCTCGGCCTCGATGTCGCCGATCGCGGCCAGCAGCTTGTCCCGCGGCGTGACGTAGTGCGTGGCGGGGTAGAAGTTGACCTCCTTCCGCTCGGCGAGGACCTCCCCGGTCAGTCCGTCGACCTCCACGATCCGCTCCACCGCGTCACCGAAGAAGTCGATCCGAACGACCTCCTCGCCGTGCGGCGGCTGGACCTCGAGCACGTCGCCGCGGACCCGGAAGCGCGAGCGCTGAAGGGCCGCGTCGTTGCGCTGGTACTGGAGATCCACCAGGTGACGGAGAACCCCGTCACGGCGGTAGTGGCCCCCGACCTTCAGGTTGATCACCGTCGCCCCGTAGTCGATCGGCGCCCCGAGGCCGTAGATGCACGACACGGAGGCCACGATCACCACGTCCCGCCGCTCGAACAAGGCCCGGGTGGCGTTGTGGCGGAGCCGATCGATCTCGTCGTTCCGGCTCGAGTCCTTCTCGATGTACGTGTCCGAACGCGGCAGGTAGGCCTCGGGCTGGAAGTAGTCGTAGTAGCTGACGAAGTACTCGACCGCGTTCTCCGGGAAGAACTCGCGGAACTCCTGGTAGAGCTGAGCGGCCAGCGTCTTGTTGTGGGCCATCACCAGGGTCGGCCGCTGCACGGCCTCGATCACCTTGGCGGCGGTGAACGTCTTGCCCGTCCCGGTCGCGCCGAGCAGCACCTGGTGGCGCATGCCCTCTTGCAGCCCCTCGACCAGCCCGGCAATCGCCGTCGGCTGGTCGCCGGTGGGTTCGAACGGGGCGTGCAGCGTGAAATCGGGCATGTGTGGACCGGCGACCTCTTCGGGGTGACCGATTCTAGCCGCCGATGGCTCCAGGCTCCGACGGCTGCTCGAGCGCAGCCAGTGCACGTTCCACCTGGCGCAAGGTGTCGGCCGGCTCGGCGGACCCGTCGATCACGACATCGGCCGCGTCGACCATCTGTTCGGCCGGCATCTGGTTCGCCATCCGGCGCCGAACTTCGGTCGGCGACATCCCCCGGCCAGCCAGGCGCTGGATCGCGTCCTCCGGCCGGCAGACGACGACCCACACCACGTCGCAACGGTCCCGCAGCGGCGACTCGAGGAGCTTGATCGCCTCCACCGCCGTGACCCGAGTGCCGGCCATGGCCTGGGCCTCCAGCCGGTCCCGGACGCGATCGCGGACAGCGGGGTGGACGATGGCCTCGAGGTCAGCCAGCGCTCGCGGGTCGCGGAACACGATCGTGGCCAGGGAGGCCGCGTCCGTCACGCCGAACCGGGCCACGATCGCGGCACGAACGTTGGCATCGGTATCCCGGACTTCGCGCGCCACCGACGTCGGCGTCGATCGTCGCCACCCCGCGGTCGTGGAGCAGGGCCGCGACCGTGCTCTTGCCGCAGCCGATGGGCCCGGTCAGGCCGATGACCTTCATCGGTCCGGGGCCACCGGCGCCGGCTGGCAGCGCGGACAGAAGTGGGTCGCCCGGGTGTTGACCACGATCCGCTCGATGGGTCGCCCGCAGCGGAAGCACGGCTCCCCGGTCCGTCGGTAGACCCGCATGCGCTCCGCGGCGAGGCCCGGCTCACCGTCGGGGTCCACGTAGTCGCGATACGACGCTCCCCCGCCGGCCAGCCCCTCGCGCAGCGCCGCCCGGATGCCCCGGTGGAGGCGCCGGATCTCCTGGTCGGTCAGGGTGTCCGCCGTGCGCAGCGGGTGGAGTCGCGCCCGCCACAGGGCCTCGTCGGCGTAGATGTTCCCGACCCCGGCGATGAACGACTGGTCCAGGAGCAGGGTCTTCAGCCGCGCGGATCGGCGCCGCAGCCGGGTCGGCGAGGCGGGCGGCCGTGAAGGACGGGGCCAGTGGCTCTGGCCCATGGCGGGCGAAGACGTCGGCCACCCGGCGCCGGCCACGACCGGGATAGAGGCCGATCCGCCCGAACTTCCGCGCGTCGCGGAACCGGAGCTGCCGGCCGTCGGCGAGGTCGAACACGACGCGGGCGTGCGGGTCGGGGGGCGCGCCGGGCGCGGCCACGATCAGGGCGCCGGTCATGCGCAGGGCCACGGTCAGCACCCGGCCGTCGTCGAGATACAGGACAACGGACTTTGCGCGCCGGCCGACGCGGTTGACGACGCCACCAGCGACCTCCAGCGAGAACCGCTCGGGCGGCTGTGGGTACGTGATCGTCCGCGGCCACTGGACCTCTGCTCCGAGAATCTCGGCACCCGGCAGCCGGGCCTGGAGCCGCCGGGCGACGGTCTCGACCTCGGGCAGCTCAGGCATCGCGGTCAGACATCGACGAGGGCCACTACGGCCTCCTCCGTGGCCTCCTCGGCGTGGTCGACCTCGACGACGCGGTAGCCGCCTCCCTCGGCCGGCATCAGTCGGTCCATCTGGTCCCAATCCGGCCCGACCTTGAGATCCACCGTGAGCGGCACGTCGAGCGGCAGCGCCCCCTCCATCGTCTCCGCCGCCAGCGCCGCGAGCTCGTCCCGCTCATCGGCATCGGTCTCGAAAACCAGCTCGTCGTGGACCTGGAGGAGCATCCGCGACCGCAGGCCGCGCTCCCGCATGGCCGCATCGAGCCGAACCATCGCGATCTTGATGCCGTCGGCCGCCGTGCCCTGGATGGGCATGTTGATGGCCATCCGCTCCCCGGCGGCTCGCAGGGCGGCGTTTCGGGCCGTCAGCTCGGGCAGGTAGCGCCGGCGGCCGAGGAGGGTCGTGACGTAGCCCTGGTCGCGAGCCAGGATCCGGATCTCGATCGTGTAGCGGCGGATCCCCTCGTACGCGGCGAAGTAGTCGGTGATGAACTGGCGGGCGGTCTCGCGATCGATGTGGAGCCGGTCGGCGAGGCCGAAGTCGCTCATCCCGTAGGCGACCCCGTAGTTCACCATCTTGGCGATCGACCGCTGCGCGGCGGTCACCTGCTCCGGCGGGATGCCGAGCACCCGGGCCGCGGTCGAGCGATGGATGTCCTCGCCCGCCGCGAAGGCCGCCTTGAGCCCGGCGTCGCCCGAGACGTGGGCCAGGATCCGGAGCTCGACCTGGGAATAGTCCGCGGCCAGCAGGAGCTTGCCCGGCGGCGCCACGAACACGCGGCGGATCCGCCGGCCCAGCGCGGTCCGGATCGGGATGTTCTGGAGGTTCGGATCGGTGCTCGACAGGCGCCCGGTGGCGGCCACCGCCTGGGAGTAGGTGGTGTGGAGGCGTCCGTCGGCATCCACCAGGCCCGGCAGGGCATCGGCGTAGGTCGACTTCAGCTTCGCGACCTGGCGGTGCTCGAGGATCATCCCCACCACCTCGTGCTTGTCGCGGAGCTCCTCGAGGACCGATGCGTCCGTCGATCGCGCCGTCTTCGTGCGCTTGGCCGACGGCAGCTCCAGCTCGTCGAACAGCACGGTCTCGAGCTGCCGCGGGGAACCGATGTTGAACTCGTGCCCGACCGACTCGAAGATCCGCGTCTCGAGCCCGGCCAGCTGCTCGGCGAACTCCTCGGACATCGCCCGCAGCGCATCGCGATCGATGAGCACGCCGGCAATCTCCATCCGGGCGAGGACCGAAAGCAGCGGCATCTCGACCTCGTCGAAGAGGTCGGCGAGCTTCACCTCCTCGAGCTCGGTCATCAGGGTCGGTGCGACGAGCAGGGCGGTGAGCGCCACTCCCGCCGCTCGTCGGGCCACGGCCGGCTCCTCGCTGCCCGACTCGGGGCTGACGGCGGGAGGCGGGACTTCGGCGCCGAACCGCTGGGCCGCCAGGTCGTCGACCGATTGCGCCCTGAGCGCCGGGTTCAGCATGTAGCTCGCCACCAGGGTGTCCCGGTTCGTCCCGGACAGCTCGATGCCCCGCTGCAGGAGCATGGTGTGGAGGGGCTTCACGTCGTGACCGATGAGCGGTCGGTCGGCGCGGGCGAACCAGCGCGGGAGCAGGTCGTCGCCGCCGGACCGCAGATACCACGCGGTTCCGTCCGCGCCGGCCAGGGCGATGCCCAGGATGGACCGGGCCGCGCTCCGGCCGCTGCCGGCGGCCCATCCGACGGCGACCTCCTCGCCGTGGGCGGCAAGCCATGCCTCCAGCTCGAGCCGGTCGGCGTCGTCGGCCACGATCCGCGGGTCGACGTGCTCGATGGCGCCCTTCGGATCGGAACGCGCGTCCGGCAGGCCCGCCGCCACCTCGCGTCGTGACCGGAGCCGGCCGCTCGCGGGGCGCCGCCGGGGCACTCCCCGACCCGCCCCCAAGCAGGTCGAGCGAAAGCTGGAGCCCGCGCCCGTCGTCCTCCTCGGGGCCGGTATCGGCCGAACCGCCGATCGTCGGCGGGAGGCGGTCGATCAGTGACCGGAACTCGAGCTCGCGGAATCGCTGAGCCATCGCCCGCCGGTCGTAGCGGCCCGTGCGAGCCGCCTCGACGTCCAGGCTGATCGGCAGGTCGGTCACGATCCGCCCGACCTCGCGGCTCATGAACGCGTCGCTTCGATGCGTCTCGAGCCGCTCGCGGAGCTTGCCCTTCACCTCGTCCAGCCGCTCGTACAGGGCATCGAGGGTGCCGAACTCCTGGAGGAGCGCCACCGCGGTCTTCTCGCCCACACCGGGCACGCCCGGCAGGTTGTCGGAGGTGTCGCCCTTGAGCGCCTTGTAGTCGAGCATCTGGTCCGGGCGCAGGCCGTAGCGCTCCGCGACGCGCGCCCGGTCGTAGATGACCGTATTGGCGACCCCCATCCGGGTCGTGAACAGTCGAATGTGATCGTCCACCAGCTGCAGGCCGTCCAGGTCGCCCGACACCATGTAGGTGTCGATCCCGCTGCCGGAAGCCTGGACAGCGAGCGTGCCGATCACGTCGTCGGCCTCGTAGCCCTCGAGCTCGAGAATCGGCATGCCCATCATCGTCACCAGCTCGCGAACGATCGGGAACTGGGCGCGCAGGTCGTCGGGCATGCTGGGTCGGCCTGCCTTGTAGTCGGGATAGGCGGCGATAGCGGAAGGCTGGCTTGCCGAGGTCGAAGCTGACGACCGCGTAGTCCGGCTTGAGGTCCTGCATCCCGCGCAGGACGATGTTGAAGAAGCCGAAGATGCCGGTCACGAGCATCCCCGCCGAGGTGGTGAGCGGGGTCTGCATCATGGCGAAGTAGGCCCGATACACGATGCTCGGACCGTCGATCAGCATCAGCACCGGGGGACGATCCAGCATGGACGGAGTCTAGTCCCGCCGGTTGGTCGGGGGCGGCCGCTAGAATCCGGCAATGCCCAGTTCCGTCGTGCGCGACCCCTATGCCGTGCTCGGCGTCCCGCGGGAGGCGACCACCAGGCAGGTCGCCGCGGCGCATCGGCGGCTGGCGAAATCCCACCACCCCGATCTCCACGACGGCGGTCCCGAGGCGGCCGCCCGGATGCGCGAGATCAACGAGGCGTGGCAGGTGCTCTCGTCGCCCGAACGTCGAGCGGCCTGGGATCTCGAGCATCCGTGGAGCGGGACGGCGGCCGGCGGCAGCCACTGGCAGGGTGGTCGTCAGCCGATCCCCACCGGCTCCTCGGTCCGGGCCCAGGTCTCGACTCCATGGCGAACGGCCGCGAATGACCCTCGCAGCGCGAGGCGCGGCACGATCCGGGTCGGTCCGCGACCGCCGCGCGTGGAAGCCGCTCCCAAGACGTTCCTCGAGACGCCGTGGGCCGCGATCATCGTCGGCGCGGTGGCCCTCATCATCCTCACCGCCGCGGTCATCTCGGGGCGGCTGGTCGGAGCGTAGTCGGCGGTCAGCGTCGCGCGGGAGCGGGCTTCGGCGCGGCGAGTCTGAGGACGAAGGCGACCACGAGCAGCCCGAGGCCGACGGCCGCCAGAAGGATCCAACCCGAGGTCAGCGTCGTGTCGGCCGCGAGGTCGTCACCGGGTGCCGAAGTGGGCATCTCTTCGCCGGGCGAGGTATCCGGATCGTCTTCGCCGCCGGCTGCGGCCCCTCCCTCGACGCGTGGGCGTCGGGGCCAGGGCACCGACCTCGTCGGTGACGGCCGGCGCGGTCGCGCCGGGGGCCGCGGCTCGGTCGGTCGAGGTGATCTCCGGCGCGGCGTCCTCGGCGGCTGGCCGCGCGGCGGACTGGAACGACAGGGGGATGAGCTGTTGTGCGTCGGCCGGGCCGAGCGAGCCGGTCGCGCCGATGCCACCGACCACCAGGAGCACCACGCCGGCAATCGCGACCGGCGCAAACGCCCGCCGGAATGCGACACGCCACCCGGCCGGGGCGGCCTGAGCGGAGACCGGCGGCACGAGCTGCAGCGGGCGAGACGGCGCGAGGTCGGGCAGCTCGGCCAGGGCCGACCGCAGCATCGACAGATCGCGGACCTGGCGCGCGCATTCCGCGCAGTCAGCGACGTGCGCGGTCAGCTCACGCGTCAGCGAGCGCCTCGGGATCCGGCCCGGCGAGGGCAGCGAGACGCTCGGGATCGGGATGGCCAGGCGAATTCATGGTCATCGGTCAGACGCGCTCACGCTTCGAAGAGTTCCCGCTGGTCGGCCAGCAGATCGCGCAGGCGCAGGCGCCCGCGATGGATGCGGGACTTCACCGTCCCGACCGGTGCCTGGATGGCGAGCGAGACCTCGTGGTAGTCCATCCCGTAGACGTCGCACAGCACGACCGCGGTCCGCTGGTCCTCCGGCAGGAGGCGCAGGGCGGCGTCCAGAGCGCGATACAGCTCGGAGCGGGCGGACTCGACCACGGGGTTCACGGCCAGCACGTCGGGGATGTCGGGCTCGCCCTCGTCCGGGTTCGGCAGGGTCGTGGTCGGCCGCCGCTGCGAGCGGCGGAGGATGTCGTACGAGGCGTTGGCGGTGATCCGCAGCAACCACGAGCGAAAGGCGCCGCCTCGGTACGAGGCCAGGTGGTCGTAGGCGTGGATGAACGCGTCCTGGGTTGCATCGGCGGCCTGGTCGCGGTCCCCCAGGAGGCGCCAGGCGAGGCCATAGCAGGCACCCTGGTAGTGCTCCATCAATCGGGCGAAGGCGGTCCGATCTCCGCCGACGGCAGCAGCCACCACCGCGGACTCGTCGGCCAACGGGCCGGTCCGCGTTGCCGGGCGGCTCGGGTCGGGGTCCGACATCGGCTTCGTATGATCACATCCCCGCGGCCGAGGACGCGGCGTTCGAACCCCGATGAACCGATTGGACTGGGCAGGCGCTACAAAGTGATGTCGCCGACGAACTTGAGAACAACCGTGTCGCCGGCCTGAACGTTCTGGCTCGTGCCGCTCCCGCTGGCATTCGCGAACTGGCCACTCCCCTCGATGACTTCCCATACACCGGAGTCGAAGCCTGGATTGCCCCAGCTGACCATTTGGCCCGGAGCGTTGTGAGAGTTGCCCGGATTGAAGAAGCCGTCCCACACCTCGGCAAGCACCAGCGTGCTGCCATCGCCAAAGGTCAGGGTGCGTGTGGTTGTTTCATTGATGAAATCGAAGGCGACGCTGGAGGTCACCCGCCCATAACCCCGCACCGTTCCCCAACCCGGGCAGGTGAAAACCTCAGTTGGCTCGTCAAACGTGCAGGGCTCGGATGACGCTCGGCGCCCAAAGTCTTCATGGATGACCGCCTGGTAGGTGGTGGCGGCCGCGACCGGGGCCGCCACCAAACTGAACATCAGGCCTGGGATCGCGAGTAGGGCAAACGCGCGACGCAAGGGGCACCTCCTCCGTGGGCTTGGACTGTCCACCCCCGTGACCGATCGATCTTAGGCGCTGTTCTTGAGTCCGCGCCCGGCTACGCGCGGCCGGGGCGGCTCGGGTCGGGGTCCGACATCGGCTTCCTATAATCACAGCCCTGCACGGCCGGAGTGGCGGAACTGGCAGACGCGTCGGTCTCAAACACCGATGAGGGAAACCTCGTGTGAGTTCAAATCTCACCTCCGGCACCATCACCAGTAGCACATCGGAGCCAGGGGGAGGTCGTCCGCGTCTGACCCGGCTTCCTGCGGTGTTCGGCCCTTGTCGATAGCCGAGCCACCCGTAGAACCTTGCGGTAGGCGAGGTGGTCGTCGGGAGCCGGGCTGATGGGATCCGGGCGTAGACTGGCTGAGATGCGAGCAGCGGTTGCGCTTGTCCTGCTCGCGGCCTGCACGAGCCCGGCCGCCGTGGAGCCCGCCGCCACATCGACGTCCGGGCCAACCGCCTCCCCTACGCCCACGACCGCACAACCATCGGCCTCGTCGAACACCCAAGTCGTCTTTGCACCCCCGGGCATCCTGCCACCGGGCAGTCGCGCGACAGTGACTGCAGAGGAGCTGCGCATTCGCGAGTCGCCAGGCCTCACCGGCAACGTCATCGAAACGGCGCGGGCGGGCGATGTGGTCTTTGTGGGTAGCTCCTTTCCCTTCCAGACGAACGCTGACGGGATCGATTGGTATGCCGTGTCGTTCGCCGCCGGATATGCGGACTGGCCCGCCCTACCGGCGACCTGGGATGCTGGCTGGGTCGCGGCCGGAACCGGGGCCGATCGGTACCTCGAGCTCCTGCCACCCCGTTGCCCCAACGGTGCTCCAGATCTGGCCACCCTAACGACCATGACGCCTTGGGATCGGCTGGCATGCTTCGGGGATCGCTCGCTCACCGTCGAGGGAACGTGGGGTTGCCGAGGCTGTGGAGGGAGTGCCATTGGCAACTTCGAGCCCAGATGGCTGGCCTACCCGATCGTGAATGAATGGCTACGCGTCTCGTGGCCTGATGGAGGGATTCTCGAACTCCGAGTACTGCCGGACACGGGGATCGCTGATCCGGCAGCCGGTTCGATTGCCCGGGTGACCGGGCATTTCGACGACCCGGCGGCCTCTACCTGCGTCCACGACGGCGCAGGCCTGGTTCCGGAGGTTGGTCCCGAGGTCTTCAAGCTGTACTGCCGCGAACAGTTCGTCGTCGAAGGCTACGACGTCATCGGGACCGACCCGGACTTCCCGCCTTAGAAAACTGGTTCTCGCGCCGTCCGGCAAAAGCTGGTGGTCGTCAAGGCCGCCAGGAAAGCCGACCAGCGGAACATCGGTACGTCGGACTCCCGCCCGGTCGAACCCGTTATCGAGGAGGACTTCTGATGCGCAGCGTGACCTATTCGATGGGCGTCTCACTTGACGGCTACATCGTCGGGCCGGACGGCAACTTCGACTGGACGGGGCCCGACGAGGAGGTCTTTCGCTTCTGGATCGACGAGATACGAGAGGTCGGCGTCCACCTGTTGGGACGACGGCTGTACGAGACGATGCTGTACTGGGAGACCGCCGACCAGGATCGATCGCTCGACGACGCAGAGCTCGAGTGGGCCGCGCTCTGGAAGCCGCTCCCGAAGGTGGTCTTCTCCACCACGCTGTCGGCGGTGCAGGGCAATGCCCGCCTGGCCTCCGGCGGCCTGGCGGAGGAGATCGAGCGGTTGCGCGCCGAGCCGGGGGAGGGCGACATCGCGATCGGCGGCGCGACGCTCGCCGCCGAGGCGGCCGCGTTGGGTCTGATCGACGAGTACCGGGCCGTGGTCTACCCGGTGCTGGTTGGCGGTGGCATTCCGTTCTTTCCCCAGCGCGAGCGCCGGGTGGATCTCGAACTCGTCGAGACCCGCACCTTCAGCTCGAGAGTCGTCTACCTCCGCTACCGCGTGGCGCGCTAGCCGCTCGTCCGCCGAGCCCAACAGCTCTAGCGGGGGTGGGGGTCGAAGAGATCGGGAATCCCGTCATTGTCGTCGTCTAGATCACAGGCGTCACCGAGTGTGTCGCCGTCGGCGTTTTCCTGTCCCGGATTCCAGATGAGCGGGCAGTTGTCCGGCCCGAGACCGACGGCCAAATCCGGGACGCCATCGCCGTCAGTGTCGACCCAAATGACCGGCGTTGGGGTTGGAACCGGTGGCGGGGGTGGCGGTGGTGGCGCGGTCGGCGCAGGTGACGGAACCGGGGGGGCACCTGGCGGCCGAGGTGTCGGTGCGGGCGTGGGCGCCGGCGCGCTGGTTGCTCCTGGAGCGCCAGCGGAACCCGGGACGCCGCCGCCCGCCGGCGGTCCGCTACTGGCCGGCCCATCCGTCGGGGTCGTGGGTCTGTCGTCAGTCGCGGGTCCGTCAGTAGAGCTCGACGGCGCGGGCGTCTCGCCCACCAGCGATGGGTTCGTCTCGTTGCCGGTCACCCGCTCGGACGGCGTCGGAGATGAGTTGCCCCCGAGAACCCCAAAGCCGGCTGATTCCGCATCCGGCCATCCCGGCCTCCAGACGGCAACCACGATGCCGACGAGGAGCGCCACGGCCGCTGCGCCGGCGATGAGTCGCCGGCGCGTCCGATGATCCTCGCCGCGTCGTGCGAACGCTCCTGAAGCGACGGCAGCCCGAGGCTCAGCTGGCGGCACAGCCGGTATCGCCACTGGTGGATCATGGGCAATCACGGCAACAGGTGCGGCGCTCGCGGTCTGTAGCGCGACGGCGGCCGCCTGCGCGTGACGGCGGATTCGCTCAGCCAGGGGCTGCGCCCGCAATGCGCTGGCGCCGGTCAGCCGTCGCAGGGCGCGTGCTCCCACCTGCTCGGCAACGGTGATCTTGATCTTCAGACATGCGGCGTCCACCCATGAGTCGCGGGGGCTGGTCGTGACACCGGAGGCCGCAAGTGCCAAGGCCTCCGTCGCTCCCTGTCGAAGTCTGAAGTCGGCCCGGCGAGCCGTTCGCATGCTCGCGCCGCGGCCGCGTCGATTCACCGCACCCGCTGCGGTGGCGGAAGCGCACGCCGTGCAGCGGCTCCGGGACGCATTCCAGCAACCCAGGCAGATGTACTGGTTGCAGTCCAGGCAGTACCGCGTATCCGCGAGGTCGGCGTTCACCGACACGCCACACGCCTCGCAGTAAATGCGCAGTGCGATTCGCTTCACGATGGGTGGCAGGGCACGTTCGCGACCCTCGGTTGCGGGCGGCGCGTAGTCTACACGGCGCGTTTGGCGCGCGCCCATTTGTCCTATTACCGAGCGAGACTTTGGTTGGGCAGCCTATGGCCAGTCACACGCCATGACAATCCTTCGCGGACTGTCTCCAGCGCCGGGATCAGCCCTCAGCTCGGGCGTCGATATCCACCCGAACGATGTGCTGCGGGCTGTCCGGCATCTGCCGCACCGCCGTGCGCAGGAACTCCGGGAAAAGCGGCAGGTCAGGCAGGACATCGACCGGGAACCAGCGCAGCACCAGGTCGTGGCCTCGTTCCACCCCGGCGTGGTCGTGCGTCAGGTCGAAGAACGGGCTGTTCTCGGGCAGGTCCACGGCGTAGTAGAAACCCAGCTCGTGGAGCGGTTGACCTCCCATCGGGGTCACATACTCCATTACCCAGAGCAGCCGCTGGACTGCCACCTCTTGTCCGATCTCCCAGCGGATGGTCCGCACCAGCGCATCCGCGGTCAGCTCCAGCGGCAGCAAGCGCCCGCCGGGCAGCACCCAGAAGGCGCCGTCAAGCGCCCCCTGGAGCAGGAGGTGGTCCTGCCAGACGCAGACCGCTGCGACCCGCGGCTGAAAGCGCCATTCGTCGGCGTGAATCTCGACGTAGTTCGTCAAGATTGAAGTCTCTCACGGCCCCCGCGCCCGAGCCGTAGGCGTCGGGAGCCGGCGTCCTGCTCGACGACTGGTAGCAACATTGGGCGTTCGCCCCGTCGTTGGAAAGCAGCCGAACCGCTCGATTCGTGCTCAAATGGCGGCAAGAAGGTGTGAGTTCAAATCTCACCTCCGGCACCAATCCAATCCTCACAAGGAGCGGCAGGCGATGGGCACACCCGGGTGGGCCTTCGAGCTGATGGCCGTGGTCTGCGCCGATGCGGGCGTCGCCCCGCCTCGTCTCATGTGGCGGCGGCGGGCGGATGAGCGTTCCAGCGGGATCACGCGGCGAGATTCTGGCCTCGTATCTGTCCGAGCCGGCACCGACCCTGTCGACCAGCGCCTGACGCTCCTGCACGAACTTGCGCACTGGCTCACGCCGGCACCGCGGCGCGGCGCGGCGCGGCCGCGCCGAGCACCACGGGCGCGCGTTCTACGTCGTGGCCTTCGACCTGTACCGGCGCCACGGCATCTCGGACGCCGATGCCCTTCGGCTCGAATCAGGGCGGTACCGCAGCGCACTGCGTCACGCGGCCGCGCTCGGCGTCCCCGGCGCGGCCGTAGCCCTCGCGCGAGCATCGGGCGCGCATCCGAGCTCGGCCCCGCCGGAGATGGACCGTCCTCGTCGCCGAGCACGCGGTCCGCCTTCGACGCGAAGGGCGCTGGCACGTGTGCGCGACCTGTGGTCAGCGCGTGGTCGGCGATCACCCTCGCCCGGATCCGCCGCGGCTCATCGGCCGGTGCGCCACGTCCTCGTACGGGCATCGGCTAGATCGAGAGCGTCAGCCGCGCCGCGATCGCAGCCGTGCCCAGGCGTTCGCGCGCCAGCGCAGCGGCCTCGCCCAGGCGGGCGACCGCATCGGCCGTGGGCGGGAAGACGTGCGTGATGAGGTGCGAGATGCCGAGCTCGGCGTAGCCAGCCAGCGCGTCCGCGATCTCTGACGGGGTGCCGCGGATCGCGCGCTCTGGGGCGTCGTCGCCGGCGTCGTCGAAGGCCACGAAGATGCCGGCGGTCAGGGTCAGGGTCGACGGATCGCGACCGGCCGCCTCCAGCGCGCCGGCCGACGTTCGCCAACCGCGTGCGCAGTTCGTCGGCCTGGTCGGGAAAGCCGTACCAGGCGCCGTTCCACTGCGACGGCGTGCTCGGCCACGAGCCGCAGCATGCGCGGCTGCTTGCCGGCGATCAGGATCGGCGGCCCGCCATCGCGTACGGGTCGCGGGATGAGCTCGACGTCCTCGACGCGGTGCCAGCGGCCCTCGAACGTGACCGTTTCGCCGCGCAGGAGCGGCGCGATGATCCTGGATGCCCTCCTCGAACCGACCGACGCGGTGATCGAACGGGTAGCCGAATGCGTCGAACTCGGGCTCGTGCCAGCCGCACCCCAGGCCCAGGATGAGGCGGCCACCGCTCACCTCGTCCAGCTCGGCGGCCATCTTGGCCGTCAAGGCCGGGTTTCGGAACGGCAGCGGCCAGCACCAACGGACCGATCTCGACTCGCGACGTCACCGCCGCGACGGCGCTCAGCACGGTCCAGCACTCGTGGATGCCGTACGGTCTCCTCCCCGTCGCGGAAGATCAGGTGATCGGCCCCCCAGACCGAGTCGAGACCCGATTCCTCGGCGGCCATCGCCATGGCGCGCAGATTGGCGAAGCCGCCCGTCTCCTCGGCCCCCAGCGGGAGCATCAGCCCGATCTTCATGGCGTCATGCTAGCGACGCGCATGCGCATCGGTTCGGCGCGGCGAAGTGCCTGCCGGAGGTACCTGGCGCGGGTCGAAGATCTGGCTAGGTGGCGCGCTCTCGCGGCCGGGAGTAGCGTGATGCGATGCGCACCTCGACGTGGCGCCCGTGGCGGACGCCGCCGACGCGCGGGACCTGCAGCCAATTCGCCTCTACCTGGCCGAGATGGTCCTGGTCGCATCGGTCAGTCCTGGCGACGAGCGGATGACCGACATCCTGAACCACGGCGGGGAGCTGCGCGTCCTGCCGGCCGGCGCCGAGCCGTGGCAGCCCGACAGCTGGGTCAGTGTCCCGATCGACGAGCTCGAGATCGTCGTCCCGCCCCGGCACGTGAGCCCGCCGCACAAGCGCATCGAACGCGACCGGCACCCGGTCCACCTCCATGTCGGTGACTGGGACGTGGCCGGCACGGCACACTTCAAGCCGGGGTCCGAGCAGGATGCCGTCCTGCTCTCGATCCAGCCGTTCCTGCCGCTGACCGACGTGTCGCATGGACTCCGCCGACCACCCCTGGCCGGAGACCTACGAAGTCGTCATCGTGAACCTGCGATACGCGGAGTTCGTCCGCGACTGACCGCGCCCTCGGCGCATTGCGAGACCTCAACCATGCACTTTGCTCTGGGGTTTGTTGCGCTCGCGCCCGCGCGTGGATAGCCTTACCCGCCGATTCCACTTTTCGCGCGATTTCGATTTCCGGATCATCGAGGAGTTTGCGTGTCGACCCGTCCCTCTTGCGACGCGGTGCCGCCCTGCCGGCCGCCGCTCCTGCTGCTCATCATGACCCTGGCGCCCGGCAACGGCCGGCGGCGGCCTGACCCTCAGCACCCCGTTCCCCGCCGTCGTCGGTGGCGGCCGGATCGGACGTCAGCTTCGACGTCGCGGTCACGGCCGCCGCGAACACCCGGGTGGCCCTGTCCGTAGCCGGCGTGCCGGACGGCTGGACCGCCGTGCTGCGCGGCGGCGGCTTCGTCGTCAGCGCCGTCCAGACCGATGCCAGCGGGCAACGCGACGGTCGAGCTGAGCGTGGACGTCCCGGCCGATGCCCCGGCGGGCACGACCCAGATCACCGTGTCGGGCTCGGGCGGCGGCTCCGCCTCGCTGCCGCTGGACATCGAGGTCAGCGAGGAAGCCGCCGGCTCGGTCACGATGACCACCGACATCCCCTCCCTGCGCGGGACGGCGGGAACGACCTTCCCCTTCACCCTGACCCTGCACAACGACACCACCCAGGACCAGACGTTCGCGGTCAACGCCATCGGGCCGGAGGGCTGGGTCGTGAACGCCACGCTCAGCGGCCAGGAGCAGGCGGCGAGTGCCGTCATCGAGGCCGGCGCCACGTCGAACATCTCGGTCAGCGCCGACGCGCCGGACACGGCGGAAGCGGGCAGCTACCCCATCCAGGTCCAGGCCACGGTCGGCGACCAGTCGATCGACGCGCGAGCTGACCGTGGAGATCACCGGCACGAACCTGCTGACCCTGACCACGCCTGACCAGTCGCTCAGCAACCGCGGCTCGGCCGGCGGCACGATCAACCAGCAGCTGGTCGTCGATGAACGACGGCACCGCCGACCTGGCGAACGTCCAGATCACGGCCACGCGCCGCGGGACTGGACGGTCACCTACGACCCGGCCGACACGCTCGCCACCCTCGCCGCCGGCGAGAGCGCGACCGTGACCGCGGCAATCGTGCCCGTCCAACGACGCCATCGCCGGCGACTACGTCGTGACCTTCGCGGCGGCCGGCGGCGACGTGACCGACCAGGTCGAGATCCGGGTCACGATCGAGACCTCGCCCATCTGGGGCTTCGTCGGCATCGGCCTGATCGTGGCCGTCCTCGGCGGCCTGTGGTGGGTCTTCCGGACCTACGGCCGCCGGTGAGCGCCGACGCCGACCGGCCCGCGCCGATCGTCACGCGCGGGCTGACCAAGCACTACGGCGACCTCACCGCCGTCGACGGCCTCGACCTCGAGCTGCGGCGGGGCGAGATCTTCGGCCTGCTCGGCCAGAACGGGGCGGGCAAGACGACGACCATCCTCATGCTGCTGGGGCTCACCGAGCCGAGCGATGGCACGGCGCGGGTCCTGGGCTTCGACCCGGCCCACGACGCGCTCCAGGTCAAGCGGCGGGTCGGCTACCTGCCCGACGCGTGGGCTTCTACGACGACCTCACCGGGCGCGAGAACCTGCGCTACACGGCGCGCCTGAACGGGCTGCGCGGCGCGGACGCCGAGGAGCGGATCCAGGAGGTCACCGAGGCGGTCGAGCTGGTCGACCGGGTCGACACCCCGACCGGCACCTACTCCCGCGGCATGCTCCAGCGGCTCGGCATCGCCGACGCCCTGGTCAAGGACCCGGAGATCCTGATCCTCGACGAGCCGACCACGGCCATCGATCCCATCGGCGTGGTCGACATCCTCGGACTGCTCCGGAACCTCGTCGACGAGCGGGGCGTGACGATCCTCCTCTCCAGCCACCTGCTGGCCCAGGTCCAGTCGGTCTGCGACCGGGTCGGCATCTTCGCCGCGGGGCGGCTGATCGGGCTCGGCACGGTGCCCGAGCTGGCGGCCGAATTCGGGGCCGATCGGGCCCAGGTCGAGGTCTCGTTCGAAGGCGCCGATGGCCCCACGGCGGATCGGATCCGGACGCACGATGGACGCCATTCCCAACGTCTCGGCGGTCGTCCCCGGTGTCGGACCGGCGGATCCGTGGACCCTGACCGTCGAGCCGGCTGACGCGGACCGCGGGGTTCGCGAGGCGGTGCTGGCGGCCGCTGCCCGGGACCAGCTGGGGCTGACCGCCATCCGATCCGTCAAGTCGTCGCTGGACGAGATCTATCGCAGCGCGCTCCATGGCGCGGGGCTGGCCGCATGACGACCGCCGAACCGGTGACCGGCCGCCACGACGCCGGCAGCACCGCAGGCGCCCTCGGCTCCGCCGTCCTCCGGCTGGCTGGTGGTCGCCGCCAAGGAGTTCGCGGACCAGCTGCTGAGCGTCCGCTTCATCGTCCTGTTCGCGATCCTGGGCCTCGCCGCCGCCTTCCCGCTGTTCATCGCCGCCGAGCGGATCCGCGACCTCGCGCAGGACGCCAGCGGGGCGCAGGCGGTGTTCATCGCCATGTTCATCATCGGTCCGCCAGGACTTCTCGCTCTTCGGCCTCGACTTCACGGTCGCCGCCTTCGTCGGCCTCACCGCGCCGCTGCTGGGGATCGCCTTCGCGTTCGACTCGGTGAACGGCGAGCGGGCCCAGGGCACGCTCCCCCGCCTGGTGGCCCAGCCCATCCATCGCGACGCGGTCATCAACGGCAAGTTCGGCGCCGCCCTGGTCACGATCTCGATCGTCCTCGTGTCGGTGGTGGTGATGATCTCCGGCTTCGGCCTCCTGCGGCTGGGCGTCGTCCCGACCGGGTCCGAGGTGCTGCGCCTCGTCATCTGGGTAGCGGTCACGATCCTGTACGTCGCGATGTGGCTCGCGTTCGGGATGCTCCTGTCGGTCCTGTTCAAGCGCGCGGCCACCGCGGCCCTCGTCGGTTTCGGGGTCTGGCTGCTCGTCGCGCTGTTCGGGCAGTTCCTCCTGAACCTCGTCCTTGGCATCGTCTTCCCGATCGACACGACCCTCCCCGCCGCTGATCAGCTGGCCGGCTACCAGGGCCAGGCCTTCCTCAATCGGCTCCTGCCGCCGACGCTCTACGCCGAGGCATCGACCGTCATCCTGAACCCGTCGGTGACCCAGACATCGGTCCCGGCCACCCTCGGCCAGCTGGACCAGGCCCAGCAGCAGATTCCCGACCCTGCTCTCCCTCGACCAGAGCCTGCTGCTCGTCTGGCCCCACGTCGTGGCCATGGTCGCGGTGACGGTCCTGTGCTTCGCCTACGCCTACATCCGCTTCATGCGCGAGGAGGTTCGGGCCTAGCCAGCCACCGTGCTAGGCTCCCCGGCGATGGCCGAGGGATTCCGTGGAGTGCGCGAATTGCGGCCGCGCCAACCCGGCGTGGGCAACGGTGTGCCGGTCCTGTGGGGCCCAGATCCGCCAGGCGACGACCGAGTCATCGGCCGCCCTTCCGGGCCCGATCGCCGAGCTTGACCAGGGATCGCTGCTGGCCATCGGCGGGGCGCTGGGGACGATCGCTGGCCGCCATCGTCATCGGCCTCATCATTGGCGGCATCCTGCCCCCGGCGCCGCCCATCGCGGTCGCCACGCCCACGCCGAATGCATCGGCGAGCGCTGAAGACGACTCCCGCCGTCGGCACACCGGATGCGAGCGCCTCGGCTGATCCATCAGCCAGCCTGCCGCCGGCCCTGCCGGGCACCCTCACCTTTGGCCTCGGCCTGAACGCCGAGACCCAGCGGGTGACCAACCCGACCGATACCTTCGCCCCGGGGACCACCTTCTGCCACTCGATCGAGCTGACCGCGCCGTTCGGGGTGACCCAGATCGGCGAGGGCGTGTCGCGGATCAACGAGGATGGGTCGGAGACGCTGGTGATCGACCCGGAGGAGAACCTGCTCACCGGAATCGACCCGGAGGCCACCGTCGACGGCTTCACGGTGCCGACCAACGCCCTGCTTGATCCGCTGGGGGCCGGGACCTTCGTGATGCGGGTCTATCGCGGCACCGAGCTGCTGGCCCAGGGCACGTTCATCCTGACCGAGTAGGCGCCCTCCCCCTTCGCCGCCAACTCGGCGGCGGCGCCGACGCGGCGACCTCGCCCCACGCCTCGCCGTACAGTCGCGCCCAGACCGGGAGATAGCCGGGATAGTCCACCCGGGCCTGGGCGACGACCTCGTGCTCGAGGGTGACGAGGGCCATCCGGTCGGTCGTCTCGACCAGGGTGTGGCCGCTGGGGTCCACCGCGACCGACGGCCCGCCGATCAGGACGCCGCCCTCGGGATCCGGGCGGTTGACCGACAGGACGTACGCCGCCGAGGTCAGCGCATTGGCGCGGAAGACGACCTTCCAGCGCTGGTACGTCTTCTCCTCCGAGGCGCGCGGGATGAGGATCGCCTCCGCCCCGAGGGCGGCGAGCAGGTGCGAGCCCTCTGGCCGGTTCGTGTCGGAGCAGATCTGCAGACCGATGGGCATCCCGAACGCGTCGATCGGGCGCGCCACCGCCGTCCCGGGCTCGTAGTGGCTCGTCTCCCAGAAGCCGGGCTCCTCGGGGAGATGGAGCTTCTCGAACGTCGACACCAGCTCCCCGTCGGCGTCGAAGACGAGGGCGCGGCTCGTCCGCCGCCCGTCGCTCGTCGCGATGGATGATCCCGCCCACCAGGCCGATCTTCGCGCGTGCGCGCCGCCTCCGCCTGGGCGGTCATCCGGGGGCCACCCATCGGCTCCGCGTCGTCGTCGACCGCGTCCTTGGTGGCGGGCCGCCACGGGTGGAGCGGCAGCTCCGGCAGGAGGGCGATGTCCGCTCCCCGCCGAGCGGCCTCGTCCAGCCGCTGGTCGAGACGGCCGAGGCCGTCGGGCTGCCAGAAGACCTCGCTGACGAGGGCCACGGTCAGCCGTCCATCGGTCCGTCTCACCGCGCTCATGAGTCCGCCGCTCCGTCCAGGAACTCGCGGACCAGGTTCTGGAAGTGGTAGACGCCGTTCTCGCGGAGGGCGCTGAATCGGCCGCTGTCGTAGGCGCGCGAGCGCAGGCCGCGCTGAACCTGCTCGCAGAGGACGATGTCCTCCTGCTGGATCTCGTCCGAGAAGGCGATCCCCTGCTGCATGGACTCCCACCCCGGGCCGGTGCCCGGCTCGGCGAAGAACCACTCGAAGATCGTCAGCGTCCGCTCGTGCCCGAGGGGCAGGATGACGTTCGAGGACAGGTTGTCGGGGTAGATGTTGAACATCGTGTTCGGGAAGACCCAGTAGTACAGGGCGCTGTCCTCGCCGTCGCCGGTGCGCATGAAGCGCCGGTCCCGGCCGACCTCCTCGCCCGGCTTCAGGTCGCGGATGGGGGCGTGCTGCTTGGAGTAGTAGCGGAACTCCTCGACCCGGTAGGCGTCGTAGTCGACCTCCTTGAACAGCGCCGGGTGGGCGATCGGGAGGTGGTACCCCTCGAGGTAGTTGTCGACGTAGACCTTCCAGTTGCAGTCGATCACGTACTCGCGCCGCTCCACGAGGCGCATGTGGTCGATGTCGAAGCCGGCGGCCGTCGACCTCGCCGGGGATGGCGCCCAGCACGTCCCCGAGCGGCGGCGCGCTCGGCATCGAGGTTCGCGAAGACGAACGGTCCCCAGCGTTCGACGCGAATCGGGACCAGCCCGAAGTCCTCCTTGCGGAAGTCCTCGGTGGCCTCCATCTCGGGACAGGCGCGCAGCGTGCCGTCCAGCCCGTACGTCCAGCCGTGGTAGCGGCACTGGAGGCTCTTCCGGTTGCCCCGGGCCAGGGCCACCTGGCCGGCCCGGTGGCGGCAGACGTTGTAGAAGCCGCGCAGCTCCCCGTCGAGGCCGTGGGTGATGACGATGGGCTCGTCGACGATGGAGGCCGGCACGAAGTCGCCCACCCGGGTCAGGTCCTCGGTGCGGGCCACGAGCTGCCAGGTGCGGCTGAAGATCCGATCCTTCTCCGCCTCGAGGATGGCCGGATCGAGATAGAAGCGCGACGGGATGGTCGCGGCCCGGGCGAGGGGGACCGTGGTCGGCGGCGAGCGCGGCGGTCACGGCAGGTCACCGGATGCGACTCGCTCGCCGTCTGCCGCGCGCTCGTACGTCATGGCGCCGCCCCTCGGCTGCTGTGGCCTCCAGGGTGAACGTGCCCTGCTCGTCGTCGATGACCGCGTCCCCGGTCAGGGCCAGGCCATCGGAGTAGGCGCAGTCGCTCGAGCGTGACGTCGTACCCGCTGTCGGTCGCGGCGTAGGTGACCGTGCCGCCGAACAGGCACCCGACGGTCAGCGGCTGGAGCGTGTCCCAGTCCCAGTAGTCCGGGTCGTTGTTGATCTCGTCATCGACCGCGGACAGGGCCTCGAGCGTGGTCTCGTAGTCGTCGACGGACGCGGCGGGGATGGGCACGTACGGGTCCACGGCCGGCAGGTCGCAGGTCGTCATCCGTTCCGGCAGCTCCCCGTCGAGCAGGTAGGCGGCGATGATGTCGTCGGGGCACGGGTTGCCGCGGAGGTAGATGACGTGGGGCCCGCCGGGCTGGACGATGAAGTACGCATTGCCGTGCTGCTCCACGATCCGTTCAGCCGCCGACGTACGGCGTGGCCGGGTCCGCACGTGGAGGCCATGCACGAAGAGCGGGTACGGCGTGTCGCCCAGGTAGCCCGGGCGCCGCTCGGGGCCGTGGACGGGCCACGTAGACGCAGGGCAGGTTGCCGTAGTAGACCGCTCCGAGGCGGAGCTCGTCCACGCCCGCAGCCGTGCCAGCGGCGAAGTACTGCTCCGCGCGATCCACCGCCGATCCCTCGCCGAAGGCGTAGTCGGAGCAGTCGACCGCGTAATACAGCGCGTCGGACCAGGTGAGGTCCGGAATCGAGGTCGAGCGTGTCGGGGTCCTGGCCCACGGCCAGAGTAGCCGAGGCGGGCCAGGGGCAGCACCTCGCCGCGCGAGGCGTGGGCCATCGCACGCTGGAGGAGCATCCGCCAGAAGGTCGGCGTCACGTTGTCCGCCACCGCCGTCTCGAGGTCGGCAGCGAGAACTCGCGTTCCTCCACGGCACCGGCTGTCGGTGACGAAGTCGAAGGTCATCGGTCCGGCGTCGAGCTCGTCCACGAGCGCATCGTAGACCGCCAGGGCATCACCGCCTTCGACGTCCGCTCCGACAGGCGTCGTCCGCGGTGCACAGGTCCAGGATCATGGCCAGCGTCTCGCCGTGGGCGGTCGCCGCCTCGACGTGGTACTCGGTCCCCTGCACGGTCAGGTCGACCGGGCCATCGAGGAACAGGGCCTGGACACGGTCCGGGTGCGCGGTGGCGAAGACCTGGGCGTACTGGGTCCCGTAGCTCTCGCCGTAGAGGTCGACCTGCTCGGCGTCGAGCCAGTCGAGGAAGACGACGAGGTCCTCGGCCGCCTGCGCGGTGGCGTACTGCCCCAGGGTCGCGGGATCCACCCCGGTCTCCGCCAGGCAGTCCGCGACGTAGCGCTCGGCGGCCTCGGCGTAGGCCTCGGCCTCCGCGCTCGAGGACGGTCGGCAGCACGTCGGTGTCGTTACCAGGCGAGCGACGCGTTCGGGCATTGGAGTGGCTGCGAGCGGCCGATCCCCCGCTGGTCGAAGAACACGATGTCGTAGCGCTCGGGGATCTTCGGGTCGAAGTACGAGGTGTAGTCGTCCGCGACGGCGACCCCGGAGGTCCCCGGTCCGCCGGTGGCGATGACGATCACGCCCTGCGCGCGGCGTCTCGGTGGCTCGATGGATGGCGAAGGTCACCTCCCAGGTCGGGCTGTCGGCCACGAAGTGGTCACGCGGGACGCGGATGATCGACGCAGTTGAAGTCGCTGTTCGGACAGGCCCGCTCGCGTGACGAAGGTGGGGTCGGGCTCGATGAGGACCGTGGCCGCCGCCCAGACCGCGATTCCGACCGCCACCACCAACGCGAAGATGAGCAGGGGACGGCTGGACAGGGCCGACATCCGCGGCATGCTAGCAGTCGCGTCACGCGTGGAAACCTTGCCGCCGAGGTCGCCGCCGTGGTACACCACGCCCTACATACGAGCGCACCGTCCTGCCCGACGGGAGGCGCACCGAAGGAGGGTTCATGAGCACCACTCGCCGTGGGGCGGCCCTGCTGGCCGGCCTTCTTTTCGTCGCCGCCTGCGAGCAGGCTGCCGAGATTCCAGCCGCCGTCTGCGTCGGCGAGGCGACGACCTATCTCGACTGGCTGAACGGAGACTTCCTGCCCGATGTGCAGGACCCCATCGAGGAGGCGGACGCCGCCGGTGACCTGCTCGAGACCGTGCAAGGCAACTGGCGTCCTCCGCATCTCGACCGATGCCGAACTACGAGCCGCAGTCCTTCCGTGAGCCTGACGGCTCGTGGGTTGGATTCGACATCGACGTCGGCACGGCGATTGCCGAGGGCCTTGGCGTCGAGCCGGAGTTCCAGCACGTGGAGTGGGACATCATCACCGCCGGCAGCTGGGCCGAGCGCTGGGATATCAGCGTGGGGTCGATGACGATCACCGACCGACCGCAAGGACCTCTTCAGCTTCACGCAGCCGTACTACTACACCCCCGCCTACCTCGCGGCGAGCACCGACTCGGGTGTGACCGAGCTCGGCGACCTGCCGTTCGAGCTGCCCGAGGGCGTCGAGGCCATCACCCGCCCGACCGATGCGAACTGCATCGAGGACATCCAGGCCGGTCGAACCGAGTTCGACCTCCTGATCACCTCCGGAACGGTCATTGATGGCGCCATCGACTCCGGGCAGCCGATCGTCAAGATCGGCGAGCCGATCTTCACCGAGAACCTGTCAGTCGCCATCGACAAGGCCGGACCCGAGCATGCCGCTCTCCTGTTCGAGATCGATCGGATCATCGGGGAGATGCACGCCGACGGCACCCTGACCAGCCTCAGCGAGGAATGGTTCGGGGGGGACCTCACCCAGGATCCGTCCGCCGACTGACCGAAGCCGGCCAACCACACCGTCCGAGGGCGGGGATGTCGACATCCCCGCCCTCCCTGTTCACATGAGGTGCCTGCCATGACCGTAGCGGTCGGAACCCCCGCACCGGCCTCGCTGCCGGACCAGATGGAGGCCGGCCAGGAGCGAGCTCGGCTCGTCTTCCAGACTGAAGTTCATCGCGACCTGGATCGCGCTGATCGGCCTCCTCCTGCGTTGGCCTGTGGTCGACCGACAACATCGACACCGCGTTCATTGCGGAGTGGGGGCCGTTCATCGTCGGCGGAGCCGGCCTCACGCTCCTCGTCTCCGGTGTGTCGATCGTCTTCGCCACGCTCCTGGCCCTCGTGGGCGCCATTGGCCGCCTGTCCC
Organism: uncultured Chloroflexia bacterium; assembly: GCA_963843015.1. GTDB lineage: Bacteria > Chloroflexota > Limnocylindria > QHBO01 > QHBO01 > DASTEQ01. The sequence goes on along the minus strand of CAWJIR010000011.1, from coordinate 16,675 downwards.
GCAACGCCTTCGTGAACGGCATCGCTTCGCTGTACGTGTCGCTCGTCCGCGGCACGCCGCTCATCGTGCAGATCTACTTCATCTACCTGGCCCTGCCCCAGGTCGGGATCGTCCTGCCCGCCATACCCGCCGGCATCATCGCCCTGAGCTTCAACTACGGCGCATACATGACCGAGATCTTCCGCGCCGGCATCCAGGCCGTCCCGCGCGGACAACGGGAGGCCGCCCAGGCCCTGGGCATGCACGAGCGGCATGGTCATGTGGCGGGTCGTCATGCCACAGGCCTTCCGAATCGTGATCCCGGCCATCGGCAACGACTTCGTGGCGATGCTCAAGGACTCCTCGCTCGTGTCGATCCTCGCCGTCGAGGAGCTGCTCTTCCGCTCCCAGCTGGTGGGGCGGCAGAACTTCCGGAGCCTGGAGGCGCTGCATCATTGCCGCCGCGATCTACTGGGTCCTGACCATCGTGTTCAGCTACTTCCAGCAGCGACTCGAGCGGCGCATGGCGAGGGGTGACCGATGACCGCCTCGACCACGCCATCAGCCACCCGATCGACGCCCCGCACCTGGGCGAGCCCGTCGTCCGCGCCGACCGCCATCGAGAAGTACTTCGGCCACAACCACGTCCTCCGCGGCATCGACATGGACGTCCGCCAGGGCGAGGCGGTCATGCTCATCGGCCGCTCGGGAAGCGGCAAGACGACGTTCCTCCGCTGCGTGAACTTCCTCGAGGAACCGAGCGCCGGCTCGATCGAGATCGATGGCGTTCGGGTGGATGCCGATCCGATGCACGCGCGCAGCCGGGCGCACCTCGAGCAGATTCGCCAGATTCGGATCCGAGCCGGGATGGTGTTCCAGGAGTTCAACCTCTTCCCCCACATGAGCGTCCTGGCCAACCTGATCGAGGCGCCGACCCGGGTCCTCGGCGTATCGAAGGCGGAGGCCATGGCGCGGGCCGAGGCATACCTCGCCAAGGTGGGCCTGGCCGAGAAGCGCGACGAGTACCCGGCCCGCCTGTCCGGCGGCCAGAAGCAGCGGGTGGCCATCGCGCGAGCGTTGTGCATGGAGCCGAAGGTGCTCCTCTTCGACGAGCCGACCAGCGCGCTGGACCCGGACCTCATCGGGGAGGTGCTCCACGTCATGGAGGCGCTGGCCCACGAGGGCGCGACGATGATCGTCGTCACCCATGAGCTCCACTTCGCCCGCGAGGCCGCCGACCGCGTCGTGTTCCTGGAGGAGGGCCGGGATCGTGGAGGAGGGGCCGCCGGAGAAGGTGCTCGAACGACCCGACCGACGACCGGACCCGGCAGTTCCTGAGGCGGTTCCTGGCGGTCTAGCCCGCCTCGCGCGCGGTCACCGCCGCACGCCGTAGACCTGGGCGCGCGGCAGGCGGGCCGCCTCGTCGGAGGCCCGGACCGGTCCGGTCGCCGGTTGGAAGGCCACCGGCGTGTCCCGGGGATCGCCGCCCTCGTGGGCGATCAACCATCGGAGCCCGACCTCGGTGAGCTGAGCGCCGCCCGCCTTTCCCGGCTCGACGAACGGCGCGATCACCAGCTTGCGCCGGTGGAGGCGCTCGACGGTGACCTGGAGCGCCTCGGGCTCGATGCCGAGCTCCTCGGCCAGGTCGTCGAGGGCAACCTCGCGGTTCGGCGCACGGCGCAGGTGGCGCAGCACGGCCGCGGTCAGCTCGTCCCCCTTCTTGGCGATGCCTTCGGCGCGCGTCACGCGCCGGATGATACCGATGCGCTCGGTCGTTCGGATCGGCCGCTCGGCTTGCGCCGGGTCGGGAGCCGCCGGCTCGGCTGGTCGCCTGGCGAGCCGCCAGATACGCCGCGCGCCGGGCCTGCTCGCGGGCCTCCGCCCGCCGACGCAGGGGGATCACCACGCCACGCAGTCCGACGCCGATCAGCGCGGCAATGGGGATCGCGATGATGCCGCCGACCAGACCCCCGAGCGTGATTCCCGCCGTCACGCCGAGCATGACCACCAGCGGCGAGACATTGATCGCCTTGCCCTGGACCGTGGGCGTGATGTACGAGCCTTCGACCTGCTGAATGATGACCTGCCATCCGATCATCAGCACGACCGCGAGCGGGCCAACCTCGTTGGCCGCGATGAGCAGAATGGGAACCAGGGCGAAGAGTCCACCGATGTACGGGATGGCCGCCGTGAAGAAGGCGATGATGCTCATCGGGAGGACGTACGGGATTCCGATCAGCAGCATCCCGACCCCGGTGGCGACACCGATGAACGTCATCGAGATGAGCAGCCCGCGGAGGTACATCCCCAGGCTGTCGATGCCGGTGGTGAGGATGTAGCGGGTCGCCGCCTGGTCCTCGCGGTCCATGAACTCGAGGACGCCATCCAGCAGGTGCCGGCGCTCGATGAGCAGGAAGATCTCGATGATCACGATGACGACGACGTTGGCGATGACCGCGATGGTGGAGATCGTGAGGTTGAGAAGGCCGCCGAGGGGGAACCAGTGCTCGGGTCGTCGGGAACGAGCTGGTTGTAGGCCTCGGCGCCGATCAGGCCCTGGAGCCACGTGGCGAACGCCTCGACGAGGTCAGGAATGGCGGCGATGAACGATCCGATGGCCGCCACCGCCGGCCGCGCCGCCAGCAGGAGGATGGCGATGGTGAGGCCAACGACGACGACGTTGACCGTGATTGCCGCCGCGGGCCGAGACATCCGTCGTTCGAGTCGGCGCGCGGATGGGAGCAGGCCAGCGGCGAAAAGGAGGGCCAGGAAGGTGTTCAGGACGAGGCCGCGCAGGAGCCACAGCAGGCCAAGGACGAGAACGACGACGAGCACCACCGCGACGACGCGAACCGTGATCGCGATCGGGCCCATGGGCTCGGGTGGGACTTCGAGCTCCTCCTGCGGGAGGGCCTCGAACATGTCCGCACCGATGTCGGCCGATGAGCCTTCGACCGTGAACCGCTGACGCAGACCGCTGACGGCGCTGCGGATTTGCCGTGTCATGGCGAATGGGCCGCCGTCACGCTCCGGATGATACCGATGGCACGTCGGTTTCCGGCCGACGTTCCACGCTCAGTGCCTCGGTCACCTCGCGACGGAGGACGGCCTCGATGGCCTCGTCCCAGCCGGTGGCCTGGGGCAGGCGGACCTGGCGCGTAGCGCCTGCTACCGGGACGGCCAGGACGACCGGCAGGGCACCGGGGCGCTGCCGGACGATGGTCGTCACCGACTCGATCGCATCCAGCAGCGCGTCCGCCGGCAGGTCGGGCGCGAAGGAGATCCACAGCGAGCCAGCCGCGCCTTCGGCGGCTGCGGAGATGGGGAGCGCCCCCGCCGGCGGCAGGCGACTCCTCGGCCGGGGCCACGGCCGGCTCGGCGCCGCGCGGCCGGACGATCGGCATGTCGGCGGGCAGGTCGGCAGCGGGCAGAGAGGCGGCGACTGCAACGGGACGTCCGGAGCGGCCGCGGGACAGCCGGTCCCGTTCAGCCCCGAAGCCGGCTGGGCCAAGGCGCTGGGCGTCGTCCCAGGCGATGACGCTGTCGCACAGGAGCTTCGCCTCCTCGTCTCGATGATCGACGCGGCCGCTGACCAGGACGACCGCGTCCTCGACCCACGCCGGGGCGGTGTCGGCGAAGACCTTGGGGAAGACCACGACCTCGACGCTTCCCTGCAGGTCCTCGAGCTGGACCACGAGCATGGTGGAGCCGGCGCGCGTGATCACGCGGCGCGTGCCCTGGATGATCCCGCCCAGCGTGACCCGCGACTGGTCCGACTCCTCGGCCAGGTCACCGGTGTAGGCGGTCACGTAGGCCGGCAGCTGGTCGGCGATGTCTCCCAGCGGGTGCTCGGTGAGGTACAGCCCGAGCAGCTCCTTCTCCCAGCGCAGCCGCTCCCGGCGCGAGATCTCGCCGCGCGCGCCATCGGAAGCCTCATCGCCGTCGCCCGCCTCCCCCATCGCCATCGGCACGGCGAAGAGTTGTCGAACATCGTGGACTGGCCGGCGGCCACGTCGCGATGGTGCCGGGCCGCGGCGTCGAGCGCGGAGTCCAATCGATCGAGCAGCGTCGTCATCGGTCCCAGGCTGGCCAGGGCGTTGACCTTGATGAGCGACTCGAACACGCGCTTGTTGACCCGCTGCTGGTCCACCCGCCGGCACAGGTCGTCGAGCGAGGTGAACGGTCCCCCTCCGTCGGCCGCCTCGCGGGCTGCGACGATGCTCTCCACCGCCCCTTCGCCGACGTTCTTGACGGCCGCCATGCCGAAGCGAATGGCGCGGGTCCCGTCGTCGTCAACCTCCACCTCGAACAGGGCGTGGGAGCGCTGGACGTCCGGCGGGCGGACCTCGATCCCCAGCCGCCGGCACTCGGCCACGACGGCGGCCACCTTCTCGGCCCGCTCGCGGAAGCCGTTGAACACCGCGGTCATGAACTCGACCGGGTAGTTCGCCTTGAGGTACGCGGTCTGGTACGCGATCAGCCCGTAGCAGGTGGCGTGGGCCTTGTTGAACCCGTAGCGGGCGAACGGCTCGAAGGCCGCGAAGACCTGGTCGACGACACCTGGCGCAATGCCCTTCTTCTTGGCCCCGGCCTTGAACTTCGCCTCGTGCTCGCGGAGGACCTGGGCGTTCTTCTTCCGGATCGCGTAGCACAGGTTGTCGGCCTCCGGGCCGGTGTAGTCGGCCATCGCGATGGCCGCGGTCATGATGTCCTCCTGGTAGACGAAGATCCCGTACGTCTCCCGGAGCGCCGGCTCGAGCGAGGGGTGGAGGTAGGTGACCGCCTCGTCGCCATGCTTGCGGCGGATGTAGGCCGGGATGTTCGCCATCGGCCCCGGGCGGAAGAGCGCGACCATGGCGGCGAGGTCGCGGACCTCGGTCGGCCGCAGGTCCTTCACGTAGCGGCGCATGCCCGAGCCCTCGAGCTGGAAGATGCCGGTCGTCTCCCCGGTCGAGAGCAGCTCGAAGGTCTTCGCGTCGTCGAGCGGGAGGTTGTCGACGTCGATCTCGATCCCCCGGTGGCGCCCGATCAGCTCGACCGCATCGGCCAGGATGGTGAGGTTGATGAGGCCCAGGAAGTCGAACTTCAGCAGGCCGAGCGCCTCGCAGGCGTGCATCTCGAACTGGGTCATCGTCGTCTCGCCGTCGGTCGCGCGCTGGAGCGGCATGATGTCGGTCAGCGGGTCGCGGCTGATCACGATCCCCGCGGCGTGGGTCGAGGCGTGGCGGGCGATCCCCTCCAGCTGGCGGGCGGCACCGATGAGCTTGTCCACCCGCTCGTCGGCGGCCATCTGCTCGCGGAGCTGGGGGCTGGTCTCGATCGCCCGCTCCAGGCTGATGTTCAGCTCGTTGGGCACCGCCTTCGCCACCCGGTCCGCCTCGGCGTAGGTCAGGCCCATCGCCCGGCCCGTGTCCCGGATGGCGGCCTTCGCGCCCAGCGTCCCGAAGGTGATGATCTGGGCCACCCGGTCGGCGCCGTACTTGCGCGTGACGTAGTCGATGACCTCGCCGCGGCGGCTGTCCTGGAAGTCGATGTCGATGTCCGGCATCGTCACCCGGTCGGGGTTCAGGAAGCGCTCGAACGGCAGTCCGTAGGCGAGCGGATCCACCGGCGTGATGCCCAGCGAGTAGGTCACGATGCTCCCCGGCGCCGATCCCCGGCAGGTGGTGAAGATTCCCTGCTCACGGGCGAAGCGGGTGAAGTCGGCCACGATCAGGAAGTAGGCCGAGTACTGCATCCGGTCGATGATTCCCAGCTCGTAGTCGAGCCGGGCCCGGATGTCCGGGGTCACGTCCCCGTAGCGCTCGGCAAGGCCGCGTTCGCACTCGCGCCGGAGCCAGGTGGCGGCGGTGTCGCCCTCGGGGACCGGGAAGTCCGGCAGGCGGAGGCGATCGAACTCGAGCTGGAGGTCGACCATCTCCGCCACGCGCAGCGTGTTGTCCATCGCCTCCGGCAGCTCCCCGTTGAACAGGCGCCGCATCTCGTCGGCCGGCTTGATCGCGAATTCGGTCGTGTCGAACTTCAGCCGGTTCGGCGTCTCGAGGTTCGACCCGGTCTGGATGCACAGCAGCAGGTCGTGCGCCTCCGCCTGCTCGGGCAGGGTGTAATGGGTGTCGTTGGTCGCCAGCAGCGGGAGGTTGAGGTCGCGTGCGAGGTCGACCAGCTTCGGATGGAGGATCCGCTGCTCGGTCAGCCCGTGGTCCTGGACCTCGATGAAGAAGTTCCCATCGCCCAGGATGGACCGATAGTCGTCGGCCGCCTGGCGCGCACCGCGTTCATCCCCCTCACCCAGGCGCTTGAGGACCTCCCCGCCGAGGCAGGCCGATGTCCCGATCAGCCCCGCGGCGTGCTGCGCCAGCAGCTCCTTGTCGATCCGCGGCTTGTAGTAGTAGCCGTCGAGATGCGCCTTGGTGACGAGCGCGAGCAGGTTCCGATACCCCTCCGCGTTGCGCGCCAGCAGGATGAGGTGATGCGGGTTGGCGTCGAGCCGCGGGTCACGCTCCGTGTGGCCCCGCGGGGCCACGTAGGTCTCCACCCCGATGATCGGCTTGACCCCGGCGTTCACGGCCGCCCGGTAGAAGGCGACCGCGCCGTACAGCGCCCCGTGATCGGTCAGGCCCACCGCCGGCATCCCGAGCTCGGCGGCCCGGGTCGTGAGCTCCGACAGGCGCGACATCCCGTCCAGGAGGCTGAACTCGGAGTGGACGTGGAGATGCACGAAGTCGCCGGTGCCGGGATTTTCGGGGCGCAGGGTCACGCCTCGATGTTGGCAGATCGACGGAGCCCACGGGGCCCGGCCGACCGAAGTCGGTGGTTCCTAGTCCTAGTACCGACCCGCCCGGGCGCGCGGCCCGCGAGAACGCATCATCGCGCGGGGTGACCCGATGGTCCTAACGGGTGATGGCCCCGGCGCGTAGTCGTCCGTAGCCTCGAACTCCTCATGACCGCGCGACCGGGGGTGCTGCGACCTGACCGGGCGGCGGCGGCACCTGCCCAGGAGGCACCCGCCGTGGCGGCGCCGCGCCCGAGCAACGTGAACCGCCGCGCCGCGCTGTCCATGGGCCTGGTGATCATGTTCGCCGTCGCCGGCGCGCTGGGAGCGGGGGCGGCGATCTCGTGGTGGAACCAGGCCGCCATGACGCTGGCCGCCGGCCTGGTCATGCTCATCGTTCTCGAGGGGCGGCGGAACGCGGCTGCCCGACGATCTCCCGTTCCGCGACGCGCTCATGCCGGTCGTCGCCCTCTGGCTCATCATCCAGTTCCTCGCCCTCGTTGAAGCAGATCACCGGCGCCCAGATCGGCTCGCTCGATCCGTTTCCCGCTGGTCCTCGTCTTTGCCGTCGCCTGCGCACCCATGCTGGCGCGCAGCCGTCCGTGGCCGGCTGACCGGGATCGAGGCCTCGGCGGTCTACCTCGACTCCGCGATCGTGTTCGCCGCCGTGGCCGCGAGGCGCCCTGCTCGCGCTCGGTGGATCGGTCCTCGACGGCCCGCAGGCGGTCTACGGCCTCCTCTTCGCGGCGTTGTTCTTCGGCATGATCGGGGCGACCGCCGTCCTGAACCTCGCCCTCGCGCCCGTCCGCAGCCTCGGCGGCTGGATCGCCGCCGTCGTCGGGCCTCCTCATCGTGGGCCTCGGGCCTGGCCTGCGTGGCTCGGCGACGCCGTCGGCCGACGGCTGGAGCGCCGGGCATCGCGGCCGCGTCCGTGCGGCCTGATCGTGACCGCCTTCGGCGGCGCGACCTGGACCCGGCCGCCGGACCCGAGCGCGACCTATCGACGCCGCGCGCTCCAGGTCCGCGAGGCGCTGCCGCTGCTGGCCGCCGCCCTCTCGCCGTTGCTCTGGGTGCTCGGGGAGCTCCTGCGCGACCAGATCCAGCGCGAGGTGAGCGCGGCGGTGGCGGGATCGGTCGCAGCCGTGCTGATCCTCTGCGTGCTGCGCCAGACGATCCTCCTCCGCGAGCGCGACCGGATCGTGGGCCTCGCCACCTCCGCCGCGAACCGGGAGCGGGTGCTCCACGGGGAGCTGGAGTCGAGCGAGCGGCGCTTCCGGACCCTCGTCACGAACTCGACCGACGTGGTCATGATCGTGGGCCGCGATGGACGGATCGCCTACCAGAGCCCGTCCGTGGAGCGGGTGCTGGGCCACTCCCCGAGCTCGCGCCTCGGACACCCGGTCGGCGTCCTCGCCCACCCGCACGATGCGGAGTACTTCCGCACCGCCCTCACCGAGCTCGCCGCCCTTCCCGGCGCGGAGCGCAACCTCGAGCTGCGGACCCGACACGCCGACGGCTCGTGGCGGATCCTGGAGGCCACCGCCAAGAACCTGCTCGACGACCCGGCGGTGGCCGGCATCGTGATCAACTGCCGCGACGTCACCGAGCGCCGCGCCCTCGAGGAGCAGCTCAAGCACGAGGCCCTGCACGATCCGCTGACCACCCTGGCCAACCGGGCGCTGTTCGTGGACCGCGTGGGCCACGCCCTCTCGCGGCGGGACAAGCCGGACACCACCGGCGTCCTGTTCATGGACCTCGACGACTTCAAGACGATCAACGACAGCCTGGGCCACGCCGCCGGCGACGAGCTGCTCCAGGCCGTGTCGCAGCGCCTGAAGGGCAACCTGCGCCTGGAGGACACCGTCGCGCGGCTGGGCGGCGACGAGTTCGCGATTCTCGTCGAGGACGCGGACGTCGACATGGTCGAGCAGGTCGGCAGCCGGCTCCTGGGCGCGCTGCGGGCACCGTTCGAGATCGCCGGCAAGCAGGTCCACATCGGCGCCAGCGTCGGCGCGGCCATGAGCAGCGCGGACAACCGCGAGGCGGAGGTCCTGCTCCGCAACGCCGACGTGGCGATGTACACCGCCAAGAGCCGGGGCAAGGGCCGGCTGGAGATCTTCGAAGCCAGCATGCATACCGCCGCCGTCACGCGGCTCGAGCTCAAGGCCGACCTCGAGCGCGCCCTCGACCGCGGCGAGCTCCGGGTGCGGTACCAGCCGATCTTCTACCTCTCCGACGGCGCCCTCGACGGATTCGAGACCCTCGTCCGCTGGCGCCACCCCGACCGGGGCGAGGTCGGCCCCAACGAGTTCATCCCGCTCGCCGAGGAGACGGGCCTGATCGTGCCCATCGGTCGCTGGGTGCTCGTCCAGGCCTGCCGCCAGGCCCAGGCGTGGCGCGTGGCCGGTGGCGACGGGGTCAAGGTCAGCGTGAACCTTGCCGCCCGCCAGCTCCGCGATCCGGACATCGTGGCCATGGTGGCCGCCGTCCTGGCCGAAACCGGCCTCGAGCCCGACGCCCTCACCCTCGAGCTCACCGAGTCGAGCATCATGCAGGACGACGAAGGTCGCCTCCAGGAGCTGCGCGGGCTCGGCATCCACCTCGGCCTCGACGACTTCGGCACCGGCTACTCCTCGCTCAGCTACCTGTCGCGCTTCCCGATCGAGACCCTGAAGATCGACCGCTCGTTCACGTCCCGGCTCGGCGGCCCGGACGAGGAGACCGCGCTCGTCCGATCGGTCATCCAGCTCGCGACGTCGATGGGGATGGAGACGGTCGGCGAGGGCATCGAGCGCCAGGAGCAGCTCGACCGGCTCCGCGAGCTGGGCTGCACCTATGGCCAGGGCTTCCTCCTGGCCCGACCGATGGACGCCATCCGGGCCACGACCCTGGCCACCACCGGGCGCCTGCGAGGCCTCCGCCGCCGAAGCCTGATCGCCGATGCCCGATCTCGCCGGGTACCATCCCGGCGTGGGCTACGACTACACCGCCGTCACCGAGGAATCGGTCCGCCAGGAGACCGATGCCGGACTGGCCGATGCCGATGCCCTGGTCGCCCAGGCCGTGGCGGCAGACGAGGTTTCGTTCGAGGCCCGCGTGCGGCCGCTGGAGCTGGCCGGCGCCCGGCTGACCGAGACCTACGGTCGGGGCGCGTTCCTGGGCCAGGCCCACACCGATGAGGCGGTGCGCGACGCGGGATCCGCCGCCGAGGAGCGGATCACGAAGTGGCGAGCCGCGCTTCCGTTCCGCCAGGACGTCTATGACGCCGTTCGCGCGGTGGCCGAGGGGCCCGCGGCCGATGCGCCTGACGCCGGAGCAGTCCCGCGTCGTGTTCCTGTGGATGCGCGACTTCCGCCGCGCCGGCCACGCCCTGGAGCCAGAGGCCCGGGCCGAGCTGGAGCGGATCCGGGCGCGGGTGGTGGAGCTCGAGATCGCGTTCAACCGCAACATCAACGAGTTCGTCGACGGCATCGACGTCACGCGCGACGAGCTGGACGGATTGCCCGACGACTTCATCGAGCGGCTCTCCCCGGGGAGTGCCCCGGAGACCCTGCGGGTGAGCCTCGACTACCCCGAGGTGTACCCGTTCCTCGCCCAGGCCGCGAACCGCGCGGCGCGCGAGGCGCTGTTCCGCAAGCACTGGTCACGGGCCGAGGAGCAGAACCGCCCGCTCCTGGCCGAGGCCCTCCGTCTGCGGCAGCAGGCCGCCGCGCTGCTCGGCCACGCCACCTGGGCCCACTACGCCATCGAGGTCAAGATGGCCGAGACGCCGGAGGCCGTGGCGGAGTTCTACGACGAGCTCGTGCCGCGCCTCGATGCGTTCCGCGATCGCGAGCTGGCCGTCCTCACCGCCCGCTTCCACGCCGACGGGCATGACGGGCCGCTCGCGGCATGGGACTGGGCCTACTACGACGAGCAGCTGCGTCGCGCGCGAGTACGGGGTGGACGCAAACCTCGTGGCCGAGTACCTCCCCCTGGAGGCGTGCATCAGCGGCATGTTCGCCCTCACCGCCGAGGTGTTCGGTCTCGAATACCGTCGAGTCGCCGATGCCCAGGCGTGGCACCCGTCGGTGGAGCTCTACGAGATGGTGGACCGTGAGTCGGGCGAGCGTGATCGGCTCGTTCTACGCCGACTGGTTCCCGCGAGAGGGCAAGTTCGGGCACGCGGCCGCATTCCCGCTGGTGGTCGGTCACCGGCGCCAGGACGGCACCTACGAACGGCCGGTGAGCGCGATCCTCGCCAACTTCACGCCGCCCTCCGGGCGACCGACCTGCCCTCATCCAGCACAACGAGCTGGAGACGCTGTTCCACGAGTTCGGCCACATCCTCCACATGTCGCTGACCCGGGCCGAGTACGCGCGGACGAGCGGCAGCGAGACGGAGATCGACTTCGTGGAGGCCCCGTCCCAGATCATGGAGCACTGGACCTTCGCGCCCGAGGTCCTGAGACGGTTCGCGCGGCATTACCGGACCGGGGAACCGATTCCCGCCGAGCTGCTGGAGCAGATGGTCGCGGCGCGGTACGTGAACATCGGCCTGAAGACGATGTTCCAGGTCTTCTACGGGCAGATCGACCTGGGCATCCACGCGGGGAGTGCCGAGCCGGACCTCGACGAGGCGCTCCGACTGCACTTTGCCCACACCGGGATGCCGTACCCGGAGGGCACGTTCCTCCTGTCGGGCTTCGGCCACCCGATGGGCGGCTACGACGCGGGCTACTACGGCTACCTGTGGGCCGAGGTCATCGGGGACGACCTGTTCGGCCGGTTCGAGCGCGAGGGCGTCACCTCCCCGGACGTCGGCGCGGCGTATCGCCGCGAGATCCTCGAGCCCAACGGCACGCGCCCGGCAGCCGAGCTCGTCCGCGCCTTCCTGGGCCGCGACCCAACGCCCGACGCGTGGCTCCGCCTGCGGGGGATGGCGTAGGCCAAACGCCTACGCCTGGGCGAGGATCGCGAGGAGCTCCTCGTGCAGGCGACCATTGGTCGCCAGGGCCGATGGACCCGTTCGGACGGGTGATCCCTCGAGGTCGGTGAAGCGACCGCCGGCCTCGGCCACGATGAGCGCGGGCGCGGCGAGGTCCCAGGGCTTGACCCCGACCTCGAACATCGCATCCGCCGAGCCCTGCGCCACGAGCATGTAGCCCCAGAAGTCGCCGATCCCCCGGTCCCGCGCCGAGCGCCGCAGCGCGGTCGCCACCCCCGCTCCGCGGCCGTCGGCCTCGAGGTTGGCCAGGCCGGCGTGGACGAGGTGGGCATCCTCCAGCCGGTCGACGGCCGACACGTGCATGGGGCGCTCGGTCCCACCGCGCACCGTGCTCGCCCCCCGTCCCTGGGCGGCGGACCAGCGCTGGCCAAGGGCCGGCGCGGAGACGACGGCCGCGAGCAGCTCCCCGTCCCGCTCCACGGCGATGAGCGTGGCCCAGACCTGGATGCCTCGGGCGAAGTTCACGGTCCCGTCTATCGGGTCCACGACCCAGCGCGTGCCGTCCGCTCCGCCAGGGCCCGGCTGCTCCCCGAACTCTTCCCCCAGCATGCTGTGGGTCGGGAACTGCTCCCCGATCCGGGTCCGGATCAGCGCCTCGACCGCGGTATCGGCCTCGGTGACCGGCGTCCCGTCGGCCTTCGCCGTGGATTCGGACGCCGGCCAGGAAGGCCGGCATGGTGATGGCATCGGCCGCATCGGCGAGGTCGCTGGCGAAGGCCCGCAGCGCCTCGGCGTCAGCCATCGGTGTCGTGGTCAGCCATCGGCGTCCAGGCGCCGCCGCAGCTCCTCGTTCACCAGGCGTGGCATCGGCCTTGCCGCCCATGTGGGCCATGACCTTGCCCACCAGGTAGCCGTACACCTGCTTCTTGCCGGACCGATACTCCCCGACCGCCGCGGCCTCGGTCGCCAGAACGGCATCCACCGCCTCCCCGATCACCACGCCGTCGCTGACCTGGGCCAGCCCTTCGGCCACGATCACGACGCGCGGCGCCTCCCCGCTCTCGAAGCAGCGGGCGAGGACCTGCTTCGCGGTGGCGACGCTCACCCGTCCGGCCTCGACCTCCGAGATCAGCTCCGCCAGCCCGTCGGGGCGGAGCGCCACGTCGCGCGCTCGCAGGCCCTCGGCGGCATGCTGGTTGAGGAGCCGGCTGAACTCGCCGCTGACCCAGTTGGCGGCCGCCTTGGGGGCCACGCCCGCGGCCACGACCTCGTCGAAATAGGCGCCCAGGCTGACCTCGGCGCTCAGCACGCCGGCGTCATACGGCGACAGCCCCAGCTCCGCCTCGTACCGCGCCCGCCGCGCGGCGGGCAGCTCGGGGAGGGACGAGCGGAGCTCCGCCACCCACTCGGGCGCTGGGCGCAGCGGCGGCAGGTCGGGCTCGGGGAAGTAGCGGTAGTCGTTCGCCTCCTCCTTCGAGCGCTGGACGATCGTCCGGTCGCCGCTCTCGTCCCAGCCGCGGGTCTCCTGGGTCAGCGGCACGCCGGCGGCCAGCGACTCGGTCATCCGCTCGACCTCGAACGCCATCGCCCGCTCGAGCGAGCGGAACGAGTTCAGGTTCTTGACCTCGACCTTCGTCCCGAACATCTCGCTCCCGACCTCGCGGATGCTGACGTTGCCCTCGATCCGCATCGAGCCCGCCTCCATGTCCGCGTCGGACGCGCCGATGAAGCGGAGGAGGTCGCGGAGCGTCTCCCCGTAGGCCCGGGCCTGTGCCGGTGAACGCAGGTCGGGCTCGGTCACGACCTCCATCAGGGGCACGCCCGCCCGGTTGAAGTCCACCAGGGAGTGGTCGCGGCCGCCGTGGAGCAGTCGCGCGGTGTCCTCCTCGAGGTGGGCCCGGGTGATCCCGACCGTGATCTCGGTCTCCTCGGCGGCGACCGGGACCGCCAGGCGCCCGTTCGCGGTCAGCGGCAGGGCGTACTGGCTGATCTGGTAGCCCTTCGGCAGGTCGGGATAGAAGTAGTTCTTCCGCTCGAAGCGGACGGCATCGGTCTGGACCTCCGCTCCGAGCGCCAGCCCGGTCAGCATCACCAGCTCGACCGCCCGGCGGTTGATCACCGGCAGCGTGCCGGGCATCCCCATGCAGATGGGGCAGACCCGGGTGTTCGGCGCGTCGACCTCCCCCGGCGGCGGAGCGGTCGGGCAGCGGCAGAACATCTTCGAGGCCGTCCGCAGCTGGGCGTGGACCTCGATCCCGATCACGGTCTCGTAGGCGGCAGCGGTGACCACGGCCGGATTGTATGCTCCGGCCCGTGCGCATCGGCGAATGGGAGCATATCGGCCGCTCGCGGCTCCTCGTCCAGCGGGAGCTGGGCGAGCTGGGGGCGGTTGAGCTCGCGGCGCACGTTTCCTTCCACGCCGACGGCGAGCGGCAGCGCATCCTGATCGCGACCGACATCGGCCTCCTGGACTACAACTTCGGCCCCACCGCGCCCAGCTCGTCCACCTACGACCTGCGCGGCACGTTGTACCGCTGGCCGTCCCTCCGGGGCATGCGGCTCCAGAGCGATGCACAGTGGGACGACAACTCGAAGACCGCCCGGTCGGTTTGGCGGCTCATCGCGGAGGAGCCCCGGATCGAGCTCGCCGCCGAGTCCAGCGAGCAGGATCGACACGAGGTCTCCGCCCTCGTCGACTTCGCCCGCGCCTGTTTCAGCTCCATGGATCGTTGAGCACCAGACCGCTGACGGTCGCGCCGGCGCACGCGTGGCCGGCGGGTCGCGGTGCTGGCGATCGTCGTCCTGGCGCTCGCCGCGTGCTCCCCGTCCGCATCGGCTTCACCGTCGTCATCCCCCTCTGCCTCCCCGGCCGAGCCATCGGCCCCGGCGCCCTCCGAGTCAGCCGCCGCACTCTGCGACCCGGGTGTCGTGTGCAACGGCCCGCTGTCTGCCGGCGAGTACGTTTCGGAGACGACTGGGGCCCGCATCGAGTTCACCCTGGACGAGCACGGCTGGTCCGGCCTCCCGGACACGCCCGGCGTCGGCTTTGGCCTGCTCCTGGCCGATGTGGACGATGCGGCCATCAGCGCCCTCGCGTTCGGCGGTGAGTACTTCACCGACGCCTGCGACCCGGATGCCGGCATCAGCACCACCGGGACCACCCCGGCCGAGTTCATGGCGATGCTGGCCGACCGCACCGGGGTCACCGCCAGTGCCCCGATCGAGGTCGAGGTCGGCGGCAGGCCCGCGCTCCAGGTGGACCTGACCACGTCCATCGACCCGGATTGCGCGGCGACCGGTGATGACCAGATTTCGGTCTGGCCCATGCCGCCCGTGGGTCCCTTTGACTTCGAGGACATGGAGTTGGCCCGGATCATTGCCGTCGACGGGGGCAGCGCGACGGTCATCCTCGTGGCCGAGGCACGGTCGGAAGTCGAGGACTATGACCACTTCCTGGAGCACGCCACGCGAAGTCTTCGAGATCGATGACGATCACGCCTCTCTAGGACGCCCGCGCGACCGCCCGCCGCACGCCTGCGATATCGTGGTCGGCGGAATCGAGCGCCGAGGCGAAAGATGGTGAGAGCCGTGCGCGCGCTCCCAGCCCTGGTGCTGGCGATCGCCGCGTGCACCCCAGCCGTCGCCGACAGGTAGCCCGGACGAGCTCCCGCAGGGCAGCGAGCCCGTCACCCTTGACCCGGCCGACTTTGTCGACGGTCATCGACCATCCGTTCTGGCCCATGACCCCGGGCAGCGTCTGGGTCTACAGCGAGACCGATGCCGATGGCAACGAGCTCCAGGTCGAGGTCACGGTGACCGATGAGACGCAGGACATCCTCGGCATCACGGCGACCGTGGTCCATGACGTGGTGAGCATGGACGGCGAGGTCATCGAGGACACGCTCGACTGGTACGCGCAGGACACGGCCGGCAACCTCTGGTACCTGGGCGAGGACACGAAGGAGTACGAGAACGGCGAGGTGGTGAGCACCGCCGGCTCATGGGAGGCCGGCGTCGACGGCGCCCAGCCGGGGATCATCCTGCCTGCCGATCCGCAGGTCGGGCATGGCCTACCGACAGGAGTATTACGCCGGCGAGGCCGAGGACGAAGCGGAGGTCCTCAGCCTCGACGAGTCGGTGGACGTGCCATTCGGCGCCTTCGACGGGTGCCTCCAGACGGAGGATTCCACGCCCCTCGACCCCGACGTGGTGGAGCACAAGTTCTACGCCGAGGGCGTCGGACCGGTCCTCGTCGATCCAGGTCTCAGGCGGCGAGAGCCGCGAGGAGCTCATCAGCTTCACGCCTGGCTCCTGACGATCACGCCTTGACTCACGCGCGCCCAGCTCCCAGAACGAGCGGGGGACGAAGGCCGCCGTTGCCTCCGGCGTTCTACTTGCCAGCTTCGGCAACACCAAGTCACCACGCCGGTTCTCGGCCCACGACGCTTCGTCGTGGCCGGTGCGCCGCGGTTTCTCCTCGCCGTAGCTGATCGCTTCCATGCGGCTTGCCGGCACGCCCAGCAGGCTCAGCGCCTTCATGACGGCCTCGGCGCGCCTCTGCCCCAGGGCGATGTTGTATTCCCTGGCGCCGCGCTCGTCGGCATTACCCTCGATGTGCGCCTTCAACGTCTTGGCGTTCTCGCGCAGGTATTTCGCATTGTCCTCGACGACGCTTCTGAACTCCGGCTTGATGTCGTACTGGTCGTAGTCAAAATAGACGCTGTTCTTCGAAGGCGCGCCGATCCTGCCTGGGGCCGAAGCGCTTGGCCTGGTTGGGGTGGTGGGCGTGCCGGCCACGGCCGGCCGGTCGACGGGACGGGTGCCCGGGCACAGTCGCGGGCGCTGTGCCCGAGGACTGCGCCGCCGGCGCGGCCGGCTTTTGCTCCTCGGTAGTGGCGCACGCGGAAATCAGCAAGACGAAGAAGAGGGGCAGGAATCGGATGAGTCTCATTTGATGCCTCCTTGGATTTGTTGTCAGATCATGCCGAGTTTGCGGG
>CAWJIR010000010.1:0-383341 GCA_963843015.1 uncultured Chloroflexia bacterium | reverse complement strand
TTCGGCTACACGTTCACCGCCGGATCCGGTGAGGACCAGACCGGCAACGACTTCGGCAACTTCCAGCAAGGCTCGAAGTCGGGCACCAAGTTCGACGACATGGCCAACCATGGCGTCTGGGACCTCGGCGAGCCGGGTCTCGCGGGTTGGACCATCCACCTGTTCGGCACCGATGGCCAGGGCAACTGCCGTGCACCTCACGGCGGTTACCGACGCCAACGGCCTGTACACGTTCACCGACCTGAACCCTGGTTCCTACACCGTCTGTGAGGAGCTGCCAGACCGGGTGGACCCAGTCCTTCCCGACGACCGGCGCCGACTGCACCGGTCATACCGATGGTGGGACGATCACGCCAGGTCCGCTTGGCTACGCGATCACCATCACCAGTGGTGAGGACGAGACCGGAAACGACTTCGGGAACTTCCTCCCGTCCCAGGAAGGATGCACGCCTGGCTTCTGGCAGGGCGGCGTCGGCATCCAACTGTGGAACACCGTGGCCGATCCGGACTGGACCGCTCACGGTGGCGTCGGCACCAACCCCTTCATCCAGAGCCAGACCTTCGTATCGTTCTTCCCGTCCAGCGGCAATGCGACCGTGGACAACATGACGATGATTCAAATCGTCGGATCGGGCGGAACGAACGTCTGGGAGCGGAAGGCGGCGCGCGATCTGATCGCCGCATACCTGAACGCGTCGTTCGGGATCGACTACCCGTACGACACCACGACGATCCTGGCCGACTGGAATACGGCCGTGGCTGGCGGAACGCAGGGATTCAAGGACTTCCACACGAAGTACGACACGGCCAACAACCTGGGTTGCCCGCTCTGACTTCCTCTGGTTGATCAACTGAGGGCCCGGCGGCAAGCCGGGCCCTCAGGCTGTCCCCAAGAGGTGGCGCGTATCGGCCGCCGCCGTCAGCGCCGGCGCGTGGTCTCCTGGCCGGTCGGGGTGTCGCGAACCGTGACGCCGATCGCCGCGAGCTCGTCGCGGAGGCGGTCGCTGGTCGCGTAGTCGTGCGCGGCACGTGCGGCCGCACGCTGTTCCAGAAGCTCGGCCGCGCCGTCTGGCAGCTCGCCGTCCGCGGCCTCCGGAGCGGCGTCCAGGCTCAGCCCGAACACCCGATCGAAGTCGAGCAGCAGCGCCCGGCGCTGGGCCGGCGACAGGTCATCGGCGCTGGCCACGCCATGGGCAATCGCCAACGCGGCCGGGATGCCCAGGTCCTCGCTGATCGCTGCCGCGAAACGTGCCCGATAGCCGGCCAGCGGCTCGGCGGCGAGGTCGACCGAGCCGCCATCGGTCTGGTCTGATCCACCCTCGGCCACCGCGCGGCGCAGCCGTGCCAACCCGGACGCCGCCGCGTGCATCGCGGCCTCGGTGAAGTCGAGCTTGGATCGGTAGTGGGCGGTCAGGGCCAGGTAGCGGAAGTCGAGCGGCGCAAACCCCTTCTCGGGCAGCTCGCTGACCCGGATGATGTTGCCCGCGCTCTTCGCCATCTTCGCGTCGGCCAGGGTCAGGAACTCGCCGTGCATCCAGTCGGTGACGACCTGGTGGCCGAGCGCTCCGTCGGACTGGGCGATCTCGTCCTCGTGGTGCGGGAACTTGAGGTCGATCCCGCCGGTGTGGATGTCGAACCGCTCCCCGAGGTAGCGGGTGCTCATCGACCGAGCACTCGATGTGCCAGCCGGGGAAGCCCTCGCCCCACGGGGAGGGCCACTTCATGAGGCGCTCGGGCTCGGCCGCCTTCCACAGGGCGAAGTCGGCGGGATCGCGCTTGTCGGTCTCGACCTCGACCCGGGTGCCGGGCCGCGTGGACTCCACCCGCTGCCCGGACAGGCGCCCGTACGCCGGGAAGGCGCTGACGTCGTAGTAGACCGTGCCGTCCACCTCGTAGGCCAGGCCCTTGGCCAGCAGGGTCTCGATCATGGCGATCATGTCCGGGATGTGGTCGGTGGCCCGGGGCATGACGTCGGGCAGGCCGATGTTGATCAGGGCCTCATCGGCCAGCCAGGCATCGGTATAGAACTGGGCGATCTCGGCCGGCGACTTCCCCTCCTCGAGCGCCGCCAGCACCATCCGGTCCTCGCCGGTATCGGTCTGGTCGTCGCGCATGTGGCCGACATCGGTGATGTTCTTGACGTAGAGCACCTCGTATCCGAGGTAGTCGAGCGTCCGGCGCAGGAGGTCGCCGAACAGGTACGTCCGCAGGTTGCCGATATGGGCGTATCGGTAGACCGTGCTGCCGCAGGTGTAGATCGTCACCCGGCCGGGGGTGACCGGCTCGAGGGCCTCGACCTGGCGGGTCAGCGAGTTGTGCAGGCGGACCGGGGTCACGGCGTCATCAGTGGGAGGTGGCCTTGCTGGTCGGCTGCGCTCCCTGGGACGCCGCGACGAGGGTCTTGCCCAGCGCGTCGGCGACGGCCTTCGCCAGGTTCGGACTGAGCCGGACGCGGCCCACGATCTCGCGCGGATCCTCGTGGGTGCCGGACTCTCCGGTCGGCTCGGAGCGGGTCAGCGTCAGCGTGACGCCGAAGCGGCCGGCGGTGACGGAGAAACCGTCGGCGTAGATGTCGGGATAGTCGGCCATGGACTCACCTCAGCTGGCTGGGAGCAAAGGGTAGCCCAGCCTAGAGCGCGGCTAGTCCCCGAGATCGACGCGCCACAGGTCCGAGGCACCGAAGTCGGTGACCCACAGGGTCGTGCCGTCGACCCGGACCACCGTGGGCGATTGGCTCGTCTGGAGTGGTTCCAGGATCGCGTTGTCAGCGATGCGAACCTGCTGGAGCGGCCCGGAGACGCCCTCACGGGGCGTGAACCACGCGACCTCGGACCCGACGCCCATCGTCCCGGTGTTTGCCAACGGGATCGTCGCCGCGACTTGGCCGGTCGTTGGGTCGACACGGACCACCTGGTCCTGGTCGATGAGCCAGATCGTGCCACCGGCATAGCCGAACGGGAGGCCGCAGCAACCACCGACGAGCGTCCACGTCTCTCCGTCGTCGGCGAGGCGCACGACCCCTTCGGGCCCGACTGCGTACAGGGCCTCGTCGACCGCGATCGGGTTCGACAGGTCTTCCGCATCGATCTGGGACGCATCTCCGGTGGCTAGGTCGATCCGCACCATCTGCCCGGTGTCGCACGCGAAGTACCAGACTGCCTCCAGCGCGACGGCCGGCGGCCCGCACGGCGGAAGTGACCCGGCCTGGTTGGGATCGAGCTCATTCGTCTCCGGGTCGATGCGGGCGATCCCAGTCGTGTTCTGGCGAGTGACCCACACGCCGTCGTCGGCCACCGCGAACCACGCCGGCCCGGTGCCGTCGGTGAATGCGATCCGTGCCTGCTCGAGGCCCGTGGCGGGATCGATCCGGACGACGTCGTCGCTGTGGTGGTTGGCGACCCAGACCGATCCGAATGCCACGACGACGTCGATGGGCGCCGCATCGATGCCCAGGTCGGCGACCAGGGCTGGATGGCCACCCGCGGCCGTGGCGACTCGGCGTCGGCTGGGAGGTGCTCGGCAACCTCGCTCGACGGATTTCAGATCCGGGACGGATGGCGACGACGATGCGCTGGGCGAGCAGGCGACACAGCACTGCGGCAGCAAGCAGCAGGATCAGGACGTGGCGCACGGGGCCTCCATTGTGGACGGGCAGGGATGGTGCCGATTGGAGCCCTCGGACACCGCAAACAGCGCCGGAGTCTACGGCAATCCGTTCAGCGTGCGCTGGAGGTCGCGTCTACCATGGGCCGATGCCAGAGCGCGACGCGTCGCGACCTATCCCCTGACCCTCGGCGAGGATCCCGCCTTCTGCCCGGCCTGCGGCCAGCCGGTCGTCGAGCGGGTGCTCGAGGAGGATCACCGGCCGCGGCTGGTCTGCCCCGATGGCCACGTGACGTGGCGCAATCCCGCGGCTCGTGGTCGGGACCCTGCCCATGCGCGACGGGCAGGTGTTCCTCGCCCGCCGCGGGATCGAGCCGGGCCTGGGCCTGTGGAGCTATCCGGGCGGCTTCCTGGAGGTCGGGGAGTCGGCGCAGGAGGGCGCCCGCCGGGAAACCGAGGAGGAGACCCTGCTGCGGGTCGAGGTCGGGCGCCTGATCGGCGCCTACTCGCGTCCACACGGCGTCGGTGGTGACCCTCATCTACGAAGCCCAGGTGGTCGGCGGGGAGGCGCTGCCGGGCGTGGAGACGACCGAGGTCCGGGCCTTCGCGCCGGACGACATCCCGTGGTCACGAGCTGGCGTTCAGCACCACCGAGAGCTGCCTGCGGGACTGGCTGCGGTCCCAGCCCGGCCACGAGCCGCGCCACGAGCCGGAGCTGTACGTGGTGGGGGATCCCGAGCCCTAGGGCAAGGTCAGATCCGGTTCGGGCCTGATCAGGCCTCGTACTTGCGGAACACGATGGTTCCGTTGTGGCCGCCCAGGCCCATCGAGTTCGAGAGCGCGACCTTGACGTCCGCCTGGCGCGCGGTGTGGGGGACGTAGTCGAGGGTCAGCGCCGGGTCGGGGTGGTTGAGGTTGATGGTCGGCGGGATCCAGCCGGTGTCGAGGACCTTGACCGATGCCCAGCCCTCGAACGCGCCGGCGGCGCCCATCATGTGGCCGGTCATCGACTTCGTGGAGCTGATCGCCAGCTTTCGGGCGTGATCGCCGAACACCGCCTCGATGGCCTGCGTCTCCGACAGGTCGTTGAGCGGAGTCCCGGTGCCGTGGGGATTGATGTAATCGACCTCGGTCGGGTCGATGCCGCCGCGCTCCAGCGCCCAGCGCATCGAGCGCTGGCTCCCCTCGCCGCGCTCCGGCGGGGCCGCCATGTGAAACGCGTCAGCGGCGCTCCCGTAGCCGATGACCTCGGCGATGGGCCGTGCGCCTCGGGCCAGGGCGTGCTCGAGCTCCTCGAGGAGGAGCACCGCACAGCCCTCGGCGATGACGAACCCGTTGCGGGTCGCGTCGAAGGGGCGGGAGGCGATGGAGGGGACGTACTCGCCGGTGTCGGGGTCGATCGGCGTGCCGAGGGCGCGCATCTGGCCGAACCCGGCGAACGCGAGCGGCACGAGCGCTGCCTCGGTGCCGGCGCCGAGCATCAGGTCGGCCTGGCCGCGGATGATCGTCTCGGCCGCCTCACCGATGGCGTGGCTGCCGGTCGCACAGGCGCTCACCACCGCCGTGTTCGGGCCGCGGATGCCGAACTGGATGGCGACCATCCCCGACGGGCTGTCGACCAGCATGTGGGGGATCGTCCACGGCGACACCCGGTTGGCCCCGACGTCCCAGTACTTCTTCGCGTTTTCGAGCAGGATGCTGACGCCGCCGCAGCCCGAGCCGAAGACCATCCCGATCCGGTCCGGATCGGCCTCCTCGGGGAGGATCTGGCTGTGGCCGTTGATCAGGCCCCCATCCCGGAGCGCCTCGGCCGTGGCCGCGATCGCCATCTGGGTGGCGCGGTCGTGGCGGCGCACGTCCTTGGGGTCCATCTCGACGGTCGGGTCGAAGTCGGGAACCTCGCCACCGACCTTGATGTCCTGGTCCGACAGGTCCGCGATGGTGACGTCGCGGATTCCGGAACGGCCGGCAACCAGGTTGTCCCAGGCCGCATCGTTGCCGATGCCGACCGGCGATACGACCCCGAGCCCGGTGACCATGGCCCGACGGCCGGTGTGGGTCACGGCTTGCGCTTGGCGGGCTTCGGCGCGGGTGCCGGCGTCGGTTCGGGCAGCCAGCTCTCGTCGGGCTCGTCGAGGGCGTGGGCGTTCGACTCGGGGCTGATCCGCTTCACGAGCCCGGTGAGGACCCGACCGGGACCGACCTCCACGAAGTCGGTGACGCCGATGGCGGCCATGTTGCGGACCGTCGCGACCCACTGCACCCCGTGCACGAGATGCTCGCTGAGCTCGTCACGGAGCCCGTCGGCGGTCCGAATCATGTTGGCATGGACGTTGCCGACCACGGGCACTGAGGGGTCGCGGAATGGCGCCTTGGCGAGGACCTTGGCGAACTCGTCTCGGGCGTGCCGCATGAGTGGCGAGTGGCTCGCCACGCTGACCGTGAGCTGGACGGCGCGCCGGGCGCCCACCGTCTTGCTCATCTCGAGCGCGAAGACGAGGGCCGGCAGGACCCCCGACAGCACGACCTGGCCGGGCGCATTGATGTTGGCGACCGAGATCTCGCCGTGCTCGCGCGCCTTCTCCACGACCGCCTCGGCCTGCTCTTCTGATAGACCGATGATCGCGCCCATGCCGCCGTCGATGCCGCGCTCCTGCATGATCCGGCCCCGCTCGCGGACGAGGCGCAACGCCTCGTCGAAGTCGACCGCGCCGGCGGCGATGGCCGCCGCGTACTGGCCGGCCGAATGGCCGGCGACGGCCAGCGGGTTGAGGGCCACGCCCGCCGCCGCCGCGCGCTCGCGGAGGTGCTCGAGGGCCGCGAAGCTCGCCGCCAGGATCGCGGGCTGGGCGTTGACCGTGGAGTCGAGCTCGTCGGCCGGGCCCTCGAACATGAGGCGCGAGAGGGCGAAGCCAAGCGCCTTGTCCGCACGCTCGAAGATGCTGACGGCGGTGGGCGAGCGTGCTGCCAGGTCCGCGCCCATCCCGACGTACTGGGACCCCTGGCCGGGGAACACGAAGGCGTGGGCGCCGGCCGTCACGTCAGATGTGGACATGGTTTTCGAGGCGTTTCCCTCTCGATTCGTGCGTCACTCTCGATTACGGCCGCGAGTATAGCCGTTGGTCCGTGCGGAGCCGCTACCCCGGTTCGGCGGCGGCGAAGCGACGGACGACCTCGTCGAGGACCGGGAGGCCGAAGCGGATGGCACTCAGCGGAACCCGCTCGTCGTGGCCGTGGAACAGGTCGAGGAACGGGGTGCCCGCGTCGAGGCGAAGCGGGACGAAACCGTAGGTCGGGATCCCGATCCGGGAGAGTGCTTTGGCATCGGTACCTGGGGTGATCATCATCGGCACCGCCACCGCACCGGGGTCGGCCGCCTCGACCGCCGCACGCATGAGGTCGACGATCGGAGCGTCGGACGGCGCCTCGATGGCCGGGAGGCTCATCACCGCCTCCACGGTCACGTCCGGGCCGACCAGCGTCTGCAGCCGCGCCGCAAACGCGGCCTGGTCCGTGCCCGGCAACGTTCGGACGTCCACCTCCGCCGTCCCCGCGCCGGGGATGACGTTCACCTTGCTCCCGACGTGGATCACGGTCGGCGTGATCGTGTCGCGGAGCATGGCGCCCAGCGAGCGGCGCAGCGTGCGGTCAGCCACGAGCCGCTCGAGCGTGGCTCGGGCGCCCGCCGGGTCACCGGAGGCGAGGTCAGCGACCTCGCCCAGGTCCAGTGCCGCGAAGAACTCGCGGACGATGCGAGGAGGCTCGCCGGTGGCGGGCGCCTCGACGAGACGGGTGACCGCCTCCGCCAGCCGGATGGCCGCGTTCTCCGGGTGGGGCATGCTCCCGTGTCCGGGCGTCCCGGTGGCGCGCAGGCGGGTCCAGATGATTCCCTTCTCGGCGACCTGGATGGTGTACACCCGCCGGTCGCCGACCGTCATCGAGTAGCCGCCGACCTCGTTCAGTGCCGCGGCCGCCGGCCCCGGCGGCCGACGAGAACAGGTCGGGCCGGGCGTCGACCCAGTGCTGCGCGCCGTGCGCGCCGCCGGCCTCCTCGTCGGCAACGGCGGCGAAGATCACGTCCCGCCGGAGCGGAACGCCGGACCGATGCAGGCCGACCATGACGGCCAGCTCCATCGCCACCATGTCCTTCATGTCCACCGCGCCGCGGCCCCAGATCACGTCGTCGACGACCTCGCCGCCGAACGGGTCGCGGGACCAGGATTCGGCCTCGACCGGCACGACGTCGAGGTGGCTGAGCAGGACGAGCGGCGGCTCGGGGTCGCGGACGGCAGGATCGGCCGTCAGCCGGGCGAAGCAGCTGCCGCGCCCCGGGGTCGTTTCGAGCACCTCGGCCGCGATCCCGGCGGCGGTGAGCACCTCCGCGCAGTAGCGCGCGGCGGCGGTCTCACCGCCGGTCGTGTCGCGGCCCGCGGCGAGGTCCGGGTCGCCGGGCGGGTTGACCGATGGAATGCGGATCAGGGCCTGGAGATGGCCGATCGCCTCCTCGGCGTCCGCGGCCGGTCCAGGCGCCGCTCACGACTCGCGGATCGGAGCCGGTGCCGGCGTGAGCGAACCGCCCAGCTCGTGCTCCGCGATCGCTCCGCTTCGCCGCCGGTCCACGAGCCGCGCCACGCCGATGTCGGCCGCGAGCAACAGGACCGAGGCCACGCAACAGGACGGGGAGCTGGGTCGCGAGGCCCATGACGATCAGGGCCACGAGGAAGAACCCGTGCATCGAGAAGCGGGTGAAGAACGCCAGCCGCAGGTCGACGATGGCGTTGGCCTTGCCGTCGGGGAGCTGGCGGCCGGGGCCAAAGATCGCCCAGCCCGGCAATCGCGACGAAGACGGCCAGCGTCAGGCCGAACAGCCAGAGGCCGCCGCCAGGCTGGGCATCGGTCAATTCCATGATCATCGCGAATGGGACGATCGATGTGATCAGGATCGCGAAGGCGGGGATCGGCACCCCGAGCTGGAGCCATTCGAGGGCCGGGCGCCGGGCCGAGATGTCGCGCAGCCATCGGCTCAGGAGGCTGAACCCCAGGGTCACGAACAGCCAGGCGTAGAAGTTGCCGGCGGGGACGCCGAACCAGCCCTGGTCCGGGCCGACGCCCACCCAGGTCCACATCCCCATCCGGATGGCGACCGCATCGAAGGCGAGGTCGAGCATGATCACCAGCACCGCGTCCACGAACGGGGCCGTCCAGCGGCGGACGCCGAGCGCGTCGGTGATGCGCATCGCGCCGGCGATGAGGAGGGCCCAGGTCAGGCCGATGACCACCGGCGCGCGGTCGATGACGAGGATCCAGTCGGGGCTGTAGTGGTAGGTCTGGAAGATCAGCTGGTCGCCCTCTTCCAGCAGGAGGCCGAACACGGCGGCGCTGATGAGCTCGAGGAACGGCAGCCGGCCGCGACGGAGGGCGGCCAGCGCGGCGCCGATGAACAGGACGGTGGCCGCGACCTCGAGGAAGAGAAAGACCGGATTCACAGCGGCCCGATGATAGGGGGGTCCGAATCGAGCGGCCAGATCCCGGTCGTAGAATGGCGCTCGTGACCACCGAGGTGCGCGCCCCCAGCGTCCCGATCTACCTCGCCGGCGAATTCGTCGAGGCCGGGACGCCGCTCGAGGTTCGCAACCCCGCGAGCGGCGAGCTGGTGGCCACCACCTGGCAGGCGGGTCCCGCCGAGCTCGAGCGGGCGACCGCGGCCGCCGTGGCCGCGTTCGACCAGACGCGTCGGCTGGCCAGCTACGAACGGCGCGACGCGCTCCAGCACGTGGCCGACTCGCATCGCCCGCGACGCGGACGAGCTGGCCGAGCTGCTGACCCGCGAGTCGGGCAAGCCCATCCGCGACGCCCGCGGCGAGGTCGCGCGCGGCAGCCTGACCTTCCGCACCGCGGCCGAGGAGGCGCTGCGCATCAACGGCGAGTGGATGCCGCTGGACTGGACCGCGGCCAATCGGGGCCGGAGCGGGATCGTGCGCCGCTACCCCATCGGTCCGGTGGCCGGGATCAGCCCGTTCAACTTCCCGCTCAACCTGGCCGCGCACAAGGTGGCCCCGGCCATTGCCGCCGGCTGCTCGATCGTCCTCAAGCCGCCGAGCAAGGACCCGCTGGTCATGCTCCGCATCGCGGGGTACCTCGACCAGACCACCCTGCCGAAGGGCGCCGTCAGCATCCTGCCCATGGACCGCCCGACCGGCGATCGGATGGTGGCCGACGATCGGTTCAAGCTCCTCAGCTTCACCGGCAGCCCGAGCGTGGGCTGGAAGATGAAGACCGATGCCGGCCGCAAGAAGGTGGTGCTCGAGCTGGGCGGCAACGCCGGGGTCATCGTGGACGAGACCGCGGACCTCGACTGGGCGGTGGCGCGGCTGGTGTACGGCGCCTTCGCCTACGCGGGCCAGGTCTGCATCAGCGTCCAGCGCATCTACGTCGTGGCGTCCATCTACCCCGAGTTCGAGCGGCGATTCGTCGAGAAGGTCCGCGAGGTGCAAGATGGGCGATCCGCTCGACCCCGCGACCGACCTGGGGCCGATGGTCGACGAGGCGGCCGTGGCCCGCACCGACGAATGGGTGCGCGAGGCACTGGCCGATGGCGCGCGGGCCCTGACCGGCGGCCGCGCCGACGGCCTGTTCTACGAGCCCACGATCCTGGTCGACGTCCCGCGCGACGCCCGGGTCTGCGGCGAGGAGGTGTTCGCGCCGGTCGTCAACCTGTTCCCGGTGCCGGACTTCGCGACCGCCTTGCGCGAGATCAACGACAGCCGGTTCGGCCTGCAGTGCGGCGCTGTTCACCGGGTCGCTGGAGCGAACCCTCGCCGCCCATGACGAGCTCGAGGTCGGCGGCATCATCGTCAACGACGTCCCGACCTGGCGGACCGATGCGATGCCGTACGGCGGCGTCAAGGACTCGGGCCTCGGTCGCGAGGGTCTGCGCTGGTCGATCGAGGACATGACCGAGCCGCGCCTGCTGGCCTTCGCCCGCCCGCTCTGAGTGACCCAGGCCGCCACCCGCTTCGTCCGGATCCTGCCCGCGGCGGACCTTCGGGACGGAGATCTGATCCCGGTCGCCATCGACGGCCGTCCGGTCGTGCTCGTCCGCCACCTGGGCGAGTTCTTCGCGGTGCAGAACAACTGCACCCACCACGACTACCCGCTGTCGGAGGCCGGCTTCGATTCCCGCGATGGGGTGCTGGTCTGCGCGTGGCACAACGGCTGCTTCGACGTCCGGACCGGTGCCGCGGTCGCCCTGCCCGGCCACCGAGCCGGTCGAGACGTTCCCGACCCGTGTCGGTCCCGACGGCTGGGTCGAGATCGGCCTGACCGGGAGCCTGCTCGCCGAGGCGCCGGAATCGACGCGATCGAGGCCCTCCCCTACGTGAACTGGATCTTCTGGGGTGCGCTGGCCGGCGGCACGCTGCTGTCGGTCGGGCTCACCGAGTGGCTGGGCGGCACGACGCGCGGCTATCGGCTCTTCATGGCTGTCGCCGTGCTGGTCGGTGCGCTGCATCTGGATCGCTTCGGAGATGAGCCTCGCGCCGGTCGCCGCGACCGATGCCACCGCCGAGCCGTGCGTCGCGTCCTGGTCTGGGCCTTCGGCGGGCTGTCCGCCGCCTATCTCGTGGCCCTGTGGGCCGGCTGGCCGCGGGTGGGATGGAGCTGGCCGGCGGCGCCGTGGGCGTGATCGCGCTCGTGACCCTGGCCGCTGGCCGGCGGCACCGCCAACCCCACGCTCTTCGCCGCGGCCGCTCGTCGCGGCGGCCCTCGCCCTCGGCTCGGTCACTGCCGCCATGCTGCTCGGCCACTGGTACCTCGTGACCCCCAAGCTGTCGCCCGCGCCGCTCCGCCGGTTGATCTGGCTGCTCATCGGCGCACTGGTCGCCGAGGGCCTGCTCGCCGCCTGGTCGCTGGTCGTCGCCGGGACGTCGGTACCGGACAGCCTGGCGTGGCTCACCGGGCTCCGCTTCGTGGTCGGGCATCGCGCTGCCGCTCGCCATTGCGGTGCTGGCGCTGCTCGCCACGCGGGCGGCCTCGCTGCAGGCCACGACCGGCCTGCTGTACATCGGCCTGGCCATGGTCATGGCCGGCACCATCGGTGCCGCGTCCCTGAGCTACCTCGGCGGCGTGCCGG
Source organism: uncultured Chloroflexia bacterium (assembly GCA_963843015.1). Classification (GTDB taxonomy): domain Bacteria; phylum Chloroflexota; class Limnocylindria; order QHBO01; family QHBO01; genus DASTEQ01. The sequence continues at coordinate 371,607 of CAWJIR010000010.1, read as the reverse complement.
TCTAGGCCGATGCACGATCCACGCCCGATGCTTCGCAACCCTGCGCGAGGCCAGCGCGGCCCGCACCGATCTGGACATTCGCCGGCCCGGCGTCGGTCGCCGACGCCTGGTCCGCGCTCGTCGCGCGCTACCCCGCTCTCGGCGCCGCATCGCGACTTCACCCAGGCGGCCCGCAACGGGGTCGCGGTCGGCTGGGACGAGCCGCTGGCCGATGGCGACGAGGTCGCCTTCCTGCCGCCGGTGTCCGGCGGGGCGATCGAGCCGCCGATCGGCCTCAGTGCGGAACCGATCGATATCGAGGCCCTGGAGGCGGTCGCGGCCTCGTCGCACGGCGCGGTCGTCACGTTCGTGGGTCGCGCCCGCAACCGCGCCGACGACGGGCGCGAGGTCATCGGCCTCGAGTACGAGGCGTATCCCGAGATGGCGGAGGCGACGCTCCGGGAGGTCGCGGCCGAGGCTCGCGAGCGCTGGCCGGACTGCACGGTGGCGGTCGTCCACCGGATCGGGCCGGTGCCCATCGGCGAGGCGGCGGTGGTCATCGTCACCGCCGCGCCGCATCGGGGCGACGCGTACGAGGCGAATCGGTATGTCATCGAGGCCATCAAGGCTCGGCTGCCGATCTGGAAGCTCGAGCATTCGCCGATGGCTCCCGCTGGAAGCGCCCCGGCGCCTAGGATGCGCCGATGGACAGCGAGTACCGGGAGCCGTCGTGGCGGGGGTGATCCTGACCCTGGTCGCCGTCATCGCTCGTCACGGGCGGCCTCGTGCTCCTGGCGTCGTTCCTGCTCGCCTGCCTCCAGGGCACAGGATGATCGTAGTCCTGCCGCGTCGACTCGTCCGCCAGGTTGCGCACTGGTCGCGGCTCTCCAGTCGCCTGACCTCGCGACAGCGCCGGGTGAACGACCGCCACATGAGACCGGCCAGACGACGGCGTCGCGCGTGCCAGACGATGTCGCGCGGCGCTGTAGTTGCCGTCGATGACCCACGCGTCCCCGCGGGCTCGGCCACCCGCGTTCGAAGCGCGACATTGGCCGCCGCCGATCGACCTCGGACAGCGCGTCGAGCTCGATGTGCCGGGTGCCCAGACGTCCGCGAGTGCCATGGACGTCGACTCCCGCGAGCCGCTTCGTGCGGACCCGGAGCATGCGCGGGGACAGCGCGGTGCCCTGGCGCCGAGGCGTCGGGGCGGCGCTGCCGAGATGGACGCCGCCGACTGCCGACGTCTTCCGGCGAGGCCACGAGGTGGACCAGCCCGGGCACCGTGGAGCAGCCAGGCCGAGCGCTTCGAGCCGGAGCCCGAGGACCAGGCGGCGCGCCGGCGGCGGCCGCCGGGGCCGCAGCCGCCGGGCAGCGGATCGACCACCTTGCCGAGCCCGAGCCGCCGCCGGTGCCGCCGTGGCCGGACGAGCCCGGACTGGCTGCGCCGGCCGCGCGCTGCGGCGGCCGCCGCAGCGGCTGCACCGGTGAGCCCGCCCACCGCCGGCGTCGGCGAGCCCGCCGACACCCGAAGCAGCCGGCCGCGGGCCAAGGCAGCCGAAGCTGCCGCTGCCGCCGCCGTCGGTGCCGCCGCCGGAGCCGCCGCGCCGCCGCATCGGCCGCCCCGACCGTCGAGCATCCATCGTGCCACCCATTCAGCCGACCGACCCCCGCGAACCGCCGCCGGCGGAGCCACCCGCAGCCGTGCCCCCGCCGCCACCTGCCGGCACCGCCACCGGTCACCTATGCCGGACCGCCTCGCGACGGCGACGACGGGAACAGCGGCGTCAGCGGCCTGGTCTTCGTCGTCTTCCTCGGGATCGGCGTCCTCGCCCTGCTCGGGGGCGCGCTGCTCGGCGGCGTCTTCGACGGTCCCGTGGCCGAAGCGTCAGCGACCCCCAGCGAGCGGTGAGCACGCCGACCCCGAGCCGACTCCGGAGCCGACGCCATCGTCCTCCGCCATCCGCTTGCGCGGCCCCCAGCCGTGACGCCCACGACGACGCCGCCTCCGGCGGCTGACGGGTTCCATGGCCCGGGCCGAACCGTGCGAGGAGCAACCCAGCGACTCGACCTGCGACAGCAGCGGCGCGGTGAACGATGGCTCGTCTGGATCCTGGTCAGCTTCCGCCACGCCCAGCCGACCGACGTCATCGGGGTCTCCGTCCTCGACAGCTCGGGCGCGGTTCAGGACGAGGGCAGCATCAGCCTGAGCTTCTGCGGGACGAATACCGACTGCGCCGGATACACGTACTTCCAGTTCGGCGGCTTCGCCCCGGGCAACTACGACGTGCGCGCCACGCGGAACGGCGCACCGGCCGCGACGACCGAATTCACGGTCGAATAGCGGTCGTTAGCCGATCAGCGCTGGGTCGCCCGGGCCGGCTCGCCGCGCTCCCGGCGCCGCGCGGCGAGGGCGCTGAGCGCCTCCAGAACGCACCGATGGGCGGCCGCCGCGGTCACCTCCGAGACGTCGTACGGCGGCGCCACCTCGACGACGTCCATGCCCGACCATCTCGACCGCACCCGCGACCTGGCGGATCGCGCGGAGCAGCTCGCGGGTGAGCATCCCGCCCGGCTCCGGGGTCCCCGTGCCCGGCGCCATCCCGGGATCGATGACGTCGATGTCGACCGAGAGGTAGACGACCTCCGGTCCGTCCAGGGCCTCGGCGATCGCGTCGCTGACGACGGCCTCCGCGCCGCGCTACTCGATCTCGGTCATGAGGTGCCAGCGCATCTCCTGGCCCCGCATCCAGGCCAGCGTTTCGGCCGGCGGCCAGTAGCCGCGGAGCCCGACCTGGACGAAGTTGCGCCCCGCGACCGCGCCCGACTCGATCAGGCGGCGCATCGGCGTGCCGTGGGACAGAAGGTTGCCCCAGGTGTTGGCCCCGGTATCGGCATGCGCGTCGAAATGGACGATCCCGAGCCGCCGCGGAGCGACCGCTTCAGCCACCGCACTCGCGGACGGGAACGTGATCGAGTGGTCGCCGCCGAGCACGATCGGGATCGCGCCGGTGCGTGCCACCTCGAGCACCCGCGCCCGGATCACCTGCGTGGCCGCGCTCGAGGCGGCCGGGGACGATCGGCATGTCGCCCCCGTCGACGACGTCGAGCCAGTCGAACGGGTCCACCCCGGTCTGCAGCGAGTGGATGTCCCCGGTGTGGTACGACGCGGCGCGGATGGCCCGCGGCCCGAACCGGGCGCCGGGCCGGTGGCTCACCCCGTCATCGAGCGGAGCGCCGAGGATCACCACATCCGGGCGCCGCGCGGCGAGCGCGGCGACATCGGTCAGGAGAGGAAGCTTCTGGAAGGTCGTGCTGCCGAGGTACGAGGGCAGGTTGAAGTCGTCCCACTCGTGCAGGAGATCCGCGCCGTCCGGAGGTGCCGGGTCGCCTTTGCCACGACCGGGCAGATGACGATCACTCATGGCATCGGGCCTGTCACCGGGGGGCGCCGTCGCGGCGCGGAGCTGGCCCGCCTGGCGCTTCGATCCTAGCAGAGGGGCGTACCATCCGGGCGATGGCCGAGGCTCGCCACCGCTACACGATTGACGAGGCGAACGCCCTTCTCCCGCAGGTTCGGGCGGTGCTCCTCCAGCTGGCCGTCGAGAAGGGGCGGCTCGAAGGTGCCGTGGCGGCCATCACCGCGCACGGTGCGGGGAGTGCCGGGAACGGGAACGTGGCGCACGCCGATGCCATGGCCCGCTCCGAGGCGGAGATGACCGAGATCGGCGGCGGCATGCGAGCCCTGGTCGAGCACCTCGAGTCGCTCGGGATCGAGCTCCGCGACCTGGAGCAGGGGCTCGTCGACTTCCCGGGTGAGCGCGACGGGCGTCCCGTATGGCTGTGCTGGGTGCTGTCCGAGCCGGAAGTCGCCCACTGGCACCCGATCGACGAGGGATTCGCCAGTCGCCGGCCGTGGTGACCGCGCCGCGATGAGCGGCCCGATGCGTTTCGCGGTGATCGGGGACACGACGCTCGACGTCACCGTCCAGGGCGTGACGCCCGTGGCCGGGTCGGATCGCCCCGCCGCCATCGAGGCCGGGCCAGGCGGGCAGGGAGCAAACGTGGCGGTTCGCCTCGCCCGCCGCGGCGCCGACGTGCGGCTGCTGACGGCCATCGGATCCGATCCCGCCGGCCGCCTGCTGACCGCCATGCTCGACGCGGAAGGCATCGCCGTCATGAATCTCGGGTCCGTCTCGAGCGGGATCGTCGTGTCCCTGGTGGACGGCACCGGTGAGCGCGCGATGGTCTCCGATCGCGCTTCGCTCGATCCTGATCGCATGGAAGCATCCGTAAGCGAGGCGCTGCGCGACGTCGACTGGGTCCACGTTTCGGGATACCCGCTGGCCGATCCGGCCAGTGGCGACGTGCTGGCCGCCGCGCTGTCGCGGCGCGCGGACGTGCGCTGCAGCATCGGCGGCGGCTCGTTTGGCGCCGATGCCGAGATCGGAGACGCGGATGCGCCTCGCGCGGCCCGAGATCGTCCAGTTCGACCGGGCGGAAGCGGCCGCTGTGCTCGCCGAGCGGCCCGATGCGGCGGACGCCCGCTCCGCCGAGGCGCTCGCCTCGGCCCTCGCCACCGCGCTCGGCGCCGCTGCCATCGTGACCGATGGCGTCGCCGGCGCGGCGGCCGCGACCACCGATGGCGTCGTGACCGTGGCCGGTCCAGCCCTGCCGACCCGAGACGCGACCGGCGCCGGCGACGCGCACGCGGCGTCGGTTCTCCTGGGCCTGGCCTCCGCCGCTCCGCCCCCGACCCTCGCCGACCTCCGCGGTGCCCTCGAGGACGCGGCCGCCACCGGGGCCGAGGTCGCCGCCGTCATCGGGGCCCAGGCGCGCATCCCCTCGGAGGGGGCGCGGTGACGGCCAACTGGCTCGCCGTCAGCGCCGAGGTCCAGGCGGCGCTCGCCTCCGGGCTGCCGGTGGTGGCCCTCGAATCGTCGCTCATCGCCCAGGGCCTGCCCGCGCCCCACAACCTCGAGACGGCGTACGCGGCCGAGGACGCGGTCCGGGCCCGGGGAGCGATCCCCGCCACCACCGCCGTGGCCGACGGACGGATCGTCGTCGGCGCGGACCGATCCCTCCTCGAGCGCCTGGCCGATCCTGCGACGAATCCCGGCAAGGCCGGCTCCCGGGATCTCGGCCCGACCCTGGCGGCCGGGGCGCTGGCCTCGACCACGGTCAGTGCCACGGTCCGGATCGCCCATGCGGCCGGCATCGAGGTCGTGGCCACCGGCGGGATCGGGGGCGTGCACCGAGGAGCCGACCGAAGCTTCGACGTCAGTGCCGACATCGACGAGCTGGCGGCCACGCCGATCACCGTCGTCTGCAGCGGTGCCAAGGCCATCCTCGACCTCCCGGCCACGATGGAGCTGCTCGAGTCACGGCGCATCCCGGTCGTCGGCCTCGGAACCGACGAGCTGCCGGCCTTCTACAGCCGGACCAGCGGGCTCGCGCTGACGCATCGGGTATCCACCCCGGCGGAGGCGGCCGGGGTCGTGGCCGCCCATCGGTCCGTGCCCGGCTCGGGCGGGCTGCTCCTCGTTCAGCCCCCTCCCGAAGCGGTGGCCATCCCGGCCGCGGAGGTCGCCAGCTGGGTTGACGCCGCCCTCGCCGCTGCGCAGGAGCGCGGCGTGCGGGGCGCGGAGGTCACCCCGTTCCTGCTCACGCGCGTGGTGGAGGCATCGGACGGGCGCGCCCTGCGCGCCAACATCGGTCTGATCGTGGCCAATGCCGGCGCGGCTGCCGAGGTGGCTGTCGCATTGCGCGCGCTATCCTAGCCGCGGGCCGATTGACCGGAGAAGGTGCGATGCGAGTCTATGACGGCAGCCCGCGGCAGAACTGGGAAGAGGTCCTTCGCAGCATCGGCGCCTGGGCGGACCGCGAGTTCCTGAAAGAGCTCCTCTTCCTCGAGCTCGACGGCGGGTTCCTGGTCCAGGCCATCAGCCAGTCGATGGGCGGGCAATGGTCGGAAACGGGCACCTTCTCGAAGCAGACCCACGAGCTGACCGATGACCAGGTCGGGGACCTGATCGGCGAGGCCAAGGAGAAGCGCGGCAGCGGCACCGACCACGCCGAGGTCGGCGTCACGAACTTCTACGAGCAGGCGCTCCGGATCATCGGGAAATGGCTCGACAGCGTGCAGCCGCGCGACGTCTTCTTCTTTGAGCAGGGTGGCTCGTTCGTGGTCCGCGCCTTCATCGTGGATGCCCACGGCAAGGTCGGTCACCAGCTCTCGGAATTCACCCGCGACGAGATCGTGGCTATGATCGAGTCGGCACCACTCGATCGCGGACGCGCGTCCGCGGCCCCGCCGCCGGCCGGCGCCGCCTCACCCGCGGCCGGCGAGCCGGCACCGGCGAGTGGAACGGAGACTGAAGCATGAACATTCTGAAAACCATCGCCATCGCCATCGGGGCTGTCCTCGCGGCGCTCGTCATCGTCCCGCTCACGGTCCTGGCTGGCCTCTTCGTCTGGCTCAAGCTGACCGAGGAGGTCGACGACGAGCCCTGGGAGATCGACGACGCGATCTAGGGTTCCCCTCGGCCGCTAACCGGCCGGCCCGGTCGCGAGCGCCCACGCGACCGTCCACAGCACCGACGCCACCAGCATGCCCTGCCACAGGCGGGCGGCATCGGTCGCGCCCCGCAGGATGGCGAGCAGGCCGAGCACACCGAGCACGACGCTGGCCGCCTGAAGCTGGGCTGACAGCGCGAATCCCAGGGCCACGCCGATGCCGACCCCCAGCGCCAGCGCCACCGCCAGCCGCTGAGCGGTGGCTCGGCCCAGCACCTGGGCCAGGCACCGCGAGCCCAGCGCGGCATCCGAGTCGAAGTCGCGCAGCGTGTTGGCCAGGTGCGCCGCCGCCGCAAACGGGGCCACCAGCAGGGACGCCGGGGCGACGCGCTCAACCGGCGCGCCGACGCTGATCCCGATCCACAGCGGCAGGATGCCGAAGCTCACCAGGTACGGGACCACCGACAGCGGCGTCCGCGACAGCCACAGGTTGTACGCGAGCGCGGAGGCGCTGGCCACCAGGCCCAGGACCACCGAGAGCGTTCCAAGCCGGCCGGTGACCGCGACCTGGAGGGCCAGCCCGGCGGCCGCGATCCACAACGCGGCCGAAGCCGAGAGGTCGCCGGCGGGGAGTGGCTTCTCGGGTCGCACGATGGCGTCCCGAGCCTGGTCGGCCAGGTCGTTGGTCGCGCCGGTGAAGACCTGCGACCCGGCGACGCCGGCCGTGATGAGGGCCACCGCCGCGATGTCGACCGGTCCGGGCCCTTCGCGGGCGAGGATCCATGCCAGCGCAGCGCTCAGTCCGGTGACGGCGAGGGCCGGCGCGGGATGGATGACGCGGATGGCGGCCCAGGCCGTGCGAAGGACAGCGCGAAGCACTCCGGCATCCTACGGAATGGGGTACCATCGCGACCCGGGTGGGTGAAGGTCGATCCCTTCCCGCGTGCAGCCCGCACGCTCTGCCAGCTCTCGCAACAGGCCCGTGTTTCAGCCATGGCGAAGTACGTCTTCGTAACCGGTGGGGTCACGTCCTCGCTCGGCAAGGGGATCACCGCCGCCTCGATCGGCCGCATCCTGAAGGCCCGTGGCATCCCGGTGTCGATCCTGAAGCTCGACCCCTACATCAATATCGACCCCGGCACGATGTCGCCGTACCAGCACGGCGAGGTCTTCGTGACCGATGACGGGGCCGAGACCGACCTCGACCTGGGCCACTACGAGCGCTTCATCGACGAGAACCTGTCCCAGGCCAGCAACGTCACCACCGGCCGGGTCTACCAGGCGGTCATCGCCAAGGAGCGGCGCGGGGACTACCTCGGCGGGACGGTCCAGGTCATTCCCGCACATCACCAACGAGATCAAGGAGCGGATCGCGCGGGTCGCGCGCGAAGGAACCGGCAGCGTGGCCACCAGCGGCCTGGCGTCGCACGGCGTGGTCGTGGTCGAGGTCGGCGGCACGGTCGGCGACATCGAGTCCCTGCCGTTCCTCGAGGCCATCCGCCAGATGCGGAAGGACGTCGGCCGCCGCAACGTCCTGTACGTCCACGTCACCTGGCTGCCCCAGATCGGCGCCACCGGCGAGGTGAAGACCAAGCCGACCCAGCACTCGGTCAAGGAGCTGCGAGGCATCGGCATCCAGCCCGACATCATCGTGCTGCGCAGCGACGAGCCGATCGAGGACGACATCCTGGACAAGGTGAGCCTGTTCACCGATGTCGACGTCCACGCCGTGATTCCGCTCCGAACGGCCCGCAGCATCTACGAGGTCCCGCTCCTGCTCGAGCGGGCCGGCCTGGGCAAGCTCATCACCCACGAGCTCGACCTGCCCGCCACCGAGCCCGACCTGTCCGACTGGCAGGAGCTGGTGGCCCGCATTCGCGCCCCGCGGCCGGAAGTCGAGATCGCGATCGTGGGCAAGTACACCGAGCTGCCCGATGCCTACATCAGCGTCAGCGAGGCGCTCAAGCACGCCGCCCTGCACCACCGGGTGGACGTCAAGATCCGGTGGATCGGGGCCGAGCACTTCGAGCGGGTCGAGCCGGAGGAGGTCGGCCGTGAGCTCGAGGGCGTGGCCGGCGTCCTCGTCCCCGGTGGCTTCGGGTACCGCGGCGTGGAGGGCATGATCCGCGCCATCCGCTGGGCGCGCGAGGAGCGCGTCCCGTACCTGGGGCTGTGCCTCGGCCTCCAGTGCGCGGTCATCGAGTTCGCCCGCATGGCGCTCGGGACCGATGACGCCAACAGCAGCGAGTTCAACGTGTTCACCGAGCACCCGGTGATCGACCTCATGTCCGACCAGGCCGATGTCACCGAGAAGGGCGGCACGATGCGGCTGGGCCTCTATCCCGCCCGACTGGAGGACGACAGCCTGGTCCGCGCCGCGTACGGGGCCGAGGTGGTGTACGAGCGCCACCGGCATCGGTTCGAGGTCAACAACGCCTATCGCGACCGTCTCGGCGAGGCCGGGATGCGCTGGAGCGGGGTCAGCCCGGATGATCGCCTCGTCGAGTTCATCGAGCTTCGCGACCACCCCTGGTTCGTGGCCACCCAGGCCCATCCCGAGCTGAAGAGCCGACCGAACCGCCCGCATCCGCTGTTCCGCGACTTCGTCGGCGCCGCGGCGCAGCGCCTCGGCCTGCCGACCGCTCCGTCGGAGAGCCTCGTCGAGGCAGACGCGCCGCCCGTCGCCAAGCGACGCGCGACAGGCCGCGCGCGGGCCGCCAGCGGCGCCGGGACCGCGGAATCCTGACCGCTCCGTGACCCGGACCGCTCCGTGACCTCGACCACTCCGCGCCGCGCCGCGTCCCCGGCGCCGCGCCTCGGGGTTCGACCTCGCGGCCTACGAGGCAGAGGTCGAGACCTTCTCCGGCGAGCAGGGCGAGGCCCAGTACGCCAACCTCGCCGGGTTCCGCGCGGAGCTCGACCTGGCCCCGGTCTACCGCAGCCACGCCGGTCTGTTCTCCGCGGCCGCGATCGATGGTCTGCGCGAGGCCGCGGCCGGGACCGGCCCCACCGCCGCGCGAGCCCGTCGGCTGCTCGGGTTCGCGGTAGCGGGACATCTCGAGCAGTCGGTCGCCGACATCACGGATCGGATCGCCCTCGCGGAGTCCACGGCCATCGTCGTCTGGCGCCGCGAGCGGATCGGCTACCGCCAGGCCCAGATCCGGATCGCGGACATCAGTGACCGAGACGAGCGGAATGCGCTCGACGATCGCTACCGCCTGGCGATGGAGGCCATCAACCCGCTCCGCGCGGAGCGATGGGCGACGCTCCACGACCAGGCGCGAGCCCTCGGCGCGACCGACTACGTGGCCGTCGTCGACGAATCGACTGGCCTCGACACGTCCGAGGTTGCGGCCGGGGTGTCGTCGCTCCTCACCGATTCCGAGACGCTGTACTTCGCCGCGCTCCGCCGCTACCTGGCGCTCATCGAGATCGAGGGCGGGGACGCGACCGTGGCCGATCTCGCTCACCTCCTGCGCGGTCGTGGCTGGGACCAGTACTTCGACGCCGCCCGGCTGATGGGGGCCCTGACGACCACGATGGCCGGTCTGGGGATCGATCTCGCGCGCCCAGCCGGGCATCACCATCGACATCGAGCCGCGCCCCCGGAAGTCGCCGCGCGCGTTCTGCGTCCCGATTCGGGTCCCGGGCGACGTCCGCCTCGTCGTCCAGCCTCGGGGCGGTCACGAGGACTACGGGAGCTCGCTGCACGAGATGGGCCACGTCCAGCATTTCGCCCACATCAAGGCGGGCCTGCCGCCGGCCGACCGCTACGTTGGCGACGAGACGGTGACCGAGGGCTGGGCGTTCCTGTTCCAGTACCTGGTCGCCGACCCGGAGTGGCTCGCCGGGGAGCTCCGCATGCCGCGCGACGCGATCGCCGGCTGGCTCGACTTCGGCGCCTTCCGGAAGCTCTATTTCCTCCGCCGCTACGGGGCCAAGCTCCTCTACGAGCTGCGCCTGCACCGCGGCGGCGAGGCGGTCGGTGCAGCGCGCCGAGTACGCCGGCCTGCTCGGTCTGCTCACCGGCGTCCGCACGCCGGACACGAGCTACCTGGCCGATGTCGACGACGGCCTGTATGCCGCTCGCTACCTCCGTGCCTGGCAGTTCGAGGCCAGCGTGTCGTCCGCCCTGCGCGACCGGTTCGGGACGGCGTGGTGGCGGATCGCCCGATGCCGGCGCGTTCCTGCGCGGACACCTGGCGGGCCGGACTGGGACCATCGGCCGAGGACGTGGTTGCCGCGCTCGGGTATGATCATCTCGATTGGCGGCCGGTCCTGCGCCAGATCCGCGCGCAGCTGATCGGCGAGATGAGTGGTTACGGCGGGCCGAACATTACGACCCGAGCCGGGAGCCGCAAGGTCTGACCGGACGCCGACTGTCACCCCACCCGGAGCCCGACGTGGCCATGTGGCCCGCAGTGCGCTCCTCTGTCCCTTGACGGAGATGTCTCCCCCATGAATGACGAACCTCGCCAGCCCCGACGCGGACGGCCGCGCCGTCGACCCGATGGTGGCGGCGGTCCCCGCCGCCACGGCGGCTCGCGCGGCAACTTCCAGCGGCGCCGCGATTCCGGACCCGGATATGCATCGGTCTATGCCGGTCGGGTATCCGCAGGGCCATGACGATGAGCCGGCCCTGACCCTGGCCGAGCTCCAGGAGAAGTCCATTGACGAGCTGCGCGACCTTGCCACCGATTACGGCATCGAGGCCGACGGCCTGGAGCACTCCGACCTCGTCCTGAAGCTGCTCGATGCGGTCCCGCTGGCCCAGGCGTCGCAACGCGAGGAGACCGTCGCCGGGCGAGGTCTCGGGCGTCCTGGAGATCGTCGACGAGGGCTTCGCCTTCCTGCGTCGCCGCGGGGTCATGCCGTCGCAGGACGACATCTACGTCTCGTCCAGCATCGTGCGCCGATTCGGTCTGCGGACCGGCGACCGGATCGTCGGCCAGAGCCGGCCCCCGAAGGACCAGGAGCGCTACTGGGGCCTGGCCCGGGTCGACACCGTCAACGGCATCGATCCGGAGCTCGCGCGCCGCCGGCCCCATTTCGATTCGCTGGTGCCGGTCTTCCCCGACGAGATGTTCGACCTCGAGACCGACCCCAAGAACCTCACCCAGCGCCTCATCAACCTCATCGCCCCGGTCGGCAAGGGCCAGCGTGGCCTGATCCTGTCGCCGGCCAAGGCCGGCAAGACGACGGTCCTGAAGAACATCGCCCACGGGATCACCGAGAACCATCCCGACGCGCTGCTCATGGTCGCCCTCATCGGCGAGCGGCCCGAGGAGGTCACCGACATGCAGCGCTCGGTGCAGGGCGAGATCTACGCCTCCACCTTCGACGAGCCGACCGAAAACCACACCCGCGTCGCCGAGATGACCCTGGAGATCGCCAAGCGACAGGTCGAGACCGGGCGCGACGTGGTCATCCTGCTCGACTCCATCACCCGCCTGGCGCGGGCCTACAACCTGGCCCTCCCGGCATCGGGCAAGACCCTGTCCGGTGGCGTGGACCCGGCGGCGCTGTACCCGCCCAAGCGCTTCTTTGGCGCGGCGCGGAACATCGAGGACGGCGGCAGCCTGACCGTCATCGCCACCTGCCTGGTGGACACCGGCTCGCGGATGGACGACGTCATCTACGAGGAGTTCAAGGGCACCGGCAACATGGAGCTCGTGCTCGACCGCAAGCTGAGCGAGAAGCGGATCTTCCCGGCGCTCGACGTCCTGCGATCCGGCACCCGTCGCGAGGAGCTGCTCCTCGACGACAACACCCTGAAGATGGTGTGGACCATGCGCCGGATGCTCAGCGCGGTCGGCCCCAACGAGGGGATCGAGCTGCTCATGCAGCGCCTGGGCAAGACGAAGAACAACTCCGAGTTCCTGGTCTCGCTCTCGAAGAGCGTCGAGGCCTCCGAGGGCCGATGAGGCCGCTCCGCGGCCTCCGTCGGATCGACTCACCCCGCATCGGCGGACCCCGCAGCAGCGCGGCCGTCGGCCGCGGTCATCCTGCTCCTGTCGGGCTGCATCGCGAGCCCGAGCCGGTCGGCCGCCTCCGCTGACCCATCCGCGAGCGGGACTGCATCGGCGGCGCCCAGCGCCGCCATCGGTCAGGTCATCCCGGCCCCCGGCTCGAACAGCCGGATCTTCGCCCCCAACCCCGCGCGCGATCGTGGTCGCCATCGATCCCGGACATGGCGGGTGCCTCGATTGGGGCGTGCCGAACCCGTACGACAACACGGTCGAGCGATCCGAGAAGACGCTGACCCTGGCCATCTCGCTCGCCCTCCGCGAGCGGCTCGAGGCCGAGGGCGTGACCGTGGTCATGACCCGTGATACGGACGTCGCCCTGGCCGGGGACGACTATCCCGAGCTCGGGTGCAACGGCGACCCGTTCCGCGACGTGAACGGCGACGGTGAGATCGGGATTCGGGCCCGGCGTGCCCGAGTCCACCCGGACCCGCGACGAGCTGTCGGCCCACATCGACCTCGTCAACCTGGCGCGCGCCGACGTCCTGCTCAGCGTCCACATCAACTCGTTCACCGAGAACGGGGTCGTCATCGAGGTCGCCGGGACCGAGACGTACTGGACCGATGAGACCTCGTGGGGCGTTCCCCACTGCCGAGCGCCTGGCGACCGCGGTCCAGGGCGAGGTCGTGGCCGCGCTCGACGGGCTGGCCGCCGTACGAGCGGCAGGACCGCGGCATCGACGCGGTGAACTACTACGTGATTGCCCCGGCCACCACGACCGGCGACCCGAGCGAGCCACGTCGCGGGATCCTGATGCCCGGCGTCCTGGCGGAGGTCGGGCTCCATGTCCCTGGCCGCGGAGGCTGACCTGCTGGCCACGCGCCGATGGCCAGGACGCGATTGCCGGCGCGTTGACTCGACGCGCTGGTCGCCTGGTTCGCCGAGCCGCGGAGCCTCGGGGCCCGCATCGATCTCGAGGTCCCGGGCGGGGCGGCCGGCGTCGCATTCCGGAGGTCGTGGCCGGCACCGGTCCGCCCTTCTGGGCCGCCGGCCGTCGACGATCCGGCCGGCGCTCCGTCCGCGGCTCACGAACACAGGCACGACGGCCTGGCCAGCCGGGTCGGCGCTCCTCGCCGGCTGGGCGCCGGACGCGACGATCCCTACCTCGCCCGCCCGCCGGAGCTCGCTGCCGCTCGACGGCCACGTGCCCGCCCTGGCGCCGGGAGAATCGATGGTCCTCGAGCTCGCGGTACCATCACCGCCCGCCGGCGACCGGGCCGTGGCCTGGATCACCTTGGAGATGGACGGGGTGGTGCTCGCCGACAACGGCATTCCCGCTCTCCAATTCGTGCCCGGTGGGTGAATTGGGTTGACCTGCCTTTGACGCGCTTGCTAGGATCGGCCCGAACGACGCCACAGTTCCGTGCCCCTGCGGTCCTGCCGGATCGCCCCCCGGCGTCGAGTGGTTCATTGGATCACGCGCAGGAGCCCAGCGCTATTGGTTGACTCGTCCCGGCCGGTGCGCCGTCGTCGCCGTCGTCGCAGCCACGCTACGGCTGCCCGCGGCATTTCCCACCTCGCGGTCGTCGCGTTGCTGGCGGGCAGCGTGAGTTTTGGGGTACTCGCGTCCCAGGGGATCATCGCGTCTGGACGCGACGTCGCTTCGAGGTCGTGGCGCCGGCACGCGGCGCGGTCTCGGAGCAGGCCGCCGCCGCCGAGGACGGGTCGTTCACCGTCGAGCTCGAGCCCGAGGTCGGTCGGGGCGGTCGAGTCCGACCCGATGGCCGAGACGCGCGTGCTCCCGACCCCGGCCCCCGCAGGCCCCGGTCGCGATCATCCTGCCGCCGCCGCCGCCCACCGTGCGCTCATCCGGGTCGCCGGTCGGCACCTCGTTCCCGTGGGCCGGGCCGACGGGCTACGTTGAAGGCGACGGGTCGCTGACGTGGCCGGTGCCCGGTGGGTACGTCTCGCAGTACTTCTGGAGCGGCCACCAGGGCCTCGACATCGCCCACACCGCGGGCAACCCCGTCGTCGCCGCCGACACCGGCACCGTGGTCTCCGCCGGATGGCAGTCCAACGGCGGTGGATGCGTGATCACCATCCAGCATTCCGACGGCCGGACCACCGTGTACAACCACCTCGGGGCAACCCTGGTCAGCGCCGGCCAGGGCGTCGTCCGCGGCCAGCAGATCGCGGTCGTTGGCTGCACCGGCTGGTGCACCGGTCCGCACGTTCACTTCGTGGTGATCGTCAACGGCGTCATCGTCAATCCGCTGCGCTACCTCTAAACCCCGCCCGACCCGCGGCGGGTCGGGTCCGTATCATCGGCCCACGATGTTCGCCGACCGTGTCCGGATCCACGTGACCGCCGGCTCGGGCGGGGACGGGTCCCCCTCGATGCGGCGAGAAGCGCACGTCCCGCGCGGTGGACCTGACGGCGGAGACGGCGGAAGGGGCGGGTCGATCATCCTGCAGGCCGAAGCCGGGCTGACGTCCCTCGGCGAATTCCGCCGGTCCCCGCACATCAGGGCGACCAGCGGTGGACGGGGCGCGCGGCGCCGAGCGCACGGCCGCGATGGGGTCGACGCCACGGTCATCGTCCCTCCGGGAACGGTTGCCCGCCGCCATCCCGATGGTGAGCTGCTGGGCGAGGTGCTGGCACCCGGCGACCGGCTCGTGCTGGCCCGCGGCGGTCGCGGCGGTCGCGGCAACGTTCACTTCGTGACCAGCACCCACCAGGCGCCACGCCACTACGAGCGGGGGGATCCGGGCGAGGAGGGCTGGATCGAGCTCGAGCTCAAGCTCATCGCGGAGATCGGGTTCGTTGGGGCGCCCAACGCCGGCAAGTCCACGCTCCTGGCCGCCCTGACCGCCGCCCGACCCGAGGTGGGCCCGTACCCCTTCACCACCACCACGCCCAACCTCGGCGTCCTGTCCCTCGGCGGCGAGGACGTCGACTCGCGAGCGGTGGTCGTGGCCGACGTGCCCGGGCTCATCGAGGGCGCCCACCAGGGACAGGGGCTGGGCCATGCGTTTCTGCGCCATGTCGAGCGATGCCGGGTCCTTCTCGGCGTCGTGGACGGCGCCGCCGATGATCCGGTCGCGGAATGGCGCGCCGTCGCTGCCGAGCTCCGGCTCCACGATCCCGCGCTGATGGACCGCCCGCTGCGCCTGGTCGTGACCAAGCAGGACCTCGCGAGACGCCCGCGCCCGCTGGCCCGAAGTGCGAGGCGGCGCTCCAGCACGACGGGTTCGAGCCGATCGCGGTGTCGGCCCATGACGGATCCGGGCTGCCGGAGCTGCAAGCCGCGCTGGCCGATGCTCTCGCCGAGGCCGAACGTCGCGAGCCGGCAGTCGGCCGGCGCCCGTGCGTCGCCTGCATCGGTTTGATCCGGCCGCCGAGGGATGGGAGGTCGTGGCCGAGGCCGACGGCCTCCGAATTCGCGGCGCATCCATCGAGCGATCAGCGGCTCGGACCGACTTTACCAACGAGGAGTCGCGCGATCGCTTCCAGCGCCGCCTCGAGAAGATGGGAATCGACGCCGAGCTGCGCCGGCTCGGGGCGCGAAACGGGACGAGCGTGCGGATCGGTGCCCAGGAGCTCGAATGGGGCGACCCCGAATGAGCTCCAGCCCGCCGGTCACCAGGGGAAGATCACGCCTCGTCCCGGTCGGCCGCCCGGTGGCCAGCCCGCGGCCTCGGCCTGCTCGGCGGGCGGCACGGCCGGATCGGCTCGGTGTCCTGGGGGGGACATTCGATCCGCCCCACCTCGGCCACCTCTGGCTGGCGACCATGGCTGCCGACGAGCTCGGGCTGTCGAAGGTGCTGCTCGTTCCCGCCGCCAGCCCGCCCCACAAGCGACGGCGTTCGATCAGCCACGCCGCGGACCGGGTGCTCATGACGCGCCTGGCGGTGGCCAACGACCCGCGACTCGACGTGTCGCTCCTGGAGCTCGAGCGCGAAGGACCGTCCTACACGGTCGACACCCTCGTCGAGCTGCGCCAGCGGCACCCCGATGCCGAGCTTGTCCTGATCATGGCCGCGGACAGCCTCGCCCAGGTCGGGACGTGGCGGTCGCCTGAGCAGCTCCTCGAGCTCGCGATCTGGGCGGTCGGGCCGAGGCCCGGCACGGCGCTGCCGCCGCGCACCGAGCTGGCCAGGCAGTGGGGCCGGGCCGCTGCCCGGATCCACCTCCTCAGCGGTCCGGCGCTGGACATCAGTGCGAGCCAGATTCGGCGTCGCGTGGCGGCTGGCCGCGCCATCCGCTACCTTGTCCCGCGGGCGGTCGAAGAGCTCATCGTCGAACGCCGCCTCTACCGCCGCTGACCGACCGGGACCAGGGAGGACCGTTCTGCAGGAGCCGACCCCGAACGTGACACCGCTCCATGCCGAGCTGGACCCGGCCCAGCTTGCGCATCGGGTCGTGGAGATCGTGTCCGACCACAAGGGCAGCGACGTGGTGATGCTGAAGACCGGTGAGCTCACCAGCCCTGGCCGACTACTTCGTGATCGCGACCGGCCGCTCGGACCGCCAGGTGGCCGCCCTGGCCGGCTCGCTGGTGGAGGAGCTGCGGGCGCAGGGCGTGCGACCGCTGGGCGTGGAGGGCCGTTCCGGCTCCCGCTGGGTGCTCCTCGACTTCAACGCGGTGATCGTGCACCTGTTCACACCCGACGAACGCGAGCGCTACGACCTCGAGAAGCTGTGGGCGGCGGCACCGGCCGTGGTGCGCCTGGTCTAGCCACTCGCGAACGTCGGTACCCCCGAGGTACCACTCCACGGGCCCGGGTGGAGCGTGCACGCACCACCCCTTGTCGCCGTATGCCCACGGAGCGGGTACCAGCCCGGGGTACGGGGGTCCTATTGAGGGCTGGTCGGGCCACCCCCATTCTCGCCGTCATGAGCACGACCCGGAAGCGTGACGCAACCGCCGTTGAGTCCTGCCGCTACTGCGGCGGGGGGCTCCTGACGTCGGTGTTCGACACGTCCTTCCGCGACGAGAGCATCGAGGAGCGGCTGTTCTTCGCCCTCCCCGGCGCCCTGTGCCTTCCGTGCAAGCAGCTGTACATCGACCACCAGCTGATCGGGATCCTCGGCCTGTCGAACGCGCGCTGCACGTTCGCGATCGAGAGCGACCGAGTCCTCCGCGCCGGCGCCGCCTGAGCGTCCTGGATCGCGGCGCCGCCTGAGCGGCGCCGGGCACCCCGTCAGGCGCCCTTTCGCACCACTCCAAGCATTGACTCCCCCAGCCACGCGGCGAGCGCCGCTTCCGGCTCGGAGGCCTGGGTCTTGATCGCGAGGTCCGCCTCGAACAGCCCGTTCAGCATGGCCTCGAGCTCACGCCCCGCTGTAGCGACGAGCCGCGGTCGCGGTTCGCTCCGCGGCCGCTGGGTTGCCGGGTCGCAGCCGTTTCGTCAGCTCCGCTGGCGTGGCGTTCCGCGCCAGGAGATCGCGGGCGACGATCAGGTCGACCAGCCGCGCCTCGAGCGCGGCCATGATCTTCAGCACCGGCTCGCCCTCGTCGAACGCCCGGCGCAGCGCCTCCGCCGCCCGAGGTCCGTCCCGTCGCTCCACCGCGTTGGCCACCGCGTTGACCGAT
Organism: uncultured Chloroflexia bacterium; assembly: GCA_963843015.1. GTDB lineage: Bacteria > Chloroflexota > Limnocylindria > QHBO01 > QHBO01 > DASTEQ01. The sequence goes on along the minus strand of CAWJIR010000010.1, from coordinate 353,551 downwards.
GGCGGCCGGATATCCGCGACCAGTGCTTCCACGTCGCCGACCTCGATCGGGCGGTCGTCCGCGGCCAGGGCGAGCTTGCGGAGCTCTCCATCGGCCACCCGCGTCTGCTCACTGCGCTCGACATCGTTCTCCCACACGCCCCCGATCCGCTGCGCAAGAGCCGCGGCGGCCGGTGGACGGATCGCGATCCCCAGCTCGTCGGCGTGGCGGACGACCCAGCCGCGGAGCTCGTCGCGCCGCGGTGCCGGACATGACACGACCTGGCCGTTCGCGGCCCGCACCGCTGCCTCCAGACGGGTGAGGAGCGCCGGCGGGCGTCCCGCGTCCCGGGACGGACGGAGCTCGGCCAGGGCCAGCGCCGCGCCGTCCGCGATGCCCTCGACCAGCGCAAGCAGGCGGTCGGCCGCCGCGGTTGAGGTTCCCGCCGCCCGGAGCGGCTGGCGGACGACCACGCAATGGGCGCCGAAGAGCCCCAGGCTGGCGGATTCGAGCTGGGCACGCTCGAGCAGGGGCTCGTCAGGGGTTCGATCGGGCGTCAGGACGACGAGATCGGCGGCCCCGACGCCCGCGGCGAAGGCGGACACGGCCCGGTCGATCTCGTATGCGTCGTCGCCGTGTGCCAGGAGGACCGATCCGCTCACCAGGCGCAACGACCCCGTCGGCGTACGCGCTCCAGTTCGGCCACGGGCTGATCCTACCCGCGCGTCCGATCCCCGGCGAGCGTCCTGTCGCGGGCACCGGGCCCAACGGCCCCTCGGGCGCCGGTCACCCAGTACGAGCTGCCGTCCGTGACGACTTCCACGCTGCCGTCTCGATCGGTCCGAAACAGGCGGAGACCCGGCACCGCCGCCAGGTTGTCCAGGGTCGACCGATGCGGATGGCCGTACTCGTTGTCGAGCCCGGCCGAGATGATGGCCACCGCGGGCCGGGTGGCCGCCAAGAAGGCGGCCGTGCTGCTCGAGTCCGAGCCGTGGTGGCCGACCTTCAGAACCTCCACCGGTCGCAGCAGGTCCCGCTCCGCGAGGAGGCTCTCGACGGGGGCCTCCGCATCCCCGGTCAGCAGGGCGTCGAAGGCGCCATACCGAAGGAGGATGACGACCGAGGCGTTGTTGACGTCGCCCTCCGGCAGCGGCCCCGCCGCGTCGGCGGCCGTCGGGAACAGGATCTCGAGGGCGACGCTGCCGACCCGGATCAGGCCGCCGGCCTCGGCGTCGAGCATCCGCGCTCCCGGCTCCCGGCGCACCGCCTCGAGGAGCAGCCGGTGGGGCACCGTCTCCGCGGGCCGGCCACCGTCCACGAACAGCCCGACCTCGTAGCGGCGCAGGACCTCCTGGAGGCCGCCGAGATGGTCCTGGTGCGGGTGGGTGAGGATCACGACGTCGAGCCGGCGCCGATGGAACGGCAACGCCTGACCGATCCGTCGGAGGGTGAGGTCGGGGTCGACTCCGCCATCGACCAGGGCGGTCGACCCGTCAGGGGCCTCGATGAGGATCGCGTCGCCCTGGCCGATGTCGAGGACGGTGAGGTGGAGCCGACCGTCGGGCCCGGTCCCGGCCGTGGCCACGCTGACTGCCAGCGCGAGACCGAGCGCCGCTCGCCGCGGACGGGTGGCGATGGTCAGCACCGAGGTGAACGCCGCGGCTTCCGGCAGCGTGAAGCGACTGTCAGCCCGCAGCTCGTGGATCTCGGCTGCGCGCGCCGAGCCGTCCTCGCGTCGTCCGAGACGGCGCACGGCCAGCGCGAGGCATGGGTACCAGGCCGACGGTCAGCCAGGGCGTGCCGGCGACCGGTAGCGCGGCGAGCGGAAGCGCCGCCGCGGCCGTCCCCGCCGCGATGAGGCCACGGAGCGGCAGCCAGGCGGCGCCGCCCGCCAGCCATGTGGCAACGTCGGCGGCGACGGGAAGGGGGACCGCGGCGGCGAGCCCGCCGATCACGGCCGCAGCGGCACAGCCGGCCATGACGGCCGGGATGAGCGGGACGACGACGACGTTCGCGAGCGGCGCCACGAATGAGACCTGCTCGAACGTGGCCAGCAGCACGGGGAGCGTCGCCAGCTGGGCGGCCACGGTCAGCGCCACCGGCGTCCGGATCCACGCCGGGCCACCGGGCCAGCCGCGACTCGAGCGGCGCGGCCAGGACGATCAGCCCGGCCGTGGCGAGCGCCGACAGCTGGAAACCGACGTCCCACAGCGCGGTCGGCGTGACGAGGAGCATGACCACGACGGCGGCCATCAGGGCCGATGCCGCGTGGGCCGGCGACCCGCCGAGCCGCGCGGCCAGCGAGAGCGCCGGCCATGAGGGCGGCCCGGACGACGGCCGGTGATGCACCCACCAGGACGACGTAGCCCGCCACCGCCGCCAGCGCGACGACGGCGGGAAGGATGGGTCCGAACCGTTCGCGGAGCCGGCGCGTCGCCGACATGATCAGGGCCACCACGATCGCCACGTTCCAGCCGCTGATGGCCACCACGTGCGAGAGCCCTGCCACGGCGAACGCATCCCGCACGGCGGGGTCCATGCCCGCCCGCACCCCGAGCAGGATCCCGGCCCCCAGCGATGCCTCGGGTTCAGGCACGGTTCGAACGAGCCCATCGAGCAGCCATCGCCGGAACGCGCCGAACGCATCGCCGATCGGCGCCGACCGATGACCGACGACCCGGACCTCCCAGGCCCGGGCCAGGGCGCCGATGCCCTGGCGCCGGAGGCGCTCCCGGTAGGCGATTTCCTCGAGGTCGGCTGGATCCGGCGCCCGAATGGTGGCCTCGAGCGCGACCACGTCGCCGGCGGTGGGCGCGACGGTCCGCGGAACGCGGACCAGCAAACGCCCGGTGACAGAGCGGTCCGGCAGTCGGACGTCCTCGAGCGTGAGATCGAGGGAATCGCCACGCGGCATCGGCTCGTCGGAGACGACGCCGGTGACGCGCAGCCTCGCCACCTGGCGCCAGAGCATCGACGCTGCCGGGCCCTCCCGGCGGAGCCGCCGCCGCCCCTCGCGCACCCCCAGCCGCCATCCCGACGAGCACCGCGGCGGCCAGCACCCACGCCACGCCCACCCCGTGCCGCCGGAGCACCGCCCCAGCGGCGGCCGCCACCACCGCGGTCGCGACCGTCGCCAGCAGGGCGCGCCGGCAGCCAGCCGGCATCGGCCGTGGCGATGCCGATCATCACCCCGGCCAGCAACCCGGGCAGGACCCATCCGCCCGGCTGGCTCATCGGTCGCGGCTCGCCTACGGAACGGTGACGAGGTCCGCGATCTGCTCCAGCTGGCGGGCCGTGAGGACATCGCGGGTGACGAGCTCGTCCAGCGTCGCGAAGGGCTGCTCGTCGCGGGCGGCGAGGATTTTCTCCGCCGTCACCGGGCCGATGCCCGGCAGCGCTTCCAGCTCGGCCTGCGTGGCCCGGTTCAGGTTCAGCAGGCCGTCTCCGCCGCCACCTCCGCCGCCAGGCGGCTCGGCACCGACGATCGGGACCCAGATCTGCTGCCCATCGACCAGCTCCGCGGCGAGGTTCAGGGTCTGCGCGGCCGCGACCAGATCGGCCGACCTCGGCGTACCCGCCCGCCGCGGCGAGGGCATCGGCCACCCGGGAACCGGTCGCCAGTCGATGGATGCCCGGGCTCACCACCCCGCCCTCGACGTCCACGATCAGCTCGCTGCCCAGGCCACCATCTGTGACCGTGGGTGCGGCGGAGGACCACGGGTCGGCGGCGACCGGCGCCGGCGTGGTCGACACGACCGAGACCAGGAGTGCCAGGCTGGCCGCCGCCGCCAGGACCGTGGCGGCAGCCACCGCCGCCACCGTCACCAGGTCGAATCGGGTCATGCGCTCCCTCGGAGGAGGCGAGCTGAGCGTGGTCTGCGTCCGAGACCCGACGCCCGGGCACTCGACGCCGGGCCTCGGAAGCAGGACGGCAACCTACGGAACCACGGTTACCCTGCTGTTATCGCCGGGTGTCTGGGCCGCTCAGCCGGCGCGCGTCACCACGTTCACGAGGCGGCCCGGGATGTGGACGACACGGACGGGCGCGTTGCCGTCGAGGTATGCCTGCACCCGCTCCGAGGCGAGGGCCAGCCGTTCGATCTCTTCGGGACTGGTATCGGGTGCCACCTGCAACCGGTCCCGGAGCTTGCCGTCCACCTGGACGGGCATCTCGATGAGGTCGGCGACGGCCAGGCCCGCGTCGGCCACGGGCCAGGCCTGCTGGTGGATCGAGTACGGACGCCCGCGCCGCTCCCAGAGCTCCTCGGTGATATGCGGAGCGGCCGGCGCCAGCAGCAGGAGCAGCGTGTCGACCGCCTCGCGGTAGGCATCGGTCCCGGCCATGCCGCTGTCTCGAGCCGCACCGATGGCGGTGGTCAGTTCCATCAGCCTGGACACCGCGGTGTTGAAGTGGAACTCCGCGTAGTCGGCGCTGACCGCGGAGATCGTCTGGTGGGTGATCCGGCGCAGTCCGCGGCTGACATCCTCGACAGCGCTCAGCAGCCCCTCCGCCGACGGGCCGCCGCTGCCCGGAATCTCGCCCGCCAGGCTGCGGGCCGGCATCCCGGGAACCTCCGGCACCGATTCGCCGCCATGCGCCTCGGCCACCGACCAGACCCGGGCCAGGAAGCGCGAGACGCCCTCGATCCCGGTGGGGGACCACGGACCGCCCTGGTCCCACGGGCCGATGAACAGCAGGAAGAGGCGGACCGTATCGGCCCCGTACCGGGCCACCAGGTCATCGGGGTTGGCGACGTTGCCGCGGCTCTTGCTCATGCGCTGGTGATCGGCGCCCAGGATCTGGCCCTGGTTGCGCAGGGCGATGAACGGCTCGCTGAAGGTGAGGTGACCCATGTCCCGCAGCGCCTTCACGAAGAAGCGGCTGTAGAGCAGGTGCAGCACCGCGTGCTCCGCCCCGCCGGTGTAGAGGTTCACCGGCATCCAGTGCTGCATGGCCTCCGGATCCCACGCCGCGTCGTCGTTCCGCGGCGAGGTGTAGCGGAGGTAGTACCAGCTCGAATCGACGAAGGTGTCCATCGTGTCCGTCTCGCGTCGCGCCGGCTCCCCGCCGACCGGACAGGTGGCGGCGAGGAACTCTCCGTGGGACTGGAGCGGTGAGACCCCGGTCGGGGCGAAGTCGACGTCCCGCGGCAGCAGAACGGGCAGCTGCTCATCCGGGACAGGCTGCGGGCCGTGGACGTCGCAGTACACGATCGGGATCGGGGCCCCCCAGTAGCGCTGCCGGCTCACGAGCCAGTCCCGGATCTTGTACGAGACCGCGGACTGGCCGAGGCCCCGCTCGGCGAGGTGCTCGGTGATGGCCCGGATGCCCTCGGCTGCGCTCATGCCCGTGAACTCGCCGGAGTTGACGAGGACCTCGTCATCGGTGTGGTCCGTGAACGCGCCGTCGGGCGGTGCCTCGACCCCGCGCGGAGCGACCACGACCTCGACCGGCAGGTCGTAACGCCGGGCGAACGCGTAGTCGCGCGCGTCGTGGGCGGGGACGCCCATGATCGCGCCGGTGCCGTAGCCGGGCAGGACGTAGTCCGCGATCCAGATCGGCACCGGCTCGTCGGTCAGCGGGTTGACGGCGTAGGAGCCGATGAACACGCCTTCTCGTTCCCGCTCGGCCGCCAGCCGGTCGATCTCGGTCTCGCGGCGGGCTTTGGCGACGTAGGCCTCGACCTCCGCCCGTCGCTCATCGGTCGTGAGCCGGCTCACGAGCGGATGCTCGGGGGCGAGAACCATGAACGTGGCACCGAAGATCGTGTCGGGGCGGGTCGTGAAGACGCGGATCGGTTCCACCGCCTCGGTCTCGGCCCCCGTGGCCGACGCGGCCCCGATCGGCGCCACCGGGAAGTCGATCTCCGCGCCCTCGGACCGCCCGATCCAGTTGGTCTGCATGAGGAGGATCGGCTCGGGCCAGTCCATCCCGGTGAAGTCGAGCAGCTCGTCGGCGTACTTCGTGATCCGGAAGAACCACTGCTCCAGGTCGCGCTTCATGACCGGCGTGTCGCAGCGCCAGCAGCGGCGCTCGGCGCCGAGGACCTGCTCGCGGGCGAGGACGACCTGGTCCTTCGGGCACCAGTCGACGGCCGCCAGGGCCTTGTAGGCGAGCCCGGCGCGGTAGAACTGGATGAACAGCCACTGGGTCCAGCGGTAGAACGCCGGATCGGAGGCGATGACCTCGCGCGACCAGTCCCACGACGCGCCCATGGTCCGGAACTGGGCGCGCATGCGGTCGATGTTGGCGTTGGTCCAGTCAGCCGGATGCACGCCGCGATCGATGGCCGCGTTCTCGGCCGGCAGGCCGAACGAGTCGAAGCCCATGGGCAGCATGACGTGCTCGCCCTGCATCCGATGCATGCGGGCCACGACGTCCGGCCCGACCGATGCATACCAGTGACCGATGTGCACGTCGCCCGATGTGTACGGGTACATCGTCAGCAGGTAGAACGGGCCCGGGACGTCGTCCCGGGCGCGGTACAGCTCGTCCCGCTCCCAGCGCTCGCGCCACTTGGCCTCGTACGAGGCCGGGTCGAGGCGCTCCGGGCGGGCGCTCATGGCGTGCCCTCGCCGGCTTCCCAGCGATCGGCGGCGCCGCCCTCGGGGAACCAGGCCATCAGGAGCTCGTCGCGGTACGTGCCGTCCGGTTGTCGGAACTGGCGCCGGCGGAGGCCCTCGCGCACGAACCCGGCGCGGGTGTACACCGCGATCGCCCGCGCGTTGTCGGGAAAGACGCTCAGCGCCAGGCGCGTGAGGCCACGGTCACGGATCCAGTCCTGGGTCGCCGCCACCAGCGCCGTGCCCAGCCCCACGTCCCGCCAGCCGTCGGCCACGGTGATCGAGAGGACGCCGACGTGGCGCGAGCTGACGTCCCGATCGGTCATGACCAGGGCGTTGCCCACGATCTCGCCGCCGGCCTCCGCCACCAGGACGGCCGTCTCATCGGCGCGGATCAGCTCGGCGATGAAGAACGCCTCCGACGGGGGACTGATCGCCGTCGACGGCGTGACCAGCCATCGGCCCTCGGCGCGGACCGCGGCGTACAGGCGAGCGAGCGGCTCGGCGTCCGGCGGGCCGGGCATGGCGCAGCACCCACGGTCGGCCGTCGGCCGCAATGCGCTCCGAGATGAAGGTGCCGGTCGTGGTCACCGCCTGGCTCCGCTGCGAAATCGGTCTGACAACAACGCGACCCCGCTTCGTCAGGACGAAGGGGGTCAGCCTCGCGGTACCACCATGACTTGACCGATGGTGGTGGAGCTGGGGGGACTCGAACCCCCGACCCCCTGCATGCCATGCAGGTGCTCTCCCAGCTGAGCTACAACCCCACGGTCGGTCCACTCGTCGGCGCGATATCGGACGCCACCCGACCGGCTCGTCGCCGGCTGCTCGGCGGGCGAGTTCCGCGCCCTGTCGCCGCCGGCTTCCACCATCCCGGCTCGCTGCAGGCGAGCGCGCGCGCGTACTGCTCCCGCGTCAACGCGTTCGAGCCAGAGTATACGGCCGGTCCGCGGCCGGACTCAATCGCCGACGGGGGCGGCTGTCGTCGGGTTCTTGGGGTAGTGAACCGAGCGGCCCGGGCGACCCAGGCGGCCCAGATGGGAAGCAGGACGCCCGCGACCAGCAAGGTGATCACGCCGCCGATGAGTCCGAAATCGAGATCGGTCGCGCCCGTGTCGAGGAGCGGCGCCGCCACGCGGTCCCAGATCACCGACAGGATGGCGAGCACCGCCAGGACGCGCGAGTACACGGCCAGGCCGCCGGGAACCCAATCCGAGGCCGGAGCCAGTGCCGCGAACGCCCACAGGCCGATGGCGAACAGCACCACGGAAGCGTCGGTCATCCAGAACCCGACATTGAGCGCGATCTGATGGGCCATCTCCCGGCTGACGATCTCCTCCGCCAGGAACCCGCAGTCGCAGTACATGGGGTTGGTGGCCACCTCGGTCGCGCCCAGGTACAGCACCTGCGAAGCCGCGCCGATCGTGCCGGCCACCAGGAACGCGACCGCGAGGACCGCGCCTCGCGGGTGCTCGCTGCCCAACGCCCAGCGCAGGGTGACCCCGAGGAAGGCGAGCCCGACGAACCCGGCGGCCGACGCCAGCGACGACACGAGGTCCTCGGGCCAGTGCGCCTGCTGGTGCTCGAAGGACGCGATCAGGCCGTCGACGAACGTCTCGTCGGCCGGCGGAAACCCCGGTTCCGGCACCAGGATGTGGAACAGGCGGGTGGCGAAGAACACCATCGCGACGACGAACGTCGCCGCCACGAACCAGCCGAGTCGGCTTGAGATCGTTCGCCATGCCACGTCGCTCATCGGGACCTCCTTCGGGACAACCCAGGCGCATCCATGATGTGCGCTCCAGTTTCGGTCTGCGTTCGCTTTCGACACGGTGCTGTCAGAGCAGGGTTCGGAGGCCGGCCTCGAGATCACGGGGCGCGTAGCCCAGCTCGCGCTTCGCCTTCTCGCTCGATGCCCAATACGTGACGCCGTCCGATGCGCGGATGGTCTCGCCCAGGTTGGGCTCGCTCTCGCTCAGCACCGGACCGATGAGCGCGCCCAACGGCGCGATGGCCTGCGAGCATCCACGAAGGCGTCGTGAGCCGTGGGCGGCTCCTGGCCGCCGAGCGCCGACGCCCGCCGGACGACCTCCCGCGAGCGTCGCGATCTCCCCACCGAGGACGTAGCTCTCCCCGATCTGCCCGCGGTCGTGGACGAGCAGCAGGCCGGCGGCCACGTCGTCGACGTGGACGCAGCGTCCCCCCGAGATCGGCCGCGCTCAGGAACGGCAGCGTTCCGGCCATGGCCTGCCGGATGACCCCGCCCACCTGTGAGTGGTCGCCCGGGCCGTAGACCATGCCCGGCTGGGCGATGAGGATCGGGGCGCCGGCCGCGATCCGCTCCTCGGCGGCGAGGTGGGCGAGGTACTTCGTCTCGTCGTAGTACGACACGAAGTCGGGCGGCTGCGGTCGGCGGTAGGTCTCGTCGACGACCTGGCCGTGCGTGTCGCCGAAGACGTTGACCGTCGAGACGTAGACGGTCCGTGGCACGCCGGCGCGGACCGCCGCATCCAGCACGCTCCGGGTGGCGACGCACGTTGGCGGTGAACATCGCCACGTGCTCGGACTCCGGGATGCCGACCCGGTAGCTGCCCGCCAGGTGGAACGTCGCGTCGGCGCCGGCGAGCATCGTCGGTCAGCTGATCCGCCGGCATGGTGGCCAGGTCGCCCCCGACCACGGTGCAGCCCAGCTCGGCAGGCGCATCTGCCCGCGCCGGGTCGCGGACGATCGCCACGACCTCGTCGCCTCGCTCACGGAGCTGGCGGACGAGGGCCTGACCGATGAACCCGGCCCCACCGGTGACGACGGCCTTCATCGGCTCCATGTCTCCACGACGGCATGATGACGCTCCCGGACCACGGTCACATGGCAGGAATCTGGGGAGCGGGTATCCTTCGGCGCCGTGACCACCTCCTCCATGAGCTCCCGGGCGCTCCCCATCGCTGTCCTCGTCTTCAGCATGGTGTTCTTCTGGGCACTTGCGGCCTTCGCCTTCAGTGGCGGCTCGCTGACCGATCCCGCCGAGATCCTCACCCGCGGCGCGCAGGCGACGGCCAACGCAGACAGTTTCCACCTCTCGCTCGCCGTCGAAGGCAGCATGGCGGACAGCAACAGCGGCGCGCCCGCCTCACTGGATGGGGTGACCGTCGAGGGCGACGTCGACGTCGCCGGCAAGGCGGCGCAGGTCTCGTTCGCCCTGCCCATGCTGTTCGGGCTGACGGGCGAAGCCATCGTCGTGGGCGAGGACGTCTACCTCCTCACGCCCATGGCCGGCGACCAGTGGCTCCACTTCGCCGCGACCCCTGACGAGGGTGACGAGCCGGCTGGCGAGCCGCCCACCGACGAGGAGATCGCGGACAAGGTGAACGAGCTCCTGCGACGGATGGCATCGGGATCGCCCTGCTCGCCGACCAGCCCTGCGGGGACGACACCTGCTACCACGTCCAGATGTCCATCTCGGCCGAGGCGATCGCGGCCCACGGCGACGAGATGCCCGAGATGGGTGACGAGATGGGTGGCGCTCATCGCCGATGCCCGAGTTCAGTGGACCGGCCGTCGTGGACCTCCTGTTCCAGCAGAACGGCCTCTGGCTCCGCTCCGTGACCGTGGCGTCGGAGGGTGAGAGCGGAGGCGCTTCCATGAGCCTGGAGCTCAGCGACTACAACACCGCGTTCGACATCACCGCGCCACCGGCCGACCAGGTCACCGAGGCAGAGGACTTCCCGCTCTTCCAGTAGACGGCTGCTGGATTGGTGGAGATGAGGGGACTCGAACCCCTGACCCCCGCGATGCGAACGCGGTGCTCTCCCAGCTGAGCTACATCCCCACGGGGCGCCCTGCGAGGCGCGTGTCGAGGCGCCGGGCAGGATAGCACGGACCCTCCGGCGAGCCGGCCCGGGCGCCCATAGAATGGTCGCTCCATGACGAGTGCCGCCGCGGACGCCCCTGCCATCCGGACCGAGGGACTGACCAAGTCCTACGGCCGCAAGCGCGGCATCATCGACGTCGACCTCGAGGTCCGGCAGGGCGAGATCTTCGGCTACCTCGGGCCCAACGGCGCGGGAAAGTCGACCACCATCCGCCTGCTCCTGGACTTCATTCGTCCGACGAAGGGCACGGCCAGCGTCCTGGGCCACCCGGCACACGGTTCGGCCGTCAAGCTCCGGCGCGACATCGGCTACCTCCCCGGCGAGATGGCGCTCTACCCGCGCATGACCGGTCGCGACCTGCTGCGCTACTTCGCGGCGCTCCGCGGCGTGAAGGACCTGGCCCACGCCGAGGAGCTCGCCGAGCGCCTCGACACCGAGCTGGATCGGCCGATCAAGGCGCTCTCGCACGGCAACAAGCAGAAGGTGGGTCTCGTCCAGGCCCTCATGCATCGGCCCAGCCTGGTCATCCTCGACGAGCCGACGACCGGCCTCGATCCGCTGGTCCAGCAGGAGTTCTACCGGATCCTCGACGAGGTCCGCGCTGATGGCCGGACGGTCTTCCTCTCGTCCCATGTCCTGGCCGAGGTCGAGCGCATCGCCGACCGGGTCGGCATCGTCCGCGAGGGACGGATCGCGGTGATCTCGGAGGTCGAGACCCTGAAGCGCCAGGCGCGCCGCAAGCTCGAGCTCCACTTCGAGACGCCGGTACCGGCCGACGACTTCCGGCGCCTGCCCGGCGTGGTCGAGGCTCGGGCCGACGGCAAGATCCTGGATCTCACGATCGAGGGATCGGTCGACGACATCATCAAGCTCGCGTCGCGCTACACGGTGCTGAACATCCTCAGCCGCGAGCAGGATCTCGAAGAGGTCTTCCTGACCTACTACGCCGCACCGGAGGAGCCCGACGCGGAGACCGATGCGCAGCGCCGACGCATCGGTCCCATCGCCTCCGACCGACGCGGACACGGACGGCTGACCGATGCTGCGCACGATCACGACCAAGACCCTCCGCGACGGCCGGCGCAGCCTGTTCTGGTGGGCGCTGGGCCTCGTTGGACTGACCGTCCTCACCGTCGCCACCTATCCCGCGGTCCGCGACATGCCCGGCATGGAGGACCTGCTCGAGGGCCTGCCCGACGCCATCCTCGCGCTCATCGGCGAGTCCGACCTGCTGTCGCCCGAGGGTTACCTCAACAGCCAGCTGTTCGGTGCCATCGTGCCGCTCCTGTTCCTCTTCTTCGGCGTGGCGGCCGGAGCGGGGGCCATTGCCGGGGAGGAGGAGAACCGGACCCTGGACCTGCTCCTGTCGAACCCGGTGAGCCGGACGCGGGTCGTGCTCGAGAAGGCGGTGGCCATGGTCATCGGTCTGGTCCTGCTGGGCGTGATCCTGTGGCTGGCCACCTACCTCCCGGCGTTGGCGGTGGACATGGACCTCGACCCGCTGAACCTGGTGGCGGTCATCGCCAGCGCGAGCCTCTTCGGGTTCTTCATGGGCGGCTTCGCGTTGATGGTCGGAGCGGCCAGCGGATCACGAGGGCTGGCCATTGGCCTCGGCGCGGCTCTTGGCGTGGCGGCTTACCTGGTGAACTCGCTGGCGCCGCTGGTCGACGGCCTGGACTGGCTCCAACGGTTGTCGCCGTTCTACTACTACTTCGATGCCGATCCGCTCCGGAACGGGCTGGACCCGGCCCACGCCGCGGTTCTTGGCGTGGGCGGACTGCTCTTCGTGGTCATCGCGGTGTTCGGGTTCCGGCGCCGCGATGTCGGGGTCTGATTCGGCCGTCGACCACCGGCATTCACGAACCGCGGTCCACGATGCCTCGGTGAGGAAGCGCCGGCTGATCGGTTTCGGGGTGCTGGTGCTCTCTCGTTTCGTGCAGCACAGCCTCGCCTTCCGGTTCTCAAGCGCCGGGCGCATCGGTCCAACCGGCGGCGGGTTGTCCCGATCTCGACATCGTCGGACCGACGGGGACGCACGTCCAGTTGACGGGCGCTTGGCGCGCCAACGACCAGGGGACTTACTACATCCACCAGCGAGAGTCGTGCATCAACTGGCTGGGGATGAGCCAAGACCTCGGATCCGGGCCCGGCCAGGACTGGACCAACGTGTTCACCGGGATCGTCCACAGCGATTTCACGATCACCGGCCAATGGGGCGATGTGCCGCTCAATCCCGATATCGAGAGCGATCTGCTCCAGAACGGGATGGCCGAAATCCAGATTGATTTCGACCAATCCGGTGAGGTCGTCCGCCCGGTGCTGCGGTTGGTGGAAGGGACGGGCGGCTTTGGGGGATTGGTGTGGGTGCGCGAGGATTCGCTTTCCGCGCCCACTGACCTCGAGGGACCGTTCGGAGGGATCCCGGAACAGAATTGCGTGTGGGTGGAGGCGAATGGTCAGCGCGTTGAGCTGATCGGGAGCGGAGAGTGGACCTTCCGCGATCCCGCCTCTCAGCGTGCAGGATGGGTCGGGCCATATCTTCGCGCGGGTCGGGGACGTGATCCGGGTCCACGGGCAGCTGTCCACGGCGCTTGGAAGCGGTTGCGCGGATACCGCGATCGTGGTGGAGGCGCTGGTCCCGCTTCCCTGAGGGATTGTCATAGAACATCTGTTCTATTAGACTGACCGATGTGACCCTGCCCGCCGCTCAGCCGCTCCCCGAGGTGCTCGATGCGCTTCGCGAGCGCGGCCTGCGGCGCGGCGTGACTCCGCTCCCCGGGAAGGTGGTGGTCCCCGCCGTCCCCACCGGGCACCCCGCGTTGGACGAGGCGCTGGCTACCGGTGGCTGGCCCCGGGGAGCGTTGGCCGTGCTGGATGCCGCTGCCGGCCACGGGGCCACGTCGCTGGCCCTCGATTCGGCCGCGGCAAGCCAGGCGGCCGGAGGCCTGGTGGCCTGGATCGACCTCGCCGGCACGTTTGACCCGGCTCTCGCCGCGCGTCGCGGCGTGCAGTTGGAATGGCTGCTTGTCGTTCGTCCTGCTGACGGCGCCGAGGCCCTGGAGCTGGCCGCCTGGCTGGCCCGCTCTCGCCTCCTCGACCTGCTGGTGCTGGACCTGGACGGTTCATCCGCCCCGCGGTTCGAGCGGCTGGCCGCGCTCCTGCCTCGCTCCGATGCCACCGCCCTGCTCATCGCCCCGCCGGCTCTGCGCCAGGCCGCCGGCAAGGTGGCCGGGATCCGGCTCCGTCTCGAGCGGCAATCCTGGCTGGCCGTGGGACGCGACCTCGTCGGTCTGCGGGTCGCGGCCTCCGTGACGCGCCACCGCTGGGCCCTGGCCGGCGGCCACGCCGAGCTCGACCTGTGGTTCGGGGAGGGTCGCCGTATCGACCCGCTCCTCCCCGCCCTCGCCGTCCCTCAACCCATGGCCGAGCTCGTTCCGATCGAACCCGCGGAATCACTCCCCGCGCTGGCCGTCCTCAGCGCCTGACCGGTTCCGCATCGGAGCACGCGAGATGCGGGTGCTGATGCTGGTCTGGCCCACGCTGCGGGAAGCGACGGGCGGGCCGGAGACGGCCACCGGCTGGGAGGCGCTGCTCGACCGGCTGGATGACCTCTCCCCGCGGATCGAGGCGCTGGAAGAGGGCGTGGCGCTCATCGACGTGACGGGCCTCGAACCGATGCATGGCTCGGAACGACGGGTCGCGGCACGGGCGGTGGCCCTGGCCGGGATCTACCCGGTGCGGGCCGGGATCGGAGACAACCGATGGCTGGCGTCGCTCGCCGTCCGGCTGGCCCGCGGCGACGAGCGGGCCGCGTGCCTGATCCTGCCCGCCGGCGAGGGGCGAGCGACGCTCGCCCCGATGCCCATCGGTCTGCTGCCGGCGGAGCCGGCCGTGAAGGATCGGTTCAGCCTGTTCGGGCTGACGACCATGGGCCAGCTGGCCGGGCTGCCGCGGTCGGCGGTGGCCGCCCAGTTCGGGGAGGTGGGGGAGCGGCTCCAGGCGCTCGCCCGTGGGGAGGACCCACGGCCCCTCGTCCCGCGCCGCCGGCCGGAGCGGCTGGCCACCTCGGTCCGCTTCGAGCCACCGGCGGAGGGCGTGACCGAGATCACCCTCGCCCTGCGACGCGCGGCGACGGCCCTGACCGACCGGCTCGGTGGCCGTCACCTCGCCCCGGGCCGAGCGGTCCTCACCCTGGACCGGGAATCAGCCTCGCCTCTGACCGTTCACCTGGCCCTCCCCGAGCCCAGCACCGACCCGGACTGGATCACGCGCCTGCTGCTCGCCCGCCTCGAGGCCCAGGTCCGCGGGAGTGCCGGCGGCGAGGACGAGGCGCGGATCACGTCCCTGGCCCTCACCCTGGATCGCCTCACCAACCCCGCCGCCCGCCAGCTCCCCGCCTTCGAGCCGCAGGCCGGTCGATGGGAGGAGCTGCGCTGGTCGGTGGAGCGGATCGGCGCCCGGTTCGGCGACGGTCGCCTGTGGCGGGCGGTGGTGGACCGGCCCACCGCGGCGCTCCCCGAGCGGCAGGCGCGGCTGGTCGAGATCGGTCACGAGGCCGGCACCAGCCCATGACCCGCCTCCACGCCACCCATCCCCTGGTCCAGGTCGACACCGACGAGGCCGGCACCCCCATCCGCCTCCGGCTGGACGGCGAGACCCACGGCGAGATCGGCATCTGCAACCGCTGGCGGCTGGTCGACGACTGGTGGCGCGAGCCGGTCGCCCGCGCCTACTTCAAGCTCGTCACCCGCGACGGGCTGCTGTGCACCGTCTTCCTGGACGAGATCCGCGGCACCTGGCACCTGGAGCGCATCTTCGACTGACCGATGCCGGTGCGATCAGCTCCCCGGCGCCAGGATCAGGAGCACGCCCAGCGCCGTCACCACGATGAACACGAACCGGCGGAACGTGTCCTGCGGCAGGCGGCGGAGGATGGGCGTGGCCAGCAGCGTGCCAACCACCACGCCTATCGCTCCCACCACCACGTACGGCCAGTTCTCCGCGATCACGGCGCCGTCGGTGGCGAGGTAGATCGGGATCCGGGCCGCGTCCACGGCCAGGGCGATGCCGGTGGCCGTCGCCACGGTCGCCGCCGGCGACAGCCCGAAGTGGAGGAGCGCCGCGGCCCGGATGCCACCCTGGTTGCCGACCAGGCCACCGAACGCGCCGGACGCCATGCCGGCGGCCACGGCCCACGGGCCGGCCGGGATCCGCATCCGGCGGTCATCCCGGTCAGTCCGCCCAGGCCGGAGAAGATGAGCAGGACGCCGAGGATGATGCCCATCGTCCGGCTGGCGAAGACCGACAGGAGGAGAGCTCCCACCAGGCCGCCGACCGCGCTGGCCGCGCCGAACGTCAGCAACACTCGGCGGTCGACGTCGGCCCGCAGCAGCCACAGCCGCAGCGCGGTCGCGGTGGCATGCGGGATGGCGACCAGCAGGACCGCGGTCCTGGTCCCGAACTCGATTGCCAGCAGCGGGGTCATCAGGCTGCCGATCCCGAACCCGGCGACGGCGGCCACGCCGCCCGGCGAAGACCGCCACGAAGAAGAGAACGACCAGCAGCACGGCCACTAGCATGACGCGATGTTCGTCATCGATCGGTTATGGCCCGACCCGGCCGCCGACCTTGATCTGGATGCCGCATTCGCCGACCTGGTCCTGCCAGCCCCGCCGGCCGGTCGGCCGTGGATCGGGCTGAACATGGTCACCAGCCTTGACGGCCGGGCGCAGCGCGACGGAACGGCGGACGACATCGGCGATCGAGCCGATCGGCGGCTGATGCGCCTCCTGCGGGTGCCGTATGACGCGGTGGCCATCGGCATCGGCACCCTCCGCGCGGTCGATGGCTGGACCGATCTGCCCGCCGACCTGGCGGAGGTTCGCGCGGCGGCCGGGCGTCCGCCGCAGCCGCTGGGCGTGTTGATCGCGGGCAACACACCGATCTCGACCGATCGGCGCTGGTTCACGACCGACCAACCGCGGCTGGTGGTGGTCGGGCGGGACGGTCCGCGACAGGTCGAGGGAGCCGAGGTGCTGGTCGCGCCGACTCCCCATCCCGAGCCGGACTGGGTGGCCCGCGCGCTCCGAGAGCGGGGGATCGGCTCCGTCCTCCTCGAGGGCGGACCCACCGTGAATGCCCGCTTCCACGCCGCGGGGCTCATCGACGAGCTGTACTGGACGGTGGGCCCGTGGCTGTTCGGCGGGGACGGGCTGCCCATGATCGCCACGTCACCCGCAACCGCGAATCCCGCGCTCTGCCAGCCTGGTCAGCGCGCATCGCCACGGTGACGAGCTGTTCCTCCGCTACCGATTCGGCGGAGACGCCAGCGGGTAGCATCGGTCCATGGCCAACGGCGACCGGGGACTGGGCCGGGTCGGGGTCTGGACCGATCCCGACTCGCTCGGGATCCAGGATCTCCTGGCGTTCGCGGCGCGCGTCGAACGGCTCGGATACGGGACGCTGTGGGTGCCCGACGTCGTGGGCCGCGAGCCGTTCACCCTGGCCGGCCTGCTGGCCGGCGTGACCTCGTCCATCGGCCTGGGCACCTCGCGTGGTGAACGTCTGGGGCCGCGATGCGCAGGCCACGAAGATGGCGGCCTTCACCCTCCAGGAGGCGACCAACGGCCGCTTCACGCTGGGGCTCGGCGTCTCGCACCACCACCTGGCCGAGAAGCTGCGCGGTCACGTCTACGACAAGCCGCTGACCCGGATGCGGGAGTACCTCGAGGCCTATCGGTCCGCCATCTACAAGGGACCGATGCCGCCCGGCATGCGGGAGCCGCTCGTCATCCTGGCCGCGCTCCGGGAGCGGATGCTGACCCTGGCCGCCACGGCGGCCGACGGGGCGTTTCCGTACCTCGTGACCGACGAGCGGCTGGCATGGATCCGGGGCGTGCTCGATGGCGCCGCCGCGAGCGCCGCCTCGGCCGAGCGACCGGTGCTGGCCGTGAGCCTTCCGGTGGTGCTCGAGACCGATCCAGCGGCCGCCCGATCCGCCGCGCGGCACTACCTCCTGCCGTACCTCCGCACGCCGAACTACCAGGCCTCGTGGGCCGAGCAGGGATTCGACGAGGCGGACTGGACGCGACCGGGCAGCGACCGCCTCGTCGACGCCATGGTGGCGTGGGGCGACGCCGAGAGTCTCCGCGGGCGGCTGGGCGAGGTCTTCGCCGCCGGGGCGGACCATGTCGCCCTGATCCCGGTGGCCCCGAACGGCGACACGGTCGATCTTCCCGTCCTCGAGGCCCTTGCCGGCTGACCTCCGCCCCGAGCGCCCGTCGCCCCTTAGCGTTCGGCCTCTCGGGCCGCCTCCCACTCTGGGCGGGTGATGACGTAGCGCAGGACCGTCGTGCCGTGGAGCGTGGCGTCGCCCCGGAGCGTCTCGCCGACCTTGGTCGCCACCCGGATGGAGGCGACGTTGTCGGGATAGATGAGGCTCATGAGGGCGAGGAAGTCGCGATGGGTGAAACCCCAGTCCAGCGCTGCCCGGGCGGCCTCCGTCGCGTATCCCTGGCCCCAGAACGGCTTGCCCAGGGTGTAGCGCCAGCTCCGGTCCGGGCCAGCCGTACGGGAAGTGGATGCCGACCCGGCCCATGAACGCGCCGGTCGCCTTGTCGGTGACCGCCCACGGCCCGTAGCCGCGGAGCACCCAGTGGCCCAGCCACGCGGCCACCGCGCGCCAGCAGTCCTCGCGGCCGGGGATCGTGCCGTCACCGACGTAGCGGACGACGTCCGGATCCTGGAGCAGGGCGCAGAAGACGTCCGCGTCGGCCTCGACCAGGGGCCGGAGGATGAGCCGCTCCGTCTCGAGGGTCGGGATGTCGAGCGCCGGCATCACGTCTCCCGCCCACTCCGCTCGGGTGATGACCCACTCCCCGGTCTCGCCGCCGCGGAACGGCACCATGCCCCGGTATCGCTCGCCGATGCGCTCGGCCACGGCAATCGACGCGGTGTTGGACGGGTGGATCAGGCTGACCAGCTCGTCCAGCGGGAGGGTGGAGAACCCCCAGTCCACCGATGCGCGGGCGGCTTCGCTGGCGTAACCGTGACCCCACCAATCGCGACCGAGCAGCCAGCCGACCTCGGTGCCGGGCCATCCTTCCGGCTGCCACAGGCCGATGCGACCGATGAACGCGCCGGAGGCGCGCTCCTCCACCGCCCACATCCCGAAGCCGCGCAACGTCCAGTGGCCGATCCACAGCGCCACCGATCGCCAGCACGCTTCGCGCAGCGGCGCGCCGGCGTAGCCGACAAACGGGGCGATGACCGGGTCCGCGGCCATCGCCTCGAGCGCGTCGACATCCGCCTCGCGGAAGCCTCGCAGGAGCAGGCGCTCCGTCTCGACCACGGGGATCTCCATTCGCGGGCTGCTCATGCCGTGACCGATGATCGCCGATTCCGCGAGCCCGCCGAGTCCTGAAGGAGAAGTATCCTGACTTCGTGACGGAGCCGAAGCCTTCGCGCGGAAGGAACGTCCTGGTCGGCATCCTCGGCGTGCTTGCCTGCATCGCCATCACCTTGTCCGCGACGACACTATGGGTTCACCAGGTCGCGCTGAACACCGATCGTTACGTGACGGTCATCAGTCGGGTGGCCACCGACACCGACGTGGTCGAAGCGGTGGGCGGCCGGCTGGCCGACCAGATCGTCGACCGGTTCGACGTCCCTCGCCTCGTCAAACCCCTGCTCCGAGACTGGATCGCGAAGCAGATCGGGGTCTTCATGGGCACCGATGTCTTCACCGACGCCTGGGCCGCCGCGAACCGGGTTGCGCACACCGCCGTGGTCGGCCTGCTCCGCCGCGACTCGCCACTCGACAGCTCGGATGGAGAGCTCAGCATCGGCGTACTGCCGGTGGTTATCGTCGGGCTCGAACGACTCCAGGAGACCGGGATCCTCCCCGATGACCTTGACCTGCCCGATCCTTCGGACCTGGGTGAAGGGACCGTCATTCGGGAAATTCTCGCCGAGCGGCTCGGCATCGACCTCCCTCCCGACTTCGGCGAGATCCCGTTGGTTCGCATGTCGCGGCTGGAGTCGGTGCGCCAGCTCGTCCGAAACTTCGACCTGATCACGGTGATCGGCGTGGCGGTCGCCGTTGTGCTGACGGCGTTGACCGTGTGGCTGGCACGCGACCGGCGCCGTGCCGTGATGCTCCTGGGACTTGGCACAGCCATCGCCGTGGTTGTCGTTCAGCTGCTCACCGTGATCCTCAGCCAGGTCGTTGAGACCTCCCTGGCGGAGGACGGCACGCCAATCCTGGCCGCCATCGTCGGCGCCCTGATCAGCAATTTGGCCCTTGCCCTGACTGTCGTCCTCATCCTGGGCGTCGCCGCGGCGGTGGGCGCCGTGGTTGTCGGCCGCCGACGGGCCGAACCGGCGAGCTAGGACGGCTGGCCGGCCGTCCCCGTGCGGACGAGCCGGGCGCCATCGGTGGGCCGATCAGGTGGTCGGGGGTCCAGCCTCCGCGGGTGCTGCAGGAGGAGTCTGGGCAGGTCGCGCCGGCCGGATCCGTCGGAAGATCCTCCAGACCACGAAGCCCACGATCCCGAACACGAGCAGGGCCGGGATGCCCACGATCAGGAGCCAGATGCCCGCCTCGACGAGCCACTGACCGAAGCCGACCAGCGACGCGACCGCTTCCTTCGCGATGGCGGCGGGGTCGAAGTCCTCGGTCGCCGCCTGCACCGGCTCGGGCACGGGGATGATGGAGACGGTCAGCGTCGCCAGATCGACCTGGTCGGTGTAGTACGCGAGCTGGGCCTCGTACGACTCGATCTCGCCACGGACCGCGAAGAGCTGGTTCTGGATGGCGAGGATGTCCTCGACGGTCTCGGCCCGGTCGAGCAGCTCGCGGTACTCCGTCTCCGCCGCCCGCAGGTTCTCGAGGCGGGCCTCGATGTCGATGACGACGGCGGTGACGTCCTCCTCGTTGGTGGCCTCCGCCTTGACCTCGCCATCGAGCTCGTGAATGGCGGCGATGGCGTCGTCGAACCGGTCGGCGGGGATCCGCATCGTGAGGGTGGCCATGTCCTCGACTTCGCCCTGGAACGAGTTGCTGACGAACCCGTCCAGCTCGACGGCCAGGGCGCGGACCTCGCCGACGGTCTCGGGGACGTTCTCGACCTCGACCGTGATCTCCCCGGTGCGGATGATCGACCGATCCGGCAGCCTGCTCCTGCCCGAGGTTGGCCGCGTCGCCTTCGACGAGGGTCTCCCCGGTCGTCACGTCTCGGCCCGCTGCGCCACCGGCGGCATCGGCCGGTATGGGCACCTCCTCGGGCTTGAGGCCCAGGCCGGCCTGCTGGCAGGCGGCCAGGATGAGCACGATGGCGGCGAGGAGGACCAGGAGGGCGGGACGTGAGGTCTTCACGGGAGTGGTCTCCAGATGTGGTTGTCAGCCCCCCAGACGCCGCAGGTCGAATCGCGGTTCCCCAACCTCGCTGACCCATATGATCCTGCGGTGAACCTGCCTGGCCGGACGCTGCTCGCGCTCGTGGCTGCCGTGGCCTCCGCCAGCACGGCCTATATCGCCGTCTGGGTCGTCAGCTCGCTGGTCGTGCTCGAGATCACCGGGTCCGCGCTTGCGGCCGGCGTGCCCAGCGCCCTCGCTGGGCTGGCCACCGCCTTCGGTGCCGTCGGCGTGGCAAACCTGGGTATCCGCTGGAACCGGCCCCGGGCGGTGGCGACCGGGTTCGTGGCGGCGACCATCGGGTGCGGCCTGGCCGTCACGTCCATCCTGCTCGAATCCCTCCCGTGGCTGTTCGCCGCCAGCCTGGCGATCGGGCTCGGCAACGGGGCGCTCCAACAGACCCGCTTCGCGGCTGCCGATACGGTCACCGCCGACCGTCGGGCGTGGGCGCTGGGCCTGGCGGTATGGGGATCCACGGTGGGTGCCGTGTTCGGGCCGAACCTGGTCGGGATGGCCGAGGCGCTTGCCGGGCCGATCGGCGTGGATCCGCTCGTGCTGTCGCTCGGGATCATCGGCTTGCTGTTCGGAGTTGCCGTCCTGCTCGCCCTCCTCGCGGGGCACTGGTCGGCACGGCCACCGGACGGACCGGGCGAGCCTGGGGCGGAGCGCTCGACCGGTTGGGCCGGCCGCCGGATCGGCGCCTTGCTGCGTGATTCCCATCTGCGGCCGGCGCTGGCCGCGCTGCTCGGCGCGCAGGTCGCGATGGTGCTGATCATGACCATGACTCCGCTCCACATTCATGCCGGTGGCGGTGATCTCGTCTTCGTCGGACTGGTCATCAGCGCCCACACCCTCGGCATGTTCGCGCTGGCGCCGCTCTCTGCCCGGCTCGTCATCCGGCAAGGGGCCACGCCCGTCGCCCTCGCCGGGATGGTCGTGCTCGCGGTCGCCGCGGTTCTGTCCGCGGTGGCTCCGGCCCACGACGGGCCCCTCCTCGCCGTCGCCCTCTTCACGCTCGGCTATGGGTGGAACCTGAGTTTCGTTGCCGGCAGCGCGATGCTGGTCGAGGGAGCGCCGTCGGCAGCCCAGACGCAGCGACAGGGCGCGAGCGACTTCCTGGTGTTTTTCGCCGGGGCGACAGCCAGCATCATGTCCGGCGCGTTGCTGGCGCTCGTCGGTTTCGCGGCGATGTCGCTCCTCGGCGGGGTGTTCCTCGCCGTCCCGGCCGCGATCATCGTCCGCGAGCGGATGCGCGCTCCGGAGCCCGCTCGGGCCTGAGGAAAGTCTGGACAAATAGAACACGCGTTCTATACTCGACCGTCCGATGGTTGGGCCGGACGCGTACTGCGAGCTCCACGTTCACAGCAACTTCTCGTTCCTTGACGGGGCGAGCCATCCGGAGGACCTGGTGGCCCGGGCGGCCCGGATCGGGATGCCGGCCCTGGCCCTCACCGACCACGCGGGCCTGTATGCGGCGGTCCGGCTGTGGAAGGCCGCGGAGGCGACCCGGACCGATGACGCCCGCGCCGCGGGACTCTCCCCGGTGCAGTGCCGATCCTGGGCGTGGAGCTGGCCATTCCCCGTGACGAGCGCGAGCTGCGCGCGGCGCGGCGCGGGCGGCGCATGGCGCTCCCACTCCGCGGGACGAAGGCCAGCCGCGGCTGGCCGGGTGAGCACCACGCCGGCCCGGCTCCCGGTGACCACCTCGTCCTGCTGGCCCGCGACCCGGCCGGGTACGCCGCCCTGTCGCGCCTGGTGTCCGCCGGCCACCTGGCCGGCGAGAAGGCGTTCCCCGTGTTCGAGCGCGGCAACGCATCGAAGCCGCCCTGGACGAGGCGAAAGGCCACCTCATCGGGCTGAGTGGCTGTCGGAACGGCGAGATCCCGCGGCGTGCTCCTCGCCGGGGAGCGGGCCATGGCGCGGATGGCCGCGGACCGGTGGGCCAGCCACTTCCCCGACGGGGACTTCTGCGTGGAGCTGTCCCACCACCTGCTCCCCGACGACGACTGGCTCGTCGCCGAGCTGGCGTCGCTCGCCGACGAAGCGGGCCTGCCCACGGTCGTCACCAACGAGGTCCACTACGCCGAGGCGACGGGCCATCGGCTCCAGGACGTGCTGGTCGCCATCCGCCACGGCGCGTCGCTCGACGACACCCGCGAGCTGCGCCTGCCGAACGCCGAATACCGGCTCAAGACCGGACCCCAGCTCGCCCTCCTGGGCGCTGGTCTGCCCGACCCCCGCGCCCGGCGTGCCTGGCACGACGGGATGGCGCAGGCGGCGGCCATCGGTCAGGCCTGCCGGCTGGACCTGGGCTTCGAGCGCTATCGGTTTCCCGGCTTCACCGTCCCCGACGGGGAGACGCCGTTCTCGTACCTGTACCAGCTTGCCCACGACGGCTTACGCAGGCGGTATCGGCCCGATTACCAAGCAGGCCCTCGAGCAGCTGACCCACGAGCTGACCGTCATCGACCGCACGAACCTGTCCGAGTTCTTCCTGATCGTGTGGGACCTCATGGAGTTCGCGCGGCGGAACAGGATCATCGGCCAGGGGCGGGGGAGTGCCGGCGACTCGATCGTGGCCTACTGCCTGGGCATCACCAAGGTCGACCCCATCGAGCACAAGCTCCTGTTCGAGCGCTTCATCAACGAGGCGCGCGCCCTGCCCGACATCGACATCGACTTCGACGTCAACCGCCGCGAGGAGGTCATCCAGTACCTCTACCGCCGCTATGGCGTCGATCACTCGGCCATGGTCTGCAACGTCATCACCTACCGCGCCCGATCGGCCGTGCGCGAGGTGGCCAAGGCCCTCGCCTTCCCGCCGGACGTGGTGGACCGGGTCGCCAAGGCGCTCGACACCCGGGACGCGTGCGAGGTGGCCACCGACCTGGCGCTGGACGGCGAGTTCGGCTGGCTGTTCGAGGAGCTGGGCAGCCAGACCGATCCCGATGGCGGAACCGTGACCGATGCCGGGGCCGATCCCCTGGTCGTGCCGCAGCAACGACAACACCTGGCACTTCCGCGGCCGGCCCGACCCTCCGCCCCGACCTGGCCGCCGCCGAGGCCCGGGCCCGTGACGCGGCCGGTGACCACGACGGCCGGCCGTACAGCGAGAGCGGCTGGTACCCGCCCCGCCGGCCGAGCGCCCTGGACCAGTCCACCGTCCAGGTCCGCCACGAGGGCTGGGAGCGGCAGCGCTACGCGGGGCAGGCAGCCGTGGCCGGTGATCACGAGGGGCACGTGGCGGTGGACCCGGAGAGCGGGATGCCCGTCGAGCGCCGCCCCCGCCCGCCGGTCGTCGGCGAGGCGCCGGTTGAGGAATCCGCGTTCACCCGGCCGCGAAACCGGTGGCAGTGGCTGCTCGCCCTGTGCGCCGAGATCGACGGCTTTCCCCGCCACCTCGGCATCCACGTCGGCGGGATGCTCGTGACCCGGACCCCGATCACCGAGCTCGTCCCCATCGAGCGGGCCACCATGCCGGGCCGGGTGGTGACCGAGTTCGACAAGGAGGACGTCGAGGCCCTGGGCCTGGTGAAGATCGACCTCCTCTCGCTGCGAACCCTCGGCGCGGTCTCGGACGCCCTGGACCGGATCGAACGGGACACCGGTACCCGGCCCGACCTGGACGCCCTGCCCCACGACGACCCGGAGGTCTTCCGCTCGATCAAGACCGCCGACACGGTCGGCGTCTTCCAGGTCGAGTCCCGCGCCCAGATGCAGGCGCTTCCCAAGGCCAGCCCGGCGCGGTTCGAGGACCTCGTCGTGCAGGTGGCCATCATTCGCCCGGGCCCGGTCCAGGGCAACGCCGTCCACCCCTATCTGCGCCGCCGGGCCGGTCTCGAGGAGGCGGTCTACCCCCACCCCAGCCTGCGACCCATCCTCGAGGACACGCTCGGCGTGATCCTGTACCAGGAGCAGGTCATGCAGATCGCGATCACGGTCTGCGGCTACAGCGCCACCGAGGCCGACATCTTCCGCAAGGCGATGGGCTCCCATCGGTCCCACCAGGCCATGCAGCGCGAGCGTGATCGGTTCATTACCGGCGCCTTACGGACCGGTTTGACCGAGGCCGATGCCGAGGACCTCTTCCGCCGCTGCAGCGCCTTCGCCGAGTTCGGCTTTGCCCGGGCCCATGCCGCGGCCTTCGCCAAGATCACCTACGACACCGCCTGGCTCCGGCTCCGCTACCCGGCGCACTACCTGGCCGGGCTCCTGAACAACCAGCCGCTCGGCTTCTACTCACCCGCGACCCTGGTCAACGACGCGCGCCGCCACGGCCTGACGGTGCTGCCGGTGGACGTGAACCGATCGGCGTGGGAGCACGAGACCGAACGGCTTGCCGAGACCGGTGACGCGACTCGTGACTACGCCGTCCGGCTGGGGATGCGCCAGGTGAAGGGCATCGACGAGGCGGCGCGGACCATCGTCGAGCGCGAGCGGGCCACCGGTCCGTACCGGGGCGTGCGCGACTTCGTGGCCCGCACCGGCCTGCTCGAGCCGGTCGTCGAGCGGCTGATCGCCATCGGTGCCTTCGACTGGACCAACGCGGCTCGCCGCGAGCTGCTCTGGCAGCTCCGCGCCACGCTTCCCGATGCGGATCCGGATCACCCCCCGCTGGGCCTGACCGATGTCGCTGCCGGCGAGGTAGGTGCCACGCTCCCGCCCATGAGCCGTGCCGAACGGGTGGCCGCCGACTACCGCGAGCTGGGCCTGTCGCCGACGACCCACGCCGTCGAGCTGTTCCGTGACCGGCTCACCGAGCGGGGCGTCCTCACCGTCCGCGGTGCCGGGGAGCAGCGGAACGGAACCACGATCCGGATGGGCGGGGTGTCGACCTCCATTCAGCACCCGATGACGGCCAAGGGGTTCGTGTTCCTCGCCCTCGAGGACGAGACGGGGATGATGAACGTCACCCTCCGCCCCGACGTCTATCGCCGCTACCGCGCGGTCCTCCACCGCAACCCGCTGCTGGTCATCACCGGCCGCCTCCAGGTCGAAGGGACTGGTCCTCAACGTGGTGGCGACCCACCTGGAGCCGGTCGAGGCGGTCATCGCCGAGCCCGCGGACCCGGCTCGGCCGAGCCACCTTCGACCTGACCCGCCAGCGGCGCATGTTCCGCTGACCCGCCACAATCGCCTCGTGGCCGACCACCCGCTCGCCGAGCCGCTCCGTGCCTTCGCCCTCGGCCTGCCCGAGGCATGGGAGGACCATCCGTGGGGCGAGAACGTGGCCAAGGTCGGAAAGAAGGTGTTCGTCTTCTTCGGCCAACCCGATGCCGAGCGGCCGTTCGGTCTCACCGTCAAGGTGCCCGATTCGTACGACGCGGCGATGAGCCTGCCGTGGGCCAAGAACCCCGGCTATCGCATGGATCGCGGCCATTGGGTCTGGCTCACGCCACCCGAGGATGCGCCGCTGGACATGCTCACCGAATGGATCGTGGAGAGCTACCGGGCCGTCGCGCCGAAGGCCCTCCGCCAGGCGCTTGACGCGTCCTCCGCAGCGGGCCAGAGTGCCTTCACGCAGGAGGGATGACCGATGTCCGAGGGACACGATCCGGGCCAGGCGATCGGGAGCGTCACCCACTACTTCGGCCACCTGTCGGTGGCGGCCGTGACCCTGACCGACTACGCTCCGCGTCGGCGACCGGATTCACATCACCGGCCACACGACCGATCTCGAGCAGACCGTCGACTCGATGGAGGTCGAGCACGCCAAGGTCGAGTCCGCCGCGCCGGGTGACGACGTGGCGCTCCACGTGAACGACCACGTCCGGGAGCACGACAAGATCTTCCGCGAGGGCTGACCGATAGCCTCGCGCCGCCCGCGATCACGCGGGCGGCATCGGTCTTGCCGGGGAACCATCGGGCGCTGACCGCCGTCCTGCCGCCATCAACCAAGTTGCGGTCAGCAGCCGGGCCGCCCGATGGAGGTATCGTCCGATGCGACGACTCGTGCCCCTGGCGGCTGCCACCGCCGTGCTCCTCATCACTGCCGGTCCGACACTCGCCTGCGGCGGGCTGATCGGTCCCAACGGCGCCGTCAACCTGCTGCGGACGACGACGTTCGCCGGCTACCACGACGGCGTCGAGCATTACGTCACCGCGTTCGCGTTCGCCGGCGGTGAAGGCGAATTCGGCAGCCTGGTCCCGCTGCCCGGACGTGCCGACCTCGGTCGAGCGCGGCGGCGACTGGACGCTCCAGCGCCTGGTCCTGGAGACCGAGCCTCAGCTGTTCCTGGCCGAGGATGCGGCTCTCGCGGCGCCTGCCGGTCGAGCCGAGGTCCTGCTCGAAGTCCGGATCGACGCCCTGGACATCACTGATCCTGCGCGGCGGCGGACCGGAGGTCGGCGCCTGGGCCACCGAGCACGGCTTCCGGCTCCCGCCGGACGCGCCGGAGGTCCTGGACTTCTACGCCAGCCGCTCCCCGATCTTCCTGGCCGCGGTCTTCGATGCCGACGCGGCCGCTGCCCGCGGGCAGGCGGTTGGCGACGGAACACCGGTCCACGTGACCATCCCGACCGACGACCCGTGGGTCCCGCTCCGCATCCTGGCCCTTGGCAAGTCCGAGGCCGAGACGGTCGAGGCCGACGTGTACCTGCTGACCGATGAGCGGCCGGCTCTCCTTCCCGCCCCGGGCTCGCCTTCGGGATCGACGGCATGGAGCTGGCACACAGCGGCTCGCGCCACCGACCAGCTCCTGGCCGATCTTCGCTCCGACGACGGCATGGACTGGATCCCCGAACGCGGCATGGCTCACCAAGGTGCGGATCAACTCCGCCGCGCCCGACGTGACCTTCGACCTGGCCATCGACGCCGGCGGCGGCCTGCCGTCCCTGGTCGACGCCGGCCTCAAGTCGGCCGGGCCGACCGAGGTGCTGTGGGCGGCCTCGCGCGCATGGGCGCCGCTGGTCCTCGCCATCGGTCTGCCGCTGCTGCTGGCCTGGTTCGCGGCGACCGTCGTCAGCCGTCGGGCGACCCCGCCGCCGGCGGGCGCCTGACCGCATGCGGTCCCGCGGCGTCGGCGCGGCGCTGGCCCTGTCCTGGCCGTGTCCTTCGCCGCGGGCTGCCAGCCCGCGACTCCGGCATCGGTCCGGGTCGAGATCGTGATCCACTACTCGCACTTCACCCCGTCCGAGATCACGGTCCCGCACGGCGTTCCGGTGCGCTTCGTGCTCATCAGCCAGGACCCGATCGAGCACGAATGGCTGATCGGCGACGCGGCGTTTCACGAGCGCCATCGGACCGGGACGGAGCCGCAGCACGGTGCCCGGCCGGACGAGGTGACCATTCCGCCCTTGGCGACGGTGGAAACGACGCTGACCTTCGCCGAACCGGGGGAGCTGGCGTTCATCTGCCACGTCCCCGGCCACGAGGCCTACGGGATGGTCGGCACGCTGCGGGTCACGTGACCGGTCAGGCGCCGACCGGCGGAGCTCCGAGCAGCGGCGGCAGGATGTTGCCGAAGAAGTAGCCGACGATCCCCGCGCCTGCGCCGATGATCAGGATCTCCAGTCCGGACCGCAGCGGACCCTTGCGGGTCCAGCGGGACTTCGCGACGCCGATCCCGAACAGCACCACGCCGGCGCTGACGACCGATGCCCAGATGGCCACGTCGACCGGAAACATGAGGTAGGGAAGCACCGGAACCAGCGCCCCGAGCCCGAACGCGCCGCCCATCACGATCGCGCCCTGGAGCGGCGAGCCGGCATGCTCCTCGACGTGAAGCGACAGCTCCTTCTCGACCATCGTCCGAAGGAGGACGTCCGGATGGCGGGACACGATTCGGGCGACCTCGGCCGCTTCGCTCGCGCGGCAGCCCATCCTCCTCGAACATGTACGCGACTTCGGCCTGGGCCTCCCCGGGCCGCGTCTCGACCTCCTCGCGTTCGCCCGCGATCTGGGCCTCGAAGATCTCCCGCTGGCTCTTGCTGGACAGGTACTCGCCGGCGGCCATGCTGAACATGCCGGCGAGCCCCGTGGCGATGCCGGCCACGAGGATCACGAAGCTGTCGCCCGTCGCTCCGGCAACCGTGCTGGCCACGGCCACGGTGCTGACCAGGCCGTCCTGGGCGCCGAAGATGGCCTCGCGAATGTCGCCCAGGCGAGCCGCCTGTCGCCGTTCCTCGGCGACGTGGTCACGGACCCAGTCGCGGTCGAACTCCTCGGCCGTGAGCCCCGCGCGGCTGGCCTCGTCCTCGAGGTTGGCGGTCACTCCCCGGTCCGGTCTCCGGCCAGGCGCCACGCGAACGGGAAGGCGAAGGTCGCGACCACGACCTTGGCCAGGTCCCACGGAATGAAGACGATCGCGCCCCAGTAGATCGCCTCGGAGAAGGCCATCCCGGTGACGAGGGCGAGGATCGGGACGCCGATGAGATAGATCACGAACGACCCGAGCAGCATGAGCCCGAAGGCGCCGGTTCGCGTCCGCTCCCACTGGCGCTGCGCCAGCCGTCCGCACAGGGTGGCGGCCACGATGAACGCGAACAGGTAGCCGATGGTCGGCGCCAGTCCTCCGCCGGTCTCGGCTCCCAGGCCGCTCCGGCCGTCGGCGAAGACGCCCATCCCGAGTGCGCCGGCCGCGACGTACAGGGCCATCGAGGCAAATCCTCGGCCGGCGCCGAGCGCGGTCCCGGTCACGAGCACGGCCGCGGTCTGGAGGGTGTACGGGACCGGGTTGCCGCCGACCGTGAACGACACCTGGGCCGCGAGCGCGGTGAGCGCGGCGCCGGCCACGATCAGAACGCAGGTCGCGGATCACCTGCGCAGTCCGTCCGTCCACGCGCGGGACGAAGGTGTCCACCAGGGTGACCGCGCTGGCGCGCATGGGGGGCAGGTTCACGTCCGGGCTGGTCATGGGGCGGGTTCTCCTCCTCGTGCCTCGCGAGTGTAGTCCGGCCGGCGACTCCGAGCCGCCGCCCGGCCGCCGGCTCCGGTACACTCGGTCCGTCCTTTAAGTCCGGCCCCGTGAGGCCGGGAAGGAGCGCGATGCCGACCGTAGCCAGCCTGCCCGCCACGACGCCGCCCGACGCACCGGGACCGGCGTCGTTTTCACGTCCGGGCCTGCTGGCGCTCGAAGGCGGCCGGGTCCATGCCGGGCAGCTGCGCGGCGCCGACCGGCCGGCCGAGGGTGACCTGATCTTCACGACCGCGGCCACCGGCTGGGGCGAGATCCTGACCGATCCCTCGTTCGCCGGCCAGATCGTGGTCCTGACTCATCCGATGGTCGGGAACTACCGGATCGACCGATCCGACCTCGAATCGGACCGGGTCCACGCCCGTGCCCTGGTCGTGACCCGGCTGGTCACCCCGCCGAGCGGCCCTGGCATTTCGGTCGAGGAGCTCCTCGTGGAAGCCGGGATCCCGGCGATCGAAGGCATCGACACGCGCGCGCTGACCCTCGAACTGCGACGCGGCGCGGCCCGACGGGCCGTCATCCGTCCGTCCCACGTGAGTCCCGAGCAGGCCGTCCATGAGGCCGCAACATCCCCGGCCTGGGAGGCGATCGACCACGTGGCGTCCGTCGCGCCTCGCGAGGCCTACCGCATCGAGCCCGACGGCGACGCGGCGCGGGCGCGTCGTGCTGGTCGACTACGGGGTCAAGCGCTCGCTCCTCCGTGCCTTCACGAGCCGCGGCCTGGAGGTCATCGGTCTGCCACCGGATGCCTCCGCCGAGGCCGTGGAAGCGCATCGCCCCGGACCTCGTCGTCCTCTCCCCGGGCCCGGGCGACCCGTCCCGCATGGCGCCCCAGATCGCGACCGTGTCCCGGCTGCTGGCCCGCGCGACGGCCGGCGGGCCGCCACTGCTCGGGGTCTGTCTCGGTCACCAGCTCATCGGGCTCGCCGCCGGCGCCCCCACCCGTCGCCTGGCGGTTGGCCATCACGGCGGCAACCACGGGGTCATCGAGACGGCCACCGGGCAGGTGACGATCGGTGCCCACAACCACGAGGTCGAGGTCATCGACCACCCGGCCCTGGCCGCCGCCGGGCTGCGGGTCAGCCATCGCGATCTCAACGACGGGACGGTCGAAGGGCTCGTCCACGCCGGGGGCCGGGTGGCATCGGTCCAGTTCCACCCGGAGGGTGCTCCCGGACCGACCGACGCTGCCGGACTGTTCGACGTGGCCCTCGCCGGCGCCGGCCTCGCGCTCGCCGTCGCCTAGACCGATGCTGCCGCGCCGGGTCCTGATCATCGGGTCCGGCCCCATCGTCATCGGTCAGGCAGCCGAGTTCGACTACGCGGGCGTCCAGGCCTGCCTCGCGCTCCGGGGCGAGGGGATCGAGACCGTGCTCGTCAACTCGAACCCGGCCACGGTCATGACCGATCCGGACGTGGGCGGCACGGTCGTCATCGCTCCACTGACCGTCGAGCATCTCGAGCGGGTCATCGCCGAGCACCGACCCGATGCGCTGCTGCCCACCCTGGGCGGGCAGACCGGGCTGAACCTCGCGGTCGGCCTCGACGATGCCGGCGTGCTGGACCGATACGAGGTGCGCGTGCTCGGAACGCCGCTCGCCGCCGTCCGAGCGGCCGAGGATCGCGGCGGCTTCCGGGACCTCGTCCAGTCCATCGGCGAGCCGGTTCCCGAGTCGGCGGTCGTGGAGTCGGTGGAGGCCGGCCTCGCGTTCGTCGAGCAGCTCGGGGCGCCGATCGTCGTCCGCCCGGCCTTCACCCTCGGCGGCGGTGGCGGCGGCTTTGCCTCCGGCGCGATCGAGGCTCGCGACGCGATCCAGCGGGGGCTGGAAGCCAGCCCCATCGGCCAGGTCCTCGTCGAGCGCAGCCTGCTCGGCTGGCAGGAGATCGAGTTCGAGGTCATCCGTGATGCGGCCGACACCGCGATCGCGATCTGCGGCATGGAGAACCTCGACCCGATGGGCGTCCATACCGGCGACTCGATCGTCGTCGCGCCGATCCAGACGCTGCCCGATGTCGTCGTCCAGCGCCTGCGCCGATCCGCGCTGCGGATCGCCCGCGCCCTGAAGCTGGAAGGCGGCTGCAACGTCCAGCTGGCCGTGAGCCCGGACGGGTCGGACTACCGGGTGATCGAGGTCAATCCCCGCGTCTCGCGCTCGTCCGCGCTGGCCTCCAAGGCGACCGGCTACCCGATCGCCCGCGTCGCCGCCCTCGTGGCGCTCGGGAAGCGGCTGGACGAGATGCGCAACCCCGCCACCGGCGGAGGATCGGCCGCCTTCGAGCCCGCGGTGGACTACGTGGTCGTCAAGCTGCCGCGCTGGCCGTTCGACAAGTTCCCACTCGCCGAACGAAGCCTCGGCGTCCAGATGAAGGCCACCGGGGAGGCGATGGCCATCGACCGCGAGTTCGGGCCGGCGCTGCTGAAGGCGGTGCGCTCGCTCGAGCCCCGTGGGCGGGGGTGGCTGTCAGAGGACCCGGCCTGGCGGCTCGCGGAGCGCGCGCCGGCCGATCTCGGCGTCTTTCTCGCGCCCTCCGACACCCGGCTGTGGCGGATGGTCGGCCTCCTCCGCCACGGCTGGGCTGACGCCGCGGCGATCTCCGACGTGACCGGCATCGCGCCGTGGTTCACCGAGCGGATCGCCGAGGTGGTGGCCGCCGAGCAGCGGCTGGTCGGCATGCCGCTGGAGGAGGCCAAGCGGCACGGCTTCGGCGACGCGGAGGTCGCGGCCGTCTCGGGCGTCCCGCCGGCGGCCGTGCGCCGGGCGCGGGTGCGGGCGGGCCTGGCACCGGCCTACCGCCGGGTGGACACCTGCGCCGGCGAGTTCCCTGCCGAGACGCCGTACTTCTACTCGTCCTACGCCGAGACCGAGGTGCCGCCGCCGACCGACCGCCGCTCGGTGATCGTGGTGGGCTCGGGACCGATCCGCATCGGTCAGGGGATCGAGTTCGACTACTGCTCGGTCCGCGCCGCGTGGGCCATCCGCGACCTCGGCTACGACGCGGTCGTGATCAACAACAACCCCGAGACCGTCAGCACCGACTACGACGCCTGCTCGCGGCTCTACTTCGAGCCCCTGGACACCGAGAGCGTCCTCGACGTCCTCGACCACGAGCGGGCTCTCACCGGGGAGCCGCCGCTGGTGCTGCTGACGTTCGGCGGCCAGACGGCCATCGACCTCGCCCGGGACCTGGCCTATGCCGACGTCCCGGTCGCGGGCCTCACCGCCGATGCGATCGAGACCTGCGAGGACCGCGAGCGGTTCGCCGCCCTGCTGGACGAGCTCGGGCTCGAGGGGCCGCCGGGCAGCCTGGCGACCGATGTCGGACGAGCTCGACGCCGCGGTCCAGACGCTCGGGTTCCCGGTCATCGTCAGGCCCTCGTGGGTCATCGGTGGACGGGGGATCGCGGTCATTCGCGACCGCGTCGACCTGGGCGTGCTGCTGGCGAGCGAAATCGGCTGGCCGTTGCGGGTGGATGCCCTCGTCGGCGGCGTCGAGCTCGACGTGGACGTCATCGCGGATGGTCGGGACTGGTCCGTGCCCGGCATCCTCGAGCAGCGGGACCCACCGGGCGTCCATTCCGGCGACTCCCTGGCGGTGCTGCCGCCGCGGGCGATCTCGCGGGACGTCCAGGAGCGCGCGGCCGAGGCCGCGGGCCGCATCGCGGTGGCGCTCGGCGTCCGGGGCATCGTCAACGTCCAGGCCATCGTCGCCGGCGAGCGGGTGGTCGTGATCGAGGCCAACCCGCGGGCGTCACGGACGGTCCCGATCGTGGCCAAGGCGACGGGGCGCGACGTCGTGAAGGCCGCGGTCCACTGCGCGCTCGGCGCGACGCTCGCCGAGGCGGGGCTGGCCCCGGGTCTCGCTCCGGATGGACCGATGGTCGCGGTCAAGGCGCCGATCGACTCGCTCTGGCGCCTGCCGGGGGTGGCGACCGAGCTCGGGCCCGAGATGCGGTCGACCGGGGAGGTGCTCGGGCTGGGCGTGGACTACGAAGGGGCCCTGCGCGCCGCCGAGGAGGCCGTGGCCGCCCACCGGGGGTAGCCGGGCCCGGGTCGAATCAGCGCTTGCGTCTCTTGGATGCCGCCGGAGCCGGGGTTGCCATCCTGCGACGCAGATAGCCGCCGTAGAACCCGGCAAACGCCCCTACCAGCCCATAGAGGACGACCAGGGCGGTGAGGCTGCCCACCACGGTCATGGCGGCCGAGAAGTCCTCGCCGGACTGCAGCGGTGATGATGCCGGCGATCACGGCATGGAGCAGGACGCCGAAGACACCGGCGGCGGTGCCGAACAGCCAGGGTCGCCACCAGCTCACCCAGCCGGCGCCGATGAGGAGCCCGTACTGGCCAAGCGTGATGCCGAAGGCGGCCACGTTCTGGCCGCCCGCGGTCAGGAGCAGGAGCAGCTGCAGGACGGCCCAGCCGGCACCCGCCGCGCCCCAGGGCAGGGGATGGCGGGCCAGCAGCCACGCCCCCGACGACCAGGCCGCGGAACCGACCGCGATAGGTGAATCCGGCCAGCGGGTCGCCCTTGCCGGGCAGTGGGGGAGCGGGTGGGAACAGCCGAGTGAAGAGCTTCGGCGGACCGCCGGCCTGGGTCGCCGGAGCCTCTGCGGAGGCCGCGACTTCGGCGGCTGGCTCCTCGCCCCGGGCCACCAGCCGTGCCTTGCGGCGCGCCTCGGCACGTTCGGCAGAGCTGCGGGATCGGGTGGCGGGCATTGGCCGCGGATTGTACGCGTGACCTAACCGGCCGGTAAGCGATCGCAGGGCACGATGCGGCTCTGCGCCACCCGGGCGGCGCCGGACTCGTTCGCCTCCGACCGAGGGAGCTCATGCGCCCGGACGCAGCCCGCTCACGCCGTTACGCCGTCGCCACCCTGTCCCTGGCCGCTGTCGTCATCGAGGTGGCGATCTCGGACGTGCGCAGCCGCCCCCCTCGCAGGCGAGATGGCTCCGTCCGTCGACCACATCGTCGTGTCGGAGGTGATGACCGGCGGCGCGAGTGCATCGGATGAGTTCGTCGAGCTGTACAACCCCGGTCCGGATGCGCGGGCGCTGGACGGGCTCGAGCTCGTGTACGTCACGGCCTCGGGCGCGACGGTCACCCGCAAGGCGACCTGGGGGCCAGGCGCAGAGATCGGCCCGGGTGGGCACGTCCTGGTGGCCAACGAGTCCGGCGTGTTCGCGGGCATCGCGGACGTGACCTACGCCAACGGACTGTCGGCCGCCGGCGGAAGCATGGCCCTCCGCGTGGTTGGCGCGGCGACGGCGATCGACGCCGTGGGCTGGGGCACGGCATCCAGCACCTGGCTCGAGACAGCCCCGGCTCCTGCCCCGCCCGCCGGCTCGAGCGTCGAACGGTTGCCTGGAGGCTCGCTCGGCTCCGGCCAGGACACCGATCACAACCTGGTCGACTTCGTCGTGCGCGTCGCGCCAGACCCGCAGAACAGCACGTCGCCACCGGTTCCTGCCGAGTCCGCGGCACCGAGTCCGACCGATTCACCCGATTCCACGCCATCGCCGACGGCTTCGCCCACGCTTCGCCGACGGCGCTGCCCTCCGCGACCCAGAGCCAACGCCAACCCCGACGCCAACTCCATCGCCGACCGACACGCCTTCGCCGACCCCGACGCCGTCGCCGACACCCACACCGTCGCCGACCGCAACCCCGACCGCAACGCCTGCGCCGCTCACCGTGGCTGCCGCGCGAGCCCTTCCCGATGGCACCCAGGTCCTCGTGGCCGGGATCAGCCTTACCGACGCCGAGTTCCACGATGGCGGGGGATACCTGGCCGATGGAACCGGCGGCATCGCCGTCCTGGTGGACGGCGGCACGTTCCCGAGGGGCGTGAACCTCGTCGTGGCGGGCACCGTGGACGATCGGTATGCCCAGCGCACATTGCGCGCGACGTCCACCGGCCTGGTCATCGGGAGCCCCGGTGCCGAACCGCGTCCCGTCGCCCGCCGATCCGGCGCCATCGGTGAGTCGCTCGAAGGCCAGCTGGTCGAAGTGAGCGGTGCCATCCAGGGATCGCCGACGGCCCTGGCGTCGGGCCTGGCGTTCGAGATCGACGATGGATCCGGACCGATCCGCATCCTCGTCGGTCCGGCCACCGGCATCTCGACGGAGGGGTGGCGAACCGGCTCGCTCCTGACCGTCACCGGGGTCGTCGGCCAGCGCGACTCATCGGGAACCGGGACGGACGGCTACCGGGTCCAGCCGCGAGATCCCGCGGACGTCACCGCGATCATCGCGCCCCCGACGCCTGGCCCGACGCCCACTCCCGCGCCGACCGCGTCCCCCTCACCGGCGGGATCCACGCCGTCACCGAGCCCGGCGTGTCCCGCCGCTCGTGCCCATTTCCGATGCCCGAAGCGCGGAGGACGGGACCAGGCTTCGGATCCGCGGCGTGGTGACCCTGCCGACCGGGCTGGTGGAGGAGGGAAGCGCCGTGGTGGCCGATGCGAGCGGGGCGATCCTCGTCCGCGCCGGATCTGACGATGGTCGGCTGCGCCGCGGAGAGCTCGTCGAGCTCAGCGGAACCCGTTCGACGAAATCCGGAATGATCAGCCTGCGGCTGTCGCAGCGGGCCGCGGTGATCGGGAATCAGGCGGAACCGGAGGCCACGCGCCGGCCAACCGGCGCGGTCCGCGAGGCGGACGAGGCGCTGCTCGTTGTCGTCCGCGGTCTCGTGAAAGACGGCCCCCGCCGCACGACGGGTGGCGGGCTCACGTTCGCGCTGGATGACGGCAGCGGGCCCTTCCGGGTCTTCGTGTCCCCGCGGACCGGGATCACGATCCACCACCTCCCCGCCGGTGCCTGGGTCGAGCTCCGCGGCGTGGTCGGCCAACAGACGACCGGGGCCGAGCCAAATGCCGGCTACCGACTGTGGCCGCGCGACCGAAGCGACGTGACGGTGATCGCCGGCCCGGCGCCCACCGGCCCGCGCGGGACCACAACCGGCACGGCGCGCGCACCGATCCCGAAGCGGACCCCTTCCCCGGAGCCGGTGGTGCTGACCCGCCCGGACCTCCAGGGCGGCATCAGCCTCGCGCCGCACGGGCCGGACGTCGCGGGAGCGGCTGCGTCGGCGCCGCAGGTGCCGCGTCCCATCCCAGTGCCCCTGGCTGCGGGGCTGGGTGGACTGGCCGGGCTGCTGGTCCTCGCCTGGCGCCACGGCACGATTCGTCGGGCGGTGGCCGAACTCGGAGGTTCGGCGGGCGGCGATGTGGCACCCCATGAACCACGGTGACGAGGAGGACGAGTCGTATACTCCCGCCCCGTGAGCGAGCGGACGGCTGCCGACGCCCCCAGGACCGGATCGCGGCAGTACCACACCGACCTCGAGCGAGGCGAGGTGGCCGAGTACATCGTGCTGGTCGGGGATCCCGGCCGAGTCGCGAAGGTGGCCTCGCGGTTCGACCGCGTGGACCTCGAACGGAGCAACCGGGAGATCACGACCGCCACGGGGACCTATCGAGGCATGCCCATCTCGGCCATGTCCACGGGGATGGGCCCCGACAACGTCGAGATCCTCGTCAGCGAGATCCTCGAGATCACCGACCAGCCGACCTTTGTCCGGATCGGCTCGAGCGGCGCGCTCCAGTCGTTCATCGGTCTGGGCGACCTCGTCATCTCGACTGGCGCGGTCCGCCTGGAGAACACGACGGACTACTACGTCCATCCCGGATACCCGGCCATCGCCCACCGCGACATCGTCTGGGCCCTCGAGGCGGCGTGTCGACAGCTGGGCTACACCCACCACCTGGGCATCACGGCCACCGCGCCCGGGTTTTTCGCCCCGCAGGGAAGGGCGATGCGCACGCTCCCGGTTCGGTATCCTGATCTCGCTGAGGAGCTCCGACGTGAAGGCGTCGTGAACCTCGAGATGGAGTCGTCGGCATTGTTTGTGCTGGCGGGCCTGGCCGGTTCGCGTGCAGGGACGATCTGCGCGGCCTATGCGCAGCGAATCACCGGGAGCTTCATTGCAGACGCGGACAAGGAGGCCGCGGAGGCACGCTGCATCGATGCCGGCTTGGCTGGCATCCACCTGGTGTGGGGGAAGGACCAGGGCGGCGCGTCGAAGTAACGCAATCAAGACTGAGGAGGCACACAGACCGATGGCGACCGACGGCTACTGCGTCAAGTGCAAGACCAAGCGAACCATGAAGGACGAGCGCCGCATCACGATGAAGAACGGGAAGCCCGCGACGCAGGGTACCTGCCCGGTCTGCGGCACCAAGATGTTCCGGATCGGGGGCTGAGCGCGAGATTCGGTCGGTTGGGCGGCCACCCAGGCCGCCCACCAACGCCAACGCCTCACACCGGCCGCCGAGCCCCGCTCGGCGGCCGATCCGTTTCCGACCGCCGGTAGAATGGCCGGAGTGCACGCCGGGGACGTTGGGCCGATTCTGGCCATTGACCTCGGCGGCTCGCTGATTCGGGTCGCATACCTGAGCTCTGATCTGACTGTCGCGCACCGCGAGGTGATCCCGACCATGCCCGACCTCGGCGTCGAGGGGATCCTCGATCGGATGACGGCGACTGCACGCTCGGTCTGGGCTGCCGCCGAGGCCGCCGGACGCCCCGCGCCGTCCGCGATCGGCGTGTCCTCGCCCGGCCCTCTCGATCCACAGCGCGGAATCGTTCATCAGCCGCCGAACCTGCCCGGCTGGGACGAGGTGCCGCTGGCCGATCGGATGTCTGCGGCCCTCGGCGGCCTGCCGGTAGCTCTCGAGCGCGACACCTACGTCGCCATGCTCGCCGAGTGGCGGCACGGGGCGGCGGCCGGCGCCGACCACGCGATCTACGTCACCGTCTCCACCGGCATCGGCGGCGCGATCGTGGTCAACGGGCGTCTCGTCGACGGCCCCGACTCGACGGCGGGCGAGATCGGCCACCTCACCGTGGACCTGGACGGGCCGCCCGATGGCGAGGGCGCCCCGGGCCACGTGGAGGGTATTGCGTCCGGCGCCGCGCTGGCGCGCGACGGCGCCGTGCTCGTCGAACGCGGCGATGCCCCGGTCCTGGCCGAGCTCGTCTCGGGCGGTGCGCCAATGGATGCGGCCACGGTCTGCGCGGCGGCTGATGGTGGCGATGCGGCCTGCCGCTCCCTCCTCGATCGAGCCTGGATCGCGATCGGGGCCACCTGTGCCGGGCTCGTCAACGTTCTCAATCCGCAGGTCCTCGTGCTCGGTGGAGCCATCGCCGACCACCGCCCCGAGCTGCATGCCACCGTCCGGGCAGAGATCGCCCGCCGAGCGTTTCCGATCCCCGCCGCGCGCGTCCAGGTTCGCGCGTCGCAGTTCGGGGAGAACGTTTCCCTCGTGGGCTGCTGGCCCCTGATCCATGACGCGGAGGCTCGACCCTGATGACGACCCGAATCGCGATCAACGGCTTCGGCCGCATCGGCCGACAGACACTGCGCGCCATCCTCGAACGGCATCCGGATGAGCTCGAGGTGGTCGCGCTCAACGACCTCGCGCCGACCGACACCAACGCCCACCTGTTCCGCTACGACTCCACGTACGGCCGCTACCCCGGCGAGGTGACCGCCGGCGAGGGGGAGATCGCGGTTGACGGCCGTGCCATCCGCGCCTTCAGCGAGCGAGATCCGGCCGCGCTGCCCTGGGCCGATCTCGGGATCCAGATCGTGGTGGAGTCGACCGGCGTCTTCACCGACGGCGAGAAGGCCCGCGCCCATCTCGACGCGGGGGCCGCCAAGGTCATCATCACCGCGCCCGCCAGGAACGAGGACATCACCGTCGTCCTCGGCGTGAACGAGGGCCGGTATGACCCCGAACGCCACCACATCGTGAGCAACGCCTCGTGCACCACCAACGGTCTCGCGCTCCCGGCCAAGGTCGTGTTCGACACCTTCGGGATCGAGCATGGCCTGATGACCACGGTGCACTCGATGACGAACGACCAGCCGGTGCTCGACGTGTTCCACAAGGACCTCCGTCGTGCGCGTTCGGCGGCGCAGAACATCATCCCCACCACCACCGGCGCCGCGCGGGCCCTGTCCCTCGTCATCCCCGAGCTCAAGGGCCGTTTCGACGGGTTCGCGCTGCGCGTACCGCACCGCCACCGTGAGCGTCATCGACTTCGTGGCACGCACCACCAAGCCGGTGACGGCGGAGGACGCCAACGCGGCCTTCCAGGCCGCCGCCGCCGGACCGATGCACGGGCTGCTCGACTACACCGAGGAACCGCTGGTCAGCATGGACTTCAAGGGTGACGACCACTCGTCCATCGTCGATGGCGCCTCGACCATGGTCACCGGCGATCGGCTCCTGAAGGTCATCGCCTGGTACGACAACGAGTGGGGCTACAGCTGCCGGGTCGCCGATCTCGCCGCCTTCATGGGCGCCCGGGTGTGACGGTCGCCCGCTTCCGACCCCTGCACAAGCAAACGGTCCGCGACGTCGACGTTCGCGCGAAGCGGGTCTTCCTGCGCGCCGACCTGAACGTCCCGCTCGACGACGGCCGGATCACCGACGACACCCGGATCCGGGCCAGCCTGCCCACCCTCCTCTATCTCCTCGAGCAGGGGGCGATCGTGATCATGGCCAGTCACCTCGGGCGGCCCCACGGCAAGGTCAACGACGCGTATCGGCTCAAGCCCGTCGCCGATCGGCTCGGCCAGCTGCTCCGACGGCCGGTGCGGATGACCGGCGATGCCCTCGGCCCAGGGGTCCAGGACGCCATCAACAAGCTGCGCCCCGGAGACTTCCTGCTCCTCGAGAACCTCCGGTTCCACAGCGGGGAAGAGGCCAATGACCCCGCCTACGCCGAGGCGCTGGCCGGATTCGCGGACCTCTACGTGAACGACGCCTTCGGCTCGGCGCACCGGGCCCACGCCTCGACCGAGGGGATCACCCACTTCCTGCCGGCCGTGGCCGGGCTGCTCCTCGAGCGCGAGGTGAACGCGCTGTCCCGGCTGCTCATCAAACCGCCGCGCCCGTTCCATACGGTGATCGGCGGGGCGAAGATCTCCGACAAGCTCGGCGTCCTGCGCGTCCTGGTCGGCCGTTGCCAGGCCATCCTGGTGGGCGGCGGGATGGCGAACACGTTCCTCGCCGCGAAGGGTCTCGAGCTGGGCAAGAGCCTGGTC
Source organism: uncultured Chloroflexia bacterium (assembly GCA_963843015.1). Lineage (GTDB taxonomy): Bacteria > Chloroflexota > Limnocylindria > QHBO01 > QHBO01 > DASTEQ01. Next base: position 312,695 of record CAWJIR010000010.1, on the reverse strand, counting down.
GAGACCGAGCAGCTCGAGAACGCGGCCGCGATCATTGCCGAGGCCCGCCGCCGCCGGATGCGACTGATCCTTCCGACCGACGTCCTGGTGGCGGCCCAGGTGCACCACCGGGCGCCGCGCGAGGTCGTATCGGTCAATGCCGTGCCAAAGGACTGGATGGTCGTCGACATCGGACCCCAGACGATCGAGAAGTACACCCAGGTGCTGAAGGCGGCGAAGACGATCTTCTGGAATGGACCGATGGGCATCTTCGAGGTCGCGCCATTCGCGGAGGGCACGAACGCCATTGCGCGGGCCATCGGCGAGCGGACGGCCAGGGGTGTCGTGACCGTGGTCGGGGGCGGCGACTCGATCGCCGCGGTCCAGCAGCTGGGGCTCAGCGAGCAGATGAGCCACGTCAGCACCGGTGGAGGTGCCTCCCTCGAGTTCGTCGAGGGACGGACCCTGCCCGGCGTGACGGCCCTCCTGGATCGGGCCTGAGCCAGTCGTGACCGATCGCGCCATCCGGCGCGTCCATGCCCGCGAGATCCTCGACTCGCGGGGCAACCCCACGGTCGAGGTCGAGGTCACCCTCGGGGGCGGGGCGATCGGGACCGCCGCGGTCCCCAGTGGAGCAAGCACCGGGGCCCACGAAGCGGTCGAGCTGCGCGACGGCGATGCGTCCCGCTACGGAGGCAAGGGCGTCCTGCGGGCGGTCGCCAACGTGCGAGGCGAGATCGCGGCCGCGATCGCCGGTCGCGATGCGGGCGACCAGGCCGGGCTCGACGGAGCGCTCATCGCGCTGGATGGGACGCCGAACAAGGGGCGTCTCGGCGCCAATGCGCTGCTGGGGGTCTCGCTGGCGTCAGCCAGGGCGGCGGCCACGGCCGCCGGGGAGCCGCTCTATCGCTATCTCGGTGGGCCAGAAGGCGGTGACGCTCCCCGTCCCGATGGTCAACATCCTGAACGGCGGGCGCCACGTGGCAGGGGGGACCGACTTCCAGGAGTTCATGATCGTCCCGCTCGGCGCGGCCACGTTCAGCCAGGGGATCCGCTGGGCGGCGGAGATCTTCCACGCCCTCGGCGCCGTCCTCCACGAGCGGGGACTGCCCACCGCGGTCGGTGACGAGGGCGGTTACGGACCGGCGCTGGCGACCAACGAATCCGCGGTCGAGCTCGTCATGGAGGCCATCCAACGGGCCGGCTATCGGCCCGGGGCGCAGGTCGCACTCGGCGCTCGATCCAGCCGCGAGCGAGCTGTACGTCGATCCGGACTACCGGCTCGCCAGCGAGGACCGGACGCTGACCACCGATGAGCTCATCACGCTGTGGGCCGATTGGGCCGATCGGTATCCGATCATCAGCCTCGAGGATGGCCTGGCCGAGGACGACTGGGCTGGCTGGACCCGATCTGACGGCTCGCCTCGGGACATCGATGCAGCTCGTGGGCGACGACCTGCTGGTGACGAGCCGGCACCGACTGGACCGAGCCATCAGCGAGAAGGCCGCGAACGCGATCCTGGTCAAGGTCAACCAGGTCGGGACCCTGACCGAAGCCATCGCGGCCGTCGAGGCGGCTCAGGCGGCAGGCTGGGGTACCGTCATCAGCCATCGGTCGGGCGAGACGGAAGACACGACCATCGCCGACCTCGCGGTGGCGCTGGGGACGGGCCAGATCAAGACCGGCAGCATGAGCCGATCAGAGCGGACCGCGAAATACAACCGCCTGCTGCGGATCGAGGAGGAGCTCGGCGAGCGCGCCGTCTACGCCGGTCGCGCCCCGTTCAGCCGGGCGGGCTAGGACTCGGCGCCGTCTCCGGTCGAGGGTTCCTCGGGGCCGCGCGTCCTGCTTGGCCGAGCGGCGCTGGGCGGCGGTCGTCTCGCGCGTTGCCCGAGTGACGGCCACGCGGGCCTTCCCGGCTGCGGTGCGTGGCCGATCCGCGGAGCGCGCGGCGGCCGCCTTGGACGCCTTGGCGGCGGCGACCCTCTTGCGCTGTTCGGTCTTGCCGGCCGTCGTCCGACGCTTCGCGCCGGCGCCGGCGTGCACGTCCTGCGCGTGGACGGCATTCACCTTCGCCATCAGCCGACTCTTGCGCCGGGCGGCGTTGTTGGGATGAATGATCCCCTTCTCCGCGGCCTTGTCGAGGGCGCTGATGGCCGCGGCCACCGCGGCCGCCTCGTCCCCCTCGGACCGGCCGGTCGCCACGCTGGCCGCCTGCTGGACCAGGGTCTTGGCCTCGCTCCGCGTCCGTCGGTTGACGGCATGACGGCGCTGCGCCTGGCGGGCGCGCTTGAGCGCGGATGGCGTTCGAGCACCTTTCCAGATGCGGGCCTTGCGAGCCACGAAGGGCAATCCTCGTAGGGGAATGGGAAGCGCTCTGGAGGGCGAGCGCGGATCGGGGGGCCGATCGGCGGCGGAGTATAGCACCGAGGTCTCGTCGACACGCATTCGGCCTATCGGCGACAATCCGCGCCAGATTCGATGCGAACCCCTGCGGTAGTCACTCCCGAGGCGGAGCTCACTCCTGGCGCGACCCGCCTGCGCCGTGTCGGCGCGCTTCCCCGATCGGCGGCTGGTGCCCTCCTGGCGGCGGCCGTCCTCGCCGCCACGCTCGCCATCCCGGTCCTCGTCGCGGCCGGCATGGGCCTGGTCCTCGATGGCCGGATCATGCCGCGCGTGGCCGTGGCGGGCGTGGACGTCGGCCTCCTGACCAGCGCGGCCGCCGAATCGCACCTCCGCGACCAGCTGCCCGACCTGAACGCCGGCGAGCTGACCATCACCGTGGACGGCGTCCCGTCGACCGTCCCGCTGGCTCGGGATCGGGCGCGACCACGACTACGCGGCACTGTTGAGGCGGCCATGGGGGTCGGGCGCGGCGGAAACGCGTGGGCCGATGGTCAGGATCGGCTCGCCACCCTCATCGTGGGCAGCCAGATCCCCGATGCGGTGACCGTCGATCCAGGCGCGGCTGGACCGACTGGTGGTCGACACCGCGACCCGCGCCTTCGTGCCCGCGACGGAGGCCGCCGTCGTCACCAACCCCGATGGAACGTACTCCGTCACCGCCCCGGCGGACGGCCGCCGCATCCAGCCTGACGTCGTTCGTGCCGCCCTGGTGGCCGCCCTCCTCGAGTCGGGCGCCACGGATCCGGTCGCGGCGCTGACGTCCGAGCCCGTCCCCTTCACGGTCACCCAGCGCGAGGCCGCCGAGGCCGCCGCCGCGGCACGCGCGATGTTCGCCGCTCCGCTGGCGCTGACCGATGGGTCCGACACGTACACCGTTGCCCCAGCCGACATCCAGGCCGCGATCGGGTTCGGCATCGGTCCGGACGACACGTATGGCGTGATTCTCGACCGGATCGCGCTGAGCGGGACGGTCTCGACCCTGGCCGATGGGATCCGGCGTGAACCAACCGATGCGGCGTTCATCTTCAACGATGCCGGGCCGTCGGCCGTGCAGCCGGCGGTGCGCGGCCGAACGCTGAACGTGGAGGGCACGGTCAGCGCCATCGCGGCCGGGCTGGATCGGCGGGGAGTGGGCATCGAAGTCCCCTCGGTCGCGCTCAGTGCCTCGTTCGTCGAGCCGACCCTGACCACGGCCGCGGCGACCGAAATGCTCCCGAACCTGGTCCTGCTCTCGACCTGGACGACGTGGTACGTCCCGTCCGACGGCAACGGCTACGGCGCGAACATCAGCATTCCGGCCATGGACCTCGACGGCATGGTGATCCTGCCCGGCGAGGAGTTCGACTTCTGGCGCGACATCGGTCCGGTGACCGTCGAGCGCGGATACACCTACGGCGGGGCGATCATCGGCGGGCGCAGCACGGCGGGCGTGGCGCTGGCCGGCGGCATCTGCTCGACCTCGACCACCCTGTTCAACACGGCGCTGCGAGCCGGCCTCGAGATGGGCGACCGGCTGAACCATCACTACTACATCGATCGCTACCCAATGGGCCTGGACGCGACGGTGTTCGCGACCGACTACTTCTCGCAGTCGATGACGTTCACCAACGACACCGAGGGCGCCGCTCATCATCCGCTCGTACGCGTACCCGGGAATGGTCCGCTTCGACCTGTGGGGCCTGCCCACCGGCCGGACGGTGACGTTCTCGACGCCGCTCATCTGGAACCGCACGTACGCCTCGGACGTGGTCGAGTACACCTCGACGCATGCCCGCCGGCACGAGCCAGCGGGTCGAGTACCCGCACCACGGCTTCGAGGTGAGCGTGACCCGGACCGTGACCGACGCCTCCGGCGACGGTCATCCACTCCAACACGTACGTACAGCAACTACCAGACCGTGAACGGGGTGACCCTGGTCGGCACCGGTTGAGGACCGACGCGCGGCTGACCGTGGCCGCGCGCCGGCTAGACTTCCCGCCCGTGACAGCCCGCGAGCGGATCCGCAACTTCTCGATCGTCGCCCACATCGACCACGGCAAGAGCACGCTTGCCGACCGCCTGCTGGAGGCGACCCACACCATCGACCCGCGCCAGATGACGAGCCAGGTGCTCGACTCGATGGACCTCGAGCGCGAGAAGGGGATCACGATCAAGGCCCGCGCCGTCCGCCTGCTGTACACCGCCGCCGACGGGCAGGAGTACGTCCTCAACCTGATCGACACCCCGGGCCACGTCGACTTCTCGTACGAGGTGAGCCGATCCCTGCAGGCCTGCGAAGGCGCGCTGCTGGTCATCGACGCCAGCCAGGGGATCGAGGCCCAGACCCTGGCCAACGCCCAGCTCGCCACCGAGCAGGGCCTCGTCATCATCCCGGTCATCAACAAGGTCGACCTCGCCAGCGCCGACCCGGAGCATGGTCATGGCCGAGCTGGAGGAGACGCTCGCCATTCCTCGCGAGGAGGTCGATCCTGGCCTCGGCCAAGGACGGGACCGGGGTGGACGCCATCCTCGAGGCCATCGTCACCCGCATCCCGGCCCCGCCCGGCGATCCCGGCGGCGCCGCTCCAGGCGCTCGTCTTCGACAGCCACTACGACGCGTACAAGGGGGTGGTTGCCTACGTCCGGCTGGCGAACGGCACCCTCCACGACCACGACAGGATCCGGTTCATGGCCACCGGGGTCACCTCCGAGATCCTCGAGCTCGGCTGGTTCCGCCCCCAGCCGGTGGCCGCCGCGACCCTCGCCGCCGGCGAGGTGGGGTACGTGGCCACCGGCCTGAAGTCCATCGCCGAGGCCCGGGTGGGCGACACCCTGACCACCGCCCGCCACCCCGCGCCGGAGCCGCTCCCCGGCTACCGCCCCGCCCTCCCGCTCGTGTTCGCGGGCATCTACCCGCTCCGCGGCGACGAGTACCCGCTCCTCCGCGACGCGCTCGACAAGCTCCACCTCAACGACGCGTCGTTCGTGTGGGAGCCCGAGTCCAGCGTCGCCCTGGGCCACGGCTTCCGCTGCGGGTTCCTGGGGCTGCTCCACATGGAGATCGTCCAGGAGCGGCTCGAGCGCGAGTTCGACCTCGACCTCATCGCGTCCGCGCCATCGGTCGAGTACCGCGTCCGCGCGGATCGGCGGGAGCGAGGTCGTCGTCGACAACCCGGCCCAGCATGCCGCCACCCGGCGAGATCGAGGACATCGCCGAGCCGTGGGTCGGCGTCCAGGTCATCACCCCCACCGAGTACGTCGGGCCGGTGATGGAGCTGGCCACCGCCCGCCGGGGCACGTTCCAGACCATGGAGTACCTCGACCCCCGTCGGGTGAACCTCCGGTTCGAGATGCCCCTGGCCGAGCTGATCGTCGACTTCTACGACCAGCTGAAGGGCCGATCGTCGGGCTATGCCAGCCTGGACTACGCCTTCATCGGCTATCGGTCCGGCGACCTGGTCAAGCTCGACATCCTGGTCAACGGCGAGCCGGTCGACGCGCTGAGCCTCATCGTCCATCGGTCCAACGCGCCGCGCATCGGGCGCAGCCTGGTCGAAAGCTGAAGGCGCTCATCCCGCGCCAGTCGTTCGAGGTGCCGGTCCAGGCGGCCATCGGTTCCCATATCATCAGCCGCGAGACGATCCGGGCCTATCGCAAGGACGTCATCGCCAAGTGCTACGGCGGTGACATCACGCGCAAGCGCAAGCTGCTCGAGAAGCAGAAGGAGGGCAAGCAGCGCATGAAGCGGGTCGGCTCGGTCGAGATCCCGCAGGAGGCGTTCCTGGCCGTGCTCCGCATGAACGAGACGCAGCGAGCCTGATGTCGGCCTGGGCGACTTCGGCGACTCCCTGCGCCTGGCGATCGCGATCGGGATGACCGTGTTCATGGTCGTCCTCCGCTTCGACCAGGAGCGGATCATGCGGAGCGACTACTTCCGCAGCCGATCCCGCTGGATGGGCCCGCTGAGCTACTACGGGCTCGTCCTCCTGTTCACGGCCGGGATCATCCTCATCCTGCCCCGCGGCCGGGCGCTCGCTGTTCCTGGTCGGCGGCGACCCGGCGCGACCTGCTGCCGGCGATGCTCGCTGTTCGGGGTGGTCGGCGCCCTGAACGGCGCCGCCCTGGCCCTCGTCCGCTTCCGCGCCCTCCTGCCGCTGCCGCTCGAGATGCTCCCCAGCCGGAGCGCGGCGGCGGCGCTCAACGCGGTGGCCGAGGAGCTCCAGTTCCGCTCGGTGATCCTGGGCCTGATGCTCGTCGGCGGGCTGAACCCGGGGCTGGCGGTCGCGCTCCAGGCCGTCCTGTTCGGCGCCGCCCACCGCCGGGTGTGGCGCGAGCGCGACTGGTACTTCGTGATCGGCTCGGTGATCCTCGGCTATGCCTGTGGCCTCGTGACGATCAGACCGAATCGGTCATCCCGGCCATGGTCGGCCACTTCGCCGTGACGATGGGCATCTATGCCTTCGCCGGCGGCCGGCTGAGGATGCAACGCATCTGACCTCGATGGACCTGCCCGCACACTGCGGCATGACGCCCTGCCAAACACCGAGGGCGCGCGGTTCTGCTCGACCTGCGGCCACGCCCTGATGACCCGGGTGGCGGTCGAAGAGCGGCGCCACGTCACCGCCCTGTTCGCGGACCTGGTGGCGTCCACCTCGCTGTCGGACCGGCTCGACCCCGAGGTCGTGCGCGGGGTGGTGTCCCGCTTTTTCGAGCGGGCGGCGGCCGAGATCCGCGGATTCGGTGGCAGCGTCGAGAAGTTCAGCGGCGACGCGGTGATGGCCGTGTTCGGGCTCCAGCAGGCCCACGAGGACGATCCCGAGCGCGCGGTGCGGGCCGCGTTCGCGGTCCGCGATGCCCTGGCAGAGCTGGCGCCGGAGGCAGCCGATCGCCACGGGATCGTGCTCCAGGTCCGGATCGGGATCGAGGCCGGGGAGGTGGTGGTCGGCGATCCGTTCGGTGGCGCCACCATGGCCACCGGCGACCCGCTCAACGTGGCCGCGCGCCTGGAGCAGCACGCTCGAGCCTGGTGAGATCGTCGTGGGGCCCGCGGTCTACGCCGTCACGAGCCGCGCCATCGCCTACGAGCCGGCAGGGTCGTGGGAGGTCCACGGCAAAGCCGAAGCTGTCCCTGCCTGGCGAGCACTCCGCACACTGGCCGAACCGGGCGACGCTCGCGGGATCGAAGGCCACGAGGCGCCACTGACCGGGCGCGCTGAAGAGATGGCACTCCTGCGCGACGCCGCCCGACGGACGAGCGGCGATAGCAAAGCGATCCTGTTCACGATCATCGGTCTGCCGGGAGTCGGAAAGAGCCGGCTCGTCCGCGAGCTCAGCGCGGAACTGCGGGCCGACGGTTGGTCGGTCCTGCGCGGCCGCTGCCTGCCCTACGGCGAGGGCATCACCTATTGGCCGATTGCCGAAATCGTGCGCGACCTCGCGGGCATCGGTCCGCAGATGACGTGGTGCCGAGGCGCTGGCGAGACTCGAGGCGTCCAGCCCAGACCCGGAAACGGCGAATCGGCTGGCGCTGGCCATGGGGCTGGAGAGCACCGCCACCAGCGGCGAGGGCCTCGACCGGGACATCGCATTTGCGTTCCGCCGGCTTGTCGAGACGGCCACTGTCGACCACCCGGTGATGGTGGTCGTGGAGGACATCCACTGGGCCGAGACGCCACTCCTTGACCTGCTCGAATACCTCGCCACCTGGGCGCGCGAGCGACCGATCCTGATCCTGTGCCTCGCTCGCCCTGATCTGTTCGAGCTTCGACCGGGATGGGGCGCCGGCCGGATGGAGGCCAGCCGACTGCAGCTCGAGCCACTGACCCGCGATCAGACAGCCGAGCTCGTCCGATCTCTCCTCCAGGTGGAGGGATTGCCGGCAGCGCTGCGAGAGCAGGTTCTCGACCGCGCCGAAGGCAATCCGTTGTTCGTCGAAGAGACGATCCGGATGCTCATCGAGCGTGGCGCGGTCATTGAGCAGGAGGGCCGGTGGGTGGCGGCGGAATCCATCAGCGAGATCGAGGTCCCCGAGAGCATCGAGGCCCTCATCCGCGCTCGACTGGATGCCCTTCCCCGCGATGAGCGGTCGGTCCTCCAGGGCGCATCGGTCATCGGTCGAGTGTTCCAGCGGTCCGCGGTGGCCACGCCTGGTCGACGAGCCAGTCGATCGCCAACTGGAGCAGGCCGTGCTGCGCGACATCGTCAGCGAAGAACCGGCTACCGACCCCTCGTATCGCTTCAAGCACATCGCCATCCGCGATGTGGCCTACGCGACCCTGCCGAAAGTGCGCCGCGCACTGCTGCACCAGCGTGTTGTCGAGTGGCTGACGGGCTGGGCGGGCGATCGGCTCCCTGAGTTCGTGGAGATCGAGGCCTACCACCTCGAGCAGGCCGCCACCCTGCTCCGGGAGCTCGAGGGAAGCGCCGACCCCGAACTCCTGCGCGCGGCCGTGACCGCACTCCGCCAGAGCGCCGAGAACGCGGAGGCTCGTGGCGACACCCGCGGAGTGATGGCCTTCGCGACCCGGGCATTGGCCCTGGGGCCGGCCGACATCGAGGAACGGCTGGAAATCGAGATTCTGCTGGCGGACGCACACGGCCAGCGCGGCGACACCGCCAGCGCGGCGGCACTCGGTGAGCGGGTCGCGCGGGAGGCTCGTGCGATTGGCCGTCGGGACCTGGTCGGCCGAGCGCAACTCCAGGTGGCGCTGGATGTCTGGGTCGGTCAGGGAAAGAGCTCGGACAAGAGCCGCGCGGTGACCATGCTTCGCGAGGCTGCCGCGGAGCTGCGCGCCGGCGGCGATCGAGCTCACGAGGCGGACGCCCTGTATTGGCTTGGCTACGACGGTTGGTGGGACGGCGACCCGGCGGCGGCAAGTCGGGTGTGGGAGGAGTCGTTGACCCTCGCGCACGAGATGGGCGATCCCGGCCGTGAGGTCCGAGCCGCGCTTCGGATCTTGCAGGCGGAGGAGGAGCAGGGAAACACCAACCGGGGACGCGGGCTCCGAGAGCGCACGATGGAACTGGCGCCGGCCACGAGCCGCCTGACCCAGGCGCTGATCTGGAGTGCCGAAGCGGATCGCCTGATCTTCGAGGGTGGCGACCGACAGGCAGGTGAGCGGCTGTTGCACGACTCCCTGACGGTGGCCGAGGAAGCCGATCAGTTGGACGGTCGGTATAACACCATGGTCGAACTCTTCTACTTGACCTGGGTTGTCGGCGACCTGCCGGCTGCCGTCGGCTGGGCGGAGAGGCTGGTGACGCTCGTCGAGGAGGCCCGCCACGGGGGCTGGGTGCCCGAGGCCCACCGACATCTGGCCCAGGTCCTGGTCGAGCAGGGAGACATCTCGGCGGCCGAAACACACGCCCTCCGTGCCGTTGAAACGGTCGCCGCCGACGACGTGTACAGCGTCGCTTCCAGCAAGCAGGCCCTGGGCGAGGTGCGTGACCGCCAGGGTCGGACCGAGGAGGCCGGCGAGCTGCTGGCCCAGGCTGTGCGCGAGGCCCACAGTCTGGGCTTCCGCAAGCAGGCGTTCGAATTCGACCTTTCGCTCGCGCTCTTCCAACTGGCCAACGGCAGGACCGCTGAGGGGAACGAGGCAATGGTCAGGGTTCGGAAGGATGCGGTGCGGTTCTTCACGGCCGCGACCCCGATTCTCGGCTGGATCGACCGCCGGGAGGCCGCTGCCCGCGCTCGCAGCCGAGACGCGACGGCCTGAACTTCGGAGATCCCACCGCGGCCGGCCGGCCGTACACTCGAAATCGCATGACACCCTGCCCGAACTGCGGACGGTCGAATTCAGACGATGCCCGGTTCTGCTCGAACTGCGGACATGCCCTGGTGACCCGCGTGGGCGCCGAGGAGCGACGCCATATCACGGCCCTGTTTGCCGACCTGGTGGCATCCACCGCCCTGTCGGACCGCCTCGATCCCGAAGTCGTCCGCGCCGTCGTGTCCCAGTTCTTCGAACGCACGATCGAGGAGATCCGCCGCTTCGGTGGGAGCGCCGAGCAATTCCGCGGCGACGCGGTGATGGCCCTCTTCGGCCTGCAGCAGGCGCACGAGGACGACCCGGAACGGGCGGTCCGGGCTGCGTTCGCGGTCCGCGACGGCCTGGCCGCGCTGGCGCCCGACGCCGCTCAGCGGCATGGCATCGTCCTCCAGCTGCGGATCGGGATCGAAGCCGGCGAGGTGGTCGTCGGGGATCCGTTCGGCGGGTCGACGATGGCCACCGGCGACGTCCTCAACCTGGCCGCCCGACTGGAGGAGCACGCCGCCCCTGGCGAGATCGTGGTCGGCCCGGTCGTGCACGCGGCGACGGCAGCGCGACATCGCCTACGAGGCCGCCGGCGCGTCGGAGGTCCGCGGCAAGGCAGCCCCGGTCGAGATCTGGCGAGCGGTCTCCCTCGCTCCGCAACCTGGGGGAGTGCGCGGACTGCCCGGTCACCAGGCCCCACTCACCGGTCGGAACGAGGAGCTGGCTCTCCTCCGCGACGCTGCGCACCGGGCCGCCAACGACCGCAAGGCGATCCTGTTCACGATCCTCGGCCTGCCCGGGGTGGGGAAGAGCCGACTCGCGCGGGAGCTCGCGAACGAGCTCGAGGCGACCGGCTGGCGCGTGCTGTACGGCCGCTGCCTGCCCTACGGCGAAGGCATCACCTACTGGCCGCTGGGAGAGGTCATCCGCGACCTGGCCGGGATCACGCCCGAGCTGACGAGCGCCCAGGCGCAGGAGCGGCTCGCTGCGGTCTCGCCGGACCAGGACACCACCGATCGGCTGGCGTTCGCCATCGGTCTGCGTGCCGACGCCCCGGTCAGCGGCGAGGCACTCGATCGCGAGATCGCCTTCGCCGTCCGCAGGCTGGTGGAGTCTCCCACCGCTGAACGTCCGATCCTGCTGGTGGTCGAGGACATTCACTGGGCAGAGCCTCCGATCCTCGACCTGCTCGAATATCTCGCCACCTGGACCCGTGACCGATCCCTCCTCATCGTCGCCCTCACTCGGCCGGACCTCATTGATCACCGTCCAACCTGGGGCTCAGGGCGCATGGAGGCCTCACGGATCCAGCTCGAGGCGCTGACCCGCGACGAGGCCACCTCCCTCGTCCACGCTCTCCTTGCCGTGGACGCGCTGCCCGATCGGCTCCGCGACCAGGTCCTCGACCGCGCCGAGGGGAACCCGCTCTTCGTCGAGGAAACGATCCGCATGCTCATCGACCAGGGAACCGTGGTCGAACGAGACGGGGCGTGGGTGGCGGCGAGCGAGCTGGCGGACGTCGAGGTCCCCGAGACCATCGAGGCCCTCGTCCGCGCGCGGCTCGACTCCCTCCCTCGCGACGAGCGCTCGATCCTGCAGGGCGCCGCCGTCATCGGCCGCACCTTCCAGCGCTCCGCGCTGGCAACGCTCATGGAAGAGCCGGTCGACGCGTTCCTGGAGCAGGCCGTGCTCCGCGACTTCGTCAGCGAGGAGCCGGCTGCCGATCCGTCGTATCGCTTCAAGCACCTCGTCATTCGCGACGTGGCCTACGGCACGCTGCCCAAGGCCCGGCGCGCGGCCCTCCACCGCCGCACGGTGGAGTGGCTCATCGAGTGGGCGGCGGACCGCCGTGACGAGTTCGTCGAGATCGAGGCCCAGCACCTCGAGCAGGCGGTGAAGCTGCTGAAGGAGCTCGAGGGCCAGGCCGATGACGCGCTGGTCGACCAGGCGGTGGCCGCTCTCCGGCGGAGCACCGAGAAGGCGCTGGCCCGGGACGACCTTCGCGCGGTCATCTCGTTCGCGAATCGCGCGCTCGCGCTCGAGCCACCGTCGGTCGAGCAGCGGCTGGAGCTCCAGACGATGCTGCTCGAGGCGCTGTTCGAAAGCGGTGACTACGCGCGCGGTCGCGATCTCGCCGCCTCGGTCGCGACGGAAGCGGCAACCATCGGCCGCCGCGACCTCCGGGGACGGGCCCTGCTGCGGGCCGGGATAGCCACCGCGGTCGGGCTCGGGGAGGAGCAGGATCGACAGGCGGGTCTCGCGTTCCTGCACGAGGCGCGCAATGAGCTGCGCGCCGCGGGCGACACGGCCCACGAGGCGGACGTCCTGTACTACCTCGGCTTCGGTGGCCTGCTCGATGGCAACCTCGAGGCCGCACTCGGGGCGTGGCAGGAAGCAGCCGCGTTGGCCGGCCAGGCCGGCGATGCTGGTCGCGAGATCCGTGCTCAGCAGCGAGTCATCCACGCCCTGTTCGATGCCGGGCGTCGGGAGGATGCAGAGCAGCTTCTGCGGGAGGCCGCGGATCGGGCACCGGAGCTGAGCATCGTGACCCGCGCGCAGGTCTGGAAGTCACAGGGACAGTTCCTCACGCGCTACGGCATCGACGTCGACGAGGGTCGCGCCCTCCTGGGCCGGGCGCTGGAGGTGGGGGAGCAGTTCGGCGACTTCGACCTCCGGATCGGCTCCCTTGCCGGGCTGGCCGAGATCGACGTGATCACTGGGCAGTGGGCCGATGCGCTGCGATGGTCCCAGGCGCACCTCGACCTGGTGACCTCTCTCGGCCATGACTGGATGCTGTCGCCGGCCGAGCACTGGATGGCGCAGTCGCTGCTGGCCGCCGGCGACCCGGCCGCCGCAGAGCCCCACGCCCAGCGTGCGACCGAGCTGGCGACCGGCGAGGACCCGTCGATCGCCGCCAACGCACAACTGGACCTCGCCCGCGTCCATGACGCTCTCGGCCGCGAGGCTGAAGCTGCGGCGGTGTTTGCGGCGGCCGCTCCGGCCTTCGAATCGCTTCCGTTCCAGGTGGACGTGGCCTCGTTCGATCTCGCCCGTGGCGCCTTCCACATCGCAAACGGCCGCATGGAGGAGGGGGAGGCCCACGTGGCGAGGGCTCGCGCGTCATACGAATCGTTCCTGGGGTCTCAGACGCCGTTCCTGCCGTACGCGGACCGCGTGGTCGAGGCGGCTCGCGCGCGGTCAGGCCGTGGCGCACGGACCGGCCGCCCCGCCTAGGATGGCGGAATGACAAACGCACCGATCATCCTGGTTCCCGGGTTCTGGCTCGGCGCGTGGGCCTGGGACGAAGTTGCCGATGCCTTGCGCGCCGATGGCCACGACGTCACGGCGCTGACGCTTCCCGGCCTCGACTCGGTCGACACCGATCGCTCTGGGATCACCTTTGCCGACCATGTCGACGCGATCGTCGAGGCGGTCGAGGCGGCGCCTGCGCCGGTCGTGCTCGTGGTGCACAGCGCCACGGGGTTCAGTGGCTACGCGGCGAGCGACCGCGTCCCCGAGCGAATCGCGGCCATGGTGTACGTCGACACCGCTCCCGGCAAGGGCGTCCTGGACCCCGACTTCGCCGACGCCGAGAAGCCGATGAACTGGACGGAGGTCGCCGAGGAGGAAAATCTCGACGGACTCAGCGAGGAGCAGCTGGCAACGTTCCGCGAGCGGGCCGTGCCGGTACCGGGCAGCCTCATCCGCGAGAGCGCGGAGCTGACGAACGACGCTCGCCGGGATATCCCGAGCACGTTGATCTGCACCGGGTTCACCGCCGAGCAGTACCAGACGTACGCCCGGGAGCATCCCGACTGGGCATTCCTGGCCGGCATCCCCGAGCTCCGCAATGCGACCTGGGTCGACCTACCGACCAGCCACTGGCCGATGTGGTCGCGCCCCCAGGACCTGGCCGGGATCATCAGCAGCGTCGCGAAGGCGCACGCCCCCGGGGCTTAGCACTCGCGCCTACGAACAGGCGCCCGAGCGTGTCCGGAAGCCGCGTTGACAGCCGTTTGACGGCGGCGGTACGATCAATCCCGCCTGTTTTGGCACTCTCGACCTGTAGAGTGCTAACATCCTGATCGAGAAATGGCAGAACGCATCGACCAGCCAGCAAACGCGCATCGACCGCCGGTTGACCTGACCGAGCGGCAACGCGCCGTGCTCCGAGCCGTGGTCGAGGACTACGTCCTGACCGCCGTGCCGGTCGGCTCACAGGCGCTCGTTCGCCGCTACGGCCTCGACGTCAGCCCGGCCACCATCCGCAGCGCCATGGCCGACCTCGAGGATCTCGGCCTGCTGACGCATCCGCACACCTCGGCCGGACGCGTCCCGTCGGACCTCGGGCTACCGCTACTACGTCGAAGCGCTCATGCGCGAGTCGGAGCTGGACCGCGCCGATGCGCTGATGATCCGGCACCAGTTCAGCCAGGTGCAGCTCACCAGCAACGACTGGCTGCGGCTGGCCGCTTCGACCCTCGCCGCCTCGACGCGCGCGGCCGCGGTCGTGACTCCCGCCCGTTCCCGCCGCGCGAAGTTCGCCCACCTCCAGCTCGTCGATCTCGCCGATCACGCCCGGATGGCAGTCGTCGTCCTGACCGATGGGACCGTCATCCAACGCCACCTCGACCCGTCCGCGGTCACCCGTGCCGCCGGCCGGCCGGCGACGCCAGGACGATCTCGACGGAGCGGCCGCGGAGCTGAACGCCGAGCTGAGCGGCCTCACCGCTCCCCAGGCGCGCCGCCGCGCCAGCAAGCTCACCCCGCTCGCCGCCCATGTCGCGACGACGGTGGCCGAGCTGCTGGACGAGGCGGACAGCACCGCCATCGAGGACGTCTACACCGACGGCCTGGCCTACGTCCTCGACCAGCCGGAGTTCGCCGGCGGCCACGCCCTGCGCCCGGTCCTCGAGGTCCTCCAGCGCGTCGACTTCCTCGAGCAGCTGCTCCCCGTCGTGACGCGACGGGGCGGCGTCCACGTGATCATCGGCCGCGAGAACCCGAACGACGCGATGCGCGAGGTGAGCCTCATCTTCGCCCCGTACGGGACCCCCGGTCGCGCCCTGGGCCTGCTCGGGGTGCTGGGTCCGACGCGGATGGCCTACCCGCGCGCGATCCCCACCGTCCGGTTCGTGTCGAGCGTCCTGAACGAGCTCATCGACAGCAACGCGGGGTGGACCCATGACTGAGACCAAGTCGGCCAAGCCGATGAACGGCGACCCGCGCCCCAAGACCCGGGCCGAGGAACGCGCCGAGGCCATCACCACGCCCTCGCAGAACCGAGCTGCTCGAGCAGCTGACCGAGGCCGAGCAGGCCCTGGCCCGGACGCGCGAGCAGGCCGACGACAACCTGCGCAACTGGCAGCGGACGGCGGCCGACTTCTCGAACTACAAGCGGCGGACCGATGAAGAGCGTGCGGCAGTCGGTCTCATGGCCAACGCCATCCTCATCGGTCGCATCCTGGGCGTTCTCGATGACTTCGATCGGGCCCTGGAATCGGTCCCGGAGGACGTTCACGAGGGCTGGCTGGATGGCATCCGCCTGGTCGAGCGCAAGCTCCAGGCGCTGCTGGAGGCCGAAGGGGTGAAGCCCATCGAGGCCATCGGCCAGCCATTCGACCCCAACCTGCACGAGGCGGTCGTCCACGAGGAGACCACCGAATACCCCGACAACACCGTCATCGGTGAGGTCCAGCGCGGCTACCTGCTCCATGAGCGGGTGCTGCGTCCCTCGCTGGTGCGCGTCGCCAACAACCCCGGAAAGTAGGTACGGAGACCCATGGGAAAGATCATCGGTATTGACCTCGGGACCACGAACAGCGTGGTCGCCGTCATGGAGGGTGGCGAGCCCACCGTCATCACCAGCGCGGAAGGCTCGCGGATCACGCCGTCGGTCGTCGGCTTCGCCAAGAGCGGCGAGCGGCTGGTGGGACAGGTCGCCAAGCGGCAGGCCATCACCAACCCGGAGAACACCGTGTTCTCGATCAAGCGGTTCATGGGCCGTCGCTTCGACGACCCCGAGGTCCAGCACTCGAAGGACCTGGTGCCGTACACCGTCGAGAAGGACCCCAAGTCCGACGGCGTCACCGTGACCCTGGCCAACGGCAAGTCCTACACGCCCGCCCGAGATCAGCGCCATGATCCTGCAGAAGCTGAAGTCGGACGCCGAGGCCTACCTGGGCGAGAAGGTGACCGAGGCGGTCATCACCGTGCCGGCCTACTTCGACGACACCCAGCGCCAGGCGACCAAGGACGCGGGCCGGATCGCCGGCCTGGACGTGAAGCGGATCGTCAACGAGCCGACCGCGTCGGCCCTCGCCTACGGGCTCGACAAGGACAAGGAAGAGAAGATCGCCGTCTACGACCTGGGCGGCGGGACGTTCGACATCTCGATCCTCGAGCTGTCCGAGGGCGTGTTCGAGGTCCGCTCGACCAACGGCGACACCCACCTCGGTGGCGACGACTTCGACCAGCGGATCATCGAGTGGCTCAGTGCCGAGTTCAAGAAGGACCAGGGCATCGACCTGTCGAAGGACCGGATCGCGCTCCAGCGCCTGAAGGAAGCGGCGGAGAAGGCCAAGATCGAGCTTTCGACCACGACCTCGACCGAGGTCAACCTGCCCTTCATCAGCGCCGATGCCGAGGGCCCCAAGCACCTGGTCATGACCCTGACCCGGGCCAAGCTCGAGGACCTGGTCGCGGACCTGGTGACCCGCACCGAGGGTCCGGTGCGCCAGGCCCTGAAGGACGCCAGCATCAAGCCGTCCGAGATCGACGAGGTCATCCTGGTCGGCGGGCAGACCCGCATGCCGGCCGTGGTCGAGGCGGTGAAGACGATGTTCGCCGGCAAGGAGCCGCACAAGGGCGTCAACCCCGACGAGGTGGTCGCCGTCGGCGCCGCCATCCAGGCCGGTGTCCTGGGCGGCGAGGTGAAGGACGTCCTGCTCCTCGACGTCACCCCGCTGTCGCTGGGGATCGAGACCCTCGGCGGCGTGGCGACCAAGATGATCAACCGCAACACGACCATCCCGACCTCGCACACCCAGATCTTCTCGACGGCGGCGGACAACCAGCCGAGCGTCGACATCGTGGTCCTGCAGGGCGAGCGGGAGATGGCCGGCGACAACAAGAAGCTGGCCACCTTCCGGCTGGACGGCATTCCACCGGCTCCGCGCGGCGTGCCGCAGATCGAGGTCACCTTCGACATCGACGCCAACGGCATCCTCAACGTGACGGCCAAGGACAAGGCCACCAGCAAGGAGCAGAAGGTGACGATCACCGCCTCCTCGATGCTGGCCAAGGAAGACGTGGACCAGATGGTCCGCGACGCGGCCGAGCACGCCGAGGAGGACCGCCAGCGCCGCCACGAGGCGGAGTCGCGGAACGAGGCGGATGCGCTCACCTTCCAGGCCGAGCGGCTGGTCAAGGACCTCGAGGGCAAGATCTCCGATGCCGACAAGGCCGAGATCGAGACCCGCACCGCGGCCGTCCGCGAGGCCCTGGCCGGGACCGATGCCGGCGCGATCGACTCGACCAAGCAGCAGCTGGCCGAAGTCCTCCAGCGGGTCGGCTCGCAGGCCTACGCCGATGCGCCCGCTTCCGAAGGCCCGACCGATGGGACCAGCGGCAACGGAGCCGCTCCCGAGGGCGAGGCCGAAGGCGAGGGCGAGGGCGAGGCGGAGACGATCGAGGGGGAGTACAAGGAGGTCTAGGGACCTTCTGACCCGGGATAGGGCCGGGCGCCCGCCCCTCGCTGGCTGACGCAACAGCTCGGGGCCGGTCGCCCGGCCCTTTTCGCAGCCTCAGGGAGCACCCATACTTCCGTTCGTGCGGTCGTCGGTCGCGTTCCTGTTCGATGTCGACAACACGCTGCTCGACAACGATCAGGTGAAGGCGGAGATGGCCGAGGGGATCGTGGTTGCCATGGGGGAGGCGGCCGGATCGCGGTTCTGGGAGATCTACGAGAACGTGCGGCGGGTGCGCGGCTACGTGGACTATCCACACACCCTGGAGCGGTTTCGTGAGGCCTTTCCGCGTGAGCCGGGGTTTCCGGCTGTGGCGGAGCAGGTGCTCGGCTATCCGTATCGGTCTGTGCTGTATCCCGGTGCGCTTGAGGTCATTGCCCGAGTCCAGTCGATCGGTCCGGCCGCGATCGTGACCGACGGCGATCCGGTGTACCAGGCGGCCAAGGTGGCGCGTGCCGGCCTGGCCGATGCGGTCGAGCAGCGGGTGTTCCTCTACGCCCACAAGGAGGCGCACCTGGACGAGGTCCGCGAGTCAGTTCCGGCTGATCGGTACGTCCTGTTCGACGACAAGGCTCGACGTCCTGGCCCGCGTCGAGCAGATGGACGACCGCGTGGTCACGGTCCACGTCCGCCAGGGCCACTACGGGGACGTGGCCGCGGTCGATGGCCGCGCCCCGGACGCCTCGGTCGATCAGCATCGCGGCGGTCCTCGAGCTCGACCTGGCAGGGGCTACTGAAGCAGTACGCCGCCGGTCAGGACGAGCATCGACAGGATGGCGAGCAGGATCGAGGAGCATCGGCCAGACGAACCGGAGCCACGTCCCGTAGCCGATGCGGGCGATCGCCAGCCCACCCATGACCACGGCCGACGTCGGCGTGATGAGGTTGATCAGCCCGTTGCCGGTCTGGTAGGCGGTCACGACCAGGAACTCGGGGACCCCGGCGAAACCGGCCAGCGGCGCCATGATCGGCATCGCCACCGTCGCCAGTCCCGACGACGAGGGGATGAGGAACGACAGCGGCAGGAACAGCCCGAACATCAGGTTGATGAACACCACCCCGCCGACGTCGGCCACCGCCTGCTCGGCGGCGTTCAGGACGGTATCGGTGATGAGCCCGTTGTTCATGACCACCGTGATGCCCGCGCGCGATGCCGATGATCAGCGCCACGCCCGAGCAGGTCGCGCGCGCCGTCCACGAAGGTGGCGGTCAGCTCCCCCTCCGGCATCCGCGCCACCACGCCGATGAGGATGGCGAACAGCAGGAACGAGGCGGTCATCTCCGGGAACCACCACCACAGGGTCGGGATGGCGGATCCCGAGGTCCTCCCACGGGATGACGCCGTAGATCATCACCGCGAAGGCCAGGAAGAACAGGGCCAGGACCGCCTTCTCGCGGCCGCGGGAGCGCCGGCCTCGGTCGCCGTCCGCGGAGCCGGCGCCCAGGAAGGCGGCCTCGTTCTCGGCCTTCTGGGCGTACACCAGCGACTTCGTCGGGTCGGCCTTGACCTTCGACGGCGTAGCGCATGACGAACCAGATGCCGATCGCGGTCCCGACGACGAGGATCACGAGCCGGCCGATGAAGCCCCTCGTCGATGCTCGTGCCCGCGAAGCCGGAGGCGATGCCGGTGGCGAACGGGTTGATCGTGGAGCCGAGGACGCCGATCCCGCAGCCGAGCAGGAGCAGCGACAGCGCCGACCATGGTGTCGTACCCGGCCGCGACCATGACCGTGATGATCAGGACGTAGAAGGCGAGGCTCTCCTCGTTCATCCCGAAGGTCGTGCCGCCGATGGCGAACACGATCATCAGGATGGGGATCATCAGCTGCTCGCGGCCGCGGAACCGCGTCACGATCCGGGCGATCCCGTCGTTGATCGCCCCGGTCTTCATCGTGATGCCCAGGAACCCGCCGATGACCAGCACGAAGAGGGCCACGTCGATGGCGCCGAACAGCTCGCCGCTGTTCCAGACGCTGATGCTGCCGTCCTCGCCCTCGATCCCGTACAGGCCGTTGATGGGGGCCAGGAGCGAGTCGGTGATGATCCGCTGCGGGTTCTGGTCGACCTGCTGGTAGGTGCCCGGGATCGGCTGACCGTTCTCGTCCAGCTGGTACTCGCCGGCCGGGATGATCCAGGTCGCGATGGCGACCAGGACGATGAGGAGGAACAGGATGGTGTAGGCGCTCGGCAGCGCGAACCCCTTCTTCTCGGGGGTCGGGCGCAGCCGGTGAGGTCGTCTCCGACGCGGTCATGACGCGACTGCCTCCGCGGGTGACTCGGTTGCGCTCAACGGGTGGGACGTGCTCGATCCGGAAGCCGGTGAAGCCGTAGATCAGCGAGATGAGCGGGCTGAGCAGGTTGAAGAAGCAGTACGGCAGGTAGGCCACGGTGGCCACGCCCAGGACGCCCGCCATGTAGGCCCCGCAGCTGTTCCACGGAACGAGGGGCGAGGTCACCGTTCCCGAGTCCTCCACCGTCCGCGACAGCATCCGCGGAGCGATCCCGCGCTTCGCGAACTCGGCCCGGAAGATCCGGCTGGGCATGACGATGGCCACGTACTGGTCGCCGGCGATGATGTTCAGGCCGATGCAGGTCGCCACCACCGAGGCGATGAGCCGCCCGGTGGACTTCGCCCCGGCCAGGACCGGGCGGATGAGCCGCTCGAGGAAGCCGGCGTCCTCCATGATCGCCGCGTACGACAGGGCGCCGAGGACCAGCCAGATGGTGAACAGCATCGACGACATCCCGCCCCGCGAGAAGAGCGCGTCGATCGTCTCGTTTCCGCTGTCCAGCACGAACCCGTTCGCCAGGGCGGCGTAGATGGCCTCGATCGCGACGAGCACCGGCCCCTGGTCGGGCTTGCCGACGAACGCCTCGACCAGGGCGGGCTGGGTGAAGACGGCGAGGACGGCGGCGAAGATGGCGCTCAGGAAGATGGCGAGGAATGGCGGCGCCCGGCGGACGGACAGGATCACGAGGAGGGCCAGGGGAGCGAGGTTGAGGAGCGAGATCTGGTACGACTCGGCCAGGAGCGCCTGGGTATCGGCCGGATCGAATCCCGTCCCGGACGCGGGTGTCACCAGACCGATGATCGTGAACCCGACGATGGCGAGGACCACGGCCGGGCCCGAGGTCCAGATCATGGCCCCGATGTGCTGGTTGGTCGTCACGTTCTCCACCATCGACGGCACGAGCACGGTCGTCTCGGAGATCGGCGTCATCTTGTCCCCGAAGTACGCGCCCGAGATGACGGCCCCGGCCGCGATGACCGGGTTGGCGCCGACCAGCGGTGCGAGGGCCACGAACGCCACGCCCAAGGTGGCGGCGGTGGTCCACGAGCTGCCGATGGACAGCCCGACCAGGCCGCAGACGATGGCCGTGGCCGGGTAGAACCAGGTCCTCGCTCAGCAGCCCGACGCCGTAGTAGACGACGGTCGGGATGGTGCCCGCCATGTTCCACGCGCCGATGAGCGCGCCGACGGCCAGCAGGATGAAGACCGCGCTCAGGGCGGAGGAGATGCCACCGATGGCGGCTTCCCGGACGCGGGCCGCGGTATGGCCGTTCTTGAACGCCACCAGCGCGGCAACGACCGCGCTGCCCAGGAGGGCGACCTGCAGCGGCCCGCCGGTGGCGTCCGTCCCGAAGATGGTGATCGTGAGCAGGATGAGGACGACGAGCGCGATGACCGGGATCAGCGCATCGAGGAACGACGGCTCGCGCGGGACGCGGGTTCCTTCCGGTTGGACGTCCCCGGTCATGTGTTCCTCCGCCTTCGGCGACGATGGTTACGGCCAGGAGGTTGCGACGGCCGCCGTCGGAGCGCCGCCGCGGTCGCGGCGCGTGGTCCGGCGTTCCCTGGGCCAGGGCCACCAGCGCCACGATAGCGGCCACCAGCAGCATGGCGACGACCCAATTCGACACGTCTCGTGTTTCCATCTCGCTCACCTCAGATCGGGTCGCGGGAGATCGGGCACGTCATGCAGTGCCCGCCACCTCGACCCTTGCCCAGCTCGAACCCCTCGATGGTGACGACCTCCACGCCCGCCTCGCGCATCTTCGAGATCGTGAACGTGTTGCGCTCGTAGGCGACCACCACCCCCGGCTCGAGGGCGACGACGTTGTTCCCGTCGTCCCACTGCTCGCGCTGCTGCTGGTAGGCGTCGCCGCCGGTCTCCACGACGTGGAGCTTGCGGATCCCCAGCGCATCGTCGACCGCCGAGACGAGGTCCTTGTCCGGACGGACGTCGAGGGTGCCCTCCTTCTCGCCCGGGCGGATGCTGATGGCCCGGATGCCCTCCACGACCTTCGGGAAGGCGGTTGCCTTGTCGCGGTCGAGCATCGTGAACACCGTGTCCAGGTGCATGTGGGCCCGGTCCTTGGTCATCACCGCGGCGATCACCCGGTTGGCCGCGCCCTTGGCGAACAGGGCGCGGGCGATCATGCTCGATCATCCGCCCGGCGTCCGCTCCGACATGCCGATCGCCACCGCGCCGTTGCCGATGATCTCGACGTCGCCGCCCTCGAGCGACGCCAGCCCGAAGTCCTCGACATGGAACCGGTCGTCGTCGCCCAGCGGCGGGTACCAGAACTCGAAATCGGCGTCGCGGAACATCGGATGGCCGCGGTAGATGGCCGCCATGTTGTACGCCTCGCGCCGACGGGCGGGCCAGTACATCGGGTTGATCGAGACGCCGCCGTAGATCCAGCACGACGAGTCGCGCGTGAACAGCGTGTTGGGCACCGGCGGCAGGACGAAGATCCGGTCGTCGTCGATCGCCGACGGCGATGAGCGACCGGCTTCCCAGCGTGCCGAGGTCGAGTCCGCTCTCGCCGACGGTCAGCCCGCCGATGAGATGGCTTGGCGAGCTCGTCGGGCGCCATAGCCGCCAGCACGCCGCGGACGTCGTCCACCAGCGCCGACGCCGACCACGTGCTCGGTGGTCACCCGCTCGATGAGCCGGCTGGCGGACCTCCGTCGTCGGCCAGCGCCTCCGCCAGCAGGTCCTGGACGTAGAAGACCTCCACCCCGCGCTCGCGCATGCGGGCCACGAACTGGTCGTGCTCCCACTGCGCGCGCTCGACCCACAGCACGTCGTCGAACAGCAGCTCGTCATGGTTGTCCGGGGTGAGCCGCTTCAGGCTGAGCTCGGGCCGATGGACGATGACCTGCCGGAGCTTGCCGACCTCCGAGTGGACCCCAAACGTCGCCATCACGCTGCTCCTTCGTATGTGCCTCGGTTGTCACGTGGCATCTGCCACGACGTTCGTGCCGGCCGTGCCCGGCCACCATGCCATCGATGTCGCTCAATGCCCCGATCACGGCCCGCCGGCCACGGCCCGAGGCGAACTCGACCGCGGCGTCCACCTTGGGGCCCATCGAACCGGCCGGGAACCCGTGGTCGCGCAGCTCGTCAGGCGTGATCCGGTCGATGCGCGCCTGCTCGGGTGTCCCCCAGTCGCGGTAGACCCCGTCCACGTCGGTGGCCATGATGAACAGCTCCGCCTCCAGGTCGCGGGCGAGCAGGCTGCTGGCCAGGTCCTTGTCGATCACCGCCTCGACGCCGACCAGGTGCCGCTCCTCGCCCGGCGCGTACATCGTCGGGATCCCGCCGCCGCCGGCGCAGATGATCACGACGCCATGGTCGAGCAGCCAGCGCATCGGGCGCAGCTCGAAGATCCGCAGCGGCCGCGGGGAGGGCACGACCCGGCGCCAGTTCGGCGCCGTCCGGCTTGACCGTCCAGCCCTTGTCCGCGGCCAGCGCCTTCGCCGTCGCCTCGTCGTAGATCGGACCGACGAACTTGGTCGGATCCCCGAACGCGGGGTCGTCGGGATCGACCTCGACCATGGACAGGATGGTCGCCAGCGGCACCTCGAACGGGAAGCACGTTGCCGAGCTCCTGCTCGAGCATGTATCCGATCATGCCCTGGGTCTCAGCCCCGAGGATGTCCAGGGGATAGGGCTCGACATCGGGGTAGGCCGCCGCCTGGAGGGCGAGCAGCCCGACCTGCGGCCCGTTGCCATGGGACACGATCAGCTGGTGCTCGCGGGCCACCCGGGCCAGGCCCTCGGCCGCGACCCGAATGTTGGCGCGCTGGGCGTCGGCCGTCATCGGCTCGCCGCGTTTCAGGAGGGCGTTGCCGCCCAGGGCGATGACGACCCGCATCGGTCCCTCCGCCAGCCTCCCTCGAACTCAGCTGCCGACGGTCGCCACCATCACCGCCTTGATGGTGTGCATCCGGTTCTCGGCCTGGTCCCACACGATCGCGCGCTCGGACTCGAACACGTCGTTGGTGACCTCCATCCCGTCCATGCCGAACCGCTCGAACATCTCCTCGCCGACCTTCGTGTTCCGGTCATGGAACGCTGGGAGGCAGTGCATGAACTTGACGTTGGGATTCTTGGTCAGGGCCACCAGGTCGGCATTCACCTGGTACGGCTTGAGGAGCTTGACCCGCTCATCCCAGACCGATGCGTCCTCGCCCATGGAGACCCAGACATCGGTGTAGAGGAAGTCCACGCCGGCGACGCCGTCGGCGGGCTTGTCGGTGAGCGTGATCTTGGCCCCGGTCTCCTTGGCGATGGCCTTGCAGGTCTTCACCAGGTCCGCGTCGGGCCACAGATGCTTGGGTCCACAGAGGCGCACGTCCATGCCCATCTTGGCCCCGCCGACGAGCAGCGAGTCGCCCATGTTGTTCCGCGCGTCGCCCAGGTAGCAGTACGCGATGTCGTGGAGCGGCTTGTCGCTGAACTCGGTCATGGTCAGGAAGTCGGCCAGGATCTGGGTCGGGTGGAACTCATCGGTCAGGCCGTTCCAGACCGGGACCCCGGCGTACTCGGCCAGCTCCTCGACGATCTCCTGGCCGAAGCCGCGGTACTCGATCCCGTCGTAGATCCGGCCCAGGACCCGGGCGGTGTCCTTCATCGACTCCTTGTGACCAATCTGGGTGCCCGACGGGCCAAGGTAGGTCACGTGGGCGCCCTGATCGTAGGCGGCCACCTCGAACGCGACCCGGGTGCGGGTGGAGGTCTTCTCGAAGATGACGGCGATGTTCTTGCCGCGCATCCGCTGCTGCTCGTAGCCGCCGTATTTCGCGCGCTTCAGGTCGCGCGACAGGTCCAGCAGGTAGCGGATTTCCCTCGGGCTGAAATCCAGGAGCTTGGTGAAGTTGCGGTTCTGGAGGTTGTATCCCATGGCAGCACCTCGGGTCTGACGCGGGTCCTCGAGGCCGGTGGGCCGCCGGCATCGCCTGGCTCGGTGCCTAGTATGAGGCGATCCGGGTCAACCGATCATCAAGGCGCGTCGTCGGCCCGCGTCGATCATTGGCGGAGGAGGGGGAGGGACATGCAGGTCGGCCCGCCGGAGCCGTTGAGGCCGATCTCGGTCGCGGGATAGGTGTGGACTTCGCAGCCGGCTGACTCCAGGGCGCGTTGGGTGACCGGAGTTGCCCTCCGCCATGATCACGACCCCGGGGCGGACGACGAGGACGTTGCAGCCGAGGGTGGCGTACTCCTCGTCGGGGACGACGATGGTGGCGATCTTCAGCGTCTTGAGGAGGGCCCAGAGGCCGACGGGGAGGAGCGGCGGATAGACCACCGCCAGGTCCGTCGTGATGGGGGAGATGACCGACAGGAGATGGACGAGCTCGTCGGGCCCGCGCCAGTACGGCAGGTCGAACACGCGCACCTCGGCCGTGACGAGGTCGGCCAGCTGGCGTGCTCCGGCGTCGTTGGTGCGGAGCGAGCGGCCGACGCAGACCAGATCGGGGCGGAGCCAGAGGATGTCGCCACCCTCGATGGACGCGCGCGGACCGATGCGACCGGCGATCGGGATCCGGGCGTTGGCGAGCCACCGCCGGATGATCCGCGGCTCCCCGGTGCGGTTCGGCTTGCCGGGGCGGAGGAGGATCGCCCCGGCCGGGGTCATGAGCGCGGGGTCGAAGGTGTAGACCAGGTCCGGGTCGTCGGTATAGGCGACGAGCCGATGGACCCAGACGCCGAGATCGGCGAGGAGGTCGGTGTAGGCGTCGTGCTCGGCCTGGGCGGTGGGCAGGTCAACCGGATGGCGGAAGGCATGGTCCGGGTTGCTGAACGCGGCGCCGAATGCGGCATCCGGCCGGTGAACGAGGACCGAGCGGAGCGGAGCCGTCATGGATCGGGCGCCCCAGCGCGGGGCGCCCGCATCGGTCACGGTCGGTCCTCCGGTGACGTCAGGTCAGCTGGCTGGTGCAGTTCGGGCAGCGGGTGGCGGCGACGGGGATATCGGTCGCGCAGTGGGGGCAGGCCTTGGTGGTGGCCTCCTCCTCCTTCGCGGTTCGGGCGTCGAACGCCTGCTTGGGCTTGACGACGAAGACGTAGATGGCCGCGGCAACGAGCACGAACGTGATCAGCGTGTTCAGGAACAGGCCGTAGCGGACCTCCGCCGAGCCCACCTGGACGCTCGCCGTGCTGAAGTCGGGGACGCCGAGCAGCCCGAGGAGCGGCGTGAGGATGTCGGCCACGAACGAGGCGATCACCGCCCCGAACGCGCCGGCGATGACCACCGCGACGGCGAGGTCGACGACGTTGCCGCGCAGGATGAATTCACGGAATCCCTTGATCATGGCGTCCTCCTGCATCCGATTCGGATCGTGAGTCTAGGCCGCGCGACAAGGCCCCGGCGTAGCATGCGACCGATGCGCCTGGCGACCTGGAACGTCAACTCGCTGAGGGCCCGACTCGAACGGGTCCTGGCCTGGACCGAGCGCCACCAGCCCGACATCCTGTGCATGCAGGAGACGAAGCTGGCCGATGATGCGGTCCCGCTGATCGACTTCGCCGCGCTCGGATACGAGGTCGCGCACCACGGCAGCGGGACGTGGAACGGCGTGGCGATTGCGTCGCGGATCGGGATCAACCAGTTCAGCGGCGGCCTGCCGGAGAGCGAGGACTGGACCGATGAGGGCGGCCGCTTCCTGGTCGCGGAGTGCGGCGACATCCGGGTGGCGAGCGTCTACGTGCCGAACGGGCGGATGGTCGGCTCCGAGTTCTACGACGCCAAGCTCGAGTGGCTCGACCATCTCGATGAATGGCTGCGGGCGGTGAATGACCCGTCCACACCGCTGGCCCTGTGCGGCGACTTCAACGTGGCACCCACCGACAACGACGTCTGGGATCCGGCCGCGGCGCACGGCGCGACCCACGTCTCGCCGCCGGAGCGGGAGCGGGTGGCGCGACTCGTGGAGTGGGGTTTGGTGGACGTACTGGGCCAGTTCCACCCCGAACCGGGCTACTTCACGTGGTGGGACTACCGGGCGGGCCACTTCCACAAGAACTTCGGGATGCGGATCGACCACGTCCTGGCAACCGCGCCACTCGCCGCGCGGGCCGTATCCGCCGAGCGCGACCGCGACGCCCGCAAGCCCAGCACCTACCCGGGCATTCCCTCGGACCACGCGCCGGTGGTCGTGGAATTCAGCTGACGTTCGGCGAGACGCCCGTCAGCGGGGTTCGAGGATGACGACCGGGATCTCGCGGGTCGTCCGCTTCCGATAGTCGCCGTACTGCGGGAGCGCCTCGACGAATCGCGCGTAGAGCCGCTGCGCCTCATCCGGGTCGGCCTGGCGGGCGTGCACCGCGCGGACCTGCTTCCCGACCTCGACCTCGGTGTCGGGATGGGCGCGCAGGTTCAGCCACCACGACGGATCGTCATCTCGCCCCGCGTTGGAGGCGACGACGACCAGGTTCGGGCCGTCCTCGACGTAGTACAGGCCGTTCCGCCGTTTCTGCTCGGTATTCCGACCGACGGTGTGCAGGAAGAGGGTCCGCACGCTTCCTCCGCTGGCGTTGGGCAGCGCCCATCGTCCGCCACTCAGCCGGGACAGGGCCCGGTCTTCGAGCCACAGGATATTGAGCAGCCAGCGCGGAACGTTCATCGGGTCGCCCGCGCGAGGTCGCGTCCGGGCCGGGTTCGGGGCCAGGTCGATCTTCCGTGCGCCGACGAAGGACCGATAGGCGCGCAGCGCCTCGGTCAGGGCCGGAACGAAGTGCGGCTCCTCCATCGGTTTGAAGCCGTCCTCGAACCAGATGCCCACAATCCGGAGGGCGCCGGTTGCCCGCTCGAACCGCGGCTCGATGCGGCCGACCAGCCGGTCGCCGAACAGGATGGGAAGCACGTAGTAGCCGTGGCGACGCTTGGGGCCGGGGACGTAGACCTCCCAGATGTACTCGAAACCGAAGAGGCTGCGGATCAGGCGGCGATCCCACATCAGCGGGCCGAGCGGGGCGAGGAACGCCACCTGCGGCGTTCGCCGTCGGATCGGGCCGTGCGGTGGCCTCGAGGATCGACAGCTCGTCAGCGAGGACGTGGCGCGTCTCCTTCAGCCCCTCGACCTTGACCGGGATGAGCGTGCCGTCCGTCGATGAGCTCGGCGGTCATCCGCTTCCGCTCGGGAGCCGTGCCGGTGCCCCACACCAGCTCCGACGCGCCGCCCTCGGCCATCAGGCCCACCCCGCGGTGGCGGGAGATCAGGCGGTGGCGGAACTGCTCGGACTCCGGCGCATGCCGGACGAGGAGGTCGGGCGGGACGAGGCGATCGATGAGGTCGTAGATAGCGGCGACTTCCTTCGCGCCGGGAGATCCCAAGCTCGCCGGCCACGAACAGTGCCTCCATCACGGCCCGCGCCGCCTTGGTCGGTCGTCGTGTCGTCGTTGTCCCACCACCACTGGATCCGGTGGTCCACGTCGCGGAACGCGGCCGTCGAGACCGGGCCCTCGTCGCGGATGTGGGTCCGGATCCGATCGGCGAGGCCCGCATGCTCGGTCAGGAACTCGTCGTAGTTGACCGCGCCGCGCGTCCACGACAGCCGGTAGTACGGCAGCTCCGCCATCGGGACGATGCTGAGCATCTTGTTGTACAGCTCCACCAGCTGGCGCTCGCCGAGCGCCCCGTACAGCCACTGATCGGCCCACTCGCGGCGGTAGCCAGCGACGCGGGCGTGGAGCACCAGGTCGTGGTTGCGGGCGCCCGGTACCTCCAGCGGGTCGAACTGAAGGCTCCCGATGCGGTCCACGACTCGAAGGACCGATGCCGGCTCCGCCGGCAGGGAGCGCGGCGGATCGAGCAGGTGACGGCGGACGAGGAAGCGCCGGGCATGGTCGGCCGACAGCTGGCGGAGATCGGTCATGGGCCGCCGATGCTAGACGAACCCCGTCGCCCAGTCGCACACTGCGCACATGACGACCGAGCACCTCGGAGCCCCGGCTCCGATCCCATCGACCGGCGACATACGGACGATGCCGCGCGCCGCGCCGTCGCGCGTCCAGCTGCTGACCACCGAGCATTGGAGCCTGCTGGCGACGCGGAACCTGTCGTGGAACGAATCGTTCGCTCGAGCCGGCATGTTCCTGACCCTCCTCACCGGCGCGGTCGTCGCCCTTGCCCTGGTGGCCCAGGCCACGGATTTCGGCAGCGCATTCATGATCTTCGCCCTGCTGCTGCTGCCGGTCGTCTTCTTCGTCGGTAGCTCGACATACGTGCGACTGAACGAGATCAACGACGAGGACCTCGTCTGGGTCCGGGCATGAACCGGCTGCGCCGGGCCTACCTCGAAATCGATCCGGGGATCGAGCCATACCTCGTGACCGGGTCGACCGAGGATCTGGTCGGGGTGTTGCGCACCTTCGGCGCGCCTGGAGGGGCGGGTATCCAGCCCGCCGAGCCTCCGCGGAAACATCATGCACGCGTTCGTGACGACCCCGGTCATGATCCTGATCGTGAACTGCGTGGTCGCCGCGGTCCTCGTCGGGCTCGTGGTCGCCCAGTTCGGGATGACGATGGAGCTGGCCGCGATCGCGGCCGTGGCGGCATTCGTGCTGACCTTTGCCGCGTTCGCCGCGTACGGGTACCGGAAGGCTGCCTTCTGGACCGGGTCTGCAGGCCGCGGCCCGGGCGAGTAGCGGAGCTGGCACTCTGAGGTTCAGAGTGCCAATCGGTATAATCCGCCGACCATGGCGGTCAAGCGCGACTACTACGAGATCCTCGGCGTCGACCGGGGCGCCTCCGACGAGGAGATCAAGCGCGCATTCCGCCGTGCCGCGCAGCGGCACCATCCCGACGTCGATGCCAGCACCGGGGCCGAGGCGCGCTTCAAGGAGCTGAACGAGGCGTACCGGGTTCTGTCCGACCGCCAGCGGCGGGCCGCGTACGACATGTTCGGCCACGCCGGGGTGGACGGCGCGAGCGCGGCGGGTGAGCCGTTCGGTGGCGGGTTCGGGCCCTTTGGCGACATCTTCGACGCGTTTTTCGGTGGCAGCCCGGCCGGCGGCCGGCGGCGCCAGCGGGTCGTGGCCGGCTCCGACCTGCGCTATGAGCTGACGATCACCCTCGCCGAAGCGGTCACCGGCGTGACGCGCGAGATCCGGTTCCCGACCCTGGTCCAGTGCGCCACGTGCGCCGGGTCCGGGGCCGAGCCGGGCAGCGAGCCCGAGCGGTGTCCGGAGTGCAACGGCACCGGTGAACGGCGTCGGGTTTCCCAGACCATCCTGGGCCAGATGGTGAACATCACCGCCTGCCCCCGCTGCAACGGGGAGGGGCAGATTGTTTCCACCCCCTGCCACGCGTGCAAGGGCGATGGGCGGCTGCGCGAGGACCGGCGGATCCAGGTCGCGGTGCCGGCCGGGCATCGAGAGCGGCCAGCGCATTGCGCTCGAGGGACAGGGCGAGGCCGGGCCCCGGGGCGGACCCGCCGGCGATCTCTACGTCGTGGTCGCGGTCCGCGAGGATCCCGATCTCGTGCGGCGCGGGACCGAGCTCTACGCCGAGATCCCGGTCACGTTCGCCCAGGCGGCCCTCGGCGCGAAGGTTTCGGTGCGGACGGTCGATGGCCCCGAGGAGGTGGACGTCCCAGCCGGGACGCAGAGCGGGCAGGAGATTCGGCTCCGCGGCCGCGGCATGCCACGCCTCCGCGGTTCCGGCCGAGGCGACCTCCACGTCCTGGTCACGGTCGTCGTGCCCGGCCAAGCTCACGAAGCGCGAGCGCGAGCTCCTCCAGCAGCTGGGCGAGGCGAGCGGACCGGCGGTCCTGCCGAAGAGCGGCCCGACCCTCGGCGACCGGCTGCGCGACCTGTTCGGCTGAGCGCTGACCGCGAGCGCCGGGCCGATGCGCTGGCTGGCCCTCAGCGTGGAGGCCGATGTCGAGGCGGTGGAAGCGGTCACCGAGATCTTCGGCCGGCTCGGGCGGGGCAGCGCCACCGAGCCCCTGGCGCTGGCCGCCGATGACGCCGACGAGCAGGCGCTGCACGCCGATCCGTCGGCCGGGTACCGCGTCACGGCCTGGATCCCCGACGACGCCCAGGCCCCGGACGCGATCGAGCGCACCCAGCGCGCGCTCTGGCACCTGCGCGCGTTCGACCTCAGACCGATGATCGCAGCTGTCGGTCACGACGACCGACGACGCGGCCTGGGCCACGGCCTGGCGCGACGGCTACGAGCCCATTCGGATCGGTCGCCTGACGATCGTCCCGTCCTGGCTGGAGGCGCCGAAGGGCGCCGACCTCGTCATCCGCCTCGATCCCGGGATGGCCTTCGGCACCGGGCTCCACCCGACGACGCGGGCGTGTATCGAGCTCGCTGCAGGCCGGTCGAGCCGATGCCGGACGGCCGTCCTCGACGTGGGACGCGGGTCGGGCATCCTGGCCCTGGCCGCGCTTCGCCTGGGTGCGGAGCGGGTGATCGGGTACGACACCGACCCGCTCGCGGTGGAGGCGAGCACGGCCAACGCGGTGGCGAACGGCCTGGGCGACCGCTTCGAGGCGCACCTCGGGACCCTGCCCGCGGAGGCGGACGAGCCGTTTCCCCTGGTCCTCGCCAATCTCGTGGCCGCGGTGCTGATCGAGCTTGGCGCCGCGGCTGGCGGCGCACACCGCGCCGGGTGGGACGCTGATGGCGTCGGGCATCATCGAGAGCCGCGTCGGACGAGGTCGAGTCGGCGCTCACCGCGGGCAGGGTTCGAGGTGGTCGACTGGATCACCGAAGGCGACTGGGTCACCGTCCGCTTCGGACGGACGGCATGACGACCCATCGGTTCTTCGTCGAGCCCGGGACGGTGATCGGGGACCGTTTCGCCATTCCCGAGTGGCATCGCGCACCAGGTCTCCCGCGTCCTGCGCCTGCGGGACGGCGACGAGATCGTCGTCCTGGAGGGCGACGGGCAGGAGGTCCGCTGCCGCCTCGCCGGCACCTGGCTGGAGGTCGTGTCCCGGACCCCGGCCCTCGGGGAGCCGCGCCATCGGTTGACCGTGGCCCAGGCACTCCTCAAGGGGGATCACCTCGAGCCGGTGGTCCGTCACGGAACCGAAGTGGGCATTTCCCGCTTCGAGCTCTTCGTTATCGGACCGATGCGTTGCCCGGGAGATCTCGGACACCCGCCTGGCGCGCCTGCGCGCGATCGCCCGCGAGGCGGCCGAGCAATCCGAGCGCGGCATCGTCCCGGAGGTCGTGGAGCCCGCTCGCGCTGGCCGAGGTCATCGGTCCGGGCATCGGTCCTCCTGTTCGAACGCACGGATGGTCCGCGCCTGTCCGAGGTGCCGCCGCCGGAGCGCCTGGTCATCGGTCCTGAAGGAGGTTTCACCCCCGACGAGGTCGCTGCCGCGGAAGCAGCAGGTACGACCATCGCCGGGCTGGGGCCTCGGATCCTGCGGAGCGAGTCCGTGGCGGTCGCCGCCGCCGCGGTGGTCCTGTCGCGAACCGGCGACTTCGCCTAGGGCCTGACCGGGCTATCCAACCCTCCGGCGACCTGGTCCATACTCGCCCGATCTCCCGTCGGCGCCTTGCCCGGTCGCCGGCGAGTAGGGAGGGGCGCCCCAATGCATGCCAGGTAGGTCGATTCCAAGTTCCGCCTCCTGGCAGCCGCGCTGTACGGCGATCCTGCTGCGCCGTCCCTCGGCGCGGCCCGACCTTGCAGCGGCTGGCCCGACCGGCACCACGACGCTCCGCGCTGCTTCGGAAGGGGGACATAGCTTCTCCCGAAGATCGGGTCCGCGCCACCGATGAACGTCGCGCGCACTTGCGGCCCGCTGAGTCCGGCCGCCACCGCCTCGGCATCACGTGCCTCCCGGCACCAGCTCCCGGGCCCGGCGACGCCGAGCCCTCCACGCCAGAGCCCGCAGGTCTACAGCGGCCCTGTCCGGTCCAGGCAACCATCACCGCGAACCCGCCTGCAGCGCAGCCCGGCTTCCAGGGCCTGTCTTTGCCTCGGGACCGGCGACGAAGTCTCCACCCTCCTGATCCGTGGGTTGCGGCGGGGCCGAACCATGTCGTCCAGGTGGTGAACACCAGCCTGCGGTTCACGGACCGATCCGGGGGAACTCCTCGGTCGCGTATCGCTGGCGACTTCTTCAGACCACCGGCGACCTGCCGGTCCCGACCTTCAACGCCGATCCGCGCGTCATCTACGACTCGTACCATGGCCGCTGGATCGCCACGGAGCTCTCCTGGGACTGCGAGACCTGCGGCGGAGCCGTTCGGTCACGGCTACATCGACTTCATGGTCTCGCATACGGCAGATCCCTCGGGTCCTGGATCCGGCTTCTACCTTCGGTTTCACCGACTTCCTGCCCGACTACCCGGCGCTCGGGACTTCGACCGACAAGATCGCATTCACCGTCGAACGTCTTCGCGCTGGGGGGGGCAGGACTGCGCCGACAACGCCGGTTTCCAGGGGCGGACATTCTCGTGATGGATTGGACCGAGCATCCTCTACCCCACGACCCTGCCCGCTGACGAATACGCGACGGGTCGCCGACTACTTCACCCCACGCGTCGCCGTCCAAACCCCGGCTACGTCCGCCCCGCTGCACGCTGGTCGTCCAGAAGGTGGTCACGGCCCAGCACATGAATGTGGGTACCGGACGATCACCGGGCTCGTCGGCTCCGGAGACGGGACATACCAGCGCCGAAGTGGACCTCACGGCAGCCAATGTCATCCAGGACTTTCACGGACCCAATCCAACCGCGGCAACCGCCGGAATGTGACCGACCGCAATCGACTCGCGTCCAACCGACGCCATTTGGCAGAACAACAAGCTGACCTTCGTCTCGACCCAGACCTGCACCCCAACGGGCGATTCAGCGCCGCGAGACTGCGTCCGCGTCTCTCAGCTGAACACGTCCACCACCACGCCCAGCCTGGTCCAGGACTTCCTGATCGCACAGAACGGCGAGGACAGCTACATGGGCGGCATTGGCGCGAGCCGCAATGGCGCGCTGTTCGTGGTCTGGACCCGGTCATCGGCAACGGCCGGCCACTACCCGTCCTCGTACGGCGCCTACCAGCTACCCAGCCGATGCGCCGAACTCCATAAGTCCGCCGGAGCTGCTCGCCGCGGGCCAGACCAACTATGTCGGGGACCCGCTGGGGCGACTACGTCGGCGTGGCGCAGGATCCGCGGACCGGAATGCCGTCTGGCAGGGGAATGAGTACGTATCCTCCGATACGAGGTGGGCGACGTTGGTGTCTCCAACTGAAGACGGCGCCACTTGATTGCCACCTTCGTCCCGCTCACCCCCGCTCGGCTGCTCGACACCCGGTTCGGCATCGGCCTGTCAGGGCCGTTTCAGCGCACTGTGCCCGCGCACCTTCCAGGTCACCGGCCGGGGCGGGGTGCCGGTCAACGCGACCGCGGTCACCGGCAACCTGACCGTCACCGCCCAGACCGCGCCGGGCTTCGTCTTCCTCGGCCCCGACCCGGTCGCCAACCCGCCGAGCTCGACCCTGAACTTCCCGGTCGGCGACAACCGGGCCAACGGGGTGACGGTGGCCCTCAGCGCGACCGGCACCCTGAGCGCGACCTATCGGCGCCACCGCCGGCAGCACGACCCACCTCATCTTCGACGTCACCGGCTACTTCGTGCCTGACGACAGCGGCGCCACCTTCGTCCCGCTGACCCCCGCCCGCCTGCTCGACACGCCGGTTCGGCGACCGGCCTGTCCGGGCCCGTTCGCCGCCGACGTGCCGCGCACCTTCCAGGTCACCGGCCGGGGCGGGGTGCCCGCCGAGGCGACCGCGGTCACCGGCAACCTGACCGTCACCGACCAGACCGCCGCCGGGCTTCGTCTTCCTCGGCCCGGACCCGATCGCCAACCCGACGAGCTCGACGCTGAACTTCCCGCTCGGCGACAACCGGGCCAACGGGGTGACGGTGGCCCTCGAGCGCGACCGGCACCCTGAGCGCGACCTACTCGGCGCCAGCCGGCGGCAGCCGACCCACCTCATCTTCGACGTCACCGGCTACTTCGTGCCGACGATCAGCGGCGCCACCTTCGTCCCGCTCACCCCGGCCCGCCTGCTCGACACCCGGTTCGGCATCGGGCTGTCGGGCCCGTTCCACGCCGACGTGCCGCGCACCTTCCAGGTCACCGGCCGCGGCGGGGTGCCGGCCGAGGCGACCGCGGTCACCGGCAACCTGACCGTCACCGCCAGACCGCGCCGGGCTTCGTCTTCCTCGGCCCCGACCCGGTCGCCAACCCGCCGAGCTCGACGCTGAACTTCCCGCTCGGCGACAGCCGGGCCAACGGGGTGACGGTGGCCCTCAGCGCGGACCGGCACCCTGAGCGCGACCTACCGGCACCACCACCGGCAGCACGACCCACCTCATCTTCGACGTCACCGGCTACTTCGTCGGCCCGTAGCACCGCGGTCTTGTCGCGGACAGGCCACTTCGCCTAGGCTCCCGGGTGCCCGCCCGCGACCCGTCCTATGACGCCGAGTGTCTCTTCTGCCGAATCGCGGCCGAGGAGATCCCCTCGGACCGAGTCTTCGAAGACGACGCGGTGGTCGTGTTCCGCGACATCAACCCTCGCGCGCCAACCCACCTGCTCGCCATCTCGCGACGCCACCTGGCCTCCGCGGACGACCTGACCGATGCGGATGGCGACCTGCTGTCGGCCCTGTTTGGCGCCATGCGCACGCGTCGCTGCGGACGCGGGGTTGAGCGGCTATCGAATCGTGACCAATGTCGGCCCGGAGTCGGGCCAGAGCGTGTTCCATCTCCACTTCCACCTGCTCGGCGGTCGGCCCATGGCGTGGCCTCCCGGCTGATCTGTCGCGGTTCGGCTAGTCTGTTGCGCCCGCCACCACCCGCTCGGAGCCCTGTGTGCCGTTGATCTGCGCCAATTGCCAGACCGAAAACCCGTCTACCGCCAAGTTCTGCACCGAGTGCGCCTCTCCGCTGGCACGAGCCTGCCCGAATTGCGGCACCGCCAACCCGCCGGGGCCAAATTCTGCAGTGAATGCGCGACGCCGCTGGCAGCAGAGTGATGGAGTCCGGCGCCCGCGCCAGCCCGCGCCGCGGCGCCGGCCCACGAAGCCGAGCGGCGGCTGGTGTCGATCCTGTTCGCGGACCTCGTGGGTTTCACGCCGTTCGCCGAGGAGCGCGACGCGGAGGACGTCCGCGAGTCGCTGAGCCAGTACTTCGAGCTCGCCAGACAGGTCATCGAGCGATACGGCGGGACCGTGGAGAAGTTCATCGGTGACGCCGTCATGGCGGTGTGGGGCGTGCCGACGACGCACGAGGACGACGCGGAGCGCGCCGTGCGCGCCGCGCTTGACCTCCTCGACGCCGTACGGGCGCTGGGCCCGGGCATCGAGGCGCGTGCCGCGGTCCTGACCGGCGAGGCCGCGGTCACGCATCGGCGCCACCGACCAGGGCATGGTCGCCGGCGACCTCGTGAACACCGCCTCGCGCCTCCAGGGAGCGGCGGCGCCCGGCACCGTCCTCGTGAGCGAGGCCACGCAACGCGCAGCCGCGGCCGGCATCCTGTTCGAGCCGGCAGGGGAGCAGGCTCTGAAGGGCAAGAGCGCTCCCGTTCCTGCCTGGCGTGCCGTCCGGATCGTCGGCGGCGTCCGGGGACGATGGCGGAGCGATGGCCCCGAGGCGCCGTTCATCGGCCGCCACGAGGAGCTGACCCTCCTGAAGGACCTGTACCACGCCACGGCCCGAGAGAAGCGGGCGCGCCTGGTGTCGGTCGTTGGCCCGGCGGGCATCGGCAAGAGCCGGCTCGGGCGGGAGTTCCTCAACCACGTCGACGCCGAGGCCGAGGACTTCTGGCTCCACCACGGCCGGAGCCCCGCCTACGGCGAGGGACTGACCTTCTGGGCGCTGGGCGAGATGATCCGCCAGCGAGCCGGTCTGGCCGAGACCGATGACGAGGCCACGACGCGGGCCGGCATCCGCACCATGGTCGCCGAGCACATCCAAGACGAAGCGGATCGCCGTTGGATCGAGCCCGCCATGCTGTCGCTGCTCGGGCTTGAGGATGGGTCGGTGGGCACGGAGCAGCTCTTCGGGGCTTGGCGCTCGTTCTTTGAGCAGCTCGCGACCGACGTTCCGGTGGTCCTCGTCTTCGAGGACCTCCACTGGGCCGACAGCGGGATGCTCGACTTCATCGACTACCTGCTCGAGTGGAGCCGCTCGCAGCCGATCTTCATCCTGACGCTGGCTCGGCCCGATCTGCTCGAAAAGCGACCGACGTGGGGAGCCGGCAAGCGCCAGTTCACATCGGTCTATCTCGAGCCCCTTCCCGAGCCGGCCATCCGCGAGCTGCTGACCGGCCTCGTGCCCGGCCTGCCCGACCCGGCAGCACGCGCGATCGCGGCCCGGGCGGACGGCGTCCCGCTGTACGCGGTGGAAACCGTCCGCATGCTGGTCGCCGAAGGTCGGCTGGTCGAGACGGACGGCGTCTACGCGCCGATTGGCGACCTGAGCGCCCTGGCGGTCCCCGAGTCCCTGACCGCCCTGATTGCATCTCGGCTCGATGCGCTCGAGCCGGATGCCCGGGCCCTCGCGCAGGACGCCTCGGTGCTGGGCCAGCGGTTCACGGTCGCCGGCCTGTCCGCGGTCAGCGGCCTCGAGCCGGCGGCGCTGACGCCCCTGCTGGAGACGCTCGTCCGCCGCGAGCTGCTGGCGATGGAGACCGATCCGCGCTCGCCCGAGCGGAACCAGTACGGATTCGTGCAGTCGCTCATCCGCGAGGTGACATACAACACCCTTGCCCGACGCGATCGCAAGACCCGCCACCTGGCCGCCGCAAGGTTCTTCGAGAGCCTCGAGACCGATGAGCTGGCCGGGGCCTCGCAGGCCAGTACCTCGCAGCGCATGCGAATGCGGACGGACCGGAGGAAACTGCCGCCCTTGCCGCCCAGGCGCGGGTGGCGCTCCGCGCGGCCGCCGATCGTGCGCTGACGCTCGGCGCGACCGAGCAGGCGTTCGGCTTTCTCCGCCAGGCGTTGGCGCTCGCGCACGATCCGTCGGACGCGGCCGACCTTGCGCTCCGCGCAGGCGAGGCCGCGACCGCAGCCGGCCGCTACCAGGAGGGAGAGCCGCTTCTTCGCCAGGCCTGGAGCATGTTCACCGCATGCGGGCGACCAGGATGGATCCGATCGCGCATTCACCGGCCTGGCGACCGTCCTGATCGAGGGTTCGAGGTTCACCGAGGCGATCGAGCTGCTCGAGCCCATCCTCGCCGACGTGGACTTCTCGAGCGCGCCCCGGTCTCATCGCGCGCCGGCGGCCAGCTGGCCCGCGCCCAGATGCTCAGCGTCACCGCATCCCGGGCCGATCGCGGCGGCCGATCGCGTCCTGCCGGCCGCCGAGCGGGCGAACATGGGGTCCCTCGTGGCCGACCTCCTGGTCACGAAGGGCACCGCCATGTCCATGGCCGATCGCGGTCCGGGAGGGCCTGGCATTGATCCAGGCCGGAGGCGACTCGCCGAGTCGCTTGGCGCGACAAGGTCGCCGTCCGTGCGCTGATCAACCAGTCCGGCGCTCGCATGGTTCTCGCCGCAGGAAGTGCTACGGGGCTCGCGGAAGGGCCTCGCCGATGGCCGACGGATCGGGCACCGCGCATTCGATGATGACCCTCGCTGGCCGAACGGTCCGTGTAGCGGCGATGCTCACCGGCGAGTGGGACTGGGCGGAGTCGGAGCTCGCGACCGCTCCTCGAGCGGGAGCTCGAGTCCGCGATCGACCTGTTTGCCGTCTGTCATGGCGATGTCGGTACCGCGCCTTGCAGGGCGAACCGCGAGATGAGCTCGCTGGCGGAGCTCGGGCGCGGAGACCTGTCAGAAGCGGCCGTCCGCCAGGAGTCGACGCGGCGATGGGGATCGATGCGGCTGCCGATGGCCGGCTCGAAGAGGCACGCGAGAGACATGGCTTCGGCACATGGCGAGAGTCGGGTACGTCGACGACTACATGTGGTCGGCTTCACATCGCGACCTGGCTGCGTGACGGCGTCCGCGCTCCAACGGTCGCTGGATCGATGCGGACAGGGTACGCCACTCGGCCCAGTTGTCCGACGCCCTGGCCGCGGAGCTGGAGGCGCAGCGCTCGCTGCGCTCGGGGGTGCGACCGCCGAAGCCCTGACGCTGTACCAGGGGCGCGCATCGCGTGGCGCGATCTCGGGCTGCCGTTCGAGGAGGCACTGCTCGGGGTCGACATGGCGACGGTGCTGGACCCGGCGCTGCCGGAGGTTCAGGAGGCCGTCGCGCGAAGTCGCGCCGATCCTCGACCGAGCTGGGCGCGCGAGCCATCCCTCGCCCGCCTGGAGGCTGCCGCCGGAGTGGCCGGCCCGACGAACGGCGGGCCTCGACTGTCGGCGACGCCGAGCCGATCCCGGTCGCCGAGAGCCGAGGTCGCCGCGGGCTGACCTCGCCGCGGCAGGCACGCGCCAGCCGGGATAATCCGACCCGGATGCTGAGAGTCCTTCGCCAGCGCAACTTCGGGCTGCTATGGGTCGGCGGCCTGATCTCGATGATCGGCGACTGGGTCCTCTTCGTGGGGCTCCCGTTCGAGATCTATCGGCTTACCGGCTCGACGCTGGCGACCGGCGGGATGGTCCTGGCCATGCTCGTGCCCCGCATCCTCCTGGGTTCGGTGGCGGGGGTCTACGTGGACCGCTGGGATCGGCGCCGGCTGATGATCGTCGTCAACGTCCTCCTGGCCCTGTTCCTGCTCCCGCTCCTGGCCGTGGACACCATCGGCCTGTGGATCGCGTTCGCGGTCCTGGTCGTCGAGAGCTGCCTCGAGCAGCTGTTCGTGCCGGCCGAGATGGCCCTCCTGCCCAACCTGCTCGAGGGCGGGCAGGAAGAGCTGGTGACGGCCAATGCGCTGAGCGGGGTCAACCGACACCTTGCCCGGCTGATCGGTCCGGCGATCGGTGGCGTGGTCGTGGCCCTGGGCGGGCTCAGCGCGGTGGCCGTCCTCGACGCGGCTTCGTTCCTCCTGGCGGCAGGCCTGATCGCAGCCATTCGAACGACGAGGTCGCGGGCGGAGCGCCACGACTCGCTCGAGCACGAGACGGTCTCCGCCTGGCAGCGGCTGCTGGGGGAGTGGCGCGAGGGACTCCATGTCGTCGGGCGGGACGTGGTGCTGCGCGCGGTCATGGTCTTCCTGGTCATCACGGCCGTCGGCGAGGGCCTGACCCTGACCCTGTTCGTACCGTGGGTCCGCGACGCCCTCCACTCGGACAGCGCCGGGTATGGCGCGGTGCTGTCCACCCAGGCGATCGGCGGGCTCATCGGTGCCATCGTCATCGGCCGCATTGGGGCGCGGATCAACCCGCTCCGCATGCTCATCATCGGCGCGCTCGTATTCGGCGCCATCGATCTTGTCCTGTTCACCTACCCGGTCCTGTACCCGTTCATCGGGCCGGCCCTGGTGATGCTGGTGATCGTCGGCGTGCCGGGCGCGGCGATGGGCGCTGCCATCGCCACCCTGGAGCAGATTCGGGCCGTGGACCGGCAGCGCGGCCGAGTGGTCGGCGCGATCGGTGCCGTGGCGGCCATCGGTTCGCTGTTCGGCGCGGTGCTGGCGGGCATCGCCGGTGAGGTCCTGCCGGTGGTCGCCCTGCTCGTCGTGCAGGGCGGCGGCTACGTGATTGGTGGCCTTGTTGTGTTCGCCTTGACCCGCTCCGCGGCTGCCGCCACCCCAACAAGCGCGCCCGAAACCGAGGTCACCGCCGGCTAGGCAGCGGTGCCCCGGTCATCGGGTCAGCTCAACCGGGGCGATTGCCCCGGGCGTGTGTGGCTACGGTCCGAACTCTCCGCCCGGGTTCGCGATGAACCAGACGCCGCCGAGCCCCTCGCCCTTGGCGTCGCCTTCGGCGGAGTCGCCGGCGAAGTAGTACAGCGGGAATCCGTTGTACGTCGCCTGCGTCGTGCCCTCCGGGCGCTCGATCGTGCCAAGCAGCGAACCGTCGGCGTCCGCGCCGGCGGTGACCGGTTCGGTCAGCGGCGGCCAGTTGGTCAGGCAGTCGTCGACGCACACGATGTTGCCGCCCTCTTCCTCGATCTGGACGTACAGCGTCAGGCCATCCCGTCCTGCCAGCGAGGTGCCGGCGGCGGTTTCGACGACGGTCAAGGTGAGCCCGGCAGCCTCGCTGGGCGCCGCGCTGGCGGCCTCGCTTGCGGCCTCGCTCGCGGCCGCGCTCGGCGCCGCCGAATCGGTGGGGCTCGCCGACGGCTGACACGCCGCCAGGAGCAGGAGCAGCGCAGCAAGCGCACCTGCCATGTTTCGATACTTCACTAGGGGTACTCCTCCCTGATTTCCGGACGGGAATTCGGCGGGCAGGCTACCCGAGTTTCGTCCCCCGGCCAAATGGACGGTCTGGCCGATCGCCCGGAACCTCCCGCTACTCACTCTGTAGGCCGCAAAGGCGCTCTGGGGTTCATCTGATAGACTCCGCGGGCCTGCGCGCCGGGTGGCTATGGACGCCTGAGCGCGAATATCGGCTGACAGGAGGCGAGACGTTTGGCGGAAGTTCGCGTGGGCGAGAACGAGTCGTTCGAGAGCGCGCTGCGACGGTTCAACAAGAAGATCCAGCAGTCCGGCATCCTGGCCGAGGCACGGCGCCGCGAGCACTACGAGAAGCCCAGCGTGAAGCGCAAGCGCAAGGAATCCAAGAAGCGCAAGGGTCCGCGCGTCTAGCCTTCCTCTCGGGATCGGTCCAGGCCGGACCGGTCCCGATCGCATTCTCAGATGAGCCGATGAGCCTCCAGACCGATTTGTCGAACCGCCATGCGCGCGGCCATGAAGGCCGGCGACGCGCAACGGGTGAACACCCTGCGGATGGCCATGGCGGCGTCGCACAACCGTCAGATCGAGCTCGGCCACGAGCTGACCGATGCCGAGGTGGTCGAGGTCCTCGACCGCCAGGTCAAGCAGCGTCGAGAGAGCATCGAGCTGTTCCGTGCCGGCGGCCGCGCCGAGCTGGCCGACGCCGAGGAGGCGGAGATCGCGGTGCTCCGCGAGTTCCTGCCCGAGCCGCTGGCCGAGGACGAGCTCGAGCGGCTGGCGCGGGACGCGGTGGCGGCGACCGGTGCCACCGGGCCGGCCGACATGGGCAAGGTCATGGGCGCCCTCGTGCCCCAGACGAGGGGTCGGGCTGATGGAAAAGCCGTCAGCGACCTGGTTCGCCGGCTGTTATCCGAGGCGCCTGCGGGGTAGGATCCCCGCTCCATGTTCATCACCCGGACCCTCGCGCCGCGCGACCGGACCGTGACCGGCGCCACCGTGGCGCGGCTCGTCGCGGCCATGGCGCTGGTCGGCGTGGCGCTGTTCGCCGTCCTGGCGGTGGACCTGGTGGGCGCGACGGTGTCGGTCGACGTGCAGGGGACGTCGCCACCGAGGACATCCGGGCGCCGCGCAGCGTCACGTTCGTCTCCACCTCCGAAACCGAGGCGGCCCAAGCGGCAGCTGAGGCGGCGGTGCCCCGGATCTACGTCGAGATCGGGCCGCAGGCCGAGATCCGTGCGAGCCAGCTTGCGAGCTTCGACGGGGAGGTGACCGGCATTCAATCGGTGCTGGCCGAGCGGGACGCCGGCACCCTGTCGCCCGCCGACGCGCTGGCCCAGCTCCAGGCCGCGGCCCCTTCCCTGCGGGCATCGCAGGTGACCCTCCTGGCCGGTCTGCCCACCGCCGCGATGGACCGCCATCGCCGCCGAGGGCCGGCGGGTCCTGGATCAGGCGCAGGCCGGTGAGGTGCGCGAGGACGCTCCTGGCGGAGGCACGTCAGGCGACCCGCGAGGCCGTCAGCGTCGACCTTGCGCCCGACGAGCGTGAGCTGGCCGGCGACCTGGCGGCGGCGCACATTGCCGCCAACCTGGCATTCAGCGCGGAGGAGACGGAGGCGGCCGTCGAGGCGGCGCGGGCCGGTGTCATCCCGGTCCAGGTCACCGTCCAGCGCAACGAGGCCATGGTCCGGGCCGGAGACCCGATCACCACCCTCGACTACGAGAAGCTCACCGCGCTCGGGCTCACCGAGCCAGCCGGCGACTTCCTGCCGCTGGCGGGCAACGCGCTTCTGGCCGCCCTCCTGGCCATCCTGCTGGTTGGCTTCCTGTGGCGCTTCCAGCCGGCCATCTGGCATCGGCCCCGGAGCCTGGTGCTGTTCCTGCTCATCCTGTTTGCCAGCGCAGCCGTCCTGCGCCTGGCGGGTGATCGGTCCATCGCCGTGTACCTTGTGCCCACCTCCGCTGCGGTCATGCTGACCGGCCTCCTGCTCGGCGGCGCAGCCGGCGGAGCCATGGCCATGGCCCTGGCGGTGGTGGCCGGCCTCGACCAATTCATCGGACCTGGGGCCGGTGGTGTACACCGCCGCCGGCGGATTCGCGTCCCTCGTCATCATTCTCCAGGCCGAGCGCCTGAACGCCTTCGTCCGCGCCGGCCTGGTGCTGGCCCTGGTCAACGTCACGGTGGTCGTTGCCTTCAGCCTGCTGGAAGGGCTGGATTCGACCGGCATCGCCCAGCTGGCGCTGGCTGGCCTCGTCAACGCGGCCCTGTCCGTGGTCCTGGCGGTCGGCGGCTTCGCCGTGCTGGGCAACGTGTTCGGGATCCTCACCGTCTTCCAGATGCTGGAGCTCGCCAACCCGTCCAACCGGCTGCTGCGCCGCCTGCTCCTCGAGACGCCGGGGACCTACCACCACTCGGTCATGGTCGGCAACCTCGCCGAGCGGGCGGCGGAGACGATCGGTGCCGACCCTCTGCTCGCCCGCGTGGCGGCCTACTACCACGACATCGGCAAGATGAAGAACCCGCTGGCCTTCATCGAGAACCAGGCCGGTGGGCCGAACGTCCACGACGAGCTGAGCCCCGAGACCAGCGCCCGGATCATCGCCGCCCACGTTCGCGACGGCGTGGAGCTGGCCCAGGAGTACAACCTGCCGACCCAGGTCGCGGGATTCATCCCGCAGCACCACGGGACGGCGGTGATGGGCTACTTCCACGGCAAGGCCGTCCAGGAAGGGGAGGAGCCCGATGCCGAGCGGTTCCGCTACCCCGGTCCCGAAGCCCCAGTCGCGAGAGGCGGCCATCGTCATGCTCGCCGACGGGGTCGAGGCCTCCGTCCGCTCGTTGCCGCGCAAGGAGGACGCCGAGATCCGGGAGATGGTCGACCGGATCGTCGACGGGCGGCTGGCCGATGGCCAGCTCGACGACAGCAACCTGACGCTCCGCGACATCGGCAGCATCCGCGAGTCGTTCGTCGAGCAGCTGCTCGGGATGTACCACCAGCGGATCAGCTACCCCGAGAACGTCCTGCCCATCGAGCGCGACTCCCGCAGCGCCTGACGGTCTCTGATCTTGAGCCAGCAGCGAGCCTGGCCTAGGATGAGCCGATGGAGCCCGGGGTCACTCTCCACGACAAGGTCGGTCGCCCCCGGCTGACCGAAGCCGTCGAGCCACTCGCCGTAGATACCGCCCTCGAGCTTGTTGCGGCAGCGGCGGTCGAGACCATTCGCGGAGCCCTGGGAACCCACGCGGCCGAGGTCGAGATCACGCTGTGCGGCGACGCCGAGATGACCCGCCTG
Source organism: uncultured Chloroflexia bacterium (assembly GCA_963843015.1). Classification (GTDB taxonomy): domain Bacteria; phylum Chloroflexota; class Limnocylindria; order QHBO01; family QHBO01; genus DASTEQ01. The sequence continues at coordinate 267,981 of CAWJIR010000010.1, read as the reverse complement.
AACTTCGACCACATGAGCGAGCGGGGGCCGACCGATGTCCTCTCGTTTCCGCTCCACGAATGGACGGTCGAGAACGGGCGCTCGCACCTGGCCGATGAGGCCGGGAGCTTTGCCGGCTCTTCCCCGCTCATGCTCGGTGATGTCGTGATCGACCTCGACCAGGCCGTCCGCCAGGCGGCAGAGGGCGACTGGAGCGTCCCCGAGGAAATTGCGTTGCTGGCCATCCACGGCACGCTTCACCTGCTCGGCCATGATCACGACGATGCCGATGGCGAGGCCGCCATGCGGGAAGCGGAACATCAGTCGCTGACCGTCCTCCATCGCCGATTCCACGACGTGGACTGGAAGCCCGGCTCGCTCTTCGACCGCGCGGGCCACGCGGTGGTGGCCGGCTACTAGGCCCTCAGATCGTCCGATCCGCCCGCAGGCCAGGGGGCACCCGGTCCGCCTCACCCAGGATCTGCTCGACGACGAGCGCCGCACTCCCCGGGCCGGTGGACATGCCCCATGGCCCGTGGCCGGCGCACAGGTACAGGCCCTCGACGTTTGGCACCGGACCGATGAACGGGCGGCCATCGGCCGATTGCGGTCTTGCGCACAGCCGGACCTCCCGAATATGCGCGTCTGCCAGGCGCGGCACGAAGGCGGCCCCACGCTCGATCAGCACCGCGGCCAGCTCGACTGGGTCCGGTTCGGTGGCCATGAACGTTGACCCCACGGTCGCCACGCCGCCGGCGGTGACCATGCTGAACAGGCTGCCGGCGTGGCCGCTGGGGACGTTGATGGTGTGGACCACGCCCTCCTCGAGGATGTGACGGGGCGGATCGGGCAGGTCGACCTGCACCGTCACGCCCCAGGTGCGCGTGACCGGCGGCCATCCCGGATCGAGCCCCAGGATCTCCGGTGTCCACGGGCCGCCGGCCACGAGCAGCGGCGTCCGCGGCGAGTGTCTCGCCATCCTCGAACGCCACGCCCCGGAGACCTCGACCGTCGATCCATGGTCGCGCCGGCGCGCCCGATCCTGAGCGCCGCGCCGGCGCGCAGTGCACGCGCCGCCATCGCCTGGGTTGCCGCTTCGGGGACGACGGGGTAGCCCGTCGCCACCCGCACCGCAGCCCAACCCGGCGCGAGGGTTGGTTCCAGGTCGCCCACCGCGGTCGCATCGAGGACCTCGGGCACCAGCTCCGGGAAGTCGGTCCCAAGCTCCGACGCTCGCTCGGTGGCTGCCGCCAGGTCATCGGTCAGGAGGAGGACGCCCGCCGGTTCGGCTGGAAACCCGAAGTCGGGATCCCGCTCGGCGAGCGTGCGGTAGGCACTGACCGTATCCCGATGCAGCAGGAGCAGGATCGGGTCGAACGGGTGCTGAATGGTGCCCGAGTTTCTCCCCGAGGCACCGGCGCCCACGCCGCTGGATTCGAGCAACGTCACCGAGGCTCCGGCCTCCGCCAGGAGCGCCGAGGCCGAGCAGCCGATGATGCCGCCCCCGATGACCACGACTCGCAGACCCACGGGTCGATGCTACCCGCGGTCCGCGGTTGACTCGACACGGAGTTGCAACTCCGAGCCCCGCGCTGCAACCCGGACCGCACCTCCCATCGGTCAGGGTCGTGCTGACCACATCACCGAGGAGGAACCCATGTCGCGCTTCGAACACACGCTGATCGTCGATGCGCCAATCCGGCAGGTCTACAACCAGTGGACCCAGTTCGAGGAGTTTCCGCGCTTCATGGACGGCGTCGAGTCGGTCGTCCAGCGCGATGAGAGGACTCTGGACTGGACCGCTGAGATCGGTGGCCAACGTCGGAACTGGACTGCCGTCATCACCGATCAGACCCCCGACGTGCGCGTCGCATGGAAGAGCACCTCCGGGGCGGACAACGCCGGCGCGGTCCTGTTCGAGCCGGTAAGCGGAGATCAGACCCAGGTCACCCTCCGCATGGATGTCGATCCCGATGGGATCGTTGAGTCGGTGGGGGATACCCTCGGCGTGGTGGAGCGACAGACCAAGGGCGACCTCGAGCGGTTCAAGGAGTTCATCGAGGCCCGAGGCGCAGCGACCGGCGGATGGCGCGGGGAGATCCACGGCTCCGAAGTGACCGGTAACGAAGTGACTGCGAAGAATGAGAGCCGGCGCTGAGCGCGCTAGTCGCGGACTTCGAGGAGCAGGGGCAGGTGATCCGATCCCGGGGGTCCGGACGCTGAGGTGGTCACAGGCTCGCAGCGCGTGATGCGTGGAACGAGCGCTTCGGGAGCCAGGACGTAGTCCAGGCGGACTCGCGGACTCGCGGCCGGCAGGGTGAATCCCGGGTCGTCCGGATGCATCCGGCGAAAGACATCCACCCAGCCGGCTTTGGCCAACCGGTCCATGACCTCGGTCCGGGTGCCACCATCGAAGCGCAGCAGGAGGCGCAGCCAGAGTGGCATGGTGGCAACCAACGGTTCGTCGCCCAGGCCGACGCTGTTGAAATCGCCCACGAGCACGGTTCGCGGACCTGCCTCTCCGCCGGCGACGGCGAGCAGGCTTTCGATATGACGCAGCCGCACCCTTTCTCCGCGGCGCGACAGACCAGATGGGAGGTGCAGTCCGAAGAACCGCAGTCCAGACTCGGGTGCCTCGAACTCCAGGAACGATCGCGTCCGCGGCGGGTCGTGCCACGAGTGGCGGAGCGGCGACCGCGATATGGCGGCCACTGAGACGCCGGATCGGCATATCGGATATTCAAGTCCCGTCAGTTTGGCCAGCCGATCCACGGCGACCGGGTTGGACGCTTCCTGGAGGACCACGACGTCAGGCTCGATGGCGCTGAGGGTTTCGGCAATGCGTTCGAGTCGACCCCCTCCGCCAAAGCGGATGTTGTAGCTGACGATCCGGAGCGCCACCGTCTGGTTACGCGTCGAGGATCACGTACGGCTGCCCCTGCAGTCCGGACCGGATGTCCATGAACCAACGAGCCATGGCCTGGATATTGACCGGTCGACGGGCGATCGCCTGCGCTGCGGAGCGTGCGGGCTCCAACGAGGGGGCAACCCACCTGCTTTCATCACCCAGGGGCATGGTGTTGATGCCCGGTATGAAGAACGCCTCGGCGTCCCACGCGGCCATGGCATCGTCTCCGAACAGGACGAGATCGAGGTCGCTTGAGCCGGGCCCCCGCGCGTCGAACGGTTCGAGTGTCTTGTAGGAGTATCCCTGGATCACGCTGCCCCGGAGGGCGAGCTGGGTGCCGGCCGGAACTCCCTTCTGCAGGACGCCCACGAACTGCCCGAACCGCTGCATGTCCCCGTCGAACGCGCGGCTCACGGCGCTGGCGAGGAGCTCTGGGTCGTCCGCATCGGCCGGGTGCAGCACGGCGAGGACCTCGGTGAACGATGGGCTCGCACCCGAACCGGTCGTCGCCAGCACGACGTCGGCCTGCGGGTGGCGCTCCGTCACCGTCGCGGACAGCTCCTGCAATCGCACAAGCTCGTCGGAATCGATGCCGGGTCCCCGGCCGTCACGGTCGACGCCGACCACGGGAATAATCGCGACGTTGTGGTTGCCACTCATGATCGTCTGTTCGGCCGCGGCGATCGCATCGGTGACATCGGCGGCGTAGTGGACGGTCATGACGTCGGTGCCGCCGTCCAAACCTCCAGAGAGCATGCGGGCCCATCGGTCAAGGCTCGCCGCCTCGCCCGGGTCTGGATCGGACTCGTTCGGTCGGGCTCTCCCCACGACCAGGATCAGGCTCATCGCTGCGCATCTCCATGCAGGGTGTTCGCCACTGTCCTCGGTAAGCCCGCCACTCGAGATATCGAATCCCGACCACGGCCTTGCGGGACTGTTGCGAAGCTCGGGCAGGCTGGGTCGACGGCAGGGCGCAACGTGGATGCAACGGATCTCGCCGGGTCAGGGCTGGACGCGCTAGGCACAGACGGCCACGCTGTTGATCAAAGACATCCACCTCAAGGAGATTCGGCATGCGCTACGACGACAGGTCCACCATGACGGCGTTGAGCCCCGTCGACAACGTCACCTACAACCTCCTCCAGTCGCTCACGACCAAGCTCGAAGGCATCGAGACATTCTCCAAGTACTCCGCCGACGGCGGGGAATGGGCGGACATGTTCGATCGCCTCGCGCATGAGAACGCCGAGAGCGCGAAGGTGCTGCTTGAGGCGCTTAGGAAGCAGCTCACCAGCTGAGCATGCGCCGGTCGAGACCGTACCAATCGATGTTGCGCTGACGATCATCCTCCTTGCCGGGATCCAGGGACTGGTCTCCGGCTAGCCCGTGGCCCATCGCCCTCCGATGGCGGCCCGGTTGGCGGCTACCATCGGTCAGCCATGAAGGTGGTCTGCGGACTGGGCAATCCCGGCGATCGGTATCGGCTGACGCGTCACAACGTCGGGTTCCGGGTTGTCGACCTGCTCGCGGACCGATGGAGCATCAGCCAGGGCCAGGTCCGCGATGGTGCCGCCCGAGTGGAGGTGGTCCGCGACGAGCCGGTCGGCAAGGTCCTGCTCGTCAAGCCGGCGCGCTTCATGAACCAGTCGGGACCGCCGCTGCGAGCGGCGCTCCGCAACGCGAACGCGGAGTACGAATCCGACCTGCTGGTGGTGACCGATGACGCCGATCTCCCGCTGGGCCGGCTTCGCCTGCGGCGCGGCGGGTCGGCCGGGGGACACAACGGGCTGCGCGACATCATCGAAGCCCTGGGCACCGACCAGTTTGCGCGGCTGCGGGTCGGCATCGGGCGGAACGGTGAGATGGTGGACCACGTCCTGTCCACCTTTAGCCGGGACGAAGACGAGCTCGCACGGGAGGCCATCGCGACCGCTGCCGATGCCGTGGAGCTGTGGCTCGCCGAGGGAACCGAGGCGGCCATGAACGCGTTCAACGGGGTCGACCTGGACGAGCCGCCACCCGGACCGTGACCCGCGGCCCGCGGCTTGGGCCGCTGCTCAGCCTGCTGGGGGATCCGCCGGCGACCTCCGGCGGAGCTCCGCGTGCCGGCCGTCGCCCGCGCCGCGCACGTGGCATCGCGTCGAGCGGCGGTGGCTGCGCACGCACCCGGTCGTGGTCGTGGTCGAGACCGATGAGCAGGCTCACCGCCTGGCCGACGACCTCGGGGCGTGGCTGGACGAGGACACCGTGGCCGTGCTGCCGGAGCGGGGTGCCCTGCCGCTCGAGCGCGCGCTGCCCGATCGGGACGAGTCCGCCGCCCGCCTGACGGTGCTGGCCCGCCTGGCCGGCGCGGAACGCAACCTGGTGGTCGTCGCCCCGCTCGCCGCCCTGTGGCAGCGCACCCTGTCGGCGGAGCGGCTGAAGGGCGCTCGGCGACGGATTCGGGTCGGGGATCGGATTCCCCAGCGCGACCTGACGGCCGGCCTGCTGGCCGCCGGATATGACCCCACGCCCGAGGTGACGGGGATCGGCGAGCTGGCGGTGCGCGGCGGCCTCATCGACCTGTGGCCGCCGGGCGAAGCCGATCCGGTCCGGATCGAGCAGTTCGGCGACGAGATCGACGCCATTCGCGTCTTCGATCCCACCACCCAGGCCAGCCGATCCCGGCGCAAGGAGATCCAGCTGCTCCCCGCCGGCGAGTTCACCATCCCCGAGCCGGACGCCCTCCGGACCGCGGTGGCCGCCCAGGTGGGGGACCTCGCCGACCTCAGCGACACACTCCAGGCCGACCTCGCCCGGCTCGAGGCCGGGGACGTCGGTGAGGCCGCCGAGACGTGGATCACCAACCTGACGGCCGGGTCCACCGCCGAACACCTCCCCGAGGACGGCCACCTCGTCCTGGCCGATGTGGACCAGCTCCGCGCCCACGCCGCGGAGGCTGATCGCTGGGCGGCCGACCGCCGATCGCAGCTGGTCGAGAGTGGGGAGCTGCCGCCGCACTGGCAGCTGCCCGTACGCGGCCCTCGACACCCTGAACGTCCTGCTCGATCGCGCCGGTGAACGGCTGGAGGAGGGCGACGCCGTCGACGCCGACTACGTGCCGGCGCCCGCGCCACCGGGACGCACCGACCAGATCGGTGCGTGGCTCCGCGAGCAGGCGGCCGGGCGGGATGCGGCTGGTCGTGGCCACCGACCAGGCCAGCCGGCTGGCAGAGCTCCTGGTGGACGCGCCTGGCCGCATCGGTCCGGTAGATGCCCTCGACGAACCGCCACCACCGGGGAGCATCGCCCTCGTCCACGGCTCGACCGGCGCCGGCTTCGTCCATCGGCCCTCCAACCTGGTCCTGCTCTCCGACCGCGAGCTGTTCGGCGCCACCCGGGTTCGGCGCCTGTTCGCCTCCAAGCGGGTCGTCACCCGCGACCTGCTGGGGCAGCTGGAGCCCGGGGAGCTGGTCGTCCACGTCGACCACGGGATCGCCCGATACGTGGGCATGACCCAGCGCACGCTCGGCGACCAGGTCCGCGAGTACCTCCAGCTCGACTTCGCGGGCGACGACAAGATCTTCCTGCCCGCCGACCAGGTGGGCCGGATTACCCGCTACTCCGGCGCTCCGGCGCCGGGGCTGTCGAAGCTCGGGGACGGGAGTGGGCGAACACCAAGCGCCGCGTGCGGCAGGCGGTCCTCGACCTGGCCGACGACCTGCTCGAGCTCTATGCCGCCCGCGAGCAGGCCGACGGCTTCTCATACCCCGACGACACGACCTGGCAGCGCGAGCTGGAGGAGTCGTTCCCGTTCACCGAGACGCCGGACCAGGAGCGCACGATCGAGGAGGTCGCGCGCGACATGGCCCGTCGCCGTCCGATGGACCGACTCGTGGCCGGGGACGTGGGATACGGCAAGACCGAAGTCGCGCTGCGGGCCGCCTTCCGGGTCGTGGAGGCCGGCCGCCAGGCGGCGGTCCTGGTCCCCACCACCGTCCTGGCCCAGCAGCACCTGCTCACCTTCCAGCGCCGCCTCGCGGCCTTCCCGGTCAAGGTCGAGATGCTCAGCCGGTTCGTGTCGAAGGGGGAGCAGCAACGGATCGTGGCCGAGCTGGCGGCCGGCACCGTGGACGTCGTGGTCGGGACCCATCGGCTCCTCAGCAGGGACGTGTCATTCGCCGACCTGGGCCTGCTCGTCGTCGACGAGGAGCAGCGGTTCGGCGTGGCGCAGAAGGAGAAGATCAAGCAGCTCCGCCGCGAGGTGGACGTCCTGACCCTGTCCGCCACCCCCATTCCGCGCACCCTCCACCTGTCCCTGGTCGGGATCCGCGACCTCTCGGTCATCGAGACCGCCCCCGAGGCGCGGCTGCCGATCCTGACCCGCATCGCCGAGGACGACGACGGCCTGGTGCGGGATGCCATCGTCCGGGAGATCGATCGCGGCGGGCAGGTCTTCTACGTCCACAACCGGGTCGAGACGATCGAAGGGGCCGCGGCCCGGGTCCGCAAGCTCGTCCCTCGGGCGCGGGTGGCCATCGGTCACGGCCAGATGGCGGAGGGCATGCTCGAGCGGGTCATGCTCGACTTCGACGCCGGCCTGTTCGACGTCCTGGTGTGCACCACGATCATCGAGTCGGGCCTCGACATCCCGAACGCGAACACGATGCTCATCGCCCGGGCCGACACGTTCGGCCTGGCCCAGCTCTACCAGCTCCGCGGCCGGGTGGGCCGCTCCGACCGGCGGGCGTACGCCTACCTGCTCCACCGCCGTGGATTCCCGCTCTCCGGTGTGGCGCGTCGCCGGCTGCACGCCATCTTCAGCGCGTCGGACCTGGGGGCGGGCTACCAGATCGCCCTGTCCGACCTCGAGATTCGCGGCGCCGGCAACATCCTCGGGGCGGAGCAGTCGGGCTACATGGCGGCCATCGGGTTCGAGCTGTACACCCAGCTCCTGGCCGAGGCGGTCGACCTTCGCCGCGGTCGGATCCCGCCGCCCGAGCCGGCGCCGGTTCGCCTGGAGCTCCCGGGATCGGCGTTCCTGCCGGACGAGTACGTCGGGGCCGCCGGCGCCAAGCTCGAGATCTATCGGCGCTTCTCCCAGGTCAAGACCGATGAGGACGCCGAGGCGCTGCGCGCCCACCTCCTGGACCGATTCGGACCGATCCCACCCGAGGTCGAGGGCCTCTTCCGGGCGGTCGCGGTCCGCCTGGCCGCCGAGGCAGCCGGCGTATCCGAGGTCCGCGTCGACGAGGGTCGGCTGACCCTGAAGTGGCGGCGCTACGATCGCGCGGTGGTGACCCGTGCGCTGACCCTCGCCGGATTCCGCCCGGTCGCCGGCTCGAACCAGGTTCGCATCCCGCTCGTCCGTGGCCGCGACCCGGTGGAAACCATCCTGAAGGCGCTCGCGGCGGTCGTCCCGGTGGAGGCGATGCGTGACGTGACGAGGTCCCGGCTCGAGCTCACGCGCACCCAGATCCTCGCGTTCCGACGGAACGTCCAGGCGCTCGACGAGCGGCTCCCACCTGGCCCGGACTCGCTGCGGCATGCGGCGTGGGCCGGCCTCCAGGACAGCATGCCTCGAGCCGCGTTGCTCTCGATCCATGCTCGCGTGGCAGGGACCCAACCGTCCACCTGGGAGGACCCCTCGCTCGTCCAGGTGTGGGGGCCGCGGTTCAGCGTGTACGTCATCCCGGCGCCCGATCGTCGCGGTCGTTCACGCTCGGCAGGTGGCCCGACGATGCGCGCGGCCGGCGCGTCGCCGAGGAGATGGCGGCCGGCATGCGGGACGTCCTCGGCGATCGGCGGATGCCCGATCGCGAGGTCGCGCGGGCGCTGGGCGTCGGCAACGCGGATCCGATACGCGGCTCCAACCGGCACCATCCTGATTCGCTGGGAGGGAGCCCGGGCGCCCACCATCTGGGCCGTCACCGCGCCCGACGTCGAGCCGATGGAGGCCCGTATCGAGCTCGCTCGCCGCTACCTGCATGTCTTCGGACCCACGACGCCCCAGGCGTTCGCCCAGTGGGCCGGCATCGGAGCCGCGCAGGGCGGCGCAGCGTTCGACGCCCTCGGCGAATCGCTGACACCGGTCCGGACACCGGTCGGTGACCGCTGGATCCTGGGGAGCGACGAGCCGACATTCCGGGCGCCGGCCGCGCTCCCGGCCCCGGCGCGGCTCCTCCCGAGTGGCGACACGTACTACCTCCTCTGGGGAGCCGATCGCGAGCTGCTGGTGCCCGAGGCCGATCGCCGCAGCGCCCTATGGACCTCGCGCGTCTGGCCCGGCGCCGTCCTCGTTCGGGGCGAGGTCGTCGGGACGTGGCGCCGGGCCGGGGCCAGCGTCTCGATCCGGGCCTGGCGCCGGATGTCTGCCGCGGACCGCGCCGCGATCGAGGCGGAGGCCGAATCGTTGCCCCTGCCCGAACTTGCCGGACGCTCCGCACCACCTGGGAGGCCTGACCGCTGAGCACGGCCGGCGCCGCGTGAGACCGCGCTCCGCACGACGCGCGTACGCCGTCTACCTGTGGCTCGAGGCGGCCGAGTTCTACTGCTACATGCTGGTCTTCACGGCCAGCGCGCTGTACAGCATCCAGGTCGCCGGCCTCGATGCGCTCCAGCTGGTCCTGGTCGGGACCGCGCTCGAGATCTCGGCCCTCGTCTTCGAGGTGCCCACCGGGCTGGTGGCCGACACCGTCAGCCGCCGGCTGTCGATCATCATCGGCTGCCTGTTCATCGGTGCCGGATTCATCCTGTGGGGCCTGGTCCCGGTCTTCCTGCCGATCCTGCGTCGCCCAGATCCTGTGGGGGCTGGGCGCGACGTTCCAGTCCGGCGCGACCGAGGCGTGGATCGCCGACGAGCTCCAGGGTCACGAGGTGGGCAAGACCTACCTGCGCGGATCCCAGCTGGGCTACGCCGCCGCGGCCCTGGGGATCGGAAGCAGCGCGCTCCTCGGATCGGCTGTTCGGCCTCGCGGTACCGATGGTGGCCGGCGGGATTGGCTTCCTGGTGATTGCCGCCACCCTGGTCGCGTTCATGCCGGAGGACCACTACGCAGCCCGCGCCGCGCGGCGACCGGAGCCGGGCGCGGACGATGGGCGACACGCTGATGGCCGGCATTCGAACCGTTCGCGGCGCGGCCGGTCCTCCTGACCATCCTGCTCATCACGTTTCTCGGCGCCGGCGGCGAGCGAGACCTTCGACCGGCTGTGGGAGTTCCACCTCCTCAACGACTTCACCTTCCCGACCATCGTCGACCTGCCGCCCATTGCGTGGTTCGGTCTGATCAGCGTCACCTCCCTCCTGGCCAGCATCGTCGTGGCGGAGGTCGCCCGCCGACGGGTGGACACCGACAGCCACGTCGCGACGGCCCGTGCCCTGCTGGGGATGGACGCCGCGCTCATGGTCGCCATGGTCGTGTTCGCGCTGGCCGTGAGCTTCGAGATGGCCGTGGCCGGCTACTTCGTCGCTCGGGTCATGCGCCGGGTAACGATCCCGATCAGCACCGCCTGGATCAACCAGAGCCTGACGCCACACGTGCGGGCCACGGTCATGTCCCTGAACGCCCAGACCGATGCGGTCGGCCAGATTGCCGGCGGCCCGCTGCTGGGCGCGCTGGCGGTCAGCGCCGGCACTCCGGCCGCCATGCTCGGCCGCGGCCGCCTTTATCGCCCCGTCATTGCTCCTCTACGTGCGAACGATCCGCCTTCACGGCCGCGACGTGATCGGCGACGATGACGGCGACCAGGAGGAGCCTGCGCCGTGATCCCCGTCCGCCTCCGTGATGCGACTCTCGCCGATGCGGATCTGCTTGACGCCTGGGCTCGATCGCCGGAGGCCAAGGGCGAGTTCAACGACTTCGGGCCGCCGCCGGAGGCGAACTCCGACATCCGCGAGGCGCTGGCCAAGGGCCCGCTTCGCAACGAGCGGAACGGCCAGATGATCATCGAGCGACTGGCGGACGGGCAGCCGATCGGCACGGTCGGCTGGCACGAGGTCCACTACGGGCCGCCGCCCAAGTCGCGGGCCTGGAACATCGGCATCTCGCTCATCCCGGAGGCCCGCGGTCAGGGCTTCGGCTCGATCGCCCAGCGCCAGCTCGCGGACTACCTGTTCGAGACCGACCGATGCCAACCGCGTCGAGGCCCAGACCGACGTGGAGAACCTCGCCGAACAGCGTGCCCTCGAGAAGGCCGGCTTCACTCGAGAGGGCATCGCCCGCGGCTCCCAGTTCCGCGCAGGCGCGTACCACGACCTCGTCACCTATGCTCGGAACCGCTCCGACCCCTGAGTCAACCCATTTGGCGTGCGGGGTCCGGCCTACAGGTTGGTGACCGTATGGCATTCGATCGTGGCATCCACCTGATCGCCGTCTGAGGACGTGCCGACGATCGTTACCGTTGCGGTGCTGCCCTGATTGTCCAGGGTGGCGGTGCCGGTTCCCAGGTCGAGATACGGATTCACCTCGACCGTCACGGCGAAGTTGTCAAACGGGAACGCAGCCGAGAACTCCTCGTCGGTGCCAGCGGCCGCGCCGTCCGCGTCGTAGATCGTGACATGGGCCCCGCCGAATGAGCCGGCCGGTTCCACCGCCGTGCTCGCCACCGTAAAGGAATTGGGGCCGTACAGCCCGGTGCTGCAGCCGCCCTGCGTGATCTCAGCCTCGTAGTGCCCCGCTTTGGCGCCACCAGTGATCGTGACGTCGACACTGGCCAGGCCACCGCCCCCGCCACCACCGCCACCGGCCTGGCTGGCGGCTTGTGAGGCGGCCGCATCTGACGGCGCACCTGCGCTTGGCTCTCCGCTTTCCTCTGCCTGGCTCGATGAGGCAGATGGGCTGCACGCCACCATCAGCGCGACAAACGAGAGAGACACCAGGAAATAGCTGCGCCGCATTCATGTTCCTCCGTGGGCGCGTCCCTTGGGCAGGACGTCGAGCTCCAGTATGGAGGACGGCGGCGTATACTCGAATCGAATCTCGACCCGGGACGGGCGCACCCGTCCGGCGCCGATCAGCTGTGACTGAGGAGGCGCGATCGTGACCACCAATCCCACTCCGGCCGATCCTTCGGCTGCGCGCGCGACGCTGCGGGTCGGCGACAGCTCGTATCGGTATTACGACCTCACCGCCCTGGGAATCCCGGATCTCGACCGGCTGCCATACACGGTCAAGGTCCTCATCGAGAACGCGGCCCGGCACGCGGCGTCGGGGAGTGGCCTGGTCACCGCCAACGACCTCGCGACGCTGGCCGCCTGGCGCCCGGACACCGACCCGGGCACGATCGAGCTGCCGTTCCTCCCCGCGCGAGTCATCCTCCAGGACTTCACCGGCGTCCCGTGCGTGGTGGACCTGGCCGCCATGCGCGACGCGATCGCGGACATGGGCGGCGACCCGGACAGGGTCAACCCGCTCGTCCCCGCTGACCTGGTCATCGACCACTCGGTCCAGGTCGACCAGTACGGGTCCGACGCCGCGTTCCTGATCAACGTCGAGCGCGAGTACGAGCGCAACGGCGAGCGGTACGCCCTCCTCCGCTGGGCGCAGGGCGCATTCGCCAATTTCCGGGTCGTCCCGCCGGGGACCGGCATCGTCCACCAGGTCAACCTCGAGTACCTCGCCGACGTCGTCACCGCCCGCCCGGACCCCGACGGCACGCTGACCGCCTTCCCCGACACGCTGGTCGGGACCGACTCGCACACGACCATGATCAACGGCCTGGGCGTCGTCGGCTGGGGCGTGGGCGGGATCGAGGCCGAGGCCGCGCTCCTCGGCCAGCCGCTGTACCAGCCACTCCCCGTGGTCGTCGGCTTCCGCCTCGACGGGGCGCTGCGCCCGGGCACCACCGCCACCGACCTGGTGCTGACCGTGACCGAGATGCTCCGCGCCCACGGCGTGGTGGGCAAGTTCGTCGAGTTCCACGGCGCCGGCCTCTCGCGCCTGGGGCTGGCCGACCGCGCCACGATCAGCAACATGAGCCCCGAGTTCGGGGCCACCGCCACCCTGTTCCCGGTCGACGACGAGACCCTCCGCTACCTGCGGATGACCGGCCGCGCGGACGAGGTGGTCGAGCGGGTCGAGGCCTACGCCAAGGCCCAGCACCTGTTCCGGACCGATGCCTCACCGGAGCCGATGTTCAACGAGTCCCTGTCACTGGACCTGGCCGATGTCGAGCCCTCCCTCGCCGGGCCGAAGCGCCCGCAGGACCGCGTGTCGCTGCCGGGTTTGCCCGAGAACTTCCGGACGGTCTTTGCCGACGCGCTGGACCGATCCGCCGACGGTGCGCCTGAACGGCACGACCGATGCGCTGCGCTCCGGGTCGGTGCTCATCGCCGCCATCACCTCCTGCACGAACACCTCGAACCCGTCGGTCATGGTGGCCGCCGGCCTGGTGGCGCAGAAGGCGGTCGCGCGTGGGCTGAGGGTGCCCAAGTGGGTGAAGACCTCCTTCGCGCCTGGTTCGAAGGTCGTGACCCAGTACCTCGGCGACGCGGGGCTGATGGAGCCGCTCGAGACGCTCGGATTCCACCTCGTCGGATTCGGCTGCACGACCTGCATCGGCAACTCCGGCCCGCTGGCCGAGCCGATTGCCACCGCCGTCGAACAGACCGACCTGGTGGGCGTATCGGTCCTGTCCGGCAACCGGAACTTCGAGGGCCGCATCCACCCGCTGACCCGGGCTTCGTACCTGGCCTCTCCGCCGCTGGTGGTGGCGTTCGCGCTGGCCGGGCGGATCGACCTCGACCTCACGACCGAGCCGCTGGGGACCGATGCCGAAGGCGTATCGGTCTACCTTGCCGACCTGTGGCCCACCGCCGAGGAGGTCGACACCGTGGTGGCCGAGCGCGTCCGATCGGACATCTTCCGCCGGGAGTACGCCTCGGTCTTCGACGGTGACGACCACTGGCGCGAGCTGCCGGTGCCGGCCGGCGGTCGATATGCGTGGGACCCGGCGTCGACCTACGTCGCGCGGCCGCCGTTCTTCGACGGCCTGGGCGCGGAGCCGCCGCCGCTGACGGACATCGTCGACGCCCGCGTGCTGGCCTGGATGGGGGACTCGGTCACCACCGACCACATCTCGCCGGCTGGTTCCATTCCCGCCAGCAGCCCCGCGGGGCAGTGGCTGATCGGACATGGCGTCGAGCCCCGCGACTTCAACTCGTACGGGGCGCGCCGCGGGCACCACGAGGTGCTCGTTCGCGGCACGTTCGCGAACATCAGGCTGCGTAACCGGCTCGTGCCCGACGCCGAGGGGAACGTGACCGAGCACTTCCCGAGCGGGGAGCGGACGACGATCTACGAGGCCTCCCAGCGGTACCTTGCCGCCGGGACGCCGCTGATCGTGCTGGCCGGCAAGGAGTACGGCTCAGGCTCCTCGCGGGACTGGGCGGCGAAGGGACCGCTCCTGCAGGGCGTGAAGGCGGTCATTGCCGAGTCGTACGAGCGCATCCATCGCTCCAACCTGCTCGGGATGGGGATCCTGCCGCTCCAGTTCCTGCCGGACGAGAGCGGGGAGTCCCTGGGTCTGAGCGGGCGAGAGGCGTTCACCATCCGCGGCATCGCGGCCGGCCTGGCACCGCGCCAGCAGCTGACCATCGAGGCTCGTGGCGAGGACGGGACCGTCCGGACGTTCCAGGCCGTTGCCCGGCTCGACGGACCGGTCGACGTCGAGTACTACCGCCAGGGCGGTGTCCTGCAGACCGTCCTTCGGCGGCTCGCGGCCACCTGACCCGCGCCAGACCCAGGACACAGACCGAGACCCGGGATTGCTCCCGGGTCTCGTACTTCCCGGCTCGGAGGGCCAGTGCGGAAGCGTCTAGTCAGCGAACTCCAGGATCCCGGACAGTGGGGTGGGATCGTCGCTGTTGGCGGCGTTGGTCATCGGGGCCGGAGCCGCTGCGGGTTCGACCACGAGGGCCGGGGCGTTGAGTGCGGCAATCGCGAGAGCGAACGCGAGGATCAGCATCGCGAGTGCGCCGCCGATGGCGCCAAGGACGAAGCTGCCGACGTTGCTGGTGGGGTAGGAGATGGTGGTCATTGGTCTGGTCTCCGAATCGGTGAGTGAGGTTGATGGCCGCAGGATGCGGGCCGGTCACTCGTGACCAATAGCGGCTGACCGACTCGACCGATGTCGGGCTGGCGACAGCGGGGATTCAGGCGCTCCGCGCGCTCTCCCAGCGCTGGGTGAGGGCCTCGGGAACGGCGTCGGCGGGGAGCGGCGGCGAGAAGTGGTACCCCTGGCCCAGCCGGCAGCCGAGCTCGCGAAGGCGGACGACCTGGTCGCCGCGCTCGATGCCCTCGGCCAGGACCTGGAGGCCCAGCGTCTGGCCGAGCTTGATGATCGAGCGGAGCAGGACCGGCACCTCGCGGTCGTCACCGAGGGACGCCGTGAACGAGCGGTCGATCTTCAGCAGGTCCACGGGCAGCCGCTCGAGGTAGCTCAGGGACGAGTACCCGGTCCCGAAGTCGTCCATCGCGAGCTGCACGCCGATGCCGCGCAGCCGGACGAGCGTCTCCTCCATGTCCGCGACGTCGGCCATCAACGCGCTTTCGGTGATCTCGAGCAGCAGGCGCTTCGGCTCGAGGCCGGACGCCGCGAGGGCCTCGGACACCATGGCCACCAGGCCGGGGTCCGCGAGCTGGCGGGTGGAGACGTTCACGCTGACGAGCGGCCGATGCCCGTTCGTGCCGGGCAGGGAGCCCTCGGCGTCCCATTCGGCCAGCTGACGCGTGGCCTCGCCGGCAACCCACGCGCCGAGCGGCACGATGAGGCCGGTCTCCTCGGCTGCCGGGATGAACTCGGCGGGCTCGATCAGGCCGCGCTCCGGGTGCCGCCAGCGGACGAGCGCCTCGAGGCCGGTCAGCCGTCCGTTGCGGAGGTCCACGAACGGCTGGTAGTGGAGCACGAAGTCGCCGCGGCTGATGGCGTGCTCGAGCTCGGTCCGGAGCTCCTGGCGCCGAATGACGGCGAGGTGCATCCGCGGCTCGAAGAACTCGATGCGACCCTTGCCGCGCGCCTTGGCGGTGTACATCGCGAGGTCCGCGTGTCGGAGCAGGTCCTCGGCCGATGTTCCCGACTGGGTGACGGCCACGCCGGCGCTGCCGCGGGCGAACACCTGCTTGCCCTGGAGGTCGAACGGGGAGCGGAGGGCGGCGAGCACCCGCTCGGCGACGCGGCGCGCGGCCTCCCGGTTCGTCTCCTCCAGCAGGATGGCGAACTCGTCGCCACCGAAGCGGGCAACGGTGTCCTCCGGCCGCATCACGCCGCGAAGCCGCTCGGCAACCGCCGTCAGCAGCTGGTCGCCGGCCGCGTGGCCGAGGCTGTCGTTGACGGTCTTGAAGTCGTCCAGGTCGAGGAACACCACGGCCAGCGAGCGACGCGCGCGCTGGCGGGCCATGGCATGCGCCAGGCGGTCCGCGAACAGCGCCCGGTTCGCCAGCCCGGTCAGGGAGTCATGGAACGCCTGGTGCTGGAGCTGGCGTTCCAGCTCTTTCCGGAGCGTGATGTCGTGGACGAGGGCGGAGAAGCTGACCGACTCCCCCGCGCCGACCGCCCAGATCGTGAGCTCGACCGGGAATTCGCGACCATCGCGATGCAGGGCGTCAACCTCGAGCCGCGTCCCGAGCACCGGGCCCTCACCGGTCTCGAGGAACCGTCCCAGCCCCTGGCGGTGAGCGTCCCGCTGGCTGATGGGGATGATCCAATCCGCGAGCTGCTTGCCGAGAATCTCCTCGCGCGACCAGCCGAACGTCTGCTCCGCGGCCGGTTCCAGTCGGTGACCGCGCCGTCGCGGTTCATCGCGATGTAGGCGTAGCTGGCGGTGTTGATGATCCGCCGCGTCTGCTCCTCGCTCTGGCGGAGGGCGTGCTCCGCGTCCTTCTGGGCGGTGATGTCGATGATGTAGCCGCGGAAGAACGAGGGCACGCCGTGCTCGTCGGCGATGATCACCGCCTCGTCACGAATCCACACCACGCGCCCGTCGCGCGCCACCATGCGGTATTCGCTGGCGCTCACGATGCCCGGCTCGCGGCTCCATTCCTCCTCTTCCTCCTTCTGGACGCGGGCGCGGTCGTCCGGATGCATCTGCCGCATCCACAGCGTCGCATCGGCCATCCATTCGGCAGCGCTGAAGCCGAGGAGCGCCTCGATCCGGGGGCTGACGTAGTTCCACGTCGCATCCGGCCCGAAGCCGGCGATGTACAGGGCCGCCGGCAGCCGCTCGACCAGCGCTCGGAACGTCCCTTCCTCGGACTCGAGTCCCGCGAGGCGGGCGCCCGCCCGGTTGGCCGCCGTGACGCGCTGCCAGAGCATCACGCCCTGGGCCGCGGCGAGGATCACGAGCACGGCCACGACCGCGCTCGTCAGCACGAACTGGCGGGGCTGCGTCCAGCTCGCCAGCAGGACCAGGATGGCCACCCCGACCGCGGACACGAGGATGAGGCCCGGCAGCATGCGCTCGAAGCGCTGCCGGACTCTGCCGATCGACATCGGTTCGGACCGTAGCCTCGGGCGGCTCCCAGCACGATGGGCCAATGGTCCGGTCTTGATTGCGAGGGCGTCGCTGCGCCGTCTAGACTCCCGCAGTGACCGTCACATCGGCCGACGACCTGCGCAAGCTCATCCGCGAGGTCCCCGACTTTCCGAAGCCGGGCATCCTGTTCTACGACATCACCACCCTCCTCAAGGACCCGACCGCGTTTCGGGAAGTCATTGATCGGATGGTGGCCCAGGTGCGTGACACGCCCATTGACCTCGTGGTCGGCATGGAGTCGCGCGGATTCATCTTCAGCGCGCCGATTGCCTACCAGCTGGGCGCCGGATTCGTCCCGGTCCGGAAGCTCGGGAAGCTCCCGGCGGACACGATCGAGGTCGAGTACGCGCTCGAGTACGGGACGGCCACGCTCGAGATCCATCGCGACGCCATCCAGAGCGGACAGCGGGTGCTCATCGTGGACGATCTGCTGGCCACCGGAGGCACGGTGATGGGCACCATCGAGCTGGTCCAGCGCCTCGGCGGCGAGGTCGCCGGCCTGTCCTTCATGGTCGAGCTCAGCGCCCTGCGGGGTCGGGAACAGCTGTCGCAGTTCACCATCCACGCGCTGCTCACCTACTGACCGATCGGCAGGCGGCCGACCGATGACCACGGCGCCGACCGGCGCCCCCACCGCGGGCTGGCAGATCCGATCCGTCGCCGACCGCGAGGAAGTCGCCGCGTTCCTGCGCACCGATCGGCTGTATGCCGCGTATGCCCTGGGCGACCTCGATGCCGCGGTCCGGCGCCGGGCGGCCTGGGGCATGGCCTACGACGACGCCGGCCGGCCGCGCGGCGTTGCCATGCAGCATCTCGGCCTTCCCCCGCAGCCGTTGTTCCTGATGGGAGAGCCGGCCGCCTGCCGCGCGGTCCTCGCCACCGAAGTTCGACCGCGCTATGCCTTCGTCCAGGCCCGCCACGACCTGGCATCGGCCTTCAACGACCTGTACCGGGTCGACCTGCCCGCGTCCCTCCTCCGGATGGTCGTCGACCGCGACTCCTTTCGCCCCCTCGCCGGCGGCGCGGAGCGGCTCGGACCGGCCGACATCGGTGATCTGAATCGGCTCTACCAGCTCGGCCTGGGCGGCGGGTTCCCGGCTTCGGTCGTCGAGGACGGGGTGTACTACGGCGTCCGGGTGGGTGGCCGCCTGGTGGCCGCGGCCGGCACGCACGTCATCAACGAGGCCGAGGGGATTGCCGTCGTGGGCAATGTCCTGACCCATGTCGACCATCGCGGCCAGGGCCACGCCAAGGCCGTCACGGCGGGGGTCACCGCCGACCTGCTGACCCGGGTCACGGACGTGGCCCTGAACGTGTACGCCGACAACGACCCGGCCATCGCTGCGTACGCCCGACTCGGATTTCGTGAATACTGCCGCCTCGGCGAATGGGTCGCCTACCGCCGCGCCGGCGGGTGGGATCTCATCCGACCACTCCGCGCGGCGCTGCGCTGGAGCTGGCCCCGAGCAGCGACCGATAGCTGACCGATGATGGAGGCACTGTGAGCGACATTCTTGACCCCGGGCTGGCCGACGATGGTGCGCGACGCATCGCGTGGGCTGACCGCCAGATGCCCGTCCTGGCCGGGATCCGCGACCGGCTGACGGCCAGTCGACCGTTCGACGGGTGGCGAATCAGCGCCTGCCTCCACGTCACGGCCGAGACGGCGAACCTCGTCCGGACCCTCGCGGCCGGTGGCGCGGACGTGGTCCTGTGCGCCTCGAACCCGCTGTCCACCCAGGACGACGTCGCTTCATCGCTCGTCACCGACCACGGGATCGAGGTCTTCGCCATCCGCGGCGAGGATCGCGACACGTACTACGGCCACATCAACGCGGCCCTCGACCACAAGCCGCAGCTCACGATGGACGATGGGGCGGACCTCGTCGGTGAGCTCCATCAGCATCGGGCCGACCTGCTGAGCGACGTTCGCGGTGGCACGGAGGAGACCACGACCGGTGTCATCCGCCTGCGAGCGATGGCGGCCGATGGCGCACTCCGCTACCCGATCCTGGCCGTCAACGAGGCCCTCACCAAGCACCTGTTCGACAACCGGTACGGGACCGGACAGAGCGCCATCGACGGCATCCTGCGGGCGACGAACGTGCTGCTCGCGGGCAAGACGCTGGTGGTCGGCGGCTACGGCTGGGTGGGTCGAGGGATCGCCTCTCGGGCGCATGGGATGGGTGCCAACGTGGTGATCGTCGAGATCGACCCCATCCGTGCCCTCGAAGCGGCGATGGATGGCTTCCGGGTCATGACCAGCCTCGACGCCGCCGAGACCGGGGACATCTTCATCACGGCCACCGGCTCACTGCACGTGTTCGGCGGCGAGCATTTCCGCCTCATGCGGGACGGGGTCATCCTCGCCAACGCGGGACACTTCAACGACGAGTTCGACATCCCCGCCCTCGACGAGATGGCCGCCGAGCAGCGCGACGTCCGGCCGAACACGCGCGAATACCGATTGGCCGACGGGCGGCGGCTCTACCTGCTGGCCGAGGGGCGCCTCGTCAACCTCGCCGCCGCGGAGGGCCACCCGAGCCTCGTCATGGACCTGTCGTTCGCGAACCAGGCCCTGGGCCTGGAGTGGCTCAGCCAGCACCACGCGGAGCTCGAGCCGCAGGTCTACGAGATCCCGCTCGACATCGACCAGGCCGTGGCGCGCCTGAAGCTGGCCAGCATGGGGATCGCCATCGACCAGCCCACCGCTGCGCAGGAAGCCTACGCGGCCTCCTGGCAGCAGGGAACCTGATCGTCAGCGCGTGGCGGAGAAGTTCGACGTCGATCGTTGCGAGCTGATTGACGGCACCGCTCATGGTGACCATCGGGGCGTCCTCGCAGTGCACCGAACCCTCGACCGCGTTGTCGTCGCTGCGAGAGAAGGTGGCCACGCATTGGCCACCGCTTTCGGTTGATCCGCCGCCGCCCGCGAATTCACTGGTCACGTACCGAGACCGCGACACTGTCGGGGATAGATGCGCCACCGCGATCTGCTCGCCGTCGGTCGACAGGTACTGCAAGAACAGTCTGCCCGCCGTACTGAGGCTGGTCGCGGTGAAGAGGTCACCCTCGAACGACGAGTCAACCTCACCGCCAATGTCTGTGCTTGCGTGACCGCCGCGTCCACGCACCATCGGGGAGCGTCAGCCCATCGCCACCGCCTCCACCGCCACCATCACCACCGCCACCATCTCCCTGGGACTCCGCGCGCGGTTGACGGCTCGTTTCCGCTCGATGCGCCGGGTTCGGTGCTGCCGGCGGGCGAACCGCACGCGGCCAGGATCAGGCCGACGGCGATGGCGAGGATGAGCACGATGGGCGGGCGACGCATGGATGACTCCTTGTATGCCAAAGGGAAAGGCGCATCGTAACGGCCGGCGCCGCGTCCGGACATTCAGGTTTTCGCGGAACGGCGGCCGGTACGGCGCATCGGTCTCGCGCTACACTCGCACCCTTGCTCGACCCCGACATGCGCCTGTTCACCTCGGAGTCGGTGACCGAAGGCCACCCCGACAAGGTCTGCGACGCGATCGCCGACGCCGTTCTCGACGACGTCCTCGCGGCTGACCCGCAGGCGCGGGTGGCCGTCGAGGTTGCGACCACAACGGACACCGTGATCGTCCTCGGCGAGCTCACCACCAGCCATCAGCCGGACGTCGAGCGGATCGTCCGCCACACCGTGCGTCACATCGGCTACGACCAGCCGGGCCTCGGATTCGACGCCGACAGCCTGAGCGTCACGAACCTCATCAAGGGCCAGTCGGCGGACATCGCGCTGGGCGTGGACCATGCGCTGGAGGCACGCGCCGGCCTGGACCCCGACGAGCTTGGCGCGGGCGACCAGGGAATGATGTTCGGCTACGCGACCGATGAGACCGAGGATTACATGCCGATGCCCGTCCAGCTGGCCCACCAGCTGTGCCGGCGCCTGGCCGAGGTCCGCCGCAGCAATGGCATCCCATTCCTGCGGCCCGATGGCAAGAGCCAGGTCACCGTGGCCTACGGTCCGAATCGACGACCGCTCGGTGTCCACACCGTGCTCATCAGCACCCAGCACGACGACGGCGTCGAGTTGGCGGACCTGACCGATGCGGTCCGCAGCGAGGTGGTGGACGTCGTCGTCCCCGAGCACCGGCGCCATGGCGAGATCCGGCTGCTCGTGAACCCCACCGGGCGCTTCGTGATCGGCGGCCCGGCGGGCGACTCGGGGCTCAGTGGCCGAAAGATCATCGTTGACACCTACGGCGGGATGGCCCGCCACGGCGGCGGCAGCTTCTCGGGCAAGGACCCGACCAAGGTTGACCGCAGCGGCGCCTATGCCGCGCGGTGGGTCGCGAAAAACGTGGTGGCCGCCGGTCTCGCCACCCGCTGCGAGATCCAGGTGGCGTACGCCATCGGGGTTGCCCGTCCGCTGGCGCTCAACGTCGACACCTTCGGCACGGGCGACGTGCCCGATGCGGCCATCGTGGCGGCCATTGACCGAGTGGTGGACCTCCGCCCGGGAGCGATCATCGAACGACTCGGCCTTCGCCGCCCGATCTATCGGCCCACCGCGGCGTATGGCCATTTCGGCCGCGCCGACCTCGACCTCAGCTGGGAGCGCACCGACCTCGCCGACGAGCTCCGTTCTGCGGCTCGCCTGGCGGGCACTGCCGCGTGAGTCACGCCTCGGTCCCGGTTCGCTGGGGCCCACCTCCGCCGGGACCGCTGGCCCGGCTCGCGGCCTGGGTCCGCGGCCTGACGGGAGTCCGTCCGGATCCGGTCGAACGACTCGCCGAGCTGCCGGCCAACCTCCGTGGGTCGCCGCTGGCGGTGCCGTATCTCGACGCGGAGCGGGATCGTGACCAGCGACGCGCCGGGGCGGCGGCCATGGCCGCGGCCGAGGCGGCGATCGCCGCCGAGGCGTGGTGGGCGGCGGACCTGTGGGCCCATCGGGCGCTGTGGCATTTCGAGCGAGCCGAGATGGGGCTGCAGTCGGCGCGGGCCGCACGCCGGATCGGGGATCTGCGCGTGGCGGGTGGCGATCCGTCGAGCTCCCGGCGCTACTATGCCGAGGCGATCAGCGAGGCCCGCGACCTCGGCGCCGAGCGCGAGGAAGGCCTGGCCGCCTACGGGATGGGTCGTGCCGAACTGGATCTGGGCAACGTGACCACCGCGCGCAAGCTGGCCACCGTCGCGGTCGGCCTGCTGGAGCGCTGCGACGCCCCATCCGACGAGCTGGCGGCCGCGCGCGAGCTGCTGGGCACCGAGCGCCCGGTCAGCGGCCCGGATGAGGATGCCCGGTGAGCGCTCGTCGCTCGATGCAGGTCGGCATCGTCGGCGCCGGAGTCATGGCCGAAGCGATGATCACCGGCCTGCTCGCCGACCGGGCGGTGCGGCCCGCGGAGCTGGTGGCCTCCCACCCGCGACGCGACCGGCGCACCACGCTGGCCGCGGACCACGGCATTCGAACCGTGGCCCGCAACCGTGAGGCGGTCGAGGGCGCGGACATCGTGGTCCTCGCCGTCAAGCCCCAGATGCTGCGCAGCGTGATGCGAGAGCTCGCCCCGGTCCTCGACGATGGCCAGGTGGTGCTGTCGATCGTGGCCGGCGCGACCCTCAAGACGCTGAGCACCGGGCTGCGCCATGCGGCAGTGGTCCGGGCGATGCCGAACACCCCGGCCCAGATCCGGAAGGGGATCGCGGTGTGGGCCGCCGCCTCCGCCTGCACCGCCGCACAACGCGATCGCGCTCGGGCCGTCCTCCGCGCCCTGGGCGACGAACGCCAGGTGGACGACGAGGATTTCGTGGCCATGGCCACCGCCCTGTCGGGCACGGGCCCGACGTACCTGTTTGCGGTCATGGAGGCCCTCGTGGATGCGGGTGTCCACCTGGGCTTCCCCCGTGACCTGGCCCACGATCTCGTCGCCGAGACGCTGGTCGGATCGAGCGAGTACGCAGCCGCGTCGAACCTCCATCCGGCCCAGCTGCGCAACGCGGTGACCTCACCCGGCGGGACGAGTGCGGCGGCCATCTACGAGCTCGAGAAGGGGCGTCTCAGAACGGTCCTCTCCGATGCGGTGTGGGCGGCGTACCGACGCACGACCGAGCTTGGCGAGCGGCTGGAGGCCGAGACCCTGGCCGACGCGGACTGAGCGGCCCGGAACCCGATGTACGCGCTCGTCATGGCCGGCGGATCGGGGACGCGCCTGTGGCCCCTTTCGCGGCGCAAGACGCCGAAGCAGCTGCTGCCGCTGACCGGGGACGCGAGCCTCCTGCAGCAGACCGTGACGCGGCTCGAGCCGCTGCTCCAGCCGCACGACATCTACGTCATCACCGCCGAGTCCCACGTTCACGCCACCCAGCGACAGCTCCCCCAGCTGCCGGAGGGAAACATCCTCGGCGAGCCGCTGGCGCGGTCGACCGCGGTGGCGGCGGCCCTCGGCTCGCTTCTCGCCCGGCGCCAGACCGATGAGGTTGCGATCGTCCTGCCGGCGGATCATCACGTTGCTGACGCCGATGCATTCGTGGCCGCCATCCGGGAAGCGGCGGTCACGGCGGAGCGCGGCTACCTCGTGGTCCTCGGGGTCACCCCGAGCCATCCGGCCACCGGATACGGCTACATCATCCGGGGTGACGAGCTGTTCGCGACAGGGACCGCGGGTGTCGACCGAGTTCGTCGAGAAGCCGAACGCGAAGGCGGCCAAGGAGCTCGTGGCAGCCGGCGCGCTGTGGAACGCGGGCGTGTTCGTGTGGAGCGGCTACGCCTTCCGCCAGGCCCTCGAGCGCTATCAGCCGGCGCTGACCGAGGCCCTCGACCAGATCGGCGCGCATCCCTCGCACGCCGGGATGGCAGACCGATGCCCGGGCCCTCCTCGAGCCGCTGCCGGCCATCAGCATCGACGCCGGCATCGCCGAGCCGGCGGCCGCCGAAGGCCGGATGGCCGTCGTCGCCGCTCGATGCGGGCTGGTCCGACATCGGCTCCTGGTCAGCCCTGCTGGAAGCGCTCAGCCGCCAGAGCGGCAAGAGCCTGGTCGCCTCGGGCCAGCACCTCGACCGCGGGTCGCAGCGGGTCCTGATCCATGGCGGGGAGCGGCTGGTGGTCACCGTCGGCCTGCGCGACGTCATCATCGTCGACACCCCTGACGCGCTCCTCGTCTGTGCCCGCGATCGGGCCGAGGAGATCAAGCCCATCCTCGACGAGATCGGGGAGGCGACCGGCGACCGCTACCTCTAGAGCCCGGTTCTGGGGCCGGCTCCTGGCGTGGTACCTGCGGATCGTCGCCCGCACGGCCCGTATCGGTCCGGTCACCCGTGACCAGGTCGTCCTCGCGTTCTGGCACGAGTACAACCTCGGCCTCTATGCCATCGCGGCGGCCCGCCGCGGCGACCTGCGCCATGCCTCGTTCACGACCGATACCGCGCGGGGAACCGTCATCCAGACGATCTTCGAGTCCCTCGCCCGCGGTCCGGGCCAGGTCGTGATCCTCCGCCTCCCCGCGGAGGGAGAAGCGGCCGCGGCGCGGAGCCTGGCCCGCCAGCTGGGAGAGCTCGGCGCCAGACGGCTACTCGGTGGTCGTGACCCCGGACGGCCCGTGGGGCCCGTATCGCGTCGCGAAGCCCGGCGTGCTGATCGTGGCCCGCCACGCCGGACTGCCCATCGTGCCGGTCGCCGTCCGCGCGAGACCCGCGCTCCGGCTCCATCGGCGCTGGGACCGCCAGCTGCTTCCGCTGCCGTTCTCGCGGATCGACCTCGTCAGCGGCCGCGCAACTCGTGCCCGAGGCCCGGGGATCGCTGCGGCCGATGGTGGCCACGCTCGGCAGCGGCCCTCGATGAGGTGACGACGGCAGCCGACGGGCGGCTACCATAGGTCTGCCCGTGACGACGATCCGCTTCGGCACCGATGGCTGGCGCGCGGCCATCGCCGAGGACTACACCTTCCACAACGTTCGCCGCTGTGCCCGCGGCGTTGCCGACTACCTCCAGGAGCAGGGGACGGCCGACCGCGGCGTGGTGGTCTGCCCACGACCGCCGGTTCGCGTCGGAGCACTTCGCCCGCGCCTGTGTCGAGGTTCTCGCCGCGCACGGCATCCGCAGCCTGACCCCGCCGGGAGCGGTCCCGACCCAGGTCGGCGTCGTTCTTCACCCGTGAGCTCGGCGCCGGCGCCGGGCATCGTCATCACCGCCAGCCACAACCCGTGGACCGACAACGGGTTCAAGGTCAAGGCCGATACCGGCGGCGCGGCGGCGCCGGCCATGCTGGCCGCCATCGAGGCCACCATGGATCGGTACCCGGAGGACGAGGTTCCGCCCCGACGCGAGTACGACGATGCGGTCGCCGCGGGACTGGTCGAGATCTTCGACCCCTACCCGCGCTTCCGCGACCAGCTCGCGAGCATCGTCGACCTCGAGCGGATCCGGGCCGCCGAGCAGAAAGGTCCTGGTCGAGCCGATGTGGGGCTCGGGCTCCGGGTGGTTCACCCGCCTGCTCGACGGCGGCAACCTCACCATCCGCGAGCTCCACACCGAGCGCAATCCGTTCTTCGGCGGCGTCAACCCCGAGCCGATCCGCCCCAACATCGACGAGTGGCTGGCCGAGATCCCGCGCTGGGGCGCCGACATCGGGATTGCCTTCGACGGGGACGCCGACCGGGTCGGGATGGCGACCGAGGAGGGCGTCTTCGTCAACCAGCTCCAGGTCTACGGCCTGCTGTACTGGTACCTGCTCGAGGTGCGGGGCCAGATCGGTCCGGCGGTCTACACCGTGACGACCACCTCGATGGCGCCGCCGCCTGGCGGAGCATCTACGGGACCGAGGCCTACGAGACCGGGGTCGGCTTCAAGTTCGTCGGCCCCGAAGATGGCGGAGACCGACGGCCGTGATCGGCGGCGAGGAGTCGGGCGGCTTCGGATTCGGGATGCACATCCCCGAGCGCGACGGCCTGGCCGCCGGCCTGTTCCTGCTCGACCTGTGGCTGTCCCGCGGCAACGACGCGCGTCCGAGGTCCTGGCCGAGCTCCAGGCGCTCGCCGGGCCGTCGTACTACAACCGGATCGACGTCCGCTTCTCGCGCGAGGAGTACCCGGCCATCAAGCGCGACACCCTTGCCCGCCTCGAGAACGAGGCGCCGACCGAGCCTCGACGGCCGGGAGGTCGTCCGACGCCAGGCGCTCGACACCGGCGACGGCTTCAAGTTCTACCGCGACGACGGGTCGTGGCTCCTGATCCGGTTCAGCGGGACCGAGGCCCTGCTCCGCATCTATGCCGAGGCCCGCTCGCCGGAGGACGTCGAGACGCTGCTGGCCGAGGGACGACGGATCGCCACCGCCGCTGCCGCGCCCGCGTGAGCGGCCGGCATGAGCGACGCCCGCGACTTCTTCGGCTACAAGCATCCCGACGAGGTCCCCGGTCGACAGCCCGACGACGAAGACGCTCCGGATCCGGACGCGCCGCCGCCCTTCGAAGAGGCGGTCACCCTCGATGCGCCCGCGGTCGTGGCGCGCATCGACCGCGAGGACATGCTGGGCCGAGTCCGGAGCCTGCCCCGCCAGCTGGCCGGCGCGCGCCAGGCGGCGGCCGGCCTGAACCTCTCCGACCGGCACCGGGACGTGGACCTGGTGGTGGTGCTCGGCATGGGAGGCTCGGCGATCGGGGCCGACCTCGTCAGCGCGGCCGCGGGCGACCGGCTGCGCGTCCCGCTCATCGTCCAGCGCGACTACCACCTGCCGTCCGGCGTGGGTGAGCGAACCCTGGTGGTGTGCGCGTCGCACTCGGGAGAGACGATCGAGACGGTGACCGCGGCCGCCCAGGCTCGCGAGCGGGGATTGCCCCTGGTCGTCATCGCCTCCGGCGGCGGCCTCGGCCGCCTGGCCGAGGCCGACGGCACCCCGTTCCTTCGCTACGAGCAGCCCGGTCAGCCGCGGGCCGCCCTTGGCTGGTCGGTCGGGCTCCTCCACGAGCTGCTGGTGGCGGCCGGACTCCTGCGCGACCCTGATCCCCTGGGCCCGGTGGTCGCCGTCCTCGACGAGGTCCTCGATCGTCTCGGCCCGGGCGTCGAGACCGACGCGAACCCCGCCAAGCAGCTGGCGTGGAGCATCCTCGGCCGGGTCCCGGTCGTGTACGGCGCCGGGACCGATGGCACCGGTCGCCCGTCGCTGGAAGACCCAGTTCAACGAGAACGCGAAGTCGTGGGCGCACCTACGAGCCGATGCCGGAGGCCAACCACAACGCCATCGAGGGCTCGCTCAACCCGCGGGAGCTGGCCGACGCCCCATTCGTGATCGAGGTCCGCGACCCGACCGAGAGCGAAGCCATCGCCGAACGCTACCGGGTCGTCGAAGAGCTTCTCGGTGAGCGGGCCACGAACCGGGCCACGGTCTGGGCCGAGGGTCCCTCGCCGCTGGCCCGCGTCCTGTCCGCGGTCGCCTGGGGCGACCTGGTCAGCGTCTACCTGGCGATCCTCTACCAGACCGACCCCACCCCGGTTACACTGCTCGCGATGCTGAAGGAGCGGCTCGCCAGGTCGGACTGACGGGCGCCTGAAGAGGGCGCCCTCGGCGCCTGGAGGAGTAGCGATCGTGCATTCGGGCATGATCGGCAAGGTCGAGAAGGCGATGCGCTACGCCCACGAGCCCGATCGAGTGACGATCGACCGGCTCGAAGCCACCTTCGCCGGTGACAACGGGTCCCACCAGGTCTCGCTCGACGGCGAACGCTGGCACTGCGACTGCCACCTGTTCGAGCAGGCCGGCGGCTGCACCCACACCCTGGCCATCCAGAAGATGCTCGATCCGATGCTCTCCGACCACGCCCGCGAGACCCCGCTCTACGGCCACGTGGAGGTCGGCGCCGGGGTGTAGCATCGGCCGACCAATCGAAGACCGCGTGGGGTGCCGCCGCCGAAAGGCCGGCGGGTAAATGGCGAAGCCGGTGCAAGGCCGGCGCTGTCCCGCAACTGTGATCCGGGCCCCGCCCGGAAGCCAGGTCGCCCAGCCAGCACGCGATGTCTCCACCCTCGTGAGAAAGGGAAGGACATCACATGTCGGCATCTCGTTTCCGATTTCTCGTTCCACTCCTCCTGGTCCTGGCCGCCGCCTGCCAGCCGTCGGCCAGCGCATCCCTCTGACAGCGCGAGCCCAGCACCGCAGCCAGCGCCGTCGGCCGCCGCCGAGGTCACCTACCCCCAGACCCTGACCGATGACGCCGATCGCGAGGTCGAGCTCCCGGCCGAGCCGGCGCGGATCGTCAGCCTCGCCCCATCCAATACCGAGATCGTCTGCGCCCTCGACGCCTGCGACCGCCTGGTCGGCGTGACCGATTTCGATGACTACCCGGCCGAGGTGGCCGATGTCGATGACGTCGTCATCGGCGCGGTGGTCGACATCGAGCTGGTCGTCGCCGCCGAGCCCGACCTCGTTCTCGCCGCCGGGAACGAGCTGACGCCCAGCACGGTGATCACCGAGCTGGCGGACCTTGGCTACCCGGTCATCGTCCTGTATCCCGAGACGCTCCACGAGGTGACCCACAACATCGAGCTCGTCGGCCGGGCGATCAATGCCGTCGAGGAGGCCGATGCCGTGGTGGCCGACATGGAGGCGCGGATCGAGGCCGTCGAGGAGGCCGTCGCCGGCGCGCCAGCGCCGCGGACCTTCTACGAGGTCGGCCTGTTCGAAGGCGCCATCTACACCGCGGGCGGAGGATTCGTTCCTGGCCGGCATGCTCGCCACCGCCGGTGGGGACCCGATCCTCGGCGATCCGCTGACCACCTCCATCGCCCTCGAGGACCTGGTGGCGGCCGATCCCGAGCTCATCCTGCTCGGCGACGCCGCGTACGACCCTTCGATCACGCCCGAGTCGGTCGCCGCGCGTCCAGGATGGGGGGCGATGACCGCCGTGCAGGATGGACGGGTGCTGGTCATGGCCGAGGACCCGGTCATCACCCGACCCGGGCCGCGGGTGGTGGACGGCCTGGAGGCCCTGGCCCGCGCCATCCATCCCGACCGGTTCGACTGAGCGCCCGATGCGCGCGCACCGCAGCGGCTCGTCCGCTGGTCGGAGGGCCCAGCCTGGGACGGGCAACGCTCGTCCTGGGCGCCGGCATCGTCCTGGTCATCGGGGCGGTCCTGTCGGCGGTCGCCGTCGGCAGCGTCGAGGTCGGGCTGCGGAGACGCCGTCGGGATCATCGCTCAGCGGCTGGGTCTGCCGGTGGCCGAGACCTGGCCCTCAACCGCACCCACCATCCTGTTCGAGGTCCGCCTGCCGCGGGTTCTGGCCGGCGTCCTCGTCGGTGCCGGACTCGCCGGCGCCGGTGTCGTGTTCCAGGCGCTCCTCCGCAACCCGATGGCCGATCCCTACGTCATCGGCTCGGCGGCCGGTGCCTCGCTCGGTGCGGTGCTCGCCATCACCGCCCCGATCCTCGTCCCGGCCCTGGCGGTCGGGGCGGGGAGTGCCTGGCTCGGCATCGGCCTGGCCCAGGTCATGGCCTTCGTCGGCGGCCTGGCGGCCGTGTCCCTCGTCCTGGCCGTGGCGCGCCAGGGCGGGCGCTCGAGCATGGTGACCCTGCTCCTGACCGGCTACGCGGTCTCGTCCCTGCTGGCCGCCGCCGTTGCGCTGCTCCTCGTCAGCTCCGGTCGCGCCCTCGCGTCGGTCGTGGGCTGGCTGCTGGGCTTCCTCGGGCGGGGCGGGGTATCCCGAGCTGGCCGTCGCGGCGCCGCTGGTCGTCGGCGGATCGGCCCTGCTCCTCCTTCGCTGGCGGACCCTGAACCTCCTGCTGCTCGGCGACGAGGCGGCCGCTGGCCTCGGCGTCGACCTCGTGCCGCGCCCGACGGGGCCTCGTCCTGCTCGCCACGGTGGTCACCTCGGCGGCGGTGGCCCTGGCGGGGACCATCGGTTTCGTCGGCCTCGTCGTGCCGCACGTCGTGCGGCTGGCCATCGGTCCGGACCATCGGCTCCTGCTCCCGGCGAGCTGCCTCGGCGGCGCGGCCCTGCTCGTCACCGCAGACCTCGCCGCGCGGCTGGCTGGCGGGGTCCCGGTCGGCGTCGTCACCGCGCTGATCGGGGCGCCGTTCTTCCTGTGGCTGCTCCACCGCTCGGCGGGGGCCGCGAGCTCACCGTGACCGGACCACCGCACCGCCCGTGCTGGCCATCGACGGGGTGACCTTCGCGCTACCGCCGCCGCGGGCTGCCGGACCGGGAGGTCCTGCGCGAGGTCAGCCTCGCGGTGTCTGCCCGGCGAGATGGTCATCCTGCTCGGGCCCAACGGCAGCGGCAAGACCACGCTCCTGCGGGTGGCGAGCGCGATGCTGCAGCCGAGCAGCGGCCGCGTCGCGGTGAACGGCCGCCCGGTCGGCGAGCGTCACGCGCCGCGAGCTTGCCCGGCAGATGGCCGTCCTGCCCCAGCTGCCCACCCTGCCCGACGGGTTCCGCGTCGAGGAGCTGGTCGAGATGGGCCGTGCGCCGCATGCCCGCTCCCGGTTCGGGGCCAGCGATGAGGACGGCGCGGCCGTCGAGCGGGCGCTGCTGGACGCCGACGCGCTGGACCTCGTCGGCCGCCGGATCGAGGAGCTGTCCGGCGGCGAGCGCCAGCGGGTGCTGGTCGCGATGACCCTGGCCCAGGAGCCGAGCCTTCTGCTCCTTGACGAGCCCACCCAGCATCTCGACCTCGCTCACCAGGTCGCCCTGCTCGCCACCCTGGATCGGCTCCGTCGGACGCGCGGCCTGGCGGTCATCGCCGTCCTGCACGATCCGACGCTGACCGTGCTGACCGACGCGCGCGTCGTCCTGCTCAGCGAGGGGCAGGTGGTGGCCGATGGTTCGGCGGCGGACGTCCTCGAGCCGGCTATCGTGGCGCGCGTCTTCGGGGTGCCCCTCGCCACCGTCCTGGCCCTCTCGGGGGGCACCTCACGCCGGTTCGGGAGCCCCGGGCTAGTCGGTTCCCTCGGCGCCTGGCCGTGGCCGCCTCCTCATTGGCCTTGGCGTGCGTGGCCTCCGCCAGATCGGCGATGGCCGCATCCTCCGGTGAGTAGATGTCGAGCCAGTGGTTCACCAGGATCACGATCACGGCCAGGATCGGGACGCCGAAGAGCGCCCCCCACAGGCCGGCGATCTGGACCCCGACCAGCAACCCGAGGAACAGGAGGATGGGGTGGAGCCCCAGTTGCTCCTGCATCATCTTCGGCTGGATGGCGTTCACGATCACGCCCTGGACGACGACCAGGACGACCGCCGCGACGAGCGCCACCAGCCAGTTCTCGCTGGTCAGGAACCCGATGAAGATGGGCGGCACGAGGGCGAGCGGCGGGCCGATCATGGGGATGAACATCAGCAGCCCCGACACGACCGCGGTCACGAAGATGTACTCCATCCCGCCCAGCGCCCGCGCCACCAGGCCGACGAGCATGACCAGCGCGAACATGACGAAGGCCAGGACCGTCTGGGCCCGGATGAAGCCCCCGAACGATCGGGCCACGCCCTTCCTGGAACAGGAGCGACTGATCGCGGAAGCGGCTCGGGACCAGGCGGCTGAGCCAGATCATGATCCGGTGGCTGTCGAGGACCATGAACAGGGCCAGCAGCACGACCAGGAACAGGGTCCCGATGACCCCGAACGCGCCGCTGGCGATGGCCCCGGCTGAGCCCGCGAGCTGGCTGCCGAGCTCGCCGATCGAGTCCGCCAGCTGGTCGAAGAGGAGGGCGACGTCGGGGTCCTGGACCCCGATCGCGTCCTGGATCTCCTCGATCTGGGCCGTGATCTGGTCCTGGCGCGACGGCCAGGTGGTGATGAAGTCGGCGAGGTCCGCGACCATGATGGCGGCCACCAACAGGAGGAACGCGCCCAGGCCGATGACGGTGGCTCCGAATGCGGCGCCCACCGCGGCGCCGCGGCCGACGCGGAAGCGTGCGCTGGATGCGATGGACCAGCGGCGAGATCAGGAACGCCAGGAGCCACGCCAGGAAGACGGCGATGATGATGTCCTGGAACTGGACCAGGATGTCGAGGACCAGGGCCATCGCCAGCAGGCCGAAGTAGATCGAGCCGGTGATGAGGAAGACGGCGAGCAACCGCCGCTCCCGGACCCACGCCCCCTGGAACAGCTCGATCACGACTTCCTCGCCCCCGGCCGGCCCGTTCCCACCGCGTCGAGCACCTCGCGTCGGGTGGCCTCCAGGATCGGCCTGACCTTGTCGGCCCCGGCCGAGAGTACCGCCTCGACCAGGCCGGCATCGGCGGCGAGCGCAGCGCGCTTCTCGCGCATCGGACGGAAGAACTCGATCATCCGTTCGGCGAGCAGCTGCTTGGTGTCGACGCAGCCGGTGCGCGCCGTCCGCTCGCCGTCCTGGATCTCGAGGTAGTCCCCGCCGAAGTACCGGTGGAGCTGGCACACGTTGCAGACCTCGGGTCGACCGGGGTCGGTCCGCTTGATGCGCAGCGGGTCGGTGACCATGCTCATCACCAGGCGCAGGATCTCGTCGGGCTCGGCGAAGATCGGGATCGTGTTGCCGGCCGACTTGCCCATCTTCTTCGCCCCGTCGGTGCCGAGGACGACCGGGGCATCGGTGAAGACGGCCGTCGGCTCGGGAAAGATCGGTCCGTATCGGTTGTTGAAGGCCCGCACGATCTCGCGCGACAGCTCGAGATGCGGTGCCTGGTCCTTGCCGACCGGCACCTTGCTGGCCTTGTAGATGACGATGTCCGCGGCCTGGAGGACCGGGTAGGAGAGGAGCCCGTTGCTGTTCTCCTTGCCCTCGGCCAGGCCATCCTTGTAGGTCGGGTTGCGCTGAAGCCAGCTGACCGGCACCACCGTGCTGAAGATCCAGCACAGCTCCGCCACCTCGGGGAAATCGGACTGGCGTATGAGCGCGCAGCGGTCCGGGTCGAGACCCACGGCCAGCAGGTCGAGAGCCATCTCGCGGGTCAGTTGCCGGAGCTCGTCGCCGTCGTGGACCGTGGTCAGGGCGTGGTAGTCGACGATGGCGTAGATCGCGTCGTACTCATCCTGGAGCGCCACGTAGTTCCGCTGGGCGCCGAGGTAGTTGCCGAGATGGCTCGCGCCGCTGGGCTGGATGCCGGAGAACACCCGTTCCCGGCCGGCAGGGTGTCCACCGCCGGGCGGCGGCGCAGCATCGCTCATCGTCCAGCCGAGTGTACCGGACCCGATTTCGGCGGCTGGTAGAATCGGCCCCCTTCCAGCGAGGCTTCCCGTGTCCGATCCGCGTTCCCCGGGCCCCGAGCCGGCCCACGACTGGGCCGCCGCCACGCGCCCCGGTCGCCGAGTGGGGCACGCGGTCGAGTTTCACCCCGAGATCGGATCCACGAATGACCGCGCCCGGCAGGCCCTGAGCGCGCCCGGCGGGGACGGACTGGCGGTCGTCGCCGATCGCCAGCTGGCGGGACGCGGCCGCATGGGCCGGACCTGGCTCTCGCCGGCAGGGGTCAACCTCCTCGTGAGCGTCGGGCTGCGGCTGGATCTGCCGGCGGAGCGGGCGTGGTGGCTTGCCGCGGCCGCGGCCCTCGCGGTGCGCGATGCCGCTCGGCATGCGATTGACGCTGACCACGCACTCGCCATCCGCTGGCCGAACGACCTCGTGACGCTCGACGGTCGCAAGGTCGCGGGCCTCCTGGTCGAGACCCAGATCGCCGGCGACCGGGTCATCGGAGCGGTGGTTGGCGTGGGCCTGAACGTGAACTGGCGTCGGGACGCGATGCCCTCGGACATCGCGTCCGGCGCGACGTCGCTGGCCGATCTCGCAGGGGCGCCGATCGATCGCGTTCGGCTCCTCGGCGCATTTCTCGACGCCCTCGAGGTGGAGGTCGCCCTGGCGGAGTCGGGCGTGTCCCCGCGGGAGCGATTCCAGGAGGCGTCGTGGTTGACGGGTCGCGAGGTCGAGGTCGAGACGCCGGCGGGTCGGCTCACCGGCGTGGCCGGTCCGATCGCCGACAACGGTGGCCTCGTGCTCGACGGGCCGGTGGTGCAGACCACGGTCAACGTGGGTGAGGTGATCCGCGTGCATGCCGGAGCGAATGCCGCATGAGCGATCCACGGCCGCTTCCCCTCCCGACCGCCGCCAGACCGTGGCCGGGCGGAAGGGCATGACCCCGACCTGCCCGACGTCCTCGCCGCCCAGCGTGACCGTGCTGCCTTCGACGTGTTGTACGGCCGGTACCTGGACCGGGTCTACAGCTACGCCTTCTACCAGCTCGGCGACCACCACGAGGCGGAGGACGTGACCGAGCGGACGTTCCTGTCCGCCCTGTCGGCGCTCGACCGCTACACCGATGACGGCGCCACGTTCCGGGCGTGGCTGTTCCGGATCGCGCACAACGCCATCGCGAACGCCCATCGCGCCCGCGATCGGCAGCGAACGGAGCCGATGACCGATGGCCCACGAGCATCCGGCCCCCGGCGCCGATCCGGCCGGTGTGGTGGCGCGTGCCGACGAAGGGCGCGAGATCCGCGCCGCCCTGGCGCGCATCTCGGCCGACCGGCGGCAGGCGGTCATCCTCCGCTTCGTCGACGGGTTGTCGGCCCGAGAGATCGGCGCCGTGCTCGATCGAAGCGAAGGAGCGGCGCGCGTGCTCCTCCATCGCGCCCTGCGCGACCTGGCGCGCGAGCTCGACCCGGGCGAGGACGCGTAACGAATCCGACCCGGCGGTGTTAGCCGCCGTAGATGACCATTCATCGGCCCACCGGCCCAACCGACGCGGAGCGCATGGATCGCGCCGTCACCGCCCTCCTTGCCGATGAGCCGGTGGCCGTGCCTCCCACCCTCGCCGGGGAGCTGGCGACGGCCCGGGCCATCCGAGCCGGCCTCCCCGTCGTGCCGCCGGGCGCGGCGCTTCGAGGCGGACCTCGCCCGCCGGCTGGGTGCGGGCGCGTCCCTCTCCGCCGATCGCCGGCTCACCGAGTTCGTTCGGCATCACCACCGCCTGGTCCTGACTGGCGCGGTTGGATCGGTCGTGGTGAGCACGGCCAGCGTGGCGGTCATGGCGTGGCGGCTGGGGCACCGGCAGCCATGAAGATCAAGTTCCCCTTCACCCGCCGCGCGGCGCCGGCCGACACCTGGACGAAGTGCCCGCGCTGCGAGAACCAGCTCTTCAACCGCCAGCTCGAGCGGAGCCAGCGGGTATGCCCCACCTGCAACCACCACTTCCGCCTCACGGCTCCCGAGCGCATCGAGCCTGCTGCTCGACCAGAACTCGTTCGAGGAGCGCGACGCGGGACTCATCAGCGGCGACCCGCTCGGATTCGTGGACAGCAAGCCCTATCCCGACCGGCATCGAGTCGTCGCGCGCCCGGTCCGGGCTGCCCGACGCCGCCATCTGGGGCATGGGCCGGATCGAGGGCCAGCCGGTGGCGCATCGGCCTGTTCGACTTCCGGTTCATGGGCGGCTCGATGGGCAGCGTCGTGGGCGAGAAGGTCGCCCGCTGCTTCGAGGGAGCCCTGGCGGAACGCGTCCCGCCGTGATCGTGAGCGCCTCGGGCGGAGCCCGGATGCAGGAGGGAACGATCTCGCTGCTCCAGCTGGCCAAGACCACGGCCTCGCTCGGGCGCCTGAACGACGCCGGCATCCCGTTCATCAGCATCCTGACCGATCCGACCACCGGTGGCGTGCTGGCCTCCTTCGCGTCCCTCGGCGACGTCATCCTCGCGGAGCCGGGGGCGCTGATCGGCTTTGCCGGGGCACGGGTCGCCAGCGGGACGGTGGGCGAGGAGCTGCCCGGAGGGCTTCCAGAGCGCGGAGCGGCTCCTCGACCACGGCTTCGTGGACGCCATCGTGCCGCGCGGCCAGCTGCGTGCCACGGTCGCCCGCCTCCTCCGCGTGCTCCCGGTCGCCGGGCAGGAGCAGGACGGAAACGGCAAACGAGCGATCCGGCCCATCGGCGTCCTCCAGGGCCTGGCCCAGCGCGTCGGGGGCGCGGTCAGCGAGACCGCCGGCATCGACCGGGAGCCGCCAGCCGCGATGACCGAGATGACCGGGCAGACCGACACGTCCGCGGCTGCGACCGACGTGGACCCGCGGCCGACCGACGCCGCCCGACCCCGCCGGCGGTGACAGCCGAGGCGGCCGAGGCCGCGTGGCGCCGCGTCCAGCTGGCCCGTCACCCGCAACGGCCGCGGACGCTGTCGCTGATTGCCCAGATCTTCGACGAGTTCGTCGAGCTCCACGGCGACCGCACGTTCCGCGACGACCCGGCCATCGTCGGCGGCCCGGCCCGGCTCGACGGGCGAGCGGTCATGGTCATCGGCCACCAGAAGGGATCCGATACCGAGTCGAACATCTTCCGGAACTTCGGCTCGCCGATGCCCGAGGGCTTCCGCAAGGCGCAGCGCCTGATGCGCTTGGCGGATCGGATCGGTCTGCCGCTGGTGACCTTCCTCGATACCGCGGGCGCGTTCCCCGGCCCGGCCGCCGAGGAGCGAGGGCAGGCCGAGGCCATCGCGAGCTCGATCCGGCTCATGACCGGTCTCCGCGTCCCGATCGTGGTCGTGATCGTGGGCGAGGGCGGATCCGGCGGCGCGCTGGCGATCGGCGTCGGGGATGAAGTGCTGGCCCTCGAGAACGCGGTGTACTCGGTCATCTCGCCCGAGGGCTGCGCCGCGATCCTCTGGCGCTCGGCCGACGCGGCGCCGCTCGCCGCGGCGGCGATGAAGATGACCGCCGCCGAGCAGAAGGAGCTGGGGATCGTCGACGGCGTGATCACCGAGCCGGTCGACGGCGCCCACACCGACCTGCCGGCCACCGCAGCCGCCATCAAGCAAGCCGTGATCGGCGCGCTGGCCCGTCTCGATCGCCTCGATCCGGACGACCTGCGGGCCCGTCGCTATGAGCGGTTGCGGGCGATCGGTACCGTGATCGAGGTCGAAGCCGCCGCCCTGCGGGTCGGCCAGCCATCGCTGGGTGCTCGTCTCGGACGGCTGCTGGGACTTCCCGGCGCGGGCCTGCCGGCAGACCCGGTGAAGACGACCTTGACGAGGAGGGAGCATGAGCGACGATTCGGCCGCCGGCCCAGGAGCTGGCCCGCGCGGCCGCCGCACTCGTTCCGGCCCTCACCGAGCGGCTGAACCGGCTCGGGCTGGGCGAGATCGAGATCCGCCACGGTGACCTCCGGGTCCGCGTGGCAGCGGGCCGGACACGCCGCCAGCGCCCCGTCGCCGGGCGGCGCGGTGGACGTCACCGTCTCGCACGGCGACGGTCGGCGTCACCCCGGTCTCGTCGTCGGCCAGCCACCCTGGATCCGATCACCTCGCCGGCGGTCGGCCACTTCGTGTACGCCGATGGGCTCGGCCCCGGGCTGGCGGTGAGCGCGGGCATGGAAATCGGCTTCGTCGAGATGCTCGGCATCCGCCACGAGGTCCGGGCCAACGGCGACGGCGTCGTGCGGCACCTCGTCGCCGAGAGCGGGGAGCCGGTGGAGTACGGCCAGCTGCTGGTCGAGATCGATCGGGCCGGATCGGGCTGATGTTCGCCAAGATCCTGATCGCCAACCGCGGGGAGATCGCGGTGCGCATCCTGCGCACCTGCCGCGAGCTCGGCATCCCGGCTGTCGTCGCCTTCAGCGAGCCCGATCGGGAGTCGCTGGCGGTGCGGCAGGCAGACGAGGCCATCTGCATCGGTCCGGCCGAGTCACGGCGGTCGTACCTCAACCAGCCGGCGCTGATCAGCGCCGCGCTGATCACCGGCTGCGACGCGATCCATCCCGGCTACGGCTTCCTCTCGGAGGACGCCTCCTTCGCCGAGGCCTGCGCCGTCCACGACCTGGCGTTCATCGGTCCGCGGGCCCAGGTCCTCGAGCGGTTCGCGTCGAAGTACGCCGTCCGCCGCATGCTCGCCGCGAACGGCCTGCCGACGGTTCCCGGGCAGCACCGGCATCGTCGCCGACCTGGCCGATGCCCTGGCCCAGGCCGAGGAGGCGGGCTACCCGGTCCTCCTCAAGCCATCCGCCGGTGGCGGGGGCCGCGGGATGCGCCTCGTCCGCTCGCCGCGCGAGATGGAGACCTCGCTGCCGCTCGCCCGTTCCGAGGCGCGTGCCGCATTCGGCGACGACTCGCTGTACTTCGAGCGCTGGATCGAGGACAACCGCCACGTCGAGGTCCAGGTCCTCATCGACCGCCACGGCCACGGCGTCCACCTCGGCGAGCGAGACTGCTCGGTGCAGCGACGGCACCAGAAGATCATCGAGGAGGGCCCGTCGCCGGCCATGGCCGAGCCGGCGCGCGAGCGGCTCCGCGACCTCGCCATTCGCTCGGTCACGGCCGCGGGCTACGAGAACGCGGGGACGCTCGAGTTCCTCCTCGACCGCGAGGGCAACTTCTACTTCATCGAGATCAACTGCCGGATCCAGGTCGAGCACCCGGTCACCGAGATGCTGACCGGCATCGACCTCGTCGCCGAGCAGATCCGGATCGCGGCCGGCGAGCCGTTGACGATGACCCAGGAGCAGGTCGTCCTGCGGGGCCACGCCATCGAGTTCCGGGTCACGGCCGAGGACCCGCACGACGGCTTCGCGCCGCAGAGCGGACTGGTGGCCGACGTCCAGCTGCCGGAGGGCCCTGGCGTTCGGGTGGACACCCATCTCTACCCCGGGTACGAGATCCCGCCGTACTACGACTCGCTCCTCGCCAAGCTCGTCGTCTGGGGCGAGGACCGGACCGAGGCCCTTGCCCGAGCGCGTCGCGCCCTGGCGGAGTTCCAGGTCGAGGGGGTGAAGACCAACCTCGCCTTCCATCGGGCTTTCGTCGACAATGCAGCCTTCGTGGACGCGGAGGTCAGCACCAGCCTGCTGGACCGCGTCGGCCCCGCCGCCTTCGTCGGCGAGCCCGCCTGAGCGAGGAACCGATGTCGACCGAACCCGCTGCCGCCGCTCCGGACCCGGCCCTGCCCCCGCTTCCCTGGGAGGCAGCCGACATCATGACCATCCTTCCCCATCGGTATCCGTTCCTGCTCATCGATCGGGTCGTGGAGATCGACCCGGGACAGCGCGTGGTCGCCATCCGCAACGTCACCGCCAACGAGCCGCAGTTCACCGGCCACTTTCCCGGGCGGCCGATCATGCCCGGCGTCCTGCTCGTGGAGTCTCTCGCCCAGGCGGGGGCGGTGGCGATCCTCGTCGTACCCCGAGAACCGCGGCAAGCTCGTCCTGTTCGCCGGGATCGACGAATGCCGCTTCCGCCGGATCGTCGTCCCCGGCGACACGCTCCGGCTCGAGATCACGGTCGAGAAGCTCGGCCGGGTTTCCGGGCGGGCACGGGCGGTGGCCACCGTCGAGGGCGAGGTGGCGGTCGAGGCCCTCCTCTCGTTCATCATGCCCCGCGACCAGGACATCGGCGGCGGACGACTGACCGGTGGCTGACCGCGCGCCGCAGCCCAGCTCCCGGGAGCGCGGCGAGCGTCGGGTGGTGATCACCGGGCTCGGGGCGGTCACGCCGCTCGGCAATGATGTCGCGACCTACTGGGAGGGGCTGGTCGCCGGTCGGAGTGGCATCGACCGCCTGGCGAGCTTTGACCCGAGCAACGTCCCGTCACAGGTCGGCGGGGAGATCCGCGACTTCGATGCGGAGACCTACATGGACCGCAAGGACGTGCGGCGCCACGACCGATACGTCCACTACGCCTGGGCCGCCAGCGCGCAGGCACTCGCCGATGCGGGCCTGCCGAACCCGTACACCGACGATTCCGAGGCCGAGCGCGCGGGCGCGATCGTCGCCACCGGCATCGGCGGGGTCACCTCGCTCGTCCGCGACGCGCAGGCCGCCCTGACCGAGGGCTACAACCGGGTCGGCCCGTTCAGCATCCTGAACATGATCCCGGACACCGCCGCGGGCCACGTGGCCATCGCGGCCAACCTCCGGGGCCCGAACTACGCCACGGTCAGCGCCTGCGCCTCGTCGAACCACGGCATCGGGGAGGCCGCCGGCATCATTCGGCGTGGCGACGCCGACGTCATGCTCGCCGGCGGCTCGGAGGCGGCCATCTGCGAGATGGTGGTGGCCGCGTTTTCCGCCATGCGGGCCCTCTCCACCAAGCGCAACGACGACCCGCAGCGCGCCTCGCGCCCGTTCGACGTCGATCGCGACGGGTTCGTCATCGCCGATGGCGCCGGCATGATCGTCCTCGAGGAGCTCGAGCACGCGCAGGCCCGCGGGGCGCGGATCCGCGCCGAGTTCGTCGGCTACGGCGCCTCGGACGACGCGTCCCACGTCACCCTCCCCGCGCCCGGCGGTCGGGGAGCGGTGGCCAGCATGCGGATCGCGCTGGCGGACGCCGGCCTCGAGCCCGCCGAGCTGGGCTACATCAACGCCCACGGGACCTCCACCCCGCCCAACGACCCGGCCGAGACGGCCGCCATCAAGACCGTGTTCGGCGACGCCGCGTACCGGATCCCGGTCAGCAGCACGAAGTCGATGACCGGCCACCTGATGGGCGCCGGCGGCGGCATCGAAGCGGTGGCCTGCGTGCGGGCCCTGGAGACCGGCACCCTGCCCCCGACCATCAACCATGACCAGGCCGACCCGGAATGCGACCTCGACTACGTCCCGAACACCGCCCGCTCGGTCCCGATCGAGACCGCGATGAGCAACGCCTTCGGCTTCGGTGGGCACAACGCGACGCTCGTCTTCCGACGCTGGACGGACGGCTGACCGCGTGGCCGACGACGAAATCCTCGCCGCCGTCGACGCGCTGACCGGCCCGTTCCTCGAGAGCGGCCTCGACGAGCTCGAGGTGGAATCGGGCGGGATCACGGTTCGCCTCGCGCGCCGCGGCCCGGCGGTGGCGGCGACGCCATCCGGCCCCGCGGTTGGTGGGACCCCGTACGGTGAGCCGGCACCCGGTCATCGGTTCATCACCGCGCCGCTGACCGGCCTGTGGTACACCGCCCCGTCGCCCGGTGCCCGGCCCTACCTTCAGCTCAACGGCGAGGTGACCGCCGGCCAGGTGGTCGGCCTGATCGAGGCCATGAAGCTGTTCAACGAGATCAAGTCCGACGTGGCCGGGCACGGTCAGCCGCTTCCTGGCCGACAATGGCACCCTCGTGAAGCGCCAGCAGCCGTTGTACGAGGTCCGCCTGACATGACCTCGAACCGCGCCGTCATCAGCGGGTGGGGGATGTATGCCCCGTCGCGGATCATGACCAACGAGGATCTGTCGAAGATCGTCGACACCTCCGACGAGTGGATCGCGCAGCCGGACCGGGATTCGCGAACGGCGGATCGCCGCCGACGAACGAGACGACGACCACCCTGGCCACGCTCGCGGCGCGCGACGCGCTGGCGGTCGCCGGCGTCGATCCGGCCGACGTGGACCTCGTCGTGGTCGCCACCGCCAGCCCCGACTACCTGATGCCCGCCACCGGCGTCCTCGTCGCCCGCGACCTGGGCGCGACCCGTGCGGCCGGGTTCGATCTCAACGCCGCATGCTCCGGGTTCGTCTTCGGCCTGGCGGCCGGCGCCGGCTTCGTGACCAGCGGCATGTACCGCCAGGTCCTCGTCGTCGGCGTGGACCTCCTGAGCCGCTACCTGGACTGGACCGATCGGAACACGTGCGTCCTGTTCGGTGATGGCGCGGGCGCCGTGCTGCTGTCCGCATCCGACGAACCGGGCGGGCTCCTGGGCCTTCGGCTCTTCAGCGACGGGACCGGAGAGGAGGGCATCATCATCCCCGGCGGCGGGACCGCCCACCCGGCCACCGCCGAAACGGTTCGGGACCGCCTCCATTTCATGCGCATGGCCGGCAAGGAGGTCTACCGCTACGCCACCCGGCAGCTGGCCGAGACGACTCGGGCGGCGGTGTCCGAAGCGGGCCTGCGGATGACCGATATCGACCTGTTCCTGTACCACCAGGCCAACATCCGGATCCTGGAGACCGTCCGGGACCTGCTCGGCATCCCCGCCGAAAAGGTCTACGTCAACCTCGACCGCTACGGGAACACCTCGGCGGCCTCGGTGCCCATGGCCCTCGCCGAGGCGGTGGCCACCGGACGGGTCCAGATCGGCGACCGGATCCTGATGGGCGCCTTCGGCGCGGGCTACACGGCCGGCGCGGCGGTTCTCGAATGGACGGCCGATCCCGCGCGGGCATTCCTGGCCCCGGGCGAGCAGACCCGCGCCGGACAGCCGCAGCGCGAGCCCGTCGCGGCCGTCAGCGCCTGACGGTGGGCGCGCATGTTCGACCTGACGGGCCGGGTGGCGCTCGTGACCGGCGCCAGCCGCGGCCTGGGAAAGGCCATGGCGCTCGCCTTCGCGCGCCAGGGGGCGGATGTCGTGGTCAACTACCGCGAGAGCGCGGCCGGCGCCGAGGCGGTGGTGGCCGAGATCACCGGCATGGGCCGGAAGGGGATCGCGGTCCAGGGCAGCACGGCCGACGGTCGCGAGGCCTGCGAGGCGCATCGTGAAGGCCGCCATCGACGCCTTCGAGAAGGTCGACATCCTCGTCAACAACGCCGGCATCACGCGCGACGATCTCCTCATCCGGATGGACGCCGAGGACTGGGACCCGGTCATCGCCACCAACCTGTCCGGGCCCGTTCTGGATGACGCGCGCCGTCGCGCGGCCGATGATGAAGGCCCGCCATGGCCGGATCATCAACATGTCGAGCGTGGCCGGCCGCATCGGCAACGCCGGCCAGGCCAACTACGTGGCGGCCAAGGCGGGCCTCATCGGTCTGACGAAGACGACGGCTCGCGAGCTGGCCAGCCGGGGGATCACCTGCAACGCGATCGCGCCGGGCCTGATCGACACCGACATCCTCATCGGTCTGCCGGAGGCCGCCAAGCAGGCCATCCTCCAGATCACGCCGATGGGCGAGATCGGCAAGGTGGAAGATGTCGCCGCAGCTGCCGTCTACTTCGCCAGCGACGAGGCCCGGTTCGTGACCGGCCAGGTGCTCGGCGTCGACGGCGGCGTGGCAATGGGGAGCTAGGTCGAGGAAGTAGGAGGGTTCCCGATGTTCTCGCCGGAGGTTCTGATCGGGCTGCGCTGGATCCACTTCGTGGCCGGCATCACCTGGATCGGGCTGCTGTACTGGTTCAACCTCGTCAACGTCCCGTTCCAGAAGGTCCTCGACCCCTCGGTCAAGGGCCAGGTCAACCCGCCGCTGTTCACGCCGCGCCCTGGCCTGGTTCCGCTGGTCGGCGGTGGTCACCGTCGTCGCCGGTCTGCTCCTCATCTACGGCCTGTACTGGCAGGACGGCAACCTGTTCGGCTCCGAACACCGAGAAGACGATCTTCGCCGGCGGCCTGCTGGGGATCATCATGCTGGCCAACGTGTGGATGTTCATCTGGCCCAACCAGCGCCGGGTCGCTGGCCGCCATGGCCGCGGGCGAGACGCCCGATCCGGCCTGGCCGCGGCGAGCGCTCTATCGCCTCGCGCGCGAACTTCGCGCTGTCGTTCCCGATGCTGTTCTTCATGGCCGGGTCGAGCCACTACCCGCTCGACTGGCCGGGCATCCTGGTCGTCGGCGTCGTCCTCGCCGCCCTTGGCGCGCTCGTGGTCCTGACCGTGCAGAAGTACTGGGCCAACCGCTTCTGACGCGATTCTGAAACCCGCGGCGACGCGAGCCGAAACGCGTCCCGCGCCGTTGTCCGGCACAATCGGCCCATGCTGACCTTACGACGACTCATCCACCCCACCCGCCGCGTGGCGGCCCATTGCGACCTGCCGTGCGGCATCTACGACCCTGACCAGGCCCGGATCGAGGCCGAGTCCTGCCTGCGGATCCTCGAGAAGTACGCGGCCAGCGACGACCCCCTCTTCAAGGCGCGCTGCATCCACATCAAGGAGGAGCGCGCCGACCTCGTGATCGGGCACCTCGACTGCCTGTGGCACGACTACTTCAAGCCCGAGCACATCGAGCAGTTCCCCGACCTCCATGACACGTTCTGGATGGCCGCCAAGCAGGC
This sequence comes from uncultured Chloroflexia bacterium, assembly GCA_963843015.1. Classification (GTDB taxonomy): domain Bacteria; phylum Chloroflexota; class Limnocylindria; order QHBO01; family QHBO01; genus DASTEQ01. The sequence goes on along the minus strand of CAWJIR010000010.1, from coordinate 223,702 downwards.
ATCCACGGTCAAGGGCTCGCTCGACGTCGAGGAGGCGCGGAAGCTGCTGACCATGATCGACCGCGTCGGCGAGATGTGGAAGGCGACCGGCGGGCCGGAGAAGACCCGGGTCCAGTGACGAACGCGATACCGATGCGCCCCGGCTGGATGATCGGCGCCGCCGGGGCAGCCGCCGCAACCGCGGCCACCGTGGCGCTCGGATTCGTGGGCTGGCGCGCCCTCCGCCACCTCGACGCGGTGGAGGTCACCGGCCGCTCCATGGCGCCGACCCTGGAACCGGGCGATCGGCTGCTGGTGGAGACCTGGACCTACCGCCGGCGGCCGCCGCAGGTCGGAGAGGTGGTCGTTGCGCCGGACCCGCGCACACCGACCCGCGAGCTCATCAAGCGCGTGGCCGCCGTCGACGACGGGCGCGTCGCCCTGCGCGGCGACTCGGCCAAGAGCACCGATTCGAAGCGGTTCGGCACGATCCCGCTGACCGATGTCCGGGCCCGGGCCGCGTTTCGCTACTGGCCGCTGGCGAAGGCCGGGCCGATCCCGGCCGTGGCGCTGCCCGCCGCCGAGGTCAGCGACTGAGATCAGTCAGGAACTGAGGGCCGCGACCGCCTCCGCGCACGCGGCACTGTTCCCGGGCAGGATCACCACCCCGACGCCGGCCTCGGCGCCAACCAGCCAGTCGGCTCCCGGGCCGGGACGGACCGCGATGCGCGCCTCCGCGGCACGCTCCCGGACGAATGCCGACCACCGGCCCGAGGCCCGCGTCGCCGAACTCGGGTCGAACGGCCGCCGGTGTCGATGACCACGACCATGCGGCGCGCGCAGGACGATGGCCTGGTGCAGCCGGGCGGCGTCGTTGTAGAAGAAGACGAGCGACCCGTTCAGCCGCTCGTCGAGGGCAGCGGCCAGCTCGTGATCGCGGGTCAGGCAGTAGACCAGCGGCTCACGCCGACCATCGGCTGCCGGGGGTGTGCCCACCGCCAGAGCGTATCATCGGCCTCCCATGATTCGGACTGCCCGATGGGTGCTCGTCCTCGCCGCCGTGGCGGCATCGGTCAACGTCGTCACCGTCGTGGACCAGGGCTCGCATTCGGTCAGCGACACGCTCTATGGCAGCGTCGTGTACCTCGTCGTGATCTGGGCCATGGCCGGGATCGCCCTCCTGATCCTGAACCGACGGAACGCATGACCGCCACCCGCCCCTCGAAGCCCGCGACCAAGCCCACGACGAAGTCGGTCGCCCGACGGCGCGCGGCGCTGTCCGCGCCGCGCCACCAGGCGCTCGGCAACCTGCTCGGTCGGGTGTGGCCGGTCGACCAGGTCGGGATCGAGGAGCGGGCGGCGATGCTCGCCAAGCGCAGCATCAAGCGCGAGTCGAAGCTGTGGGCGCTCGACCTCGCCATCCGGATGATGGATCTGACCACCCTCGAGGGGAAGGACACGCCGGGCAAGATCCGCGCGCTGGCCGGCAAGGCCGTCCGCCCTGACCCGACCGATCCCACCATCCCGAGCGTCGCGGCGCTCTGCGTGTACCCGAACATGATCGCGACCGCCAAGGCTGCCCTCGCTGGCTCATCGGTCAAGGTCGCGTCGGTGGCCACCTACTTCCCGTCCGGGCAGACCTCGCTCGAGGTCAAGCTCGAGGACGTCCGACAGGCGGTCGCCGCCGGCGCGGACGAGATCGACATGGTCATCGATCGCGGCGCGTACCTGGCCGGGGACTACGGGAAGGTCTACGACGACATCGTGGCGGTCAAGGCGGCGGCCGGCGACTACCCACCTGAAGGTCATCCTCGAGACCGGCGAGCTGGAGACCTACGACAACGTGCGCCGGGCATCGGTCCTGGCCATGGCCGCCGGCGCCGATTTCATCAAGACCTCCACCGGCAAGGTCCAGCCCGCGTCCACGCTGCCGGTGACGCTGGTCATGCTGGAGGCCATCCGCGACTTCCACGCCCAGACCGGCCGGGCGGTGGGCATGAAGCCGGCCGGCGGGATCCGGACCTCGCGCGAGGCCATCTCCTACCTGACCGTCCTGTACGAGACGCTCGGACCGGCCTGGATGACGCCCGACCGGTTCCGGTTCGGGGCCTCCTCGCTCCTGAACGACGTCCTGATGCAGATCCGCAAGGAGCGCACCGGCCGCTACAGCGGCGGCGACTACTTCACGCTGGACTGAGGTCGGCGTCGGACTCCGCCACCCGACGCAGGCTGCCGACCAGGTGACGGGTCGAGGTCGCGACCGTCAGCGTGGTCATCTCGACGGCGTACGTCAGCTTGTCTCCGCTGAGCCGATAGGTCCTCTGGATGGCGACCAGCGGCGACGCGTTCGCCGCTCGACCGATGTTCGTCGACGCCAGCACGACCAACCCGGGGCGGATGGTCCCCTCCGAGACCTCCGCCGTCCGCGGCTGGGCGATGGTCGCGGCCAGGACCCCGTCCGGCGTCGCGCGCCACATGCCGGCCTCCGCGTGGAGGATCTCGCCGCTGCCCGGATCCCAGCCGCGCTGGAGGTACCTCAGCGTCGCGGCTGCCGATGTCGACGAACCGGATCTCCTCCTCGTAGGGGAAGGTGGCCATGGTCGGGAACTCGCCGGTTCCGCTGCCGCGCCACGTCCCGAGAGCTGGGCCAGGAGCGGTTCGACGACCATGCTCGAAGCGTAGCAGCGCCGTACCCTTCCTCGGTGCCTCACGAATCGGGTGCCGCGCGGCGTTTCAGGACGTGTGAGCCTGCCGCCGTTTCAGCGCCTGGTGGACGACCACGCGACCGAGCTCCATCGGTTCCTGGTCGGCTGCGTCGGCGTCGATGCGGCGGAGGACTGCCTGCAGGAGACGTTCATGGCCGCCCTTCGTGCCTACCCCCGACTGCGCCACGCCGACAACCTTCGGGCGTGGCTGTACACCATCGCCCAGCGCAAGGCGACCGACGCCATCCGGCTCCAGACCCGTCGGCCCGCCACGATCGACGCTGGACGGCGTGGGTCCCGGCGCACGAGCCCCGGACCGATGCGGCCACGCTCCCCGACGACGAGCCTGTGGATCGCGGTCCGGGAGCTCCCGGCCAAGCAGCGGGAGGCCGTCGTCCATCGGTACGTGCTCGACCTCGACTACCGCCAGATCGCCGACCGGATGGGGACCTCCGAGGAAGCCGCACGCCAGAACGTCAGCGCCGGCCTCCGCCGGCTGCGCGTGGAGGTGAGTGAGACCGATGACCGATCTCGAGCGGCGGCTCTCCACGCCCGCGATCGACCGAAATCGACCCGGCGGCGGTCACGGCGGAGCTGGCCCGGCGCGCCGATGCGGCAGGGCTGCTGGACGTCGCCTGGGCGACGCTCGACACCCCGCTCGGGCCGATCGCGGTGTTCGTCACGCCGCGCGGACTCGTGCGCGTGGCGTATGACCGCGAGAACTTCGGGGACGTGGCCGACGAAGTCGCGGAGCAGGTCTCGCCGCGCGTCCTGATCGCCCCGCGACGGACCGATCCGATCCGCGCGCAGCTCGACGAGTACTTCGGGGAGCGGCGGCGCACGTTCGACCTGCCCATCGACTGGACCCTGGTCCGCGGCTTCAACCAGGGCGTGCTGAAGGCCACGGCCGACATCCCGTTCGGCGAGACGGCAAGCTACGGAGAGGTCGCCGCCGCCGCCGGCTCCCCGCGCGCCGCACGGGCCGCGGGCAACGCCCTGGCGGGCAACCCGATCCCCATCGTCGTGCCCTGCCACCGCGTGATCCACGCCAGCGGCGGCATCGGCGGCTACACCGGGGGCCTCGACCACAAGCGGTTCCTGCTCCACCTCGAAGGGGTCAGCGTGGCGTAATCGGTCCATAATCCGGGCCGGATGGCGATCACCAAGAAACCGGAGACGAAGCCCGCGCCTGCTTCGTGGGGCATGGCGGCGCGCGGCGTGCCGTGGGAGTACGCGGCCGCGCCGGAGTCGACCGACCACGTCCGGATCGAGCGCGAGTACGGGCTGTTCATCGACAACCGCTTCAGCCCGGCGAAGCCGAAGGCCACGTTCGACGTGATCAACCCGGCCACCGAGGAGGTCCTGTCCAAGGTCGCGCGGGCCAGCAAGGCCGATGTCAACCGGGCGGTGACCGCCGCCCGCCGCGCGCACGACACGGTCTGGTCGCGGCTGCCCGGGCAGCGAGCGGGCGAAGTACCTCTACCGCATCGCGCGGATCATGCAGGAGCGCTCCCGCGAGTTCGCGGTGGTCGAGACCATGAACAGCGGCAAGCCGATCAAGGAGAGCCGCGACGTCGACGTCCCGCTCGCGGCGGCCCACTTCTTCTACTACGCCGGCTGGGCCGACAAGCTGGAGTACGCCTTCCCGAACCGCCGCCCGGCCAGCCTGGGCGTGGCCGCCCAGATCATCCCGTGGAACTTCCCGCTGCTCATGCTGGCCTGGAAGATCGCCCCGGCCCTCGCCTGCGGCAACACGGTGATCCTCAAGCCGGCCTCCACCACGCCGCTGACCGCCTACCTGTTCGCCGATGTCGTCCGCCAGGCCGAGCTGCCGCCGGGGGTCGTGAACATCATCACCGGGCCGGGCGAGATCGGGATGGAGCTGGTCCGCCATCCCGCAGGTCGACAAGGTCGCCTTCACCGGCTCCACGGCGGTCGGCAAGCTCATCGCCCGGGCGGTGGCCGGGACCCACAAGAAGGTCACCCTCGAGCTCGGCGGCAAGGCCGCCAACGTCGTCTTCGACGACGCGCCGCTCGACCAGGCGATCGAGGGCATCATCAACGGCATCTACTTCAACCAGGGCGAGGTGTGCTGCGCCGGGTCGCGGCTGTTCGTCCAGGAATCGGTCTACGAGCCGCTGCTCGACAAGCTGAAGGACCGCCTCTCCACCCTGCGGGTGGGCGACCCGCTCGACAAGAACACCGATGTCGGCGCGATCAACTCCGCCGGCCAGCTGGCCAAGATCCAGGAGCTGGTCGAGTCGGGGATCGCCGAGGGCGCCGAGATCTTCCAGCCCGACTGCGAGCTGCCGGACAAGGGCTTCTTCTTCCGCCCGACCCTGTTCACCGGCGTGTCCCAGAGCCATCGGATCGCGCAGGAGGAGATCTTCGGCCCGGTCCTGTCGGTCCTCACCTTCCGCACGCCCGAGGAGGCGGTCGAGAAGGCGAACAACACGCCGTACGGCCTCTCGGCCGGGGTGTGGACCGAGAAGGGGAGCCGGATCTTCAAGATGGTCGGGGCCATGAAGGCCGGCGTGGTGTGGGCCAACACCTTCAACCGCTTCGACCCCACCTCCCCGTTCGGCGGCTACAAGGAGTCGGGCTACGGCCGCGAGGGCGGGCGTCCACGGCCTCGCGGCCTACACCCGGCTGGACGGGGCGGCCTAGACCGATGGCCACCGCTGCGTCGACCGGTGCCACCAGGCCGATCCGCCAGCCCGCGCGCGGTCCTCGAGCCGCGGTCGCCGGCGCCGCTCGCGCTGCGCAACGGGCAGAGCGAGGCGGCGGATCGGCTCGGGGTCCGCAAGACGTACAAGCTGTTCATCGGCGGGGAGTTCCCGCGCACCGAGTCCGGGCGCGCCTACGAGGTCCACGGCGCCGAGGGCGAGCTGCTGGCCAACGCCTGCCGCGGGACGCGGAAGGACATCCGCGACGCGGTGCGCGCGGCCCGCACGGCCCAGCCGGGATGGGCCGACAAGACGGCGTTCAACCGGAGCCAGATCCTGTACCGCATCGCCGAGCTGATGGAGGGGCGGCGCGACCAGTTCGTGGCCGAGGTCCGGGTGGCCGAGGGCGTGGGCCTCCAGCGCGCCCGGCGGCTGGTGGACGCCGCCATCGACCGATGGGTGTGGTACGCCGGCTGGGCCGACAAGTTCCCCCAGATCCTCGGCAACGTGAACCCGGTCGCCGGGTCGCTACTTCAACTTCTCGATCCCCGAGCCGACCGGCGTGGTCGGGGATCGTCGCGGCCGAGGACTCGTCGCTGCTCGGGCTCGTGAGCCGCCTGGCGCCGGTCATCGTGTCGGGCAACGCGGCCGTCGTGCTGGCCAGCGAGTCGCGCCCGCTGCCGGCCATCACCCTGTCCGAGGTCATCGCCACGTCCGACGTTCCGGGCGGGGTCGTGAACGTCATCACCGGCCTGCGCCGGGAGCTCGTGCCGCACCTCGCGGCCCACATGGACGTCAACGCCCTGGACGGCTTCGGCCTGTCGCCGCCGGAGGTGCCCGCCGTCGAGGAAGCGGCCACCGACAACGTCAAGCGCTTCTCGCGGCCCCCGAACGGCGGCCTGGACCGCTACGACTGGCTGTCAGCCCGCCGCCCAGTCGCCCTACCTCATCGGCGAGTTCGTCGAGATCAAGACCGTCTGGCACCCCATCGGCGTCTAGCCGACCGGATCGCCGGATCAGAGGCCCAGCGACCAGCCGGGCGATCTCGAAGTAGATGATCAGCCCGGTGCCGTCCACGATGGTGGTGATGAGCGGCGCCGAGACGACCGCGGGGTCGACCCGCAGCCGGCGCAGGACGAGCGGCAGGGCGGCGGCCACGGTGGCCGCCCAGATGCAGATGGCCACCACCGTCAGCGCGACCACGATCCCGATGTCGGGCGACACGTCGAGCAGATAGGCCCGCACGAACGCGGCCACGGCCATGACCGCGCCCAGGACGAAGCGCGACCCGCATCTCCTTGAACACGATCCACCAGATGTCCCGCAGCGCCACCTCGTTGAGGGCCATCGACGCGCACGATGAGGGTGACCGTCTGCGAACCGATGTTTCCGCCGGTCCCGATCAGGAGCGGGATGAAGAACGAGAGCGCCACGACCTCGGTCAGCTCGGCCTGGAAGTTCTGGAGGACGGTGCCGGTGTAGCCGGCGGCCACGAACAGGAGCAGCAGCCAGAAGACGCGCTTGCGGACGAGGAGCGGCACGCTCGCCAGGCGGTAGGGCAGGTTCAACGGCTGCGAACCACCGAGGCGCTCGATGTCCTCGGTCGCCTCGGCCTGGATGACGTCAGCCACGTCGTCCTCGGTGATGATCCCGAGCAGGCGGTCCGCGTCGTCCACGACGGGGATGGCCAGCAGGTTTCGGTCCGTGAGCAGGCGCGCGGCGGCCTCCTGGTCGGCGCCGACCTGGACCCGCACGGTGTCCGGCGCCATCAGCTCGGTCACCGGCGTCTCGGGCGGACTGAGCAGGAGCCGGTACGACGACAGGACGCCGAGCAGGCGCCGGTCGGGATCGAGGACGTAGACGTAGTTGGCGGTCTCGGCGTCGTCGACGAGCTGGCGAATGGCGGCGATCGCCTGGGCGGCCGTCGCGTCCGCGGGGACGGCGACGAAGTCGGGGGTCATGAGCCCGCCGGCCGTGTCCGGATCGTAGGCGGCCAGCCGGCGGATCTCCGCCGCGTCCTCGGGGCTCATCCGGATCAGGATCTCGTCGGCCGTCGTGTCGGGCAGCTCCTCGATGACGTCCGCCGCGTCGTCGGGATCCATCTCCTCGAGCAGCTCGGCGGCCTCAGGCTGCGGCCAGGGTGCGGATGATCCGCGCCGCCTCGACCGGGGGCAGCTCCTCGAGGAGGCCGACCACCTCCTCGTCGGGCAGCCACTGCATGAGGACGGCCACTTCCCGGGGCTCGAGCTGGGGGACGAGGTCCGCCCACTCCGGCGGACCGATGCGCTCGGCGAGGCCGCGCACGCCCTCTTCCTCGCGCTCGCGGATGAGCGCCTGCACCTCGGCGAGCAGCTCGCGGGTCTCGACTGAGCTCATCGGATCACCTCCTCTCCGGCGCGGGCGAGGCGGACATGGAACGACCACCTCGTCGCGCAGACGTCGTGTGGAGCGCGCCGGGTGGCCGTCGGTCGCCGGGGAGGCGAGGATGGAACGCTAGGCGCTCACCTCGGCACCGGCCGGCCGCCGGCACGCGGTATGTCGGGTACTGCAACCAGCATCCACTGGGTCGATTGGGCCTCGAGTACGGACGTGGAACCGATTCTAGTGCGCGGCATACCCCGCGGGAAGTGGCTCAGGAGTCCCGATGACGCGGTGTCGCGCTCGGTGGCGCGCGACCTTGGCCTGGTTGCCGCAGGTCCGCATGTCGCACCAGCGACGCCGCCCCGTGCGGGAACGGTCGATGAACACCTCGTGGCAGCCGGGGTTGTCGCAGATCCGCAGCCGCCGCACCGGGCCGCTGGCGACGAAGTCGGCCAGCGTGCCGGCAATGGTTGCCCGGGCCTGGTCCAGCCGGTCGCCCACCCGCGCCAGCCCGTACTCGCTCCCATCGGCGCTCACCTCGAGCTGGTGGAAGTGGAGGCCGTGGCGGAGGACGTGGTTGAGCTCCCGGACGGCTGGCGCGGCTCGGCTCCCCCGTCCTCGGTGATCTCGGTGGCGATGCGACGGATGAGCTCGCGCAGGTGATGGAATCGCTCCAGCCGGCGCTCGGCCTCCGCGTGGATCGTCGCGGAGGGCCGCCCGTTCGGCGCTCGCCGCTCGCTCGGAGAGGAGTCGCGCCCCGCGCAGCCAGCGGACGAGGGCATCGGTGTCCGAGAGGGAGTCGGTGGGCCGGTCATGGGTGAATTCGAGGGTGTTCACGAATCGGACCCACAGGTCGCCCGACGGGGGCTCCGGCATGAGCTCACGCGTGGCAGTCATCGTGTAACCATTATAGGTCGTTTGACAAGTTACAGACAACCCCCTACCATCCGTAACCGATTACTAGATATTAAACAGTTACCGATGCGAATTGGGTCGCCAGCCAGGACGTATCGGTCAGGAGAAGGAGGAACCAGGATGAGCCGCGGTCTGACCTACATGGCCTTGATCGCATCCATCCGCCAGCGCGAGCTGCTCGAGGAGGCCCAGCGGGGGCGGCACCACGCCGACCTCCCGCGTCGCCGCCGAGGCCGCATCTTCGGGATGAGCCTGCCGCGAGCGCTGCGCCGGACGCGATAGCGACCAAAACAACCACCAACCGGACTGACGCCGGGCCAACGGGCCCGGCGTCGCCGTATCGGGAACCGATCGGGGCTTCCGTAGAATGGCCGCCATGCCTCGACCCCGTTCCGTCAGGCGGACCGATGCCGACGGGCTCTCCAACGCCGAGCTGGCCGCGACGTTTCGCGAGATCGGCGACATGCTCGAGCTCCTTGGGGAGGTCCCGTACAAGGCGGTTGCCTATCGACGCGCGGCGGACGCCATCGAGCGCTACCCGACCGACCTGACACCGCTCGTCGTCGCTGGACGGACCCCGAAGCTGCCCGGCGTGGGGCCGGCCATCGGCGCGCGCCTGACCGAGCTGGCGACGACTGGTCACCTCGAGTACCACGATCGACTGCGGGCCCAGGTCCCGCCCGGCCTGGTGGGCGTCCTCCGCATCAACGGGATCGGGCCGCGCACCGCCCGGCTGCTGCACCTCGAGCTCGGCATCACCTCGCTCGAGGAGCTCCGCGCCGCCGCCGAGGGGGGACAGGTCCGTGGCGTCTCGGGGCTGTCGGCCCGAACGGAGCAGAACATCCTCGAGGGCATCGCCCGTCTCGAGCGGCAGTCCGACCAGCGCCTGCTGCTGCACGAAGCCGATCGGGTGGCCAACGAGCTGATGGCGGGACTGCGACAGGTGACCGGGATCCACCGCATCGAGGCCGCCGGGTCGCTGCGCCGACGGCGAGCCACGATCGGCGACCTGGACCTCCTGGCCGCGACCGAGGATCCCGCTGCCCTCATCGACGCGTTCCGGGGGCTGGCGGCCGCTGACCAGGTCATCGCCGCCGGAACCGACAAGGCGAGCGTCATCCTGACCGCCGAAGGCGACCGTCGGGTGGACCTCATGCTCTGTCGCCCAGAGGCGTGGGGGACCCACCTCGTCCATTTCACCGGCAGCAAGGAGCACAACGTCCTCCTCCGCGAGCGGGCCCTCGACCGGGGGCTGTCGCTCAGCGAGAAGGGGTTCAAGGTCGTGGACAGCGGGGAGCTCCTCCTGGACGCGGAGGAAGAGGCCGTCTATGCCCGGCTCGACCTGCCGTGGATCGCGCCCGAGCTGCGTGAGGGCGAGGGCGAGATTCCGGCCGCCGCCGAGGGGCGTCTGCCGAGGCTGGTCGAACGGGAGGACGTCCGCGGCGATACGCACACCCACTCCGACTGGACCGATGGCGTCGATGCCATCGAGACCATGGCCCGCGCCGCCCGAGCACGCGGCCTGGAGTACATGGTCCTGACCGATCACTCCCCGTCACTGGGGGTCACCCGGGGCCTGTCCCCGGAGCGGATCGCCGAGCAGAAGGTCGAGCTCGACCGGCTCAACGGCGAGCTCGCCCCGTTTCGGATCCTGCACGGAACGGAGTTGGAGATCCGCTCCGACGGCTCCCTGGACTATCCCGACGAGCTGCTGGCCACGTTCGACGTGGTGGTCGCCAGCATCCACACCGGCCGGAGCCAGCCGACCGAGCAGCTCACCCGCCGCGCCCTGTCAGCCATCGAGAATCCCCATGTCGACATCATTGCCCACCCCACCGGCCGGATCGTGAATCGCCGCGACCCGGTGTCGTACGACTGGCCACAGGTGTTCGAGGCCGCGGCGCGGACCGGCACCCGGCTCGAGATCAACGGCAGCCCGCGGCTGGACCTCGATGAGCGGCTGGCGCGCGATGCGGCGCGGGCCGGGGTGCAGCTGAGCCTGGCCAGCGACGCCCATCGAACCGAGGAGCTGGTGTACCTCGACTACGCGGTCGGCGTGGCCCGGCGGGCGTGGCTGGGGCCGGAGCAGGTGGCCAATGTCATGAGCGCCGAGGACTGGACGCCGATGAGCGTCGTCGCCGACGGCCGCCGCCTCCTGCGCACCTGGCGGGTGGTGGGAGCGCGTGGGATCAAGCGCGCCGGACCGGTACTGCTGCCGCTCTTCATGGCGGCCCTGGTCGCCGTGGGCTGGGTGGTGGACGTGGTGGCCCTCGCCGGCGTGCTCGCGCTCGAGCTGGCCCTGGCCGGTCTCGGGACGGCCGCGTTGCTCGGGGCGGCACGCCCCTCGAGCGGTTACGCGCGGTACGCGATCCTCGCGGTGTCCGCGGTGTCGATCACGCTCGTCGGACGGCTGCTGCCGCCCGGCATCGGTCCGCTTGCCGCACCGTTGGCCTGGGTCTTCCTGATCTGGGTCCTGTACATCGAGCGCCACGGCCCGGACATGACCGGCTATCGGCTGTCGCTCGACCTGACCCTGGTGCTGACCGTGTTCTCGGCCACGGCCGGCATGTCCGGCGTCATGCCGAGCGAGCTGTGGTTGCTCGGGCTGATCCTGCTGGGGGCCCTCGTCTTCGTCGCGTGCCTGCGCGCGGCAGAGGCACGTGGAGCGCTCGGCGTGACCGCCGTGGGCCATTCCCTGCTCCACCTCCTCGTCGTGCTCCAGGTGGCCACCGCCATGCTCCTCCTGGAGCTCCCCCAGCCGGTTGGCGCCGCGCTGGTGGCCCTGACCTTCCACTCCTGGAGCGGCGCGGCCGACGCGCTCGAGTCGGGCGTGTCCACGCGGGCCGTCGTGCTGGAGTACGGCTCGTTGGCCGCGATCGGCGCCATCGTGGCGCTGTTCCTCTGTGGATCGTGACGCGGACGACCAATTTCGTTGACACCCCGGGCCGCGCGGTGATACAAACTGTCGCCCTCCGACGGTTCCGCGTGCCGTATGCGGCGCCGTTCGCCCATTGATCACGCCGCGGGGAGAGTTGCGCGCCGATGACCGCCGGGGATCCTGACCCGAATATCCGCGAGCGCCGCCAGCTGGCGGAGATCGCGGTGGCCCAGGCTGCCCGCGGGGAGTGGGAGGCCGCGGTCGAGACGAATCGCCAGCTGCGTCGAGCTGGGCGGTGACGTGGATGCGTACAACCGCCTCGGCAAGGCGTTGTCCGAGCTCGATCGCAACGAGGAGGCCCTCGAGGCCTACCAGGCTGCCATCGAACGGGACAAGATGAACCGGATCGCGGAGCGGAACATCGAGCGCCTCGAAGCGCTGCTCACCTCGGCAGACGGACCACGGGGCGATCGGCATGCCACCCGCGCCCCGGCGGTCCTGTTCATCGAGGAGATGGGCAAGACCGGCAGCGCTCGACTGATCAACCTGGCTCCCGCCAAGCAGCTGGCTCCGCTCTCGGCCGGCGACGCGATCGAGCTGAAGTCGGCCGATGGCGAGCTCGAGGCCCGCGTACGGGGCATCAAGGTCGGCCAGGTCGAGCCACGGATTGCGAACCGGCTCCTCGAGCTGATGGCCAACGGGAATCGGTACGAGGCGGCGCTCACCCACGTCCAGGACGACGATCTGCGGCTGATCATCCGCGAGACGTTCGCTCACCCGTCGAACTTCGGCCGGGTGTCGTTCCCCGGCGCGGCGGCCGGCCGCAGCACTGACGTCCGACCGTACATGAAGGGCAGCGCCCTCCGGTACGATGACGACGAAGAGTCGGAGGAGTCCGAAGAGGAGCCGGAGGAGGTCGAGGAGCTCGACACCTCCCTGCCGGAGCTCTCGAGCGAGCCCGATGAGGACGAGGAACTGCTCGAAGAGACGTAGCCACCATGACCGAGGCCGAACGGAAGAGACTCGACCACGTCGTCCTTCCGAGGCGCCTCCCCGGGCTGGCCCTCCTCGAGCGCTATTTCCCATCTCCGGCCGATAACGTCCTCGACGCCGAGCTGGCCGCCTACGCGGCGGCCGGAGACACGATCCTCGACCCATGGTCCGGGACGGGCTGGACGGCGCGCCGCGCGGTCAGCCACGGGATGCGGGTGGTGGCGGCCGAGGCCAGCCCGTTTGCCCAGATGGCGGCCCAGGCGTTCCTCCTGTCGCCTGAGGTGGCCGCGGTGGACGCCGCGTTCGCCCAGCTCGGATCGTCACGGCGGGTGGACATCCCGCTCCGCCAGCACATCGAGGAGCTGTACGCCTCCCGCTGCCCGAGCTGCAATCGGCCGGTCGTGGTGGAGGAGTTCATCTGGCCGCGGGACGGCGACGCCCCGGGGCGGAAGGTCTACCGCTGCACCGCCTGTGACATCTCGCTCGGCGGGGCCGACGAGCGGGTGGCCGCCGTGGACGAGGCCGATTACGCGAAGCTCGGTCTCGAACCGCCGAGCCCGGCCGAGGCGCCGGCGATCGAGCCGGCGGCCGATGCCGACGAGGATCTGCCGCCCGCACCGATGGGCCTCATCGGTGAGCCGATGGAGCTGGACGAGCCACCGCTGGCGCCGCTCGGTGAGCCCGGTGGTCCGCCGCCCCCGCCTGCCCGGGCACCGGATCCGCCCGTCGCGCTGGGACCCGAGGACGGTCCGCGCTATGCGTCCACGGTGCGCCCCGCGCCCATCCCGATGACCGTCGGGGCCGATGTCCGCCAGGGCCTGGCCTACCAGCAGCTCCAGGATCGGTTCCCGGTCCTCGACGACCGGCGCGACGTGGCAGACGAGGTCCTCGACCTGTACACCTCGCGCAACCTGTACGCGCTCCAGGCGATCGCCAACAAGATCGACGCCGAGTTCCACGACCAGCCCCTGGCGGCGGTGTTCCGCCTCGCCCTCGCCGGATGCCTGCTCCCGGCCAGCCGACTGAACGGGTACCCGGGGCGAGTGGCCTCGCTGCGGATCAGTGGGGGCCACGTGCGCCAGCCGGCGTCGCGCCACCACCGCGAGGTGAACGTGTGGCGCCTGTTCGAAGCCGCGTACCAGGACGTGCGCACCGCCCTGGCGGCCCTCGGCCGCGACCGACGTCCCGGTGCGCTTCGCCGCCGATCTCGACGAGCTCGGCGGCATGGCGGCGGCCAACCTGCTGTGGATCCGCTGCCGCCCGGCCGTCGTCGGCCAGTACCTGCCGCCGGAGAGCATCGACCTGGTCATCGGCGCACCGCCGCCGCCGGAGAGCGTGGACGAGCTGTCCTTCGAGTACCTCGCCACGGCCTGGCTGCTCGGCCGGGAAGCGGCCGAGACGCTGCGCCTCGAGCCGCTGTTCGGGGGATCGTCACGGGCCGACGGGGCGGAGGTGACCGCCTTCCGGCATGCCATGGCGTCGGCCGCCGGCGCCCTGAAGCCCGGGCGGCTGGTTCTCGGTCCTGCTCGAGGGCGACGACCCGGACCGGGTGCTCGCGGTGGCCGTGGCCGGGGCCGCGGCCGATCTGGAGCTGGTCCATGCCATCCCGCGTGAGTCCGCGCGGTCGGGGGACGCGGTCGTGCTGCATTTCCGCCGGGCGTCGGCCGAGGACCGGCTCCGCGACGCCGTGCGCCCGCGTCCCCTGCGCCTGGGCGCGTCCGACGGCCACCTCACCTATCCGGAGCTGGCCGGCGCGATCGAACGAGCCGCTGGAGCGCTGCTCCGCGACCGCGGTGAGCCGGCCGGCCTGGCGCGTATCGCCTGCGCGGTCCTGCTGGAGCTGGAACGGACGGGCCTGCTCCGTCGCCTCGTGCAGGCCCGACCGGCGGGGGATGGGGACGGCGAGGGCGACGGGGACGCAGGTGGCGTGGACGTCGTCAGCGACCGGGTGGAGCGTGGTGGGCCGGCGCTCCTCGCGGTGCTCCTCCGCGAGGAGCTGTGGCGCGAGGATCACCCGACCCTGGTTCGGGTCGGTGACCCGCAACGCCCGACCTGGTGGCTCCGCGATCCCGAGCTGGGGCCCGACGGCCCGCTCGCCGACCGCGTCGAGTGGGCCACCTTCTCGCTGCTGACCACCGCCGGCCGGCTGGACGAGAACGCGTTCCTGGATCGCATCTTCGCGCTCTTCCCCGGCGTGGCCTCGCCGGACGAGGAGCTCGTCCGGGCCTGCCTGGCCGCCTATGCGGTGGTCGGCGAGCGCGGGCAGCTGCGGACCGAGGAGGACCTCGCGGCCCGCATCGCGGACCACACCCGGGTCCTGGCCGCGATCGTGGACTTCGGCCACCGGCTTGGACTCCGGGCCTGGGTCAGCCGGCGCGAGCAGGAGCGCCCGTGGAAGCACGCCACCCTGGGCGATTTGCTCCGCGAGGACGAGCGACGGACCTACCTGCCGCTCGTCATCCGGGCCCCGGCCGACGTCCTGGGTTCCGTGGACGCGCTGTGGTACGTGCGCAATCGGTCCAGCTACCTGTTCGAGGTGGAGTGGACCGCCATGCTCGGCGAGGCCGTCCTTCGTCGTGGCATCCAGATCCCCACCTCGGAGCAGCAGGCCCGCTTCCTCGTCATCCCGGCCGAACGGTCAGAGCTCCTACGCCTCAAGCTGGCGCGCTCGCCCTGGGTTCGGGCCGAGATCGAGCGACAGAACTGGCACGTCCTGAAGTGGCCGCACGTCGAGGCGCTCGTCGCGCGGGAAGGCGCCCGGATCGAATGGCTCGAGCCGATGGTCGGGCTCGATCCGCTCGTAGAGCGAGGCGGCAAGCAGCTCACGATGTTCGGCGAGTAAGCCTGCCACCCGGCCAGCAGATGCATTGCCGGCCTTGACGACCGTTCGTATAGTCGGCTCCGGGAGTGTCGTGGTTCCCCCCCGCGGCACTCCCGTTACGCTGTCCGGCTCGCCCTTCGCCCAGCGGCGCCGACGCGGGGCGGGGCGCCCGACGGCTCGCCGCACGACCTGCATCACCTCGTCCACGTACGGCTGTCCGTGCCCGCTCTCGATTGCGTGGGTCAGGCACCCGTCGATGTGGTCCTCGAGGACGAGCATCGCGACCTGGTCGGCGGCTGCGGTCATGGCCTCGACCTGTTGGAGGATGTCGAGGCAGTACGCCTCGTTCTCGACCAGGCGCTGCAGGCCGCGTGCCTGGCCCTCGATCCGCTTCAGGCGGTTGAGGAGCTCCTTCCGATCGCGGGTATAGCTGTGGCGAAAGTGGCTCTCGGGATGGGTGTCCATACTCCGGGGCAGTATGCGAACGGCGCGGACATCGGTCAATCGGTCCGTTCCGGCACCGTCCGATAGCATGCCGGCCATGAACCGGCTCGCTGGCGCGACCAGCCCGTACCTGCTCCAGCACGCGGACAACCCGGTCGACTGGTACCCGTGGGGGCCCGAGGCCCTGACCCGGGCGCGCGATGAGGATCGACCGATCTTCCTGTCCATCGGCTATTCCGCCTGTCACTGGTGCCACGTCATGGCCCACGAGTCATTCGAGGACCCGGTCCTCGCCGAGCAGCTGAACCGCGATTTCGTGGCCATCAAGGTCGACCGCGAGGAGCGGCCCGATATCGACGACGTGTACATGGCTGCGGTGCAGGCCATGACCGGGTCCGGCGGGTGGCCGCTGAGCGTGTTCCTGACACCGACCCTGGAGCCGTTCTTTGGCGGCACCTACTTCCCGCCCGCCGACCGGCACGGCCTGCCGGCCTTCGGCCGCGTGCTCGACGGCGTGGCCGAGGCCTACCGCGAGCGCCGCGACGAGGTCAGCGGGGTCGCCACCCAGCTGGCGGCGCACCTGCGGGAGCAGATGGCGGTCGACGGCGGTGGCGCGGCCCCCGAATCGGCTCAGCTCGATGGGGCCGTTCGACGCCTGGCGGCCGGCTTCGACGCCGCGCATGGCGGATTCGGTCCCGCCCCCAAGTTTCCGGCCCCCATGACCCTGGAGTTCCTCCTCCGGCGCTGGCGCGACCACCGCGACGAGGCGACCCTCCGGATGGTCACCGTCACCCTCGACCGGATGGCCGACGGCGGCATCCACGACCAGCTGGGCGGCGGCTTCGCCCGCTACAGCACCGATGCCCACTGGCTGGCGCCGCACTTCGAGAAGATGCTGTACGACAACGCCCTGCTGGCCCACGCCTACCTCGAGGCGTTTCGGGCCACGGGCGCGGACCGATATGCCGAGGTTGCTCGCGCGACGCTCGACTTCGTCAGTGCCGAGCTGCAGACCGATGAGGGCGGTCTTGCGGCCGCGCTCGACGCCGACAGCGAGGGCGAGGAGGGCCGCTTCTACGTCTGGGATGCCGCCGAGTTCGCATCGGTCCTGACCGATGCCGGCCTGGCGCCGGCCGAGGTCCGGGCCATGGCCGAGTGGTGGGACGTGACGCCCGGCGGCAACTGGGAGGGCCGATCCATCCTTCGCCGGCATGCTCCGCCGGAGAGCGAACCGCCCGCGGCGCTGGTCGCCCAGGCCCGCGAGGCGCTGCTGGCCCGCCGCGCCCGGCGCGTCCGGCCCGGCCGAGACGACAAGCAGGTCGCGGCCTGGAACGGGCTGGCATTGCGAGCGTTCTCGCTGGCCGCCCTCGTGCTCCCCGACGAGCGGTTCGTGATCGCGACCCAGCGGCTGCGGACCTTCGTTCGGGAGGTGGTTGTCCACGACGAGGATCGCCTGTGGCGATCCGTGCGGGCCGGCGTGGCGCTCGTGCCCGGGTTCGCCGAGGACTACGCGATGGTTGCCGACGGCCTGTTGGGCGCGTATGCCGCCCTGGGCGAGGCGGATGACCTGCGCCTGGCGGAGGCGCTCATGGCGCGGCTGGCGGCGGACTTCTGGGACGAGGCCAGCGGGACCCTGTATGACACCGGTCCCGAGCACGAGCAGGGAGTGGTTCGTCCCCGTTCGCTGGTGGACGGGGCCACGCCGGGGGCGAACTCCGTGGCGGCCGACGTCTGGCTCCGACTGGCGCTGCTCGCCGGCGAGCCGGACCACGACCGGCGGGCGCGGCGGATCCTCGGCGCCGTCGGACCGGCGCATCGAGCGCCAGCCGTCGGCCTTCGGGCGGATGCTGAGCGCCGCCGACCGCGCCCTGCGGCCCGCGGTCGACGTGGTGGTTGCCGCCGACGACCGACGACCCACGCGCGACGGCGTTGCGGCGCGCGGCAGCCGCCCCCTACGTGCCGGACCTCGTGATCGCGTCCCTGGCCCCGGGGAACGGCCTCGGAGAACGACCGCTCTTCGCCGGCAAGACCGCCCGCGACGGGGAGCCGACCGCCTACGTCTGTCGGGGCTACGCCTGCGACGCCCCGACCACCGATCCCGGAACCGTCAGCGAGCAGGTCGCTCGCCTCGCCGCCCCTTAGGCGGGGAGGAACGAGAGCCGGACGCGACGGTCGCCGCGATCGGCGTTCGGATCCAGCAACGCGATCGACTGCCAGGTGCCCAGCGCCAGCCGGCCGCCGATCACCGGCACGCTGAGCGAGGGGCCGGCGAAGAGCGGGAGAAGGTGATCCGCGCCGTGCCCGGGCGACCCGTGGGCATGGCGCCATCGGTCATCGCGAGGCAGGAGCCGGTCGAGCGCGTCCATGACGTCGAGATCCGAGCCGCTGCCGAGCTCGATGACCACCAGCCCGGCCGTGGCGTGCGGGCACGAACAGGTGGAGGATGCCGTCTCGTCCGTCGGCCGCCTCGGCGAGGAATGCGGCGCACTGCTCGGTCAGGTCGTGAACCCCTCGCCGGCCCTCGGTCCGGACCTCGACTTCGCGGCTCTCCACGCGCCCGAGCCTAGCAGGGTACGATCCGCGGTCGATGGCGCCCCGTCAGCCACGTCCCGTCCGCGTCTCCCTGCTCGTCCTGGCCCTGACCCTGGGCGTGGTCGGCTGCACCCTGTTTGCCGAGAGCGCGACGCCGACACCGGTCCCGACCCCACACCCCGGTGCCCACGCCGCGCCCGACCCCGATCTTCACCCCGTCTCCGGCGCCGAGCCCCACGCCGGAGCCGCTCAACTCCGCGCTCCTCGGCCGTCGGATCACGGTCCTGTTCGCCGGCAGCGACTCCACCCCGGATCGCGTTGCCGATCGGGTACGGACCGCTCACCGACTCGATGGTGGTCGCCTCGGTCAGCGCTGACCACACCCAGCTGGCCATGGTCGCCCTGCCACGCGACGTCGTGGACCTCCCCCTCGGCAATGGCTCGGTGTGGCAGCTGAAGGCCAACGCCATACGGTTCTCGTATGGGATGGAGGGCCTGCAGAACGCGCTGTCCGCGACGTATGGCGTGCCCATCGACTACTGGATCGAGATGAACATGCCCGACTTCCCGCGACTCGTGGATGCGGTTGGCGGCCTGTGGATCAACAATCCCTACCCGATCAGCGACGGGCAGATCGAGTTCAGTATCAACGCGGGCTGGCAGCGGATCGACGGCCAGCAGGCGCTCGCCTATTCCCGCTCGCGGTACACCGACAGCGACTACGCCCGTGCCGGTCGCCAGATGCAGCTCCTCGCGGCGCTCGCTCACCGGATCATCACTCCTGGACGATGAGTTCGACCTCGAGGCCATGCTCGCTCTGCTCACCACGCTGCGGACGAATGCCCCACTGACCGATCTTCCCACCCTGCTCCAGGTGGTGGGGGACGCAGCCGACGCAAACGTCACCGCGACCGTCCTGCAGCCGCCCCAGTTCTCGCTGTTCACCGGCATCGAGTCCGGGACCGGCCGCGGCTACGTCCAGGTCGCGAACGTCGGCGAGATGCGCGCCTACGTCCAGTCGCTGATGGGAAACTGAGCGGCCGGCCGCGATTTCCGGCGCAGGGCTACTGGCGCGCCCCGCAGTTGAAGCACATCGCGTCCATGGCCCCGATGCGGGTACCGCAGGTCGCGCAGTCCCGGGCCAAGTCCGCCTCGCAGCGGACGCAGTACGCGGCCCCGGGCGGGTGCACGAGCCCGTCCACCGGGCAGTAGGGCGCACCGGCCGGGCAGGACGGCCGGGGTCGCTGGATCGGGCACGATGACCTCGCCGCCCACGGCCTCGGCCTCGATGCCCACGTTCGACGCGCGCAGATACCCGAGGAGCAGCCAGAGCACGTAGAGGCCCACGGCGGCGACGAGGGCCAGCGGCACGAGGATGGTTAGGCGCTCGCCCCAGCCGGTGGCGAGCGATTCGATCAGGGCCTTGAGGTCCATCGGGCATCGATTCTAGCGCGGGTGCCCCGCCCCCGGACCGCTGCTACACTCCGCCAAAGCCCGTAGCCGGTGGCAGTTTGGCGCGACCCCGGATCGACCCTCGCACGCCGCTCGCTGAGCTCCACGTGCATCTCGGAGCGGCGGTCACCCCGGCCATCATGTGGGGCATTGCACACGCGCAGGGGATCCGGCTCCCCACCAAGGACTACTGGGCCTTCCGCGAGCTGATCACGCTCGGCCGCCGCCGGCGTCGCACGTTCGAGGCCTACCTCGACCTGTTCTACTGGACCGAGCTCATCCAGTCGAGCCCCATCGCCGTCGAGCGCAGCGTGTACGAGGTCATCGGCGGGGCGTATCGGCGCAGCAATATCACGCGCCTCGAGCTGCGATTCAACCCGATGAAGCGCAACCGCGGCGGGGAGCAGGATCTCGACCACATCATCGCCGCCGCCGTGCGGGGCATGGACCGCGCGATCCTCGAGTACCCCCAGGTGCAGGCCGGGCTCATCTTCTGCCTCGATCGAGCCTTCAGCCGTGAGCTGAACGAGATCCTGGCCGCCAAGGCCATCAGCTGGCGAGCACGGGGCGTGGTCGGGATCGATATCGCCGGTCCCGTGGTCGAGGGCTTCCGGTTCGCCGACTACCGCGACGTGGTCGACGAATGCCGGCGAGCCGGCCTGGGCATCACCGTCCATGCCGGGGAGACCGGGGGAGCGGATGAGGTCGAGGAGGCCGTCGAGGCCCTCGATCCGGCGCGCATCGGTCATGGCATCCGCTCGGCAACCGACCCGCGGGTCATGGGACTGCTCCGCGAGCGGGCCATCGTGCTCGAGGTCTGCCCGTCGTCCAACCTCAGCACCGGGGTCGTGGGCAGCCTGGCCGAGCTGCGGTCCCACCTGCGCGCACTGACCGACAACGAGGTGCGCTACACCCTGTCGACCGACGGCCCCGAGATCCTGGGCCGCTACCTGCGCGACGAGTTCGCCCTCGTCCTGGGCCGCGACATCCTGTCCCTCGAGGAGGTCGAGCGAGCGATCGAAATCGGCCACCAGGCCAGCTTTGTCGAGCGCGTGCCGGCCGCCGAGCGGGTTCCCGGCGGTGCGCCACCGCGGCCGCGATCCGTCGGCTCGGGTCGCCCTCGAAGTCGAGGTCTGAACCTGTAGACTCGGCGCCGTGTCGTCGATCTGGCGGCCGGTCCGTGAGAGGAATCCGTCCCGCAGCCTGATGGTGATCGTCGCCCATCCGGGCGACGAAGCGTTCGGGTTCGCCGGGGCCATCGCCCGCGCCGCCGCCGATGGCGCCTACGTCGTCGTGGTGTGCGCCACCCGCGGCTACTTCGACCCCCGAATCACGTACAAGCCGCCCGCGCCCGGCGGTCGGAACCGCGACCTGCTCGAGTCCGCTCGGCTGGCGCAACCTCGACACCGTGCGCGAGGACGAGATGCGCCGCTCAGCGGCCCTCCTGGGGGTGAACGTCCTCCGCATGCTCGACTACGCCGAGGGCGATCTCCCGACGGTCGACTACCACCACCTGGTCGGACGACTGGTCGAGCCCATTCGAATGCATCGGCCGGAGGTCGTCCTCACCTTCGGCCCGGACGGGGTGACCGGCGACACCGATCACATGACGCTCTCGCGCGCGGTGGGCGACGCGGTGGACCGAGCCGCCGAGCCACTCGAGTACGAGGCCGTTATCGAGGAGGACCAGGTCGCTTGGCGGATCGCGAAGCTGTACCACCTCGTCGTGCCGACCGATGAGTTGACCGTGCTCGGGACGCTGGCACCGGCTGGCGGCTATGGGTCCCCCGCCGAGGGGCCGACGGTCGACCTGGCCCTCGGCGAGCTCGTCCCGCTCAAGCTGGCCGCCATCGAGCGGCACGTCTCGCAGACGGGATCCGTCGGGCCCTTCGCGGGCTGGGATCCGGATCGTCGCGATGCATGGCTGGCCGACGAGCACTACCGCCTCGCGCTCTCGAACGTCGAGGGCGGCGGCGGGACCGAGGCCAGCCTGTTCGACGGCCTGTCCTGAGGCGGCCGACCCGACCGCCGCCCACGACCGCCGCCCACGACCGCCTCGGGCGGTCGTGACCCACAACTGATACGCTCGCCACGATGACCACCACGCTGACCGACGAGGCGATCATGGCTGCCCTGGCCCGGGTCAAGGATCCGGAGATCGGGCGCGACCTCGTCGCCCTGAACATGGTTCGGGGCATCGACATCGAAGGATCGCTGGTCACGGTCACGGTCGAGCTGACCACCCCGGCCTGCCCGCTGAAGGCGACCATCGAGTCGGACATCGCCGATGAGCTGACCGGCCTTGGCGCGGGCGCGGTCAAGATCGAGTGGGCGTCGAACGTGAAGCGCACCTTCGGCGGACCGATGGCCGACCTCATCCCCGGCGTGCGCAACACGATCGCGGTGGCCTCCGGCAAGGGCGGGGTGGGCAAGACCACGGTGGCGGTGAACCTCGCCGTCAGCCTGGCCCGCGACGGCGCCTCGGTCGGGCTCCTCGACGCGGACATCACCGGTCCCAACGTCCCGCTCATGATGGGGACCCAGGAAGGCCACGTGACGGGCAACGCCGGCCGGGTGAACCCGGTCGTGAGTCACGGCGTGAAGATGATGAGCATCCAATACTTCCTGACCGGCGACGCGCCGGTCATCTGGCGCGGCCCGCTCATCCACTCCGCGATCCAGCAGTTCCTGCGCGACGTGGAGTGGGGCGACCTCGACTACCTCGTCATCGACCTTCCACCGGGGACCGGCGACGCCTCGTTGTCGCTGGCCCAGCTCATCCCGCTCTCCGGGGCGGTGATCGTGACGACGCCCCAGGAGGTGTCGTTGCTCGATGCCCGCAAGGCGATCGCGATGTTCTCGAAGGTCAACGTCCGGACCCTGGGCGTGGTCGAGAACATGAGCGGCTTCATCTGCCCCGACTGCGGCACCGAGCACGACCTCTTCGGCTCCGGTGGAGCCGCCTCCATCGCCCGTGAGCTGGGCCTCGAGGTCCTCGGCCGCATCCCGCTCGAACCGGCCGTGCGGTCCGGCGGCGACGCGGGCGTCCCGATCACCTCGGCCCAGCACCCCGACTCCGACCAGTCGGCTGCCGCGGCCGCCCTGCGCGAGGTCTCGCGGGTGGTGGCCGGCCGGATCTCGGTCCTCGCCGCGCCCCCATGGCTCGCCGCGCGCGGCGAGCTAGGTCAGGCCGCCTTCGACTCTCGCTCGTACGGCTGCCCGTCGGCCGCCGGCGGAATGCTCCGGCCCACGACCCCGGCCAGGATCGACGATCGTGATGATGTACGGCAGAGCCTCGTACACCTCCAGCGGGATGCTGGTCAGGATGTCGCCCAGCTGACCCTCGGGCGGCACGAACCGGATCAGGCGCTCGAGGCCGACCGACGACGCAAACAGGAGAGCCGCCCCGAAGGAGCCGATCGGCGTCCAGCGGCCGACGATGAGCGCGGCCAGGGCGATGAATCCGCGGCCGTTGGTCATCCCACCCTGGAACTGGCTGCCGAACTCGATGGTCAGGTAGGCGCCCGCCAGCCCGGCGAAGATGCCGCCCAGGATCACGTTGCGGTAGCGGAGCCGGATGACGTCGATGCCGACCGTCTCGGCGGCCTTTGGGTGCTCGCCCACGGCCTTCGTCCGCAGGCCCCACCGCGACCGATGGAGCAGGACCTGGAGCACGATGACCGACACGAGCATGCTCAGGGCAATCGGCCCGACGGCGATGAATGACTCGATGAGCCAGCCCACGACCGGGAGATCGGTGATCGCGTTCGGGAGGCTGATGGCGCTTGAACTGACCCGGCCGTGGCCGGCGCGTTCTGGCTGATGAGCAGGTTCAGGTAGCCGGTGATGCCGAGGGCGAAGATGTTGATGATCGTGCCGCTGATGATCTGGTCCGCCCGAACGCTGATCGAAAGCCAGGCGTGCACCGCCGATACGGCGCAGGCGGCCAGGATGGCAGCGACCAGGCCCACCAGCAGCGGCACGGTGATGCCGAAGGGCAGCGAGCTCGATGACGAAGGGATGACCCCGTAGACGAGGGACGCGACCCACCACGCCACGAAGGCGGCGGTCAGCATCATGCCCTCGATCCCGATGTTCACCACCCCGGACCGCTCGTTCATGAACCCGCACAGCGCACCGAGGGCGACGGGCACCGCGGCCGCGACCACGATGGGCGCGATGACTGGCACGTGGACCGCGACATAGACGATGAATTCGAGGATCAGGCCGATGACCGGGATGTTGAACAGCGCGTCCATGGCGGCCTACACCCGCTGTCCGTACGAGTCGGCGATGCCGGAGACGTCGCCCAGCGCCTCGGCGGCCTTCCGGACGCGGAAGATCCGGCGGACGAGGATCTCGGCGGTCAGGAAGAACAGGATGATCGCCTGGAGGACGCTGACGAACTGGACCGGGATGCCGGCCTGGATCTGCATCGCGCCGGCTCCGGCCTGCATGGCACCGAACAGGAGACCTGCCAGGAGGATCCCCACCGGGTTCGCGCGCCCGAGGAGCGCGACGGCGATGGCGTCGAACCCGACCGTGGACGAGTACGAGGCGGGCATGTACCCCACTTCGCCCAGGACCTCGGTTGCGCCGGCCAGGCCGGCGAAGAGGCCACACAGCGACATCGTGAAGACGATCAGGAAGCGCGGGTTCATCCCGGCGTAGCGGGCCGCCTCGCTGTTCGCGCCGGTGGTGCGGACCTCGAAGCCGATGATGGACCGGTACAGGAACCACCACACGATCGGGACCGCGGCGGCGGCGAACAGGATCCCCAGGTGGCCGGAGTCGCCGACGATGATGGGCAGAATGGCCGCGTGGAGGTCATCGGTCCGCGAGTAGGTGACGTCCTCGCCACGGAGCGGCCCGCCGATCACGCCCGACACGAGGTAGATCGCGACGTAGTTCAGCATGATGGTGGTGACGACCTCGTGGGCCCCTCTGAACGCCTTGAGGACGCCGGGGATCATCCCGTACAGCAGACCGCCCGCCATGCCGGCCAGCAGCGAGAGCGGGATGGCGACGAACGGCGAGGCGCCATCCAGGGCCAGGGCCACCGCCGTGGCGGCCAGGGCGCCGACCAGGAACTGGCCATAGGCACCGATGTTGAACAGTCCGGCCTTGAAGCCGATGCCGACCGCGAAGCCGGCCAGGATGAGCGGCGTCGCGTTCTTCAGGGTGTTGACGATGGCGTCCAGCGAGCCGAAGGCACCGCGGAACAGGGCGACGTACGCCTCCACCGGCAGCAGGAAGTTGAACGACCCGTCCACCAGCGGGCTGGACAGGATCATGAAGACGGCCCCGACGACGAGGGCCAGCAGGATGGCCAGCGCGGGGACGAGGACGAGGGATCGGATCTTCTGCCAGGGATGGCATCCGCAGGGCGGTCATGACGCCGCCTCGGTCGGCTCGGTGGCCCGGCCACCGGTCGCCATCAGGAGCCCCACCTTCTCGCGGTCGGCGGTTCGCCCGTCGAGGACCTCCACGATCGCGCCGCGGTACATGACCGCGATCCGGTCGCTCAGCTCGAGCACCTCGTCCAGCTCGGCCGAGACGAGCAGGATCCCGACCCCCGAGTCGCGCCGGGCGATCGCCTGGCGATGGATGAACTCGATCGACCCCACGTCCAGGCCGCGGGTCGGCTGGTCGAGGACGAGCAGCTTGAGGTCGCCCTCGAACTCACGCGCCACGATGACCTTCTGCTGGTTCCCGCCGGACAGGGTGGACGCGGTGACGGTGGCCGACGGCGTGCGGACGTCGTAGCGAGCGATCACATCCTCGGCGTCGCGCTTGATGGCGTCCTCGTTGCGAACGCCTCGCCGGCTGTACGGCGGCGTGGTAGTAGTCGTTGAGGACGAGGTTGTCGGTCAGCGGGAAGCTCAGCACCAGCCCGAAGCGCTGGCGGTCGCCCGGCACGAACCCGACCCCGGCCTGGTGGAGCTGCCGCGGGCCGGCGCCGGTGACATGCTCACCGGCCAGGCGGACCGATCCGGAGGCGGGCTTGCGCAGGCCGGTGAGGGCCTCGACCAGCTCATCCTGGCCGTTGCCGGCCACGCCGGCGATGCCGAGGATCTCTCCGGCGCGGATGCTGAAGCTCACGTCATGCACGACCTCGTGGCCCCGGTCGTCGCGGACGTGGAGATCCTCGACGATGAGCACCGGATCGGTTGGGTGGCTCGTGCCGCGGTCGACGGTGAGCTGGACCTCGCGGCCGACCATGAGCTCGGCCAGGTCGTCCTCGTCGGTCTCGGCCGGCAGCCGCGTGCCCACGACCTTGCCCCGCCGGATGACGGTGATCCGGTCGGCGATCTCGAGGACCTCGTACAGCTTGTGCGAGATGAAGACGATGGCGTAGCCCTCGTCGCGGAGGCGGCGCAGGACCTCGAAGATCTCGCGCGTCTCCTGCGGGGTGAGGACCGCCGTCGGCTCGTCGAGGATGAGGACCTTCGCGTCGCGGTAGAGGGCCTTCAGGATCTCGACCCGCTGCTGCCAGCCGACCGACAGCTGACCCACCTTGCGATCGGGGTCGATCTCCCATCCGAACCGCTCCCCGAGCTCGCGGATCCGGGCTCGAGAGCCCGGCCCGGTCGAGGAAGATCTTCCGCTTCATCGGCTCCTCGCCCAGGAGGATGTTCTCGGCCACCGACAGGACCGGGACGAGCATGAAGTGCTGGTGGACCATGCTCACCCCGCGATCGATGGCGTCGTGCGGGCTCGCGATCTCGACCGGCTCCCCGAACAGGCGGATCTCGCCCGCATCGGGGATCGCCAGGCCGTACAGGATGTTCATGAGGGTCGTCTTGCCGGCGCCATTCTCGCCGAGCAGGGCATGGATCTCGCCGGCCCGGACCTCGAGGTCGATGCCGTCGTTGGCGGTGACGCCCGGGTACCGCTTCGTGATGCCGCGCATCTCGAGCGGCAGCGGGGCCGCGCTGGCTGGTGCCACGCTCGGCGGTCCGCTGTCGGACTGCTCTGTCGCCTTGGTCGTGTCGTCGGTCATTCAGTCACCGAATGTCCGGGAATGCGTGAGCGGGCCGATCCGGGGATCGGCCCGCTCACTGGGCGTTGGTCGAAACGGGTTACGCGCTACTCGGTTCCGAGGTCCTCTTCACCGGCGTAGCACAGGCCCGAGGGCTGGCATGGATCCACGTCCCCGCTCGCCATGCCGTCGAAGGCGTCGTCGATCGCAGCCTGGATGTCCTCCGTGACCAGATCCGCGAACTGGTAGTACGGCGCAAGGCCGATACCGTCGTTGTCGGCTCCGTAGAACACGTTGTTGCTGCGGACATCGTCGGCGGCAAAGGTCGTGATCGACTCGCTGACCGCCTTGGTCAGGTGCTTCTCAGCCGAGGTGACGATGCAGATCTGGGCCGAGGGGTACGAGACCCACTGGTCGACGTCGACGCCGAACCCGTAGATGCCGTGCTCGACGACCGAGTCCAGCATGCCGTTGCCGGTCTTGCCGGCCACCTGGAACAGGACGTCAACGTCCGGGTTCACCTCGAGGAACTGATCGGCGAAGGTCTTGCCGTCGTCGGGTCGTTGAAGGCAACCGTGAGGTCGTTGCTCACGTACTTCAGCTGGACGTTCGCATCGGCGTTGACCGAATGCACGCCGTTCTCGAAGCCACGCATGTAGTTCACGACCGGCGGAATCGTCCCGGATCCACCGAGGGCGGCGACTTCACCGCTCTCACTGATCGATCCGGCCAGGATGCCGGCCAGGTACCCGGCCTGGGCCTCGTTGAAGATGAGCGACTCATAGTTCGGGAGCGGCTCCCAGTCGCCACCGAAGTCGGTGTTGACCTGGAACTGGTCCACGCCCACGAAGTGGATGTCGGGGTTCTCCGTGGCCGCCGCCAGGGTGGCCGCGCCGAGCGGCGAACCCGACGGTGACGATGATGTCCGCTCCGTCGTCCACGAACGAGTTGATGTTGTCCTCGTAGTCCGCGGAGTTGGTGGTCACGATGGCTGCTCGGCTCGGGCGCGCCGATGATGGCCGCGCCCTGGAGGGCACCTTCCCAGCTGTACTGGTTGAAGTTGCGGTCATCCAGCGTGCCGACGTCGGTGACGAGACCGATGACCAGGTCGCTGGTCCCGGTGCTCTCCGGCGTCGACGGCTCGGCCGCGACGTTGTCACCGATCTCTCGGCACAGGCCGGCGCCGGTGCTGATCTGGCCGCCTGAACAGGCGCCCAGCACCAGCGCGAGCGACACGAACATCGCGCTGAATGCGTAATTGCGCTTCCGCATGCGTTCTCCTTCCGCCCTCCGTAACGGGATGGATCTCGCCGCGGCGATGGCGCGGCAGCGCTCGGGGCCCATGAGGGCAGAGCCCACGCGAGACGGCGGCATCATATCTTCCCGCTCGAACGCCCTCAAGGTTTTTTCCGCGTCGTCTACCGTGTCGCTGATGCCTGGAATCGACCGCCGTTCGGCGCCGCCTCGCCTCGTCATCCTGGACATGGATGGGGTCCTCTACCGCGGCGACCGGCCGGTGCCCGGGGCGGCGAACCTGGTCGGCCTGTTGCACGAGGCGAACCTGCTCGTCCGCTACGCGACCAACAACTCGATGTTCACCCGGGCCCAGTACGTCGAGCGGCTGCGGACGATGGGCATCGGGGCCGTCGCGGACGAGATCGTGACCTCGACCTCGGCCACGATCGACCATCTCCGACTCCATGCCCCGGACGTCCGGTCCGTGCTGGCGGTCGGCGCGACCGGCATGGTCGACGAGCTGCGGGCAGCCGGGTTCGCAGGTGCTGCCCGCCGGCGACGCGCTGGAGGCCGGACTACCGTCCACGGCGGTCGCCGCCATCGACGCGGTCGTCGTCGGGCTGGACCCGGAGTTCGATGATCAGCGGCTCGCCGTGGCGGTCGCCGCCCTCCGCGCCGGCGCGCGCTTCATCGCCACCAACGCCGACGCCCGGTATCCAACGCCGACCGGCTTCCGGCCCGGTGCCGGAACCATGGTGGCGGCGATCGGCGAGGCGGCGGGCGCCACGCCCCTGATCATCGGCAAGCCGGAGCCGCCGATGTTCGCCGCCATCCTGGCCACGACCGGCGTCGAGCCGTCCGAAGCCATCGTCATCGGCGACAACCCCGACTCCGACATTGCCGGTGCCCATCGGTCCGGCATCGACCAGCATCCTGGTCCTGACCGGCGTGACCGATGCGAATCAGGTTGCGGCCCTGGCGGGCGACCGGCGGCCGGATCACGTCGTCGCCGATCCCGCGGCCGCGTGGGAGCTGATCGCCGGCTGGATCGGCGCCTGAGGCCGCTTCAGGCGGGCAGGGGATTCCTCGTCCGGGTCCAGGCGTGCCAGGCGCGTGCCGCCTCCGCCCGCCGGGCGGCGAGCTCCATCGGCGAGCTGAAGCCACGCCGGAAGCCGTTGATCGCGATCTCCGCCAGCTCGTCGGCCGTCAGCCCGGTCGCCAGGGCGACCTCCGCCAGCTCGCGGCTGAGCGTCGTCTGGCTGACGGTCCGATCATCGGTCGACAGCGTCACGCTGACGCCGGCCCGATGGAGGCGGGCAACGGGGTGGGCGGCAAGGTCGGCCACGATGGCGGCCTGGACGTTGCTGGTGGGGCACAGGTCGAGGGTGATGCTCCGGGTCCGCAGGGCATCCACCAGCGGCTCGTCGTCGATGGCGGGCGCGCCGTGGGCGACCCGCGTGACGCCGAACTCGAGGACCTCCCAGATGCGCTCGGTGCCCGGCGTTTCCCCGGCGTGCGCGGTCAGGCCCAGTCCCGCGGCCGCCGCGGCGCGGAACGCGGCCGCGTGGGGCGGGGCGGGATACTCGGCTTCGGGCCCGGCGAGGTCAAAGCCGACGACCGGCGGGCCGAAGGCCGCGGCGCGATGTGCCAGCTCGACGTTGGCGCCGGGCGGATGGGATCGCATGGCGGTGATCACCAGGCCGATGAGCGGCGCCGAAGCGCCCAGTTCCGCCCGCGCATCGGTCACCCCAGCGGCAACCGCTTCGAGCACGTCCGTGACGCCCAGCCCGTCCTCGAGATGGAGGCGTGGCGCCCAACGGATCTCGCCGTAGGTCACGCCGTCGGCGGCCATGTCCTCGACGAGCTCGGCGCCGGCCCGCCGGAGGGCGTCCGCCGATTGCAGCAGGCTGAGGGGAAGCTCGAAATAGGCGAGCAGCTCCGCCTGGTCCCGGCAGCGAGGCGGCGCCACGAGGCGACGGCGGGCCTCGTCCAGGGTCAGGTCGATCCCGGCCGCGGCAGCCAGGTCCACCGCCGTCTCCGGCCGGAGAGCGCCGTCCAGGTGCTGATGCAGCTCGGCTTTCGGGAGCCGGCGCAGCGTCTCCGACCAGCTCGGTGTGGTCCCCGCCCATCGGGGCATCATAGGAGGCACGTGAAACGACTCGTGGCGGCCGTCGGCGTCGTGGCGGCCGTCGCCGTCCTGTTCGGGGCGGCCCCGGCCGACAGCGCGGCGACCGACCCGCTGCGGGAGGCGGCGCTCCAGCGCATGGCGGACGCGCAGGCCGCCGAGGCCGATACCGCGCTCCAGGACGCCGAGGAGCTGATGGATTCCGGGATCCGCGAGGCCGGTCAGGCCCAGGCCGCGGTGCTGGCCGGAGACGAGGACCCCGTCGTCCTGATGGACGCCGCCGCGGTTTCGTTCGAGGCAGCGGCAGCACCGGTGGACGAGGCGCAGGTCCTGCTCGACGCGCTCGGTTGGACGCTGCTCGCCCTCGACCCCGAGGCAACGCCACCGACCCTGGAGCTGGTCGGCGCCGACCTGCTCGCCATCGGCGCCCAGTGGCGAGCGACCGCGCTCCCGCTATCCGCGCTGGCCGACCTCCGTCGCGCGGCCGAGGCGACCCTCGCATCCCTCGAGGACGCGCTGGCCGCCCTGGAGGACGATGACCCGGCGGCGGCGCTGGAGGCCGTGGCGGAGGCGGAGGCGTCGCTGGAGGACGTCCGACCGACCGAGGGCGACGTCACGACCCTTCCGTTCTGGGTGGACACGGTCGACGCGCTGCTGGCGGCCACCGCCGACATCGCCCACGCGGTGCAGGCCGGCGACGCCGAGGCGCTGGCCGCGGCCCAGGCGGCGTACGCCGCGGCCGCCGCCGATGCGGCGCGGGCCGACCAGGCGCTCGCCATCGCCCTGGGCGAGGCGACCACCGATGTCACGGGACCGGCATCGGCGTCCTCGGCAGAAGCCCTCCGGGCGGTCGAGGCCACGCGGGCCGCGCTGGGCGGCCTGTCTATACTCCCCTGACCTTTGGCCGCGGTGCCGCCGCCGGCGGCCCGCGACACGGATCGAGGAGAGCAGATGCGGCTACGCGCTGAGGCGACGGACCCGGCATCGGTCGAGGCCAGCGTCCTCGCCGTCCCCGTCTACAAGGAGGACGACCCCTTCGCCCAGGACCTCGCCAACCTGGACGCCGCCGCCGGTGGCGTGATCCGGCAGGCGATCGAATGGGGCCGCTTCAACATCCTCGAGGACTACTTCGCCCTGATCGACGGGGGCGATCTCCCGGTCGAGCACATCCTCATCGTCAACGGGGTCCGGCGCGGCCGCGGGCCGTGGCGCGCACGACGGATGGCCGGTGTCGCGACCCGCGCGCTGCAGGGCAAGGGCGCGGCCCGCCTGGCGCTCTGGCTCCGTGACGGCGAGGATGCCGACGGCTTCGCCGCTGCCGCCGTGGGCGCGATGGCCGGGACCTATCGCCCGATGGATCTGTACGGGCGGGTCCGCGACACCGAGGCCATGAAGCGCAACGTGGAAGAGGTCGTGTTCCTCGGTGCCGACCAGGCGGTCCTCGACCGGGCGGCGATCATGGCCGACGGCGTGGCGTGGTGCCGCGACCTGTCCAATCGGTCGGCGAATGACCTGTATCCCGAGAAGATGGCCGAGGAGGCGCGCGCCCTCGAGGCCGAAGGCTGCACGGTCGAGGTCCTCCACGTTCCCGGAGATGCGGCAGCTCGGGATGAACGCCCTGCTCGGCGTCGGCCAGGGAGGCGAGCATCCGCCCTGCCTGATCGCGGTCAAGCTCCCCGGCTGGGAGAAGGGCGGGGACCGCCGGCTGGCGATCGTGGGCAAGGGGGTGTGCTTCGATTCCGGCGGCCTGAGCCTGAAGCCGGCTGACCGGATGGACGAGATGAAGCACGACAAGTCCGGAGCGGCAGCGGTCATCGCCGCCGCCCGGACGCTCGCCCGACTGGCGCCCGACGCGCCGGTGATGGCCGTCGCGCCCATGGTCGAAAACATGCCGGGCGGCCGCGCCCAGCGCCCGGGCGACGTGGTGAAGGCCATGAACGGCAAGACGATCGAGATCACCAACACCGATGCCGAGGGCCGGCTCATCCTCGCCGATGCGCTCCATTGGGCGGAGACCCAGGGCGCGAGCCACCTCGTCGACGTCGCCACCCTGACCGGGGTGGCAGCCAACGCCTTTGGCGAGCTCATCAGCGCGTACTTCGCCACGCCGCGCGAGTGGGGCGACGAGGTCCGGGCCGCGGCCGACGCCACCGGGGAGTGGATATGGGAGATGCCGCTCGCCACCGAGTACCGGACCCAGCTGGAAACCCCGTACGCGGACATGGTCAACAGTGGCTCACGGGACGGCTCGCTCATCAAGAGCGCCCTGTTCATCCACGAGTTCACGACCCGACCCTGGGTCCACCTCGACGTGGCCGGGACGGCCTGGATGACGTCTGACAAGGCGACGTTCCCGAAGGGCGCCGTGGGCGTCGCGATGACGACCCTTGTCCGCCTCGGGATGGAGTTTGCGGACGGGGAGCGGGTCGCCTGACCCGGCCCCCTTGACCCGGCCCGCGACTCGGTTCGGTTGACCGTGCCCTTCCCGGCCATCGCGGCCGTTGTCCTGGGTCTCATCGGCGTCGGCGCTGAGCGGGTCGCCAGTGTGTGGCCGGCCACCGAGGCCAAGCGTCGCCGACCGAGCTGGCGGACCCTCGCGATGGGCCTGGCGGCCGGGGCCGCCGGATACGCGATCACCGCGGTGTCCCACCTCCCGCCGTGGGCCACGCTCATCCACCTCGTGATGATCGGGTTCATGGTCGGGCTGGTCGCCACCGATCTCGAACAGCGTCGGCTGCCGCACCTGCTCCTCGACCCCCTGATCGTGGTGGCGGTGGGCTTTGCCTTCATCAACCCTGCCCTGGAGACCGTCTCGGCGCTCGCAGGGGCTGCGGCCGCGGTCGTGTTCCTCGGCATCCTGGCCTTCATCATCCGCGGCGGCCTGGCGCTCGGCGACATCTACCTGGTGGTGCCCATCGGCCTGACGCTCGGCTGGCCGTTGGTGTGGAGCGGCCTGTTCACGGCGGCCATCCTGGCCGGCGCGGTGAGCCTGTTCCTGGTCGTCACCGGCCGGGTCGGCCTCCGGTCCTACATCGCCTTTGGTCCGTACCTCGTGGCCGGGTACGTGCTGACCCTCGTCCGCGAGGCCACCCTCCTCGCGCCATCGGTCACGACCGCCATCGGCAGCTGACCTATTCGACCGAATTCCTGACGGCTGGTACTCTGTCGCCCGATGCATCCAGCCATGCAGCGGCGGCGTCGGCAGGTGCTGACCCGCCGAGGCGCTCGGCGCGGTTCCCAGCGCCGGGGCCTCCTCCTTGCGTTCATCGTCGTCTTCAGCTTCTTCGGGGTGCTGATCGGCGGTACCGTGCTGGGCGCCGGCGCCGGCGCGCTGTTCGCATACAACTACTTCGCGTCGGGCCTGCCGGACCCCAACCTGCTCGACGACGTCCCGCTTCCGCAGTCGAGCCTCGTCTACGACCGCACCGGAACGGTGCTGCTGGCTCGCTTCGAATGCCAGAACCGCGAGTCAGTCCGGTTCGACGAGATCCCCGAGCATCGTCGTCGATGCCACGGTCGCGAGCGAGGACAAGACGTTCTGGACGAACAACGGGGTCGACGTCCAGGCCGTCGCCCGCGCGGCCTACGCCAACCTCCAGGCGGGGTCCATCGTCCAGGGCGCGTCCACGATCACCCAGCAGGTCATCAAGTACGCCGGGTCCATCGCCCTCACCCAGGAAGCGGCCAGTGACGCACTCGTCATCCCGAGCATCGCGCCGGCGATCGACGAGGGTGGCGGGGAACCGGCGCCCGACGAGGTCTGCCCGCCGCCGCGGCTGACGTTCCTCGAAGGTCGCGGGTTCGAGGACAAGATCCGCGAGCAGATCATGGCCATGCAGGTCACCGCCGCCTACCCCGGGCGCGAGGGCAAGGAGCTCATCCTCTCCACCTACCTGAACCTCATCTTCTACGGCAATGGCTCGTACGGGATCAAGGCCGCGGCGGCGAACTACTTCGGATTGACCGATCTGTCCGAGCTCACGCTCAGCCAGGCCGCCTTCCTGGCCGCCCTGCCCCAGCGACCCAGCGCCCTCGACCCGTACCAGAACGCGGGCGGCGAGCCGGGCTCGGCCGCGGCCGCCGCGGACGCCATGCGCGAGCGGGACAGCGTGCTGCTCCGGATGCTCGAGGACGAGTACATCACCCTCGACGAGTACCAGGCCGCGACCGCGGCCACCTGGGAGGAGATGAAGCCCAGCCGCGTCGTCCACCCGCTCCTCGAGCCCCACTTCACGTTCCGCGTCCAGCGCGAGCTGGTCCGCATCCTGGCCGCGATGGGCGATCCCGGACCCCGAGCAGGCGGCGCGGACGGGCGGCTACCACATCACCACCACCCTCGACTACCCGCTCCAGCAGGTCGCGCGCACCCAGGTCCAGGAGTGGGTCGCCGCCCTTGCCGACAAGAACGTCCACAACGGCGCCCTGGTGGCGATCGACTCGGCGACCGGGGAGATCGTCACCTACATCGGAAGCATCGACTACTACAACCAGACCGACCCGCGGGTCCAGGGCCAGTTCGACGTTGCCGGCCTGGCTCGCCGCCAGCCCGGATCGGCCTTCAAGCCCATCGTCTACACCTCGGCCTTCAAGGCGCGCACGGCGACGGCGTCGACGATGTTCGTCGATGCCCTGACGAACTTCGGCAGCCCTGATTCCAAGTACGAGCCGACGAACGCGGACATCAAGGAGCATGGCCCGCTGCTCGCCATGGACGCCCTTCGCTACTCGCTGAACGTCCCCGTCGGTCCAGATGCAGTGGGTGGCCGGGGGACCGGAGGTGACCGCCGAGTTCGCGGAGTCACTCGGGATCGCCAGCTACGACTACATCATGGCCCAGGACCCGGGCCTGTCCCTGGGCCTGGGCACGGTGCCCGTCAACCTCACGAACTTCACCCAGGCGTACAGCGCCTTCGCCCAGCAGGGGACGCTCCACCCCGCCACCGCGATCATCGAGATCCGCGACCGCGAGGGCCAGGTCCTCTACACCAGGGCGGCGAACGGGCCGGAGGCGACGAACCCGATGACCCCGGCCGAGGCGTACATCACGCACTGGATCATCGAGGGCAACACGAACCCGGCCACCAACCTGCTGTGGGGGCCGCGAGCGCAACTGTTCGACCCGTCCGGCGCCCGCCGCTCCGCCGGCTTCAAGACCGGGACGACCGACGACTTCAAGGACGTGTCGGGGATGGGCTACATCCCGGGCAGCCTCACCGTCGGGGTCTGGATGGGCAACAACAACCAGGAGCCGATGTCGAACCAGCTGGGCCAGGGCCTGTTCTCGGCCGACGGGCCCCTGTACCTGTGGCACGACTTCATCGAACGCGCGGTCAATGAGCCGTGGGACTGGAACGGCCACGCCGCGGTGCCCAACTACCCGTTCCCCGCGCCCGCCGGCGTAACCATGGCGCCGGTTTGCCGCTTCAGCGGGATGACCCCCGG
The DNA here is from genome assembly GCA_963843015.1 of uncultured Chloroflexia bacterium. Taxonomy (GTDB): domain Bacteria; phylum Chloroflexota; class Limnocylindria; order QHBO01; family QHBO01; genus DASTEQ01. The sequence continues at coordinate 188,171 of CAWJIR010000010.1, read as the reverse complement.
TGGCTGCGGCCAGACGATCACCGTCCCCTTCCTCGATGGGACCATCCCGCCCGCCGGACAACGTCCACCACTCCGACCAGTGGCACCCTGGCGGCTGCTTCGACATCGTCCAGTACGTCCAGCAGGCGGGCCGCCCGGCCCTGTGGGTCTCGGCCGCGGCGGCATGGGCCGACAAGCTGAACAATGGCCGCCAGGCATCGTCGGGGAGCCAGTACGCCATCTCGCCGCTGTACGGGACCGTCGCGGCTTCGGGGGACCGATCTGCGGCCAGGTGCAGGCCACGCCGACACCGAGCCCGAGTCCCGGCGGGCCAGGTCACGGCTGTGGGCCGTTGCCGCCGGGCGCTCTGCCCCAGTCCGTCGCCTCATGCCATGGCCCCGCCCGTGACCGCCGGCGGCCCGATGGACGCCGGTCTGCTCGTGCCCGCCTTCGCCGTCCCGCTCGTCGCCGGCGGCGCTTCGTACCTGTTGCGCCTGGCCCGGCGCCGCCGGCACTGAACGACCGCCGCGACGCGTGGCCCGGTCCGTCCTGACCCTCATCCTCGCCGGTGGGGAGGGAGAACGCCTGTCCGTGCTGTCCCAGGTGCGGGCCAAGCCGGGCGTCCCGTTCGGCGGGAAGTACCGGATCATCGACTTTGCGCTGTCGAACGTCGTGAACTCGGGCCTGACCGATGTGGGCATCCTGACCCAGTACGCGCCGCGGTCGCTCATTGACCACATCGGCGTCGGGCCGGCCGTGGGACCTCGACCGCAGCCGCGGCGGGGTGAGCCTGCTCCAGCCATACGTCGGGCGCGGCCGGAAGCGGGAGTGGTACCGGGGCACGGCCGACGCGGTGCTCCAGAACCTGGACTACATCGACGATCGCGACCCGGAGCTCGTCCTGATCCTGGCCGGCGACCACGTCTACAAGATGGACTACCGCCCGTTCATCGCCCTCCACCGCGCCCGGGACGCGGACCTCACCGTGGCGGTCCGTCGCGTGCCGCTGGCCGATGCGAACCGCTTCGGCATCCTCGAGATCGGTGACGAGGGACGGATCACGCGCTTCGTCGAGAAGCCGGCGAACCCGACGTCGAACCTCGTCAGCATGGGCGTATACGCGTTTCGCTGGCCGCTCCTGCGCGAGATGCTCTCGTCCGAGCGGCTGGACTTCGGGCGCGACGTCCTGCCGGCCATGGTCGACGTCGGGCCGATTCGGTCCACGCCTACGAGTACCAGGGCTACTGGCAGGACATCGGGACGGTGGATGCCTACTGGCAGGCGAGCATGGATCTCGTCGCCGACCAGCCACCGATGGACCTCTACGAAACGGGCTGGCTGATCTACACCCGCAGCGAGGAGCGGGCGCCGGCGCACATCGGCTCGAATGCCCGCGTCAGTCGCAGCCTGGTCAGCCACGGCTGCATCATCGAGGGTGCGGTCGAGCGCAGCATCCTGTCACCGGGCGTCCGCATCGGCGCCGGCGCGGTGGTGCGCGAGTCGATCGTGATGTTCGACACCGAGATCGGCGCCGGCGCGGTCATCGACCGCGCGATCATCGACAAGGAATGCGTCATCGGCGACCACGCCCGGGTCGGTGACGGTCGTGTCCTTCGTCCCAACCGGAGCGAGCCCGAGCGCCTCTTCAGCGGGCTCACCCTGGTCGGCAAGCAGGCGCGGGTCCCGGCCCGTGCCCGGATTGGCCGAAACTGCCGCATCGACCCGAACGTAACCGAGGCCGACTATCCACGACGCCGCGTGGCGGCGGGAGACACGGTGGTCCACGCTGGCTGAGCCGGCGCCGCCATTGGATGCGTGGCTCGCTGACCTGGGCCTGGTGCCGGTCAGCAGCCTGGCCGCGCCGCGCGACGAGGCGCTGAGCCGCGACGTCATCCTCGACGGGGAGCGACGCTTCGACCTGCGGGTGACGATCGCCTGGGCCGCCGGAATGGGGCTCCACCTGTGGGCCTACTACGGGCCTGACGCCATGGAGCTGCCGCGGCGGACCCTCCTCCGCCTTCTCGGGCGCCAATGCCGAGTTCCCGTTCGTGAAGTTCGCGGTGACCGAGGAGGACCGACCGATGCTCATCGCCGAGCTGCCGCCGGTTGCCGTGGATCGCGACGAGCTGGGCCGCGCCCTGGCCCGGCTGGTGGTCGTGGCCGACCGGCTGCTCGACGAGACGGCGCCGGCCATCGCGGACCGCGGACGGCTCCCCGACTGGTCGGGCCGCGTGAGCCGCAACCCGCTGCTCATGGACCGCTACCGGGCCGAGGTCGAATCCGGCATGCCCGACTGGCCGGTACGCAGGTCGGGGCGGACCGATGACGGTCGGGCGGCGGGCGCGGCTGGCGATGGTCGCGGGCACCGTGGCAGCGATCGCTTGGGCGGCGGTTGGGGCCCCCGGGCCGGCGTCCGCAGCCGAGTACACGATGACCACCCGACGCGCGCTACCGTCGTCGATGACGCCGCGTCGAAGGTCATCGTGACGGTCGACATCGCCTTCACCAACACGTTCGCGCCGCCGGCCGGTCAGACGAGCGTCTTCAACACCATCCTCGTCGCCATCCACGATCACGCGGCGGCGGTGACGGCCGGCGACGGGAGCGGCGCGCTGAACGTGTCCGTCGCCACCAGTGGCGGGGTGAACGTCGCGACCATCACCCCGCGCGCCCCGGTCGCAGTACGGCAACACGGCGACCCTGTCCCTGGCCTACGAGCTGCGCGACGGTGAAGACCCGGCCATCCGGGTCGGGCCGCATCTCGTCAGCTTCCCGGCCTGGGGATTCGGCACCCAGAGCGAGGTCCGGGTCGAGCTTGCGTCGGACTTCGAGGTCCGGGTCGACGGTGACGACCTGGAGGCGACGGTCGAGGACGAGACGACCATCCTGACCAGCGGACCGATTGCCGACCCGACCCACTGGCTGGCCCACGTCGGCGCGACCCGCGAACCCGCGTACGAGACCGTCCAGCGGGCGGTCCCGCTGGAGGGAGGCACCGCCGACCTCCAGGTGCGCCACTGGGTGGACGACGCCGAGTGGGGCGAAGCCACGCTCGCCATCGTGGCGGACGCGCTGCCGCGGCTCGAAGCGACCTTTGGCATCCCGTACCCGGGCCAGGGCCCGCTCGTCATCACCGAGTCGGTGACCGCCGGCGGGCCGGACGCGAGCGGCGAGAAGGGCGAGCTGACGGTCGGTTTCGCCGAGCCGCCGTTCACCGTGCTGCACCAGGTCGCCCACCTGTGGGCCGGCGAGGCCGTTGACGGTGACCGCTGGATCCTCGAGGGTCTCGCCTCGTGGGCCGCCGGCCAGGTGGCCACCGAGCTCGAGCAGGCGCTGCCCTACGACCCGGCCGCCGTGGCCGCGGACCTGTCGGACAATGCCTTCCCCCTGGCCGAATGGACGTCCGAGGAGCGGCCCGCAGCGGCCGAAGGCTGGGCGTACGCCGCCGCGTGGGCGCTGACCAACCAGGTCGTCGAGCAGGCCGGCGCGGACGCGTTCCGCTCGGCGCTGGACCGGATGGCGGCCGGGATGGATGGCTACGCGCCCGCTCGACGAGGACCCGCCGGTCCCGTCGGTCGTCGCGGTCATCACCTCGCGTGCCTACCTCGACCACCTCGACGCGGTCACCGACCAGCCGGTGGTCGACGCGCTGGCAACGCCCGTCCTCGGCGATGGCGCGGCCGCCGAGCTGGCCGCCCGTACGGGGGCACGCGCGGCGCACGAGGCGCTCCTGGCGGCGGCCGGTGACTGGGGCGACCCCGATCCGGTGCGCGCGGCCATGGTCGGCTGGCGGTTCGACGAGGCCGACGATCTGCGATCGCGGACGCCGGGGAATGGCTGATCGGAAGGGACGCGCTCGTGGCCGAGATCGAGGAGGCCGGCCTGACCGCCCCGGACCGGCTCACGGCTGCATACCGCGTCCACGGGGGTGGCCCCGAAGCTTGGGCCGAGATCGATGCCGAGCGCGCCGTGGTGGACGCCTATGCCGAGACCGCGGCTGCAGTTGCCGACGGTTGACCCGGTGGCCCGCGTCGGCCTGCTCATCGGTCCCAGTCCCGAGCGAGCGCCTCGCCACCGCGGCGACCGCGTTCGCGGCCGGTGATCTGCGGGTCGCCGCCGATGAGCTCGCGTCCCTGAGCCGGGACCTGGGCACGGCGACGGCTGGCGGCCTCGCCCGGTTGCTGGGGCTGTTGGTGGCGATTGGCGCCGTCGTGCTCATCACGACCTATGCGCTGCGCCGCCGGCGAACAGGCACCGACTACACTCCCGAGCCATGACCGACGAGGGCGTCATTGACCGATTCGGCCCGACCGACGAGGTCCTGAGCGGCCAGACGGCTGACGTCTATTTCGAACGGGCGCAGGCCATCCTGAAGGCTGAGCACCTCGACCCGGTGGTGGTCATGGAGGTCTTCTCCCGCGATGCCGGCATCCTGTGCGGCGCCGCGGAGGTCCACGCCTTCCTGGGCAAGGTCCTGGGGCCGGGCAACGGGCACGACCCCGTGCCGGTGGTCGAATCCCTGTCCGACGGCGACCCGTTTGAATCGAAGGAGGTCGTCCTGCGCATCGAGGCCCGCTACTCGGCCTTTGGTCTGTACGAGACCGCGGTCCTCGGCACGCTGGCCCAATGCTCGGGCTGGGCCACCGCCGCCCGCCAGATCGTGGATGCCGCGGCTCCGATCCCGGTGATCGGCTTCGGCGCCCGTCACGTCCACCCCAGCGTGGCCGACCAGATGGACTACGCCAGTGTCGTGGGCGGCTGCATCGGTGCCTCGACCCCGGCCGGGGCGCGGATGGCGGGCCTCTCGCCGACGGGCACGATGCCCCACGCCCTCGTCCTCATCTTCGGCGACACGGTCCGCGCGGCCGAGGCATTCGACCGCCACATCGACCCGGAGGTCCCCCGCATCGTCCTGGTCGACACGTTCAAGGACGAGGCGGAGGAGGCGCTCCGCGTGGCCGATGCCCTCGGCGATCGGCTGTGGGGCGTCCGCCTCGACACCCCGTCGGAGCGCGGCCGGGTCACGCCGGACCTCGTGAAGGAGGTCCGAGCCCGGCTCGACATGGCCGGCCATGACCACGTCCGGATCGTCGTCTCCGGCGGGCTCGATGCGGAGCGCATCGGCGTGTTCAAGGCGGCCGAGGCCCCGATCGACTCGTTCGCGGTTGGCTCCGCCATCTCCGATGCCAGCCCGCATCGACTTCACCGGCGACCTGAAGGAGATCGACGGCAAACCGATCGCCAAGCGCGGCCGGATCCCCGGCCGGACCGAGAACCCGCGGCTGCAGCGGCTCGCTCGCTCTAGGCGCGGCCCAGCGCGGCGCGCGAGCCAGTAGATCCCGACCAGCGACTTCGCGTCGTTGATCTCCCCGCCGGCGACGGCCGCCAGCGCCTCGTCGAGGGTCAGCCACTCCCGCTCCAGCGCCTCGTCGTCCGGCCCGGTCGCGTCCGTCGCGCGACAGGTCGGTCGCCAGCCACAGGGTGAGGTACTCGGTGCAGAACCCCGGAGCCGTCCAGAACCCCGGCCCCTGCTCCCAGGTCTCGGCGCGCACCCCGCATTCCTCGGCCAGCTCCCGTTCGGCGGTCTGTCGCGGCTCCTCGCCCGGATCGCGCGTCCCGGCCGGGATCTCCAGCGTCTCGCGACCGGCGGCCTGACGCCACTGCCGCACCGCGGCCAGCCGCTCCCCGTCCCAGGCCAGGATCCCCACCGCGCCGGGGTGCTCGATGATCTCGCGCGTCGCCGGCCGGCCGTCGGCCAGGACCACGTCGTCAACCCGCATGGTCAGCAGCCGCCCGGCGTACGCGATCCGGGACTGCACCGTCCGTTCTTCCATGGCCCGATCTTGCCACGCCGCCGGACCCATCGAGCCGCCTCCGGCCCCCGGTGGCGGCTGCTAGCATCGATCCGACGTGATCTCGGTCGAGGGCCTCGAGCGACGGTTCCGCACGGTCGTCGCCGTGCATGACCTGTCGTTCGAGATGCCCGCCGGGCAGGTCTTCGGGCTCCTGGGCCCGAACGGGGCCGGCAAGACGACCACCGTCCGGATCCTTGCCGGCCTGATCGCGCCCGAGCGCCGGGATCGGCGCGCATCGCGGACCTGCAGCTTGGCCCGGACAACGCCGCGATCCGGGCCCTCACCGGCATCCTGACCGAGAGCCCCGGCCTCCACGACCGGCTGACCGCCCGCCAGAACCTGGCCTACTACGGGCGCCTGTACGGCCTGACCGATGCCGCCCTGCGGGCGGCGGTCGAGCGATACCTCGAGGTCGTGGGCCTGACCGATGCCGCCGACCGGCGGGTCGGCGGCTTCTCGAAGGGGATGCGACAGCGGGTCGCCATCGCCCGGGCGCTGCTCCACGAGCCGCGGGTCATCTACCTCGACGAGCCGACCAGCGGGCTCGACCCCGAGGCCGCGAAGTCCATCCGCGAGGTCATCGCCGGCCTCCGCGACGCGGGCCGGTCGATCCTGGTGTGCACCCACAACCTCGACGAGGCCGAGCGGCTCTGCGACCGGATCGGCATCCTCAACGGCCACCTCCTGGCCGAGGGCTCCCCGGCCGAGCTCCGCCGCCGGGCGCGGCCGACGGACAACCCGGGTCGAGCTCGACGGCGGCCCGGTCGACCCGGCGGCCCTCGCCGGGCCCATCGGTCTGCTGCCCTTCGTCCGCACCGTCCGCTCCGGCGAGCGCGACCTGTGGGTGGAGCTGGCCGATCCCCGGGGCGACACGCCGGACCTCGTCCGCGAGCTCGTGGAGCGCGGCGCGCGGGTCCTGGCCGTGACCGAGGACGTGGCGAGCCTCGAGCAGGTGTACCTCGACCTGGTGGGGGAGCGGGCCGACCGCGATCCGGAGGCCACCCGTGCGGCCTACCTGGTCTTCACCGTCTTCGGCAAGGAGTGGCGAGAGATCGCCTCGAACAAGCTCCTGCTCGGCGCCGTCGCCGCCCCGGCCGTGATCTTCGCCGCCATCCCGACCGTGATCGTGGCCTTCATCCAGGTCAACGACCTGGACATGAGCCAGCTGGGCCAGATCGAGGCCATGCTGGCCGCGTTCCCCGACCTGCCGCCCAAGCTCGCCGCCCAGGGGTTCATCGTCACCAACTTCATGGCCTACTTCCTGCTCATCCCGGCCATGGTGCCCATCGCCATCGCCTCGCAGTCGGTCATCGGCGAGCGCCAGGCCCGCTCGCTCGAGCCTCAGCTGGCGACCCCGATCGAGGTCTCCGAGCTGCTGGCCGGCAAGACGCATCGCCGCCGCCCTGCCGGCCATCCTGGCCACCTGGGCGGTCTGGATCGCGCTACGGGCTGATCAACGCGGCCATCGCCGACCCGCGCCTGCTGCGGATGGTGTTCAGCCCGCAGTGGATCGTGGCCATGGCCAGCCTCGTCCCGCTGATCTGCGTCCTGTCGGTCCTGCTGGGGGTCATCGTCAGCTCGCGGGTCGGCGATTCGCGGACCGCGCAGCAGTTCGGGGCCTTCGTCGTGCTGCCGATCATCGCCATCGCGGTCGCCCAGTTCCTCGGCGGCCAGTCGACCTTCACGATGACCCAGGTCCTGGTCGGCGACCTGATCGTGCTGGGGCTGATCGGAGTCCTGCTGGCCATCGGCTCATGGGCCTTCGACCGCGAGGAGATCCTGACCCGCCTCGGCTGAGGTCGCCACGGCTTCCGGCAACCGCAACACGGCACCGCACCACCGCAAACTACCCTCTTCCCTTCCTCAGCATCCGCTGCCTAGACTGTCGCCGCGTCCTGCCGTTTTCGGGTGGGTTCCACCCGTCTCGGCGGCCGCAGGAGCACACCGGAGGAGGTTCCATGGCCACAGCGTCCGTGACGTCCGAGTCGCCCAGCCTGGAGCGGAACGCGGTCGGTGCGACCGGCGTGGTGTTCCAATCCATCACCCACATGGCGCCGGCGGTCGCCACCGCGGCCTCGCTCGGCGCCGCCACCGTCTTTGCCGGCGCGATCACACCACTGGCCGTCCTGTTCGCCATGATCGCGGCCCTGTTCACCGCCTACTCCGCTTGGCGAGCTGGCCCGCCACCTGCCCTCGGCGGGCGGCATGTACACCTACGTCGGCCGCGGGCTGGGATCCTTCTTCGGCTGGCTGATGGGCTGGGCATTCACCCTGGCCGAGCCCCTGGTCGCCCCGCTCCTGTTCGGCGGCTTCGGGTTCTTCGGCGCGATCTTCGTCGCGACCTACCTGGGCGTCGAGCTCACCGAGATGTGGGCCATCCTGGCCGTCGCCTGCGGCCTGTTGACCTGGTGGCTGCTGTACAGCGGCATCTCGTTCAGCACCCGGGCCGGGGTCGTCCTGGGCATCCATCGAAATCGCCATCTTCCTCGTCATCTCGACCCTGCTCATCATCAACGCCGGGTCGAACAACACGGTGGACGTCTTCATCCCCGGCGCGGACGGCCTCACGCCCGCCCTGCAGGGCATGGTCTTCTGCCTGCTGGCCTTCATCGGGTTCGAGGCGGCTGCGCCGCTGGGCGAGGAGGCGAAGGATCCCAAGCGGACCATCCCGCGGGCGGTGGTCTGGTCGACGATCCTGGTTGGCGCCTTCTACGTCTTCAACATGTATGCCGCCACCGTGTACTTCGGTCCCGATCGGATGGCGACCGAGTTCCTCGGCTTCAACGACGGCGATCCGTGGGGCGGGATGGCGGAGGAGGTTCTCCCGGTCATCGGCGGATTCGCGGTCCTCGTTCGCCATCCTGAACAGCTGCCTGGCCAATGCCAGCGCGGGCGCGACGGCGGCGACCCGATCGGTGTTCAACATGGGACGCGGCGGGCTGCTGCCCCGCTTCCTGGGCGCGGTCCACCCGACCCGCCAGACGCCGGTGAACGCGGTGCACGTCCAGATGATCCTGGGCATCGCGCTCGTGCTCATTCTCGGCTTCGTTCTGACCACCGATCCGTTCCCGGCCGGCCTGAACGTCTACGTCTTCCTGGGCACCCTGCTCGGGCTGCTGTTCGCCGGGATGTACATGGCCGTGAACCTGGCCTGCATCGGCTACTTCCTGCGTGACGGTCGGGCGCACTTCAACCCGATCAAGCACCTGGTCGTCCCGATCCTCGGCTTCATCGCGATGATCCCGGCCCTGCTGTTCGTGATCGGCGGGGTGACCATCCCGATCATCGACCTGGACGGTGCCTTCGCTCGGCGGTGACCTCACGCTGGTGGCCCCGATCGCGGGGGTCTGGATGCTGATCGGCGATCGTCCTGTACTTCGTGCTCCGGGCCATGCGGCCGCAGGCGCTGAAGGAGCTGGGCGCGGTCTACGGCGAGACCGAGACCCTCCCGGATCCAGCCCCGCAGGCGCCGGCTGACTGACCCACCTCCCAGACAGACCGATGGGCCGGCGCGACGCGCCGGCCCATCCGCATCGGTATGGGAACGCCTAGCCGAAGATGTCCAGCGGGCAGTGGGCGGTCACGGTCCAGTTCGGCACGTCGACGATCTCGCTGATCCGCAGGTCCACCGCCACGCTGCACAGCAGGTAGGCCTGGACCGGCTCGAGGCCGTGCTCGCGGCCGAGCCACTCGATCATCCGCCGGGTCGCGTCGCGGGCGGCCGTCATGAGGTCCGGACCGATGCCGTCGGTGGCATACCGCCGTCCCTGGCGCTGGGCGGCCCATGGGATCGGCTGCGGCCTCGAACTCCGGACCGGTGACGTGGAGGTCGTTGCGCGCCGTGACCCGGACCGTGGCCCGCATCGGCGTCTCGATGGCCGTCCCGCACACCTCGCCGTCGCCCTGGGTGGCGTGGCCGTCGCCCATGGACAGGTTCGCGCCGGGCACGAACACCGGCAGGTAGAGGGTCGTGCCCGCCACCAGGTGCCGGGTGTCCATGTTGCCGCCGTGGAGGTCGGGCGGGATGGTCGACAGCGGCCCGTCGCCGGGCGCCACGCCGACCTCGCCGCAGAACGGGGCCAGCGGAATCCGGATCCCGGGCCAGTACTCGACCCGATCGGCGCCGGCCGGCAGGGTCGTGGCCTTGTAGAACGGGTCGGGGAACTCGTCGGCCAGCAGACCAAAGCCGGGGATGGATGCGGTCCAGCCCCAGTCGGCCGGCGAGAAGTCCAGCAGGTCGATCTGCAGCGTTCCGCCCGGCTCCGCGCCCTCAACCGCCACCGGTCCGTTCACCTGGTCCACTCGGGCGAAGTCCAGGGTCGCGATGTCGGCCGTCGTCGACGACGCGGTCAGCTGGCCGAAGGAGGCATCGAGGCAGTCGAACTCGATGACGCTGCCCGACGGAACGGTGGCGACCGGCGGGATGGCGGGGTCCCAGGCGAGGTGATTCTGGTCTTGACCGATGCGAACGTCGGGGGTCGGCACGGGCATCTGGGCTCTCCGCTGCAGGCAGACCGATGGTACGACCGCCCGAGCCCGATCGGCCACGCTTCCGGCTACACTCGGACGTCCGCGGTGGCCTTAGCTCAACTGGCAGAGCATCGGATTGTGGCTCCGAAGGTTACGGGTTCAAGCCCCGTAGGCCACCCCACGCGCATGGCATCCCGCCCGACGATCGGTCCTTCCGGCCGACCTGATGGTCCCGGCGCGGGCCGGGACGACCGCGCTACTGGTCTCGACCCTGCTCCGGCCATAGCCTCCGGGTGAAAGCCGCCGACCACGGCGGCCCTGCCAGGGGTGCCGAACGCATGCGTTCACGGCCGGATTCGCCACGACGCCAACCGAACGTCCTCGCCCGCGCGGCGGGCCTCGCCACGACCGCGCTCCTCGCGGCCGCGGTGCTGGTCGGGTCGGGGGCCGGATCCGTCGGTGCCTGGGACCAGGGCAGCGCCGAGGCCACCCTGTGGCAGCTGCTGAATGGCACGCGGGCCAACAACGGGCTCAACGTCCTCGTCCAGCACGGCACCCTCGTGTCGATCGCGCGCTGGCGGAGCGCGGACATGGTCCAGCGCAGCTACTTCGGTCACACCATCCTGGGCACCGGCTACCAGGTCTACCACTGGTATGACATCAACGGGCTGGCCTACAGCCTGGGCGGCGAGAACATCGCCTGGAACAGCGGCTATGCCGACGCCGACTCGCCGGTGGCCGCCCACAACGGCTTCATGAACTCGGCGGGCCACCGCGCGAACATCCTGCGCCCCGGCTGGACCCATGGCGGGGTGGGCGCCTACGCCGCCGATGGGGTCATGTTCCTTGGATCGGTCCGCAATCCCCGCGTCTACACCGAGCTGTTCATGACCGCTGCCGGCGGCGGCGGCGGCGGCGGCGGGGAGGCGGCGGCGGTGGCGGGGGAGGCGGTGGCGGCGGCGGCGGCGGGGGCTATTACGCAGCCCGCGCCACCTCCACTGCCACCTCGCGAGGTGCCCGCGCCGGTGCGCCCCTCGTCCACCGAGCCGGTCGATGGCAGCAGCCGCCTGATTCACACCACGGCCGCGCTGCCGAATCGGGCGTGGGCCGGCGTCGATAGCCGCGGTGCGCCAGCCGCAGCGACCGCCGCGGCCAGCCTCCGCGTCGACCACGCCGGACCGGCGGACCGGGGCGTGTTCGAGACATTCCTGGGCACGCTGATCGGGTTCCTGTTCGGCTGATCGGCTCGCCGGCCCGCCGCCGGCCGTATCCTGTCGCCCGATGACCGCCATCCTCGAAGCGCGCGACCTCGTCAAGCGCTACCCCGTCGGTGACGAGCAGGTCGAAGCGCTCCGTGGCGTCAGCCTGACGGTGGAGAGCGGTGAGTTCCTCGCCATCATGGGCGCGTCGGGGTCGGGCAAGTCCACCCTCCTCCACCTGCTCGGCGGCCTGGACAAGCCGAGCGGGGGCGAGGTCGTGATCGACGGGGTGAACATCAGCGCCCTCGACGACGAGCAGGCCACGCTCACGCGTCGGGACAAGACCGGGTTCGTGTTCCAGTTCTTCAACCTCATCCCGCTCCTCACGGTGCGCGAGAACGTGGCCCTGCCCTTCCTGATCGGCGGCAACGCCGCTGGGCGAGCCAGCGCGCGCGGGTGGACGAGCTGCTGGAGATGGTGGGCCTGACGGCGAAGGCCGAGCATTCGCCCGACCAGCTGTCTGCCGGCGAGCAGCAGCGGGTGGCGCTGGCTCGTGCGCTGGCCACCCAGCCGGCTCTCCTCCTGGCCGATGAGCCGACCGGCAACCTCGACTACACGACCGGCGGCGAGATCCTCGAGCTCCTGTCGCGGTCCTGCGTCCAGCTGGGCCAGACGATCGTGCTGGTGACCCACGAGGCGCGCGCCGCCGCATACGCCGATCGCGTGCTCGTCGTCCGAGACGGACAGATCCTCGACGAGATCGCGCTCGGCCGGCGGACCGATCACGATCCGGCGCCGCTCCTGGCGCGGCTGGCCGGGCTGGGGCTCTGAGCCGGGGTTGACCGCGGACCGCATGCGCCTATCGGCCATTGCCTGGCGGAGCCTGACCGCTCGACCGGCGCGAACCATCCTGACCGTCTTTGGTGTCGCCCTTGGCGTGGCCCTCGTGGCCGGGACGATGCTCGCCGCCGATGCCGCCACCCGGGCCGTGGCGCGGGCCGCGCAGGACCTCTATGGCGAGGCGGACCTCCGGGTCCGCGCCTTCGACGACGATGGCCTGAGTGCCGATTCGGTCACCTCGATCCGCGCCCTCCCCGGCGTCGTCATCAGCGCCCCGCTTTCGGAGCGGCGCCTGACCCTCCAGACCGAGCCCGGACCGGACGAGCAGGTGTTCACCCTCCTCGCGGTCGGTGTGGACCCGGCAGCGGAGGCGGCACTCGGCCGCCCGGCGTTGGCCGATGGTGAGGCACTCGACGCGGCCGATCCCGGCGGGGCCCTGGTGAGCGCGGGGTGGGCGACGGACCACGCGCTGGGGATCGGCGACGTCCTGGTGCTGACCGGCTCGCGGCTGGAGACCCCGCCACTCACGATCATCGGTCTGTTGGCGGATACCGGGCGTCGGTGCCCTCTCGGGTGGATCGGTCGTCGTTCTTGCGCAGGACACCCTGAACGGCGCCTTCGAGGTTCCCTCGCCCGTGACCGCCGTCGACCTGGCCATCGGCGAGGGACGTCAGGCGGAGGTGGAGGCCGGCCTGGATCGGGTCATGGCCGAGCCGTTCGTGGTCGAGTCCGTCGCCGATGCCGAAGCCGCATTCGCGCGAGCCCAGTCAGGCTTCGCCGGCATCGCGTTCCTGCTCGGGTTGGTGGCCCTGGGTGCCGGGGCGTTCCTGGTCGCGAATACGCTGGCGATGACGCTGTCGGAGCGGACCCGCGAGATCGGCCTGCTGCGGGCCGCAGGCACCACCGGGCGACAGGTGCGCGGCCTGGTCGTTCGCCAGGGCCTGGCCATCGGGCTCGCCGGCTCACTCCTGGGCCTGCCGCTGGGGCTTGCCGTGGGCGCCATCCTCGTCGCCGTCGTCTCGAGCTCACGCACGGCCCTGGTGACCGACATCAGTCTGAATCCCGCCGTCATCGGGCTGGCGCTGGCGCTCGGGCTGGGGGTGACGCTCCTGGCCGCGTGGGGCCCGGCCGCCGAGGCGGCGCGCGTGTCGCCGCTGGAGGCCCTCCGCCAGAGCCGCCCGTCCGGGGGCGGACCATGGCGCCGGCTGCGCTGGATCGTGGTCGCCGAGCTGGCCGTGGTCGTGGTCGGATTTCTGCTGTACCCCCTGGAGCGTGGGACGCCGCCGCTGCTGGCGACCCTGCTGGCGGTCGGGCTGCTGGTCGGCGGGGCGGTCGCCACGGCGTTCGTCCTCGAGCCGCTGGGCCGGATCGTGGGGGCGCCGTTCGAGCGCTTCTTCGGGGCGACCGGCCTGCTGGGCCGGGCCAACCTGGGCCGTGACCGGGCCCGGACCGGGCTCAGCGTGGCGGCGTTGACGATTGCCCTGGCCGCGGTCGTCACGCTGGGCACGACGGCAGCTTCCGCCCGGGGGACTGCGGACCGATGGGTGGAGTCCATCCTTCCCGGCGGTCACGCCATCCGACTGCCGGTGCCCTCGTCGATTGACGTCCTGCAGCCGACGATCGCGGCCACGACCGGCACCCAGCACGCCAGTCCCGTGCCCGAGTTCGGGGCGGTGGCCACCGCGGGCGACGCCGGCGGGGAGGCCAGCGTGGCCGGCATCGATCCGTCGGTGTGGCAGGACGCCGGCGCGTTGATCGTCCTCGGCGGGGAGCCGGAGCGGGCGGCGGCCTTCGAGGCGCTCCGCAGCGGGGGAGCGGTGCTGGTGCCGGAGGCGGTCGCCAACCGGGCGGGGTTCGCGGTCGGTGACCGGATTCAGATCGCGGTGCCCAGCGGAGCCTCGGCGGACATGACGGTCGCGGGGCTGGTGGCCTATTCGCTACCGGGTCGGACCGGGGACGGGGCGCTCCTGATCAGCCTCGCCGACGCGCGGACGACGTTCGGCGCCGACCTGGCCGAGCTGTGGGCCATGGTCCCGCAGCCGCAGATCGGGGATGACGCGTATGCCGGGTTCGTGGCCGAGACGGCCACGTCGTTGGCGGGCGAGGCGTTGACGGCCGAGGCGCTGGCCGAGCAGCTGGCCCGTTCACTGGACCGACTTGCTGGGCCTGTTCGATGCGCTGGCGCTGCTGGCCGTGATCATCGGCGCGGTGGGGATCGTGAACACGCTGACCCTGGGCGTGACCGAGCGAACGCGCGAAATCGCCGTGCTGCGGGCCCACGGGATGACGGTGTCGCAGGTCGAGGGCATGGTCGTGACCGAGGCCGCGATCATGGGCGTGGTGGGCGGCCTGCTCGCCGTCGTTGCCGGCGTCGCGATCACCGGCATCCTGGTCACCCTCGCGCCGCGCGACTTCGCGGCCGGCCTCGTGATTCCCTGGCCGCTGATCGGCGCAGTCATCCTCCTCGGGCTGGGCGTGGCCTCCGGAGCGGGTCTCTACCCGGCCCGCCTGGCCGGCAACCGCCCCGTCCTGGCCAGCCTGAAGCACTTCGAGTAGCCATGACCGAGCGCGTGTGGGAGGCGGCCCCGGGTCGCACGCTCGTGGGTCGGCTCGAGAAGGGGAGTGATCTCGTCGCCGAGATCGAGCGCATCTGCGCCGAACGTGAGATCCGGGCTGCCTGGGTCAGCGTGATCGGCGCCGTCAGCCATGCCGCGTACGCCTACTACCACCAGACCGATCACCGGTACCTGGAGCTCAGCTCCGACACCCATCACGAGATCGTCGGCTTCATCGGCAATGTCAGCATCCGCGACGGGGTGCCATTCCTCCACGCCCACGCCACCTTCGCCGATGAGCACGGCGCCTGCGTGGGCGGGCACCTCCTGCGTGGGATCACCGTGTTCGTGGCCGAGTTCACGATCCGCGAGATGACCGGCGTCGAGCTGATCCGGACCTACGACGAGGAGTTCGGCCTGGCTCTCTGGTGAGAGGCCGCTCTCAGTGGGTCCGGTGGGCGGCGTGCAGACGAACGACTCCCGGGATTCCCTTGAGCTCGACCGGGCCGATCTCGGTGAAGGCCGCACCGACATGGCCAGACGCATCGATGACATCCTGGGTCACCAGCACTTCGCCCGGCCGCGCGTACTCCGCGATCCTCGACGCTAGGTTCACTGTCTCCCCGAAGTAGTCGCCCCCCTGGGAAAGCACCGGCCCCGCATGCAGGCCGACGTGGCCAGGCGGAAGCGCGGCGGACGCGATGTCTTCCACCATCTCTAGGGCGGCGAGCACACCAGGTCCAGGATCGGGAAAGAAGATCATCACCCCGTCGCCGAGCCACTTCACGGGGCGGCCACCGCGCTCGGTTGCGATGCGATGCACAAGCCTCCCGAGCGTCTCCGCCAGCGTGGCTGCCGCCTCGTCACCTCGGTCGTGCGTGAGGCGCGTGTAGCCGGTGATATCCAGGAAACACATTGCCGGTGGACGCCGGATCGGTGTGCGCAGGCCAGCTTCGGTCATCGACTTCTCGACGATGGTGATGAGGTCAGTGGTCCAGGGCCGTACCTGCTGTGCGTGCCAGATGGCGAGCACTGCCTCATCCATCGCCTGGTCCAGCAGGAGGGAAGCGGGGGACGTGGAGATGGCGCTCAGCTCGGCGGCTGTGGCGCCACTTGCGAGCATCGGCTCCATCAGGTCTGTGCGGTAGGCGTCCGCCTCCGTCTCTGCCACCCGACGGAGGCTGTCGCCAAGCACGCGCAGCCGCCGAGCGATCGAACTCGGCCGAAAGCCGATCGCCAGGCCGGTCTCGACGAGCGGCACGACCGCCAGTTCGTCCTCGCGAACCCGATCATTCGGGCTCGCAATCGCCCCTCCCGCGGCCTCCCTGATCAACATCAGCAGGTCTAACGGGAGGCCAGTCCGGTCGCTCAGCCCTTCGAATGTCTCGTCGCTGAGCGTCGCGAACCGCTCGTAGGTGGGAGCGTCCATGAAGCCGAGTGACTGGCTGCCGTCCCTGATGCTCGCTGCCAAGGCCTCCGGCGCGATCCCCGCCGTCTCCAGGGTCTGGGCCATCTGGGCCCTTCGCACGTCCCCCTTCGTCAGCTGGTCAGTTGCGTCGGGGATGATGATCCCCAACTCGACCAATCGGTCGATGTAGCTGGCATCGACCCCAGAACGATTGGCGGCATCCCGACGCGAGTACTCAGCCATCTCAGTCAGGATATCGCGGCCGTCGCACTCCCTACGGTCCGGAGCCACGGGCTCCAGCCGTTCCCTCTTCGGGTTACCCACTAGCCCTCGAAGGGAAGTTCGGTTCACACGGGTAGTTCTCCGTCTATATCCGCTCCGTTTGAGCGTGAATCTGGCGCCGGTATCTCAGTGGATAGAGCGGGTGGCTTCGGACCAAGGGGCCGATGCGCTGTGGCACGAGCGTGGCGCGACGAGCGAAATCGGCCGAGTTTTCCGCTGTCGCGAGACTCCCTCGCTCCGTTAGGGCGTGTGTCGGCCGTCCGACGTGACCTTGATTCGCTGCGGTTCAGCCTACGGTACCCACTCGTATCCGCCCACCTCACTCGACGAATGGGCTGATCTGAACCGGGTTCGTTCCATCCGCGTTCACGATCCAGAGGTCCATGTCCGATCTCAAATCCGTGCCGCGGATAAACAGCAACTGCGAGCTGTCTGGGGACCACATCGCCCCGAAGGAGAAGGTGCCGTTTCGGATGACGTGACGGGTATCAGGTCGCTGCCGTCGGGGCGACAGGTGACGATCTCCTGACTCCCCGTCGGGCCGGCACTGGTCAGGGCAAGCAGCTGGCCGTCGGGCGACCATTGCACGGTGAGGACGCCGCTCGCCCATTCGGTGATGCGCACCGGGTTCGAACCATCAGCATTCACAACGAACACGGCCTTCTTATCCGGCGACCAGAAGTCCCCGTCGGAGGCCACGAAGGCGACTTGCTGGCCGTCGGGAGACCAGTCCGACGCGCCGCTCGGGCCGACCAAGCCAGTCTGCGTGTCGGGCGGATTCAACTGCACCAAGCCCGTGCCGTCGACGTTGACGACGAACAGGTTCATCGGTCCGGCGTCACCGTCTTCTTCCGCAACGGGCCGGAAGAAGAGGACCTGGCCGCCGTCCGGGGAGTACGCGCCGGTGTAGGCGGGAAAGTCATGCCGGACGCCGGGGTCGGTCAGGCGCACCAGGTCATCGCCTTCGAGGGACACGGTATAGAGGCCCTTGCGCGAGGCATCCGTCTCGTCCCAGGCGTCGAATACCGAGCCGAGTGCCGTCCGGAGACCAGTCGCCGATGCCGAGCTGCAGGGTTGGATCGGCTAGAGGCAGCCAGTATTCACCGGACCCATCGGCCGCAACGACCAGCGGGAGGACTCGGCCCTCCGGCGCGATTGCCGGCGAGAAGAGGGTCGTGCCGTCCTTTGACAGCCCGATGCCGTCCCAGGACTCGTGGATCTGCTGCTCGCCGGCCGCCATCGGCGTTGATCGTGTAGAGAGCGAGATTTCGATTGAAGAGGATGTCACCCAGGCGGATCGGGCCTTGCGCAAACGACGAAGGAGCCGTAGCCATCGGGCAAAAGACGGGCAAGACCGGGAGCTTGACGAGGCCAGAACCGATCAGGGCAGCGCCGCCGAGGGCCAGCAGTACCACGAAGGGTCGTTGCAATCAGCACCCATGAGAGGCTGCGAACGCCCCTGTCCTGCACTGCCGACGCCCTAGCCTCCACTTCGGGCCAGAGGTTCGGCGCCTGCAGATCGTCGAGCGTCCGGAAACGGGTGTGCAGATCAGTCATCGCTCGTCACCCAGCAGGACGCGCAGATGCTTCCGGCCGCGGCTCAGGTGAGCGCGGACGGCAAGCGGATTGATCCCGGTGCGGCGCGCGATCTCGCGCACCGGGCAGTCGGCGTAGTAGTGCAGCACGATCACGACGCGCTGCTGCGGCGTGAGTCCCTGGAGCGCAGCGAGCAACTGCTCATCGGGATGGGCGTCGTGGAAGGCGCCCTCGGGCATCGGTCCGCGAGCCAGGCTCGACTGGCGCTTGAGATCCCCCGCGGCCAGCCGGAAGGCGGAGCGCCAGACCCAGCTGCGCACGTCCCTGATCGCCGAGCCGCGGCGCAGCGCCTGGGCGAAGGCCTCGGCGACGGCGTCGGAGGCGACCTCCTCATTGCCCGCGAAGGCGTAGAGCGCCCGCCACAGGCGATCGCCGTCCTGCCGGTAGACCGCCTCGACCTCGCTCGGTGCGCCGCGACGGGAGTTACCATGGTTGTCACTATGCCCTTACAGGGACGGATCGGCCCCAAAAGGTGACAGCCGAGGGTGGGAACGGCTCAGACCCACCGCCAGAGGTTGTTGGTGCCGGTCGCGTCCGGCTGGTCACCAGAAGCCACAGTGCGCCATGTCGCTGTCGGGAACCCATCGCTCGGTCAAGGTTGGTGTCAGCCGTCCGGAGGTGACCCTTCGCTGAGGTTCAGCCTACGGTACCCGCTCGACACCCAATGACCTCCACCGACGAATGGGTGACCTGAACCGGGTTCGTCCCGTCCGCGTTGACGACCCAGAGGTCCATGCTCCCAATGCAAGTCCGTTCCGCGGATGAAGAGGAGCCGTGAGCCGTCCGGGGACCACATCGCCCCGAAGAAGAATGTGCCAGTCTCGGATGACGTGACCTTCGTTTGGTCGCTGCCGTCGGGGCGAATTGTAACGATCTCCTGGCTCCCGGTCGGGCCGGCAGTGGTGATGGCAAGCAGTTGACTGTCGGGCGACCATTGGACCGTTAGGACGCCGCTCGCCCACTCGGTGATGCGCACCGGGTTCGAACCATCAGCATTCACCACAAAGACCGCTTTACGATCCGCAGACCAGAAGTCCCCGTCGGACGCCACGAAGGCGACCCGCTGGCTGTCGGGAGCCCAGTCCGAGGCGCCGCTGGGGCCGACCAAGCCAGTCTGGATCTCTGGCGGATTCAACGGGACCAAGCCCGTGCCGTCGACGTTGACGACGAACAGGTTCATCGGTCCGGCGTCACCGTCGTCCTCCGCCACCGGGCTGAAGAAGAGGACTCGTTCGCCATCGGGAGAGTACGCACGGTGTAGGCGGGGATGTTTGACCGAAGCCAGCGTGTCAGCCGAACGAGATCAGCGCCATCCACGATAGTGTAGATGCCCTTGCGCGAGGAACCTTGCAGCTCGCATCGCGACGGTCGCTGCATGCACTCGCTCGTCTTCGATGTGGGGACGACGACGACGCCTCGCGAAGGCACTCCCACACCTATCCGGTGATGGCGCCATCTCGTCGCTGACCAACGCTGCCTTCGGTCAAACATCCCCGCTACACCGGTGCGTACTCTCCCGATGCGAACGAGTCCTCTTCAGCCCGGTGAAGACGGTGACGCCAAACCGATGAACCTGTTCGTCGTCAATGTTGACGGCACGGGACCAAGCCCGTGCCGTCGACGTTGACGACGAACAGGTTCATCGGTCCGGCGTCACCGTCTTCTTCCGCCACCGGCTGAAGAAGAGGGAACTGTTCGCCATCGAAGAGCACCACGGTGTAGGCGGGGGATGTTTGACCGAAGGCCAGCGTTGGTCAGCCGAACGAGATCAGCGCCATCCACGGATAGGGTGTAGATGCCCTTGCGCGAGGCATCCGTGTCGTCCCAGGCATCGAAGACGAGCCGAGCGCCCGTCAGGCGACCAGTCGCCGATGCCGAGCTGCAAGGTTGGATCGGCCAGGGCAGCCAGTACTCACCCGACCCATCGGCCGGAACGACCAGCGGGAGCAGTCGGCCGTCGGGGGCCTGGCACCCTGAACGGCGAAAAGAAGGTAGTGCCGTCCTTTGACAACCCGATGCCGTCCCACGCCTCGTGGATCTGTCGCTCTCCGCTCCCATCTCGGCGTTGATCGTGTGGAGAGCAAGATCTCGATTGAAGACGATGTCTACCAGGCCCTCGGCGACCAGCGGTGCGCTGGGGCCGGTCGACGGGATGGCGCTCGATGGCACGCTGCTCGACGGCGTGCCATCGCCTTGGCTGCAGGCCGCCAGCATCAGGACCAGGACAATCGAGCAGGAGACGGCAGCCGCCTACCCAGCCCAACGACGGGTTGCTCCTGCCAGATAAATTCACGAAACCTCCTCCAACTGGCACCAATGCGGTTGCCACTACGCCTTTACAGGGACGGATCGGTCCCAGAAGGTGACAGCCGAGGGTTGGAACCGGCTCAGACCCACCGCCAGAGGACGTTGGTGCCGGTCGCGACCGGCTGGCCAGCAGAAGCCACGCGGCGCTATGTCGATGGCGGGTAGGATTTCCACCATTCCGCTCTGTTTGAGCGTGAAACGGGCGCCGGTAGCTCAGTGGATAGAGCGGGTGGCTTCGGACCACCAGGCCGCGGGTTCGAATCCTGCCCGGCGCGCCACACATACGGACTCGAGCGAGCGCAATCGACCGACTCCGCGCCTCCGCCGCGGGCGTCGGGGCTAGGATCAGCTTGTGGCGATGACCGAGCATGCCGCGGTGATCGCCGGAGGCGGTCCGACGGGGCTGATGCTGGCGGGAGAGCTGGCCTTGGCCGGCGTCGACGTCGCCATCGTCGAGCGACGGGCCAGCCAGGCGCTCGCCGGAACGCGCGCCGGCGGCCTGCAGTCACGCACCATCGAGGTCCTCGACCAGCGTGGAATCGCGGATCGGTTCCTCGCCGAGGGACAGGTGGCCCAGGTCGCGGCGTTCGCCAGCGTCCGTTTGGACATCAGCGACTTTCCCACCCGGCACAACTATGGGCTCGGGCTGTGGCAGAACCACATCGAGCGCATCCTGGCCGGCTGGGTCCGCGAGCTGGCAGTGCCGATCTACTACGGCATTGAGGTCACCGGTTTCGCGCAGGATGACTCGGGTGTCGACGTGCAGCTGTCCGACGGCCAACGCTTGAGGGCGGAATAGCTCGTCGGGTGCGACGGAGGACGGAGTCTGATCCGCAAAGTAGCCGGCATCGAGTTCCCCGGCTGGGATCCGACGACGAGCAGCCTGCTCGCCGAGGTCGAGATGGCCGAGGAGCCGGAAACGGGCATTCGCCGCACGCCATCGGGCACGCATGCGATCGGCAAGGTGGAGTATGAGATCAAGGACGGCCAGATCATCTATGCGAAGGGCGGCAAGGTGGGGGTCATGCTGACCGAGTCGCAGGTCGGAAACACGGACGAGCCCACCCTGCGCGATCTGAGCGAGGGCCTCATCGCCGTCTACGGCACCGACTACGGGGTCCACAGTCCCACCTTCATCTCCAGGTTCACCGACATGACCCGGCAGGCCGCGACCTACCGCGAGGGACGGGTCCTGTTGGCCGGCGACGCGGCGCACGTGCATTCCCCGGTCGGTGGACAGGGCCTCAACACCGGCGTGCAGGATGCGGTGAATCTGGGCTGGAAGCTGGCCCAGGTGGTCCACAAAACGGCGCCGGAAAGCCTGCTGGACACCTACCAGGCCGAGCGCCATCCGGTCGCTGCCCGCGTGCTGCGCACGACCATGGCGCAAGTCGCGCTCATGCGCCCCGACGATCGCATCGAGGCGTTGCGCGACACCGTATCCGAGCTGCTGAGCATGGACGAGCCGCGCAAACGGTTCGCCGCGATGATGTCCGGTCTGGACATTCACTACGACCTCGGCGAGGGGCACCCGCTGCTCGGACGCCGCATGCCCGATCTCGACCTGGTCACAGCCGACGGCCCGCTGCGGTTCTTCACCCTGCTGCACCGCGCCCGGCCGGTGCTCCTCAACCTCGGTGAGCCCGGCGGCTTCGACATCACTCCATGGGCAGATCGCGTTCAGCTGATCGACGCGACCTATGAGGGGACGTGGGAGCTTCCGGCACTCGGGGAGGTCGCCGCTCCCATCGCCGTGCTGATTCGGCCCGACGGATATGTGGCGTGGGTGGGAGACCAGACGCAGCTGCGGCTCGCCGACGCGCTGACCACCTGGTTCGGACCGCCTACTGCGGCGTAGCGCCGCCACACTACTCGTCACGATGACGCCTTCTCGTCGGCCTGCCCGCGGCATCTCGCGGGCCTGGAGCCTGTTCTGGCGCCTCGGATATGCCTGGCTTCGTCTCACCGATCCGCTGATCCGCGCGGCCTGGCGTTCGGGCGGCCTCGGCATCACCGTCGACCTGGCCGTCCGCGGCCGGGTGTCAGGCCGCGTGCGGCGAGTCCTGGTTGGGCTCATCCAGGTCGACGACCGCTGGTACGTCGGCCACCCGAACGGCGAGGCGGCATGGACCCGAAACCTGGCGGTCGCGGGGCGCGCGACCGTCGCCTGGCCGGCCATGGCCCCGCTTGGCGTTCGAGCCGAGCGCCTGGCGGACGGGGAGGAACGAGACGCGGTCATCGTGGCCACGGCCGCTCAGCAGCCGTTCCCGGGCAACCTCGCCTATCGGGCGGCCCGCCGCCATATCCTGGCCGCCGGGGTCTACTTTCGCCTCGAACCGACGGACGAGCCGACGGACGAGCCCGCGGACGGCACCGGCTGACCGCTGCCGCCGATCAGTCGAGGTGGTACGGGACGTCAGCCACGATCGTGTTCCGGCGCCCGAACAGGCGCAGCTTGAGTCGCAGGCTCGACTGGTTGTGGAGCAGGTTCTCCCACCAGTGGCGGGGCACGATCTCGGACAGGACCACGACCACCGGACGCGTCGGATCCTGGGCCTGGAGCGCGTCCATGTAGCGCAACAGCGGGCCCATCAGCGCCCGATACGGCGACTCCACCACCACCAGCTCCATGCCGTTGCCCAGCGCGGTCCACTGCTCCCGGAGCGCGGTGGCATCGGCCGCGTCATTGGTGATGTGGATGGCGGTGGCCCGGTCGCTCAGCTTGCGGGCGAAGGTGAGCGCTCCCAGTGCCGGTCGGTCCAGACGGGCAATCGGGACGATGACGATCGGCTCGGCGGTGGAGACGGTGGTCGTCGCGGTGAGATCGGTCCGCATCGCCTCGTCGAAGGATCGGTAGTGGCGCCGGATGCCAGTCAGGAGCGCCATCATCAGCGGGACCAGCACGATCACCAGCCACGCCCCGGACGTGAAGTTGCTGACCCCCACCACGACCGCGACCACCGCCGTGGTCGCCGCGCCCAGCCCGTTGATGACCAGGCCACGCTGCCAGCCGGGCTCGCGTCGAGTCCACCATCGTCGGAGCATCCCGCTCTGCGACAGGGTGAAGGCGATGAACACGCCCAGGGTGTAGAGCGGGATGAGGCCGGCCACGCTCGCGTTGAACATGACGAGCAGCACGACGGCCAGCCCGGCCAGCGACACGATGCCGGTGGTGAACGCCAGCCGATCGCCGCGGAAGGCGAACTGCCGCGGCAGGAATCCATCCCGGGCGAGGAACGAGGAAAGGCGGGGGAAATCGGCGAAGCTCGTGTTCGCCGCGAGGATGAGGATCAGGCTCGTCGCGACCTGCGCCACGATGAGCACCCATCCGTCGCCGGCCACCACCCGCACCAGCTGGCTGCAGAACCGTCTGCTGCTCGGTCGGGTCGGGGACGATTCCGATGTTGGCAGCGAGGAAGGCGATCCCGAGGAACAGGACGCCGAAAATGGCCGCCGCCCAGGTGAGCGTCGTCCGCGCGTTTCGCCACTCGGGGGGCTTGAACGCGGGAACGCCGTCCGACACGGCCTCGACTCCGGTGAGGGCCACCGCGCCCTGCGAGAACGCCCGGAGGAGGAGGAAAAGGGTCAGCGCCTGCACGCCGGTCTCGGCAGAGACCCATTCCGGCGGCGGCGTGTACGGAGCCAGGTTGCCGGTAGCCGATTGGACCAGGCCCCATGCCACGACGCCGAGGATGACGACGATGTACAGGTACGTCGGCGCCATGAAGATCGTGCCGGACTCGCGGATGCCGCGCAGGTTGCCGACGGTCAGCAGCGCGATGGCCGCGACGCCGATCGGAACGCGGTACTCCCACAGGGCGGGCACGATCGAGGTCATCGCCGCGACGCCGGCCGAGATCGAGACCGCGACGGTCACGACGTAGCCGATGAGCAGCGCCGAGGCGGCGAGGATGCCCATCACGTCGCCGAGGTTGTCGCCGGCGACGAGGTAGCTGCTCGCGCCCTTCGGGTAGGCCTTGATCGTCTGCCGATAGGAGACCGTGACGATGGCGAGCATGACGATGATCAGCACCGTCAGGGTCACGGTCCAGGCCGACATGACGGCCAGCCCGGCCAGGGCGAGGACCCGCATGATCTCCTCGGGCCCGTACGCGCTGGAGCTGATGTTGTCCGAGCTGAAGATGGCGAGGGCCTTGACCTTGGTCAGCCGCTCGTGCTCCTCGTGCTCCGACGAGATGGGGCGGCCGAACAGGAACGAGCGGACGCCGCGGAACCAGCGCCCGACGGGACCGGCCGCTTCGATCGCCTTCTCGGAGGCGATCAGCTGACCCTCGTCCCCGTGCTCGAACTCCTCCTCGAAGGGGCGCACGATCCGGACGTAGGCGTCGCCCGGCCGTTGGCCGCGGGTCTTCTCGCGGACCTCCAGCATGGGATCGA
The DNA here is from genome assembly GCA_963843015.1 of uncultured Chloroflexia bacterium. Lineage (GTDB taxonomy): Bacteria > Chloroflexota > Limnocylindria > QHBO01 > QHBO01 > DASTEQ01. The sequence goes on along the minus strand of CAWJIR010000010.1, from coordinate 163,282 downwards.
CCGATTGGGTGGTGCCCGGCTCACGCGGTGGCTCGGTCGGGCGACGACTGCTCATGTGCTGTGTCGTATTACAGCACTCGTGGCGCGAGCCGGGGCGGGGAGCGGCGCGTCACGCCGCGGCCGATGCTCCCTTCAGGTCAGCCGCAGGATCGCGCCGCAGTCGGGCTCGAGGACCAGCCGCCCCCGCTCGATCCGGGGCTCCACACCAAAGGTGGTGCTCAGGACCGGCTCTGCCGCGCCGCCCTCAGGCAGCCGGATGCGCGGCCGTGTCCGATCCCATGTTGGCCACCATCAGCAGCCGCTCGGGACGGGCGGTCCGTTCATAGCCCAGCACGCCCGGCGGCAGGCCCCGGGCCAGGGTCAACGTCCCACGCCGAATCGCTGGCGATGGCCCGCCGCAGGTCGATCAGGGATCGATAGAACGTCAGCAGCGACGACTTGTCCCGGCGCTGGCGTCGAGCCTCGTCCCAGTCGAACGGGGCACGCGCCGGATCGCGGCCCGCCCGGTCGTGCGTGGACCACCGGCTCCGCGCGTTCGGCGGGACGTCCACCATCCCGATCTCCTCGCCCTGGTACAGGCAGATCGTCCCGCGCAGGGTGAGGAGGATGAGCGCCGCCAGCCGGACGCGATCGGTGCCCCATCGCGTCGCGTGCCGCGACAGGTCGTGGTTCGAGAACGCCCAGGTCGGGGCCAGTGGCGGGGGCAGGTACCGCTCGGCCGCCGCGATGGCCCGTCGGAATGCGGCCGCGTCCCACGGCGACTTCGCCAGCTGGTGGTCCAGGGCCAGGTGGACGCCGTCGCGCCGCGTCCCACCGAACGCGGCCGCCACCCGGTCCGCAGGGCCATACAGCTCCCCGAGCAGAATCGTGCCCGGGTAGGCATCGGCCACGCCGCGCAGGCCCCGGAGGACGCCGATCACGCCCCGTTGGTCCCGGCTCCAACGACGCCGCAGGCCGCCCGGCTCGGCGGGCCACGGCGGCCGTGGCCGACCGGCCGCGGGGTTGTCCCGCAGCCGCGCGTCCTTGATGAGGTATTGGAGCGCGTCCACCCGGAAGCCGTCCACGCCGCGGTCGAGCCAGAAGCGCATGACCTTGCCGATGGCCGCCCGGACGGCGGGGTTGCGCCAGTTCAGGTCCGGCTGCTCGGGGTAGAACGAGTGGTGGTACCACTGCCCGGTCGCCGGATCGAGAGTCCACGCCGGGCCGCCGAACTCGGCCACCCAGTTGTTCGGCGGTCCGCCATCGGGCCGGCCGTCGGCCCACAGGTACCACGCCCGTTTCGGATCGGTCCGCGAGGACCGAGCGGCGGCGAACCATGGATGACGGTCCGACGTATGCCCCGGCACCAGGTCGACGAGTACGCGCAGGCCGCGCTCGTGGCTCGCGGCGAGCATCCGTTCGACATCGGTCAGGCTGCCGAACTCCGGGGAAACGTCGGTGAAATCGGTGATGTCGTATCCGCCGTCGACACCGCCATGCGGGTAGAACGGCGAGAGCCAGAACGCATCGACGCCCAGCCCGCGCGGGCCGGCCAGGTGATCGAGATGAGCGGCTACGCCGGGAAGGTCACCGATGCCGTCGCCGTTCGTGTCGGCAAAGGCCCGCGGGTAGACCTGGTAGATGACCGATCCATCCCACCAGCGCTCGCTCATCCCTCGCGCATGTGGGCCGGAACGCCCCAGACCACGCCCGCGAGGGCCGCGACGACGATGAGCGCGCCTCCGCCGGCGAAGCAGAGTGCGACGGCGCCGATGTCGACGAGGACGCCGGTCAGGGCCATGGAGAGCGGCGAGAGAGCAACCCCGCCCAGCATGACCAGGCTCATGACCCGACCCATCATGTCCTCCGGCGTCCGGAGCTGGAGCCAGGCCACGATCCGGACGTTCAGGAAGCCGACCGCCAGGCCGATGGCGAGGGCCAGCGCCATGACCACGATGGCGGACGGCGCGATGGCGACCAGGCCCAGGGCCACCCCCATGACGATCGAGCCGATGATCGTCAGCCAGCCGAGCTGACGCACCGCACCGAGGCTGCCGGCAACCAGCGCGCCACCCAGGGCACCGGCACCGAAGGCGGCCAGGATGAACCCGAAGGCCTGCGCGCCGCCGTCGAACTGGTACTTGGCCATCCACGCGATGCCCACGCTGATCGGTCCGTTGATGGCGAAGTTCAGGACGGCCGACAGGATGATCAGCGAGCGGATGGCCTTGTCGCGCCAGACATATGCCATGCCGGAGCCGATGGTGCGGAGGAGGCCAGGCTGCCGCTCGCCGATGACCGTCGGCCGTCGGCCGCCGGCGATGAATGCCAGTGCGAGCGCCGCGAACGCGAACGAGACCGCGTCAATCCCGAAGGCCCACGCGGTGCCCACCGCCGCCGACCAGGATCCCGGCCAGCGCCGGTCCGAGGAGCCCGGTGAGCTGCTGCGATCCCTGCATCAGGCCATTGGCACCGGGGAGCTTGTCGTCGGACACCAGCATCGGCACGATCGCGCCCTGGGCCGGCCAGAAGAAGGCATCCACCGCGCCGAACACGAAGGCCAGGATGAAGAGCATCCACAGCTCGACCGAGCCGGTGAACACCAGGACGGCCAGGACGGCGACGACCACCGCCCGCGCCGCGTTGGAGGCCAGCATGATGCTGCGCGGCGAGAACCGATCCGCGGCGACGCCGCCGACGAGGACGAGCACGGCGCGGGGCAGACCGGCCACCAGCAGCACGCGTGCCAAGGGCCAGGCCCGAGCCGGTGATCTGGAGGGTCAGAAAGGCCAGGGCCACGAAGTGGAACTGGTCGCCGAGGAGCGAGATCGTCTCGCCGATGAACAGGAGGCGGAAGTCGCGCCCCGCGAGCGGCCGGAACATCCGTCCCAGGCCGGCCGGCGCATCCGCGGACGGCGCGGCGTTGGCCGGAGTTGCGTCCGCGGCGTCGGCCGCCGGCGTGGCGCCCGCAGGCGTCGCGGCGTCGTTCATCACTCGAGGCTGATCATGACGGCGTCGCCGTCAGGGTCTTCGACATCGATGATCGGACCGATGGTGCCGCCTTCGAGGGCGGCACGAACCCGCGCGGCCTGCTCTCCGCCGAGGCCGGGAACCATGTGGAGCGCGGTCTCGGCCACCGACAGCGGCACGCGGAGGTTCACGACCGTGCGGCCGCGTTCCTCGACGCGGATCCGCAGCTGACGAGGGCTGGCCCCGAGCACCTTGCCCGTCATCGGCTCGGGGATGACCGCCGAGTCGGCTCGCCTCGGTCGCCTCGCTGGCAGCCGGCCCGCTCGCTGAGGGCAGCCACGAGGGGCGCCGCTTCCTCGGGGGTCAGCCGTCCTTCGGCGACAAGCTTGCAGGAGGGCCTCGAGCTCGCCACTCATCCCGCGTCACCGAGGCGGCGCATCGCCTCCTCCACGTCGATCTCGCCCCGCTCGAGGGCACCGAGGACCGCGAGCCTGTCGTCCGCGGGCACGGTCTTGGGCGTCTTGGCAGCGGCAGCGGCTGTCGCCGGCGTCGCCGTCGCCGCGGCAGCCGGGGGTGCCGTCTGCCGGGAGGCGGTCACGGCGAGATCGCCGGACATCGAGTTGAACGTCACCGACGCGGCGCCGTCGCCCACGATCATGCGCCGCCGGTCGAGAGTCCCTTCGAGCCGATGGGGGAGCGATGCGTGAATGTCGCTGGCCAGGCCACGAACGGCCACGGTCATGCCGGTGCTCGACGGCCAGCCGGACGTCGCCGCTCACGGTATCCATCGACGTGGGCGTCGCCGGTGCCGAGCGCGCCGTCGACCGAGACGTCGCCGCTCACGGCGTTGACGCGGATATGTTCAAAGGCCGGTGCCTCCGCGGACAGGTCGCCGGAAACGGTGCTCACCGTCAGCGACGCGGGGTTGACCGCTCGCAGCACGACGTCGCCGGACACCGACTGGATCTCGAGGTCTCCGCCGCCATCGGCCAGTCGCAGGTCACCGGACACGGTCTGGTACCGCTGCTTGGCGCGGAAGCCCGATGCCTGCACGTCGCCGCTCACCGCTCGGAGCTCGAGCCGGCAGTCCGGGGGAGCGGATGCCTCGACCTCCTCGAGGTCGACATGACGACCGCCGAGGAGCTGGCCGATCGCCGCTCCGAGGCCGCGGCCCCGGCCGTCCTCCTCGACCACTTCCAGCCGTCCCTGCGCCGCGTCGACGTGCATCTTCGCGGCTTCGAAGATGGCATCCGCATCGGCCTCGCTGCTGGCCTCCACCTCGAAGGTGGCCTGGACCTCGGCCCGGGCTCCGACCGAAGCCGTCAGCCGAACGTCGGCTGACGTGACCGCCAGGACAAGCGTCCCCTCCGGACCGATGTCGTGGGTCACGGTCTGGACCCGGCGGTAGCGGGGCATCAGAACTTGCTCTCCACCGCCCGGAGGGCCTCGGCTGCACCGGCAGAGTCGATATCGCCCTTGGCCAGCCGCTCGAGGATCTCGCGCCGCGCGGCGGCCAGCTCGCCGTCGCCGTCCGTCGACCCGTCATCGACGACGATCTCGACCGGTTCGCCATCGGCCAGTCCGAGGGCCTGGACCAGGGCCTCGACCCGTGCGCGGACGGTGGGATACGAGATCCCGAGCGCGCGCTCCATCTCCTTCAGGTTGCCGCGGGAGCGGAGGAAGCTCTCGAGGAGGGTCATCTGCTCGCGGCTCAGCCGACCGAACCGACCGACCCCGAACTCACCCTCGATGGTGGTGCCGCAGCTGCCGCAGTGGAGGCGGCTGATCTCCAGCTCGCCGGCGCAGACCGGGCAGGTGGCGATGACGTCGCGAGGGGCCATCAGCGTCGGGCCGTGGCCTGGAGCTGGCGGGGCGCCTCGCGGTGGTGGACGCGGGTTGCCGGCCGGCTGGCCTGCGTCGGGCGCTGCTGGCGCAGGCGGTCCTCGATGACCAGCTGCGCGTAGTGGAAGCGGTAATCCAACATCCCTGTCTCCCTGTCTGAGTGGGTAACTGCGGAGACAGTAAAGTCGTGCTTTCTATTCTGTCAAGTCCCTTTTCTATTCTGCTTGTCTCGCCTTTCTTCCCTTGCACGAGTGCCGCCGCCTTGGGCGCTTCTTCTGCCATCGGCGCGGTGGGTGGTTCGGCGACGGGTTCGATCGCCGCGGCATCGGCCTGGCCCGGGTCGATCCCGAGCGCGGACCGTGCCTCGACCAGCTCATCGGTCGTCGCCTCGCTGGTCTGGGCCAGCCCGACAAGGGCGGCGTAGGCGATGTGCTCGGGACTGACCTCGAAGTAGGTTCGGAGCGCGTCGCGGGTGTCCGAGCGGCCGAAGCCGTCGGTGCCCAGGACGATGTAGGGGCGGTCGATCCAGCGGGCAATGGAATCGGGCACGGCTTTCACGTAGTCCGTGGCGGCGATGATCGGTCCCGGCGAATCGGCCAGCTGCCGGACGACGTAGGGGACCCACCGCTCGTCCTCCGGGTGGAGCCGGTTATGGCGGTCCACGCGCAGGCCATCGGCCCGCAGCTGCTGGAACGAGGTCGCGCTCCACACGTCGGCCGCCACGCCGAACCGCTCGGCCAGGATGTCCGCCGCCCGGAGCGCCTGGTGGAGGATGGAACCGGAGCCGAGGATCTGGACCCGGCGGCCCTCACCGGCCGCCGGCCGGAATCGGTACAGCCCGCGGAGGATGCCCTTCGCCACGCCCTCGGGCATCGGGCGGCTGGATCCAGTTCTCGTTGTACAGGGTGATGTAGTAGAAGACGTCCTCGCCGTTCTGCCACATGCGGCGGATGCCGTCGCGCACGATGACGCCCAGCTCGAAGGCGAAGGCGGGGTCATAGGCCTGCAGGTTCGGGATGGCGAGGGCGTAGAGGTGGCTCTGGCCGTCGTCGTGCTGCAGCCCCTCCCCGGTGAGCGTGGTGCGCCCCGCGGTGGCGCCCATCATGAAGCCCCGTCCCCGCGCGTCCCCGAAGGCCCATGCCTGGTCGCCGGTCCGCTGCAGGCCGAACATCGAGTAGAAGACGTAGAACGGAATCATCGGCTGGCCGTGGACCGCGTACGCGGTGCCGGCCGCGGTGAACGAGGCCATGGAGCCGGCCTCGGTGATCCCCTCCTCGAGGATCTGGCCGTCGGTCGCCTCGCGGTACGACAGCAGGAGCTGGCGGTCGACCGGCGCGTACCGCTGACCGAGCGGGTTGTAGATGCCCAGCTCCTTGAACAGCGGGTCCATGCCGAAGGTCCGCGCCTCGTCCGGGATGATCGGCACCACCCGCCGCCCGACCTGCGGGTCGCGGACGAGGTTGCGGAGGAGCCGGCCGAAGGCCATCGTGGTCGAGGCCGGCTGGGCCGCTCCGCTGAGGACGTCGCTGTAGACCTCGTCGCTCGGGGCCGGCAGCGGTTCAGGACTCACGGTTCGCTTCGGCAGCGTTCCACCCAGGGCCCGCCGCCGCTCGAGGAGGTACTGGATCTCCGGACTGTCGGCGCCGGGGTGGTAGTACGGCGCATCGGCCAGCTGGTCGTCCGGGATGGGCAGCTGCAGCCGGTCGCGGAAGATGCGCAGCTCGTCGGTGGTCAGCTTCTTGGCCTGGTGGGTGACGTTGCGCCCTTCGATGCCCGGCCCCAGCGTCCAGCCCTTCACCGTCTTGGCCAGGATCACGACCGGGGCGCCCTTGTGCTCGGTGGCATAGCGGTAGGCGGCGTAGAGCTTGCGGTAGTCGTGGCCGCCGCGGCGCAGGGCGGCCAGCTCGGCATCGGTCTTGTCGGCGACCATCGCCGCCAGGCGCGGGTCGGGACCGAAGAAGTGCTCGCGGACATATGCCCCGTCGGATACCGATAGCGTCTGGTAGTCGCCGTCGAGGGTCTCGGTCATCTTGTTCAGGAGGACGCCCTCGGTGTCGCGCTCGAGGAGGGCATCCCATTCGCGGGACCAGATGACCTTGATGACGTGCCAGCCGGCACCGCGGAAGACCGATTCCAGCTCCTGGATGATCTTGCCGTTGCCCCGGACCGGGCCGTCGAGGCGCTGGAGGTTGCAGTTCACGACGAAGATCAGGTTGTCCAGGCCCTCCCGCGCGGCGATGCTCAGGCCGGCCAGCGCCTCGGGCTCGTCCATCTCGCCATCCCCGACGAAGGCCCAGACCCGCGAGGCGCTGGTGTCGGCCACGCCACGGGCCGCGAGGTAGCGGTTGAACCGAGCCTGGTAGATGGCCGCCAGCGGGCCGAGGCCCATCGACACGGTCGGGAACTGCCAGAAATCGGGCATCGTCCGCGGGTGGGGGTACGACGGCAGGCCCTCCGGGCGTGAGTGCCTCGCGGCGGAAGTGGTCGAGCTGGTCGGCGGTGAGCCGACCCTCGAGAAAGGCCCGGGCGTAGACGCCCGGCGCGGCGTGGCCCTGGAAGTAGACGAGGTCGCCGGGGCCGTCGTCCCAGCCGCGGAAGAAGTGGTTGAAGCCCACCTCGTACAGGCTGGCGGCCGATGCATAGGTCGAGAGATGGCCGCCGATGCCCTCGTAGCGGGTGTTGGCGCGCAACACCATGGCCAGGGCGTTCCACCGGATCATGCGGCGGATCCGCAGCTCCATCTGCTCGTCGCCGGGGAACTCCGGCTCCTGCTCCGGCGAGATGGTGTTGACGTACCGCGTCTGGGTCAGCGGTCGGGAGGCCGACCTGGAGCTGGCGGGCCCGCTTCAGGAGCCGGAACAGGATGAATCGAGCGCGCTCCGGACCCGCTCGCTCCACGACGTCGTCGAGCGAATCCAGCCACTCCTCGGTCTCGGTCGGGTCGGCATCGGGCAGCTGCTGCTTGAACTGGTCGAAGACGTCGTGCACGGCGGCCCAATCCTACCGGCAGATAGACTGGTGGACCGATGTCCCGCGCCGAACGCCGCCAGTACCAGCGAATGACGAAGGGCCAGGATCCCTATGCCCAGTCGTCACGCGGTGGAGGCCAACGGCCACCGCGGCGGCGCGCGCCGCGGAAGCCCCGGGACTGGTCGTTCAACCGCGGGTTCTGGCTGAAGAGCATCGGTGTCGCCGCGGCGGTGGGGCTCATCGGCCTGTCGGTGCTGTGGCCGAGCGGCGCCGAGCGGGCTCTCCTCGTCGGGTCGGTGACCGCGCGTCGCCACGATCCTGCTGCTCGTCGGGATCCGCCTGTTCTTCCAACGGCGGGCGCCGGCCGGCTGAGCCGGTGGGACCCGTCGTCGGCTTCCTCGCGGCCATCGCCCTGGGCTACGTCCTGGGCGCGATCCCATTCGGGGTGGTCATCGCCCGCCTCGCCGGAGGCACCGACCCGCGGACCGTGGGCTCGCAGCGGACCGGGGCCACGAACACGGTCCGCGCCCTGGGAACCGGCTGGGGACTGGTGGTCGGGCTGCTCGACGTCGCGAAGGGACTGGTCGCCGCGGCCGCCGGCGCGGCGATCGGGGGCGCGGTCGGCCTCGTTCCCGAATGGGTGGCCGCGGGCGCCTGCGTGGCGGCCGTCACCGGTCACATCCGATCGGTGTTCATCGGGTTCCGTGGCGGCCGGGGAGTGGCCACCGCGGCCGGTGGCTTCCTCGTCCTCGTCCCGCTGGCGCTCGTGATCGTCATCCCGCTGATCGGGGCCGTGGTGGCGGTGACCCGTTACGTGTCGCTCGGCTCGATCGCCGGCGCGGTCAGCGCCCCGCTGGTCGTGGCCGCGCTGTACCTGAACGGCCAGGCATCGGGGGCCGATATCGCGTACGCGGCCCTGGTCGGGGCGCTGGTCGTGCTCGCCCATGCCGACAACATCGCCCGATTGCGGGCCGGGACCGAACGACGCATTGGTGAACCTCGACCATGAGCGAGGTCGCCACGCTGCCGAACCTGCTCGGCCTGTTCCGGCTGGTCGCCACGCCGGTCCTCGTGGTGCTGCTGCTCTGGCCGTTCCCCGGCTCGGGCTTCATCGCGTTCGTTCTGTTCGTGCCCGCCGCCCTCTCGGACCTGTTCGACGGGTGGATCGCCCGGTCCCGCGGCCAGGTCACGACCCTGGGCGCATTCCTCGACCTCACCGCCGACAAGGTCCTCGTGTCGGCGCTGCTGATCGCCCTGGTCGAGGTCGACCTTGCGGCGGCGTGGCTGGTGATCGTCATCCTGGTCCGCGAGTTCGTGGTCGGCGGGGTGCGCCAGGTCGCGGCCAGCGAACAGCTGCTCGTCGGCTCGCAGCTGGTGGGCAAGGCCAAGACGGTGGTCACCCTCATCGGCATCGGCGCCCTGCTCCTGGCGTTCGACGCCCTGACCGGTGGACCGACCCCCGCCGGCATCGGTCTGGCTGCCCAGACGGTCGGCACCTGGCTGCTGGTGGCGGGGATGGCCCTGGCGCTGGTGTCCGGGATCGACTACGTCGCGAAGGCCTGGCCGCTCCTGACCGGGCGTGACGAGGACCAGGAGTCGGCCTCGGACTGAGGTCTCGGCGCTAGGTAACGAGCTTCGCCGCCAACCGCCGCCGGGCGATGACCATGGCCACCGAGCCGAAGATCGCCAGGTACCCGACGTGGATGAGCATCGTCCAGCCCACGACCCCGGTCGTCAGGCCGCGGAGGAGCTCGACGCAGTGGTACAGCGGCGTGAGCTGGACGACCACCTGCAGCCACTCGGGGTAGATGGTGATCGGGAAGAACGTGCCGCTGAACAGGAACATGGGCATGATGATCAGCCCGAACGGCAGGTCGAAGTCCTGGACCGTCCTCAGGAACGTGGTCGTCGCCAGGCCCGCGGCGCAGAACGCGAGCGAGCAGAACAGGGTGGCCGGCAGGGCCAGCACCGCCCACGGGCTGATGAGGAGGCCCATGACCAGCATCACGCCGATGAAGGCGACCGCGTAGATGGTGGCCCGGATCATGGCCCACATCAGCTCGCCGAGGGCGATGTCCCCGATCCCGAGCGGCGTGACGAGGATGGCGTCGTAGACCTTCTCGAAGTTCAGCTTGAAGAAGACGTTGAAGATCGTCTCGCTGATGGCGCCGTTCATGGTCGACTGCGCCAGGAGAGCGGGCGCCACGAACGCCGCGTAGGCCACCACCCGGCCGTCGGTCAGCGTCACGTCGCCGACGATGGTGCCCAGCCCGTAGCCGATGCCCAGCAGGTAGAACAGCGGCTCGAAGAAGCCGCTGAAGATCACCATCCAGCTGTGGCGGTAGACCAGCATGTTGCGCTGGACCAGCCGCCGTGGCGCGCAGGAACGAACCGATGACGGCCGGCACCGGCCGCGGCGCGGGGGTCGGGCGAACGATGACGGCCATGGCTATTTCACCAGCCGCCGCTGGAGAAGCCGATGGGCAAGCCAGGTGGCCACCGCCAGGAACACGAGCAGGTAGCCGAGGTGGATGGGCCAGTTCGCCAGCTCCGGGGTCTGGAGCATCAGGCCCCGGATGAGCGCCACCCCGTGGTACAGCGGGGTCAGGGCCGCGAGGAACTGGATCGCGTCCGGGAGACGGTCGACCGGGAAGAACGTGCCGCTGAACAGGAACAGCGGGTTGATGACGAAGCGGAACATGGCCGCGAAGCCGCCGTCGTTCTTCTGGGTGGCGGTGAACGCCATGATCGCGGTGAAGAACCCCAGGCCGGTCAGGACCGCGGCCGGCCAGGCGAGGAGGGCGAGCGGCGAGGTCGGGATGCCGAACAGGGTCAGGACGATGAGGAAGGCGAACGAGATGGTCGTCAGCCGAAATGCCATCCAGCCCATCTCGCCGAAGACCAGGTCGCGGACCGCGAGGGGAGCGGCCAGCATGGCCTCGTAGTTCCGCCGCCAGCTGATCTTGCCCATGATCGGGAACGTGGCCTCGAACGAGGCCGTCTGCATGCAGGTGGCGGCGAGCAGCCCCGGGCCCGAGGAACTCGATGTAGGTCACGCCGCCCAGCGCGCTCGTGTCCTGGGCGGCGATGAAGCTGCCCAGCCCCACGCCCAGCGCGCCGAGGTACAGGAGCGGGTTGAGGAACGAGCCGAAGACGCTCCCGCGCCACGTCCGGCGGTAGACCCACAGGTTGCGCTGCGTGACGCGGAGGGCGGTCATTCGATCAGCGTGCGGCCGGTGAGACGGAGGAAGACGTCCTCCAGGGTGGAGCGACGGACGAGCGCCGACTCGATCGGGATCTCGCGCGCGTGCACGCCCTCGAGCGCCTGCTCGCCGTCGGCGGCGTAGAGCAGGATCGCGGTCGGGCAGCTCCTCGACCCGGTCGGCGAGGTCGTCCAGGCGCCCGTTCAGCGTGCCGCGGACGGCATCGGTCATGCGCAGCTCGAGCACCTCCCGGGTGCTGTACTGCTCGATGAGCTCGCGCGGCGACCCGGAGGCCACGATCTTGGCGTGGTCCATGACCACCAGCCGGTCGCACAGCTGCTCGGCCTCGTCCATGTAGTGGGTCGTGATGACGAGGGTCACGCCGCGGCTCTTGAGCCGATACAGCCGGTCCCACACCAGGTGGCGGGCCTGGGGATCCAGGCCGGTGGTGGGCTCGTCCAGGAGGAGCAGGTCCGGCTCGTTGATCAGCGCCCGCGCGATGGTGAGCCGCCGCTTCATGCCGCCCGGACAGGGGATCGACCTGGTCGCTCGCCCGCTCGGTGAGCTGGACGAAGTCGAGCAGCTCCTCGGCGCGCGCCTTCGCCACCTCCCCGGGGATGTCGAAGTAGCGGGCGTACATGAGCAGGTTCTCGCGGACCGTGAGCTCCGCGTCGAGATTGTCGATCTGGGGCACGACGCCGATCCGGGCCTTGATGCGGGTCCCGTCGCGGGTCGGGTCCATGCCCACCACGGTCAGCGTCCCGTCGGTGATGGGGCTCGAGCAGGCGATCATCCGCATCGTCGAGGTCTTGCCCGCCCCGTTCGGGCCGAGGAAGCCGAACGCCTCGCCGACGTGGACGTCGAAGTCCACGCCGTCCACCGCGGTGAGCGCGTCGAAGCGCTTGGTCAGGCCGCGGGCATGGATGAGGACATCGCTCTGGACGGTCACGGGACCGCTGATTGTAGCGATGCCTGCCGGGACCCTGCCCGCCGTGGCCTGGGCGGGCTTGACAGCGCACCCCGCCGGACGGATACTACGCGCCACGTAGTACGCGAGACGGAGTTCCACTAGCCGATGTCCGAGAGCAGCGCACGGGATCCAGGACTGCTGGTCCTGATCAGCCTGGCCGGCGGCCCGAAGCACGGGCACGCGATCCTGCTCGACGTCGCCGACTTCGCGGGTCTGCGCATGGGACCGGGCACGCTCTACGGCGCGCTCGGGCGTCTCGAGGAGACTGGGCTGATCGTGGCCATGCCGGTCGAGGGGCGGCGGCGACCGTACCGGCTGACCGACAGCGGCGCGGCCGCGCTCAAGGGACAGCTGATCGGCCTGGACGCGGCCGTCCGGGTTGGTCTGCGCCGAATCGAGGCGGCATGAAACGGCTCCTCAAGCTCTACCCAGCGGTCTGGCGCGGTCGCTATGAAGCCGAAGTTGCCGATCTGCTGGACGAGCTGCCCGCCGATCGGCGGATCGCGATCGACCTGTTCCGCGGCGCGGTGACCGAACGCGGCCGAGCCTTCTGGCGCCGCCTCCCGGAAGCGCCGGTCGCGGCTGGCGGTCCGCCGCTCTATTTCGGCCCGGTCCATCGCCATCCCACGGCCCTGGCCGTGATCGCCCTGCTGCTGGTCGCTCCGACGTCGACCTTCGTGCTGCTCTCGTTCGCCGCCTACGAGCTCGGCGTCTCCGGTCTGCAAGCGATCGCTCGAGCCGGCGCTCCAGGCGCTCACGGTGTCCCGCTGGGTCGACCTGTTCCTCCTCACCGCTCCCTTCCTCGCGCTTCGTCCTGGCCCTGGCTCCGTTGATCGGCATCGGCCTGTCGCGAGCCGACGGGGAGCTGCGGGTCACGTTCGGATTCCAGGCGCGGACGCTGAACCTGGTCGTCATCGGGCTGTGCCTCGTGGTGGGCGGGTTGCTGGCCGGACACATCATTCTCGAGACCCTCCTCGAAGCGCCGTAGGAGCGCCCTGACCGACATCGGCGGAGGGGCGTCCTGCGGCGCAAGGGCGGTGCTAGCCTCTGCCCGATGACCACGGGCGGCCGCTTCCTCTTCGATGGAGCGAGCCAGCCGTACGAGCCGGGCGACACCGTCGCGATGGCCGTCGTCCGGGCCGGCCAGCATCCGGCCCATGGCGGAACGCTGTGCCTGGCCGGTGACTGCGGCAACTGCGTCGCCGAGGTCGAGGGCATCGCCTACGTCCGGACCTGCCTGACCCCGGCCCGCGACGGGCTCGACGTCCAGCGCCACCCCGCCGACGGCGCCGCCGCGCTGGCACGACGTGCCGCGCGACGCGGCGATTTCGGTCGAGCACGAACAGACCGATGTCGCGGTCATCGGCGGCGGCGAGGCTGGACGGCCGCGGCCGCCGAGGCCGAAGCGCGCCGGGCGGCAGGTCACGTCCTGGACGGCGCATCGGGTGACGAGGTGGTGGCGGTCTATGCCGGGCCGACGGTCATCGTCCGCCGGCCGACGCGATGCTCCACCTCCGGGCCAGGGAGGTGGTGGTCGCCACCGGCGACGGCGGAGATCCAGCCCGTCGGTCCGGGGAGCCGGCCTCGCCGGCCTGCTGACCGCCCGGGCCGCGCGGCAGCTGCACGCGGCCGGCGTCGACCTGGGCCGATGCGGTCGCCATCGGTCCGGCCGCCGGACGGGGTGCCGTGCACCCCGCTGCCGGGGACCCTGGTCCGGATCGAGGGCGAGGCGCGCGTCTCCGCGGTCGTCACCGCGCGACGACGACGGGGAGCACCGCGCCGAGTGCGACACCGTGATCCTCAACCTGGGCCGCTCGCCGCGCGACGTCCTGTCGCGGATGGCCGACGACCTGCCGGTCACGCGTGGTCGGATCCGCCGCGGAGACCTACCCGTTGCCGCCGGCACCGACCGAGGGCGTCGTCTGCCCCTGCGTGGGGACCACGCGTCGACGACCTCGAGGGCGTGTGGGATCGCGGGCTTCCAGGAGCTGGAGCTCGTGAAGCGCGCCAGCCTGGCCGGGCACCGGCACCTGCCAGGGCGTCCGTCTGCATGCCCCACGTCCGGGCCTGGATCGCGGCGCGCAGCGGCGAGACGCCCGAGCCGTTCACGGCACGACCCGCCTCGCGCCAGATCACGCTCGGCGAGGCCGCGGCCGACGTCCACCTCGACGCCTTCCGCCGCACCGCCGCTCCACGACGAGCACCTCGCCCTGGGCGCGCAGATGGATCGGTTCGGCGGCTGGTGGCGGCCGTGGAACTACGGCGACCACCTGGCCGAGTACCGCGCCGTGCGCGAGGCGGTCTCGCTGGGCGACGTCAGCACCCTCGGCAAGTTCGTCGTGGCCGGGCCGGATGCGGTCGAGTTCCTCCAGCGCCTGTACCCGACCGATGTCTCGACCATCCGCCCGGGCCGCTCCCGATACGCGCTGCTGCTCAACGAGCGCGGCCACGTCATCGACGACGGGATGATCTGCCGCGAGGCCGAGGACCGCTTCGTCCTGACCTTCACCACCGGCGGCGCCGGCAACGCCGAGATGTGGATGCGCGACTGGATCGAGACCTGGGGCCTGCAGGTCCTCCTCATCGACCGCACCATGTCGCTGGCGGCCATCAACGTCACCGGCCCGCGCGCCGCCGAGCTCCTGGCCCGGGTTGGCCTGACCGATCCGCCGAAGTTCCTGCAGCACGCGCGCATCGAGCTCGCCGGCATGCCGTGCCACGTCATGCGCCTGAGCTTCACCGGCGAGGCGTCGTTCGAGATCCACCACCCGGTCGACCGATCCGCGGACCTGTGGCGCGCGCTGCTGGCCGCCGGCGAGGACCTCGGCATCCGGCCGCACGGCCTGCAGGCGCTCTTCGCGCTCCGGCTCGAGAAGGGGCACGTGATCATCGGGATGGACACCGAGCTGGACACCACCCCGCGGCGGCTGGGGATGGACTGGGCGGTGAACATGGACAAGCCCGACTTCATCGGCCGCGACGCGCTGGCCCGGACGGCCGCGCCTGCCCGACCATCGGCGGCTGGTGGGCCTGACCATGGACGGCGCCGCGCCAACCGAGGGCAGCCCGATCTGGGTCGACGGGCGCCGTCATCGGCCATGTCACCTCGACCTTCGCCTCGCCGACGCTCGGCCAGGCGGTGATGCTCGGCTGGCTGAAGCGCACGCCGTTCCCGGAGCAGGTCGAGGTCGACGGCCGCGTCGGCCGCCGTCACCGCGCCGCCGTTCTACGACCCGGAGGGCACTCCGTGCGCGCGCCTGAGCCGATCTCCGGGCACCGCGTCGTGGCCGCGCCCGCAGGTCCTTGACGAGCATGCCGCTGCCGGACGAGCAGTCCCGGTCGCTCCGCCTCGCCGCCGACGACCTGCTCGTCATCGGCGCGGCAGCGTCAGGTCACCGGGAGAGCGAGCCGTCGATCAGCGAGACGGAGCCGGCTTCGTCGGCTGGTGGCTGACCCCCGACGAGCTGGCGAGCAGGTCGTCCCCCACGTGGACTGGCCGCTCCCCACCGACTCGCCCCGCGCTGGCCCAGGGACTGGTCGCCGGCGTGCCCGCCAAGCTGTGGCTCGACGGAGGATCGGGCGCTCCTGCTGTGCGCCGGCCGCGTACGCGCACGAGCTCGAGGAGCGGCTGCCGATGAACGAGTTCGTCGAGACCCTGCTCGACCTGCACCTGGCACGAGCCGAAGAAGTCGTACGACGTCGTGATCATCGGCGGCGGCGGGCATGGGCTGGCGACGGCCTGGAACCTCGCCACCAAGCACGGGATCACGAACGTGGCGGTGCTCGAGGCCAACTACATCGGCTCGGGCAACACCGGGCGCAACACGACCATCATCCGGGCCAACTACGGGATCCCCGAGTCGGTCCGCTTCTACCAGCGCAGCCTCGAGCTGTATCGGTCCCTGGAGGACGAGACCGGGCTGCTCGATCATCCACTCGACCAAGGGCCTGCTCTGGCTGGCGCACACCGAGTCCGGCATGCGCGCCGAGCGAGCCCGCGCCCTCATGAACCAGGCCTGCGGCGCCGAGACGGTGATGATCACGCCGGAGGAGGCGCAGGAGCTGTGCCCGCAGCTCGACCTGTCGGGCGGCGGCCGGTACCCGGTGCTCGGCGCCTCGTACCACCCCGGCGGGGCCACCGCCCGGCACGACCGGGTGGTGTGGGCCTACGCCCAGGGCGCCATGCGGCTGGGCGTGCACGTCATTCCGCACACGCCGGTCATCGGGTCTGCTGCGCGACGGCGCGCGCGTGGTTGGCGTCGAGACCCCTACTGGACCGATCTCGGCGGGCGTCGTCCTCAGCGCGGTCGGCGGGCGGGTGACGACGGTCGCCGCCATGGCCGACCTCCGGCTGCCGATCCGGACCCATCCCGCTGCAGGCGCTGGTGACGAACGCCTACGCGCAGGGCTTCGGGCCGATCGTCGCCTCGTCCGAGCTGCTCTGCTACGTCTCGCAGACCGGCCGCGGCCAGATGCTGATGGGCGCCGAGTTCGACTCGCAGCCGTAGCTACTCGATGGCCTCGTCGTACGAGTTCCTGCAGACGCGTGTCGACCAAGGTGACCCACATCCTGCCGTTCCTGCGCGACCTGCGGATCCTGCGGCAGTGGGCCGGCATCTGCGACATCAGCCCCGACTACTCGCCGATCATGGGCTTCACCGGGGTCGATGGCCTCCTGATCACCACCGGGTGGGGGACCTGGGGCTTCAAGGCGATCCCCGCCGGCGGCGAGGCGATGGCCGAGCTGATCGCCACCGGCGAGACGCCGCAGCTGATCGCGTCCTTCGGGCTGTGACCGCTTCGCGGCCGACCACGCCATGGCCGACCAGGGCTCGGCGGGGACGCGCTGATGCTGTGGATCACCTGCCCCACCTGCGGCGAGCGGCCGGTCACCGAGTTCCGCTTCGGCGGCGAGCTGCCCCACGTGCCGGATCGCATCACCGATGCCGGCGCAGCGCAACCTCGACTGGGTCTGGATGCACGACAACGTGGACGGCGTCACCACCGAGCGCTGGTTCCACGCCGCCGGCTGCCGCCGCTGGCTGACCCTGCGCCGCAACACGCGGACCGATACGGTCGTGGCATGAAGACCGGGCCGCCCGTGCCCGACCGCCTGTCAGCTGGTGGAGGCTTCGAAGAGCTCCCACTGGCCAGGAACCCCGCGCAGGCCGACGGTGCCGAGCGGGCTGAACGACAGATCGGTCCCGGTCACGAGATCACGCACGGTCCGCGTCACCACCACCGAACCGGGACCGGCCTCGGCCAGGGCGCGGGCGGCGATGTGGACGCCGATCCCACCGACATCGGCCTCGCGCAGCTCGACCTCGCCGGTGTGGATGGCGGCCCGGATCTCGAGTCCCAGTCGCGTCCAGCGCGTCGCGAAGGCTGAACGCGCACTGGAGGGCGCGGGTCGGTGCGTCGAAGGTGGCCAGGCAGCCGTCCCCGGTGTTCTTCACGAACTGGCCATGCCATCGGTCCACCTCCTTGCGCGCCAGCTCGTCGTGGCGGTCCAGCAGCTGGCGCCAGGCGCGATCCCCGAGCTCGGCGGCGCGCCGGGTGGAGTCGACGATGTCGGTGAACAGGATCGTGGCCAGCACGCGGGTCGTGTCCTGGGCGGCGTGGAGTGAGCGGACCTGCTCCTGGGTCCAGGCGAATTCGTCCACGTACGGGGTGCCCTCCACCAGCTCGCCGGGCTCGTAGACGAGGAGGACGATTCCCGACCCGAAGGCGCGCGAGCTCACCAGGCGCAGGTGACGGGTGTCGATCTCGTCCTGGAACAGACGCTTGCCGCTGCCAAGGATGACCGGGTAGACGAGGAGCCGATACTCGTCGACCAGCTCGAGGCGCATGAGCTCGTTGACGAGGTCCGCGCTTCCGTGGACGAGGATGTCGCCACCTGGCTGTTCCTTCAGGCTCGCGCACCTCGGTTCCGATATCGCCGCCGAGGACGGAGGAATTGGTCCACTCCGCGTCCTTCAGTGACTTCGAGACGACGTACTTCGGCATCTCGTTGATGCGGCGAGTGAAGGCCTCTTCGCCGCCGGCCGTCGGCCAGAACGCGGCCCAGATCTGGTACGTCTTGCGGCCCATGAGCAGCGCATCCACGCCGAAGTACCGCTCCCGGTTGTAGTCCAGCGACTCGGTGTCCTGGATGCGCAGGGCCCAGGTGTTCCGGCCCGACCGATGCTCGTCGAAGCCGGGCGCCTCCATGATCCCGTCGACCGTGACGAACTCCTCGACGACGAGCCTCCGCACCGCGGCGATCAGGCCTCCCAGGTCTCGCCCGGCTCGAGGGCGACGACCTCGGCGTCGGTGGCCTCCGCCAGCTCGGTCGGGGTGCCGGCCAGGATCGGGAAGGTGGCGTAATGAACCGGGATCACGGTCCGCGCCCCGATCAGGGCCACCGCGCGCGCGGCGTCGGCCGGACCCATCGTGTAGTGCCCGCCGATCGGCAGGACGGCGATCGTGGGCGACCAGCGCTCGCGGACGAGCGCCATGTCGCCGAACAGATCGGTGTCGCCGGTGTGGTAGACGCGTCGTCCCGTCCTCGAAGCGGATGACCCAGCCCCAGCAGCCGACCTCGCGGGTCGTCGGCGCCGCCGCCGGTGAGCGTCACCGCCCCGGTGTGCTCGGCGTGGACCATGGTGAAGCCGATCCCCGCCGCCTCGAACGTCCCGCCCTTGTTCATGCCCACCGCCTCGACGCCCTTCTCGCCGAGGTACAGGCTCATCTCGTGCGAGCCGATGACCGTGCCACCGCGGCCGGCCAGCTCGACGACGTCGGCCGCGTCGTCGCCGACGTGGTCGAAGTGGCCGTGGGTCGGCGCGATGACGTCCACCTGCCAGGGCTCGGGCGGCGCGACGTAGGTCGGCGCGCCACTCCATCGGTCCACCCAGACCCACTTGTCGCCGGGCGACCGGTACAGGATGCCGCCGTGGCCCAGGCGGGTGATGCGCAGTCGGGACATGTCCTGTTCTCCCTTCAGCCGGGGATGATGAGCCGTTCGGATGCGGCAAGGCGCTCCAACCAGCGACGTTTCCTGCGGCCATGGTCGTCTCCGGGCCGTGGCCGGGCAGAACGCGGCGTCGTGCCGGGGATCTCGTGGAGCAGGCGGGTCAGCGACACCACCATCTGCGCGTCGTCGCCGCCAGGCAGATCGGTTCGCCCGTACGAGCCCGCGAAACAGGACGTCGCCGCTCAGGAGCAGGCCGCGATCTGCTTCGTACAGGCAGACCGATCCCTCCGAATGGCCGGGGGTATGCATGACCACGGAACTGACAGCTGACCGATGGCGAGTCGATCGCCTTCCCGCAGCTCCTGTTCGGCAACGCTGGGCTCGATCTCGAAGCCGTAGATGTTCTGGCCGTTGAGCCGATAGGCGTCGTCGGGATGGATGGCCAGCGGCGCGCCGCTCGACCGCTTCATCGCCGCGTTGTCGAAGATGTGGTCGATGTGGCCATGGCTGTTGGCGATGAGGTGGATCCGGCAGGCCGATCTCCGTCGCGCGAGCGGTCAGCGCATCGGCGGCGCCCATGCCGGGGTCGAGGACGAGGGCGTCTTCCGACTGGCCGTCCCACACCAGGTAGGCGTTCGTCTGCCACGGCCCGAAGGCGCCGACCTGGATCCCGACGCCGTGGCCGGGATCACCCGCCACCCCGCTCCGCTGGATGACGGTTTCGTCGGTCACGTGCCGGGTGCGAGGCGCAGCCCGAAGGCCGGGCGCGAGCTGCGCGGCCAACACGTCAGCCACGTCGCGCAGTGGGATCGGAGTGACCGGACTCCCGTTCGAGGCTCGTCACCTCGCAGCCGGGGATCCCGCACGGCACCATCTCGTCGAACCAGGCGAGATCGGTGCTGACGTTGAGGGCAAGGCCGTGGGTCGTGACCCCGCGTCGCACCCGGACGCCGACGGCAGCCAACTTGCGCTCGGCCGTCCACCCACACGCCGGGCAGACCATCGCGCCGATCGGCAGTTACGCCGAAGCGCCGCTGCCGTCGCGATCACGGCCGCCTCGAGGGCGCGGACGTAGCGCCGCAGATCGAGCGGGTCGGCCAGCTCGACGATCGGGTACGCGACGAGCTGACCCGGACCGTGGAAGGTGATGTCCCCGCCGCGATCGATGCGGACCAGCTCGGCCCCGAGCGCTCGCAGCCGCTCCGGGGTCGCCAGGAGGTTGGCCTCGTCGCCACCGCGACCGATGGTGTAGACCGGATCGTGCTCGAGGAGGAGCAGGCGGTCGCCGATCTCGCGACGTCGCCGCCGGTCGGCCAGGTCGTTCTGGAGCTCCCAGGTGGGCCGGTACGGGACGCGGCCGAGCCACTCGACCGCCAGCACGCCGCCGTCGCCGAGGAGGAGCGGGCGGGACGGGTCGACCTCCCGGGTGCGAAGAGGAACCGGTTCGCGGGCCTCGTGCGTCCGGCTCGGGCGGGAGGCTGATGTCGCGCAGCTGGACCATGAGATTCAGACCGTCGCGGTGCCGTGGCCCCCGCGCAGGCCCCGCAACGCCTCGACCATGCCCAGGTGGCGGTTGGCGTGGGCGAGGTGCCGGGTCAGGGAGTCGGCCAGCGGGGCCTTCTTGCCGAGCAGGTCGTCGTGCAGCGCCAGCATCGAGTCGTCGTCGAGCGCTCCGACGGCCTGCTCGAGGTCGTTGTAGGCGCCTCGCAGGTACGTGGTCAGCTGGTCTCGTCGTGGAAACGGGAGGTCGGAGGCCTCGTCGTCGGGGAGCAGCATGCCGGTGTCGCCCGCACCCAGCGCCCCGGCGAAGCCCCACTTGGCCGTCAACCCTTCCCGCACCCAGCGCTGCGGGGCGCCGCCGACGGTCTCCGCCCAGCGGTCGGCCCATCGGGCGGTATGCCACAGGTGAAACGCAATCGGCGGCGAGGTGGGGCCGGGCCGCCAGGTCAAGTCCTCATCGGTGCACGCCTCCGCGGCGTCGAGGAGCTGTCGATGGGTGATCGCCAGCCGCCCGGCCAGGATGTCGAGGTGCTTCCGCATCGGTCAGCTCAGACGGCGGCCGCCAGGTCGCGGCCCGGAACCTGCTCGGCGGCGTGGTAGCTGGATCGGACCAGCGGGCCCGACTGGACGTGGGCGAATCCCATCTCGAGCCCGATCCGGCGCAGGGCCATGAACTCGGCCGGGGTGTAGTACTTCACCAGCGGGCAGGTGATTGCGGCTCGGGCGCAGGTACTGGCCGATGGTCAGCACGTCGACCTCCGCCTCGTGGAGCATGCCCATGGCCTCGACGATCTCGTCCCACGATTCCCCCAGCCCGACCATCAGGCCGGTCTTGGTGGTCATGGCATGACCGATGTCGGCCGCCAGCCGGCGGCCGGTCGTGAGCACGCCGACGCTGCGCTCCCATCGGGCTCGGCGGCGGACCGGGCGCTGCAGGCGCGGCACGGTCTCGACGTTGTGGTTGAGGATCTCGGGCTGCGACTCGACCACGGTCCGGATGTCCGGCTCGCGACCGTTCAGGTCGCTGATCAGGACCTCGATGCTCGTTCCGGGGCTGGCGAGCCGGATCTGGCGGACGGTGTCGGCCACCACGCCGGCGCCGCCGTCAGGCAGGTCGTCGCGGGCGACCATGGTCACCACCGCGTGCTTCAGGCCCATCCGCCTGGCGGCTTCGGCGACCCGGCGCGGCTCGTCGAGATCGGTCTCCGGCGGGCGCCCGGTCTGGATGGCGCAGAACCCGCAGTTCCGGGTGCAGACGCTGCCGAGGACCATGAACGTGGCGGTGCCGAGCGTCCAGCACTCCCCCTGGTTCGGGCAGCGGGCCTCTTCGCAGACGGTGTGCAGCGCCTCGTCGCGCAGGAGGCGGCGCAGTCCGGCATACGTGTCGCCAACGCCGATCCGAACCTTGAGCCACTCCGGGCGCCGTCCGCCGGGTCCGGCGTTCTCCGGCACGGGTTCACCCGGGCCGGGCAGGCCGCTGTCGAGATCCGGGCCACCGGGGTACATCACCTCCGACGGTCCGTGATGGCCTCCGGGTGCTCCGGCGTCCGCTCCGACGACCGACAGCTCGCCCAGGGATCGAGAAATCACGCGGCATGGGACAGAGTCTAGCGAAGGGCGCGACTAGACTCGGATCATGCCCATCAACGCGGCCGCAGCGGCGCGATGACCTCGAGCTCGCGATTGGGAGCCGTGGAACGCCGGAGCGCGCCGCGTCAGAGAAGGCCTACCTGAAGAGCGACCTCGCGTTCCTCGGCACGACGCTGGGGGAGACACGGTCGGCGGTGAAGACGTTCGTGAAGGAGAACACGCTCGACCACGAGGACCTGGTCTCCCTTGTCGTCGCGCTGTGGGACGTGCCGGTCTTCGAGCGACGAATGGCCGCGGTCATGCTCCTGGACCTCCATCCGAAGCTCCTGGCCGCAGGTGACCTCCCGCTGCTGGAGCGCCTCATCCGCCAGTCGCTCACCTGGGCACTGGTCGACGCTCTCGCCGGGGACGTGGTCAGCGCCGTTCGCGCCGCGGATCCATCGGTCGAATCGGTGATGGACCGATGGGCGACCGATCCCGACTTCTGGATTCGCCGCTCGTCGCTGCTTGCCGAGCTGAGACCGCTGCGGAAGGGTGCGGACCTGGGCCCGTTCCTGCGTCGGGCCGACCTCGATGCTCGACGAGAAGGAGTTCTTCATCCGGAAAGCCATTGGCTGGGTCCTTCGCGAGGTCGGAAAGCGCCGGCCTGACGAGGTCATCGCCTGGTTGGCGCCGCGAACCGCACGCGCCTCGGGCGTCACGATGCGCGAGGCGGTCAGGTACCTGCCCGCAGGACGATCACGACCGCCTGATGGCCGCCTACCGGGAGCACCGCCCGGCCGCCTAGCCAGGCTGCCCGTACGAAAGTACCAAGCCGTACTGGGGGCCGCGACGCCCCGCGCGCCGCGGGTGTTGCCTGCTCGCGCCGGGGACCGAATACTCCTATCGACGGGAGATCAGAGCCTCACCTAGGGTGCTCGACATGTGGCCCCTGCGCCAGCCCCGGCGCCGCTCACGGCACACGCGTCGACCGATGCTGCTGGCGCTCGTCTTCGGCGTGTTCCTGGTGCTCATCGGCGTCACCGCCACCGCCCTGGTCACCGTCACCGCCACGCACCTGTCGAGTGCGACGGTCAACGCTGTCGTGGACCGCGATCGGGCGTTGGTTGCGCTGTTCGTCAACAGCAATGTCCGCCGGGACGACGTCGACGCGCAACGGACCAACCCGCGCGGCGGCCGACGGCCCTGGAGGAGCAAGCTCGCGACCCTCGATTGCCGAGGACGAGATTCTCCGGATCGATCTGCGCGCGACCGAACGGCACCGTCCTGGCCAGCACGGCGACGGGCGTGCGCGGCGACAGACCCAGCACGTCCGCGTCGATGCAGACCGCGCTCGACTGGACAGCCTGTCGTCGACCTGGTCGCCGGGAGCGAGGCCACGGACGCCGGTTCGAGCGGGTTCGACGCGGAGCAGGTGGTCCAGGAGTTCCTGCCTCTCCTCTCCGAGGACCGGCGAGCCTATCGCGGTGGTCGCGATCTGGCGGGATGCCGCCCCGCTCCTGGCCAGCCTCGACGCAGCTCGGCTGCGACATCGTCCTCGTCACCCTCGGCGCGGCGCTCATCCTGGCGATGATCCTGTTCGGCGTCTTCCGCGCCGCGCAGCGGCGCATCCCCCGCCAGCAGGCGGAGCTCGTCGATGCCGAGCGACGCGACCCGCTGACCGGACCTGCTCAACCATGGCGCGGTGGTCGAACATCCTCGCCGACGCGGTAGAGGCGGCCCGAGCCGGGCGCCGGCCGCTTCGGCGTCGCGCTGATCGACATCGACAACTTCCGGCTGTTCAACGACACCCACGGCCATGAAGCCGCCGACGAGGTCCTGCACCGCGTGGCCGACCTCGTCCAGCGCGGAGGCGGGAACCGACGATGCCGTCGCCCGATACGGCCCGGACGAGTTCCTCCTCGTGCTGCCCGGTGCCGGCCAGCGCCGAGATGGAGGCGGCGGTGAACCGCATCCGATCCGGCGTTGGCCGAGGTCAGTGTCCAGTTCGGGGACTCGGAAGCAGCTTCCGGTCACCGTCAGTGCCGGGGATCTGCCTCTATCCCGACCATGCCGACTCGGTCACCGAGCTCCTGTCAGCCGTGGCGGTGGCGGTCGGCGAGGCGCAAGGCCAGCGGTGGCGACGCCGTCTGCGTCGCGCCGATGGGCACCGAGCAAGAGAAGGTCGCGTCGGGCAGCTTCGACGTCCTGCAGGGGCTGGTCATCGCGGTCGACTCCAAGGACCGATACACCAAGCGCCACTCGGAGGACGTGGCCCGCTATGCCGTCTTCCTCGCCGGCCAGCTTGGTCTCGATCCCGACCTGCGGCGCACCATTCAGCTCGCCGGTCTTCTCCACGACGTCGGCAAGATCGGCATTCCCGACCATCTCCTGCGCAAGCCCAGCAAGCTGACCGCCGAGGAGTTCGACATCTTCAAGCAGCACGTCGCCCTCGGCGACGCGATCGTCCGCGACATCCCGAACGTCGAGCTGGTCCGGACCGGCATCCGGCATCACCACGAGCGCTGGGACGGCAAGGGCTATCTCGATGGCCTGGAAGGCGGACGAGATCCCGATCATCGGTCGCATCCTGGCCGTGGCCGACGCCTTCTCGGCCATGACTACCACCCGGCCCGTATCGCAAGGCGCTGCCGGTCGAGGAGGCGCTCAAGCGGCTGGGAGATGCCGCCGGCCGCCAGCTCGAGGAGGACCTCGTGGTCGCCTTCATCAAGGGCATGGAAACCGCCCCCGACGCGCCGCTGCCCGGCCGAGCGGCCGCCGGGCATCTGGCGCCCCGCCCGGTGGGTGGCGTGACCATGCGACGCGCTGGCGGTGCTCGGCGCGTCCTCGCTGGTCGCGATGCTCGACCTTCGGCACCGCCGGCGGCGCGCGCGCGGTCAGCTGTGGACCCTCATCGGCGTCCCCGCTCGACGCCACCGTCGGGCCAGTCCACGACCTTCACCTTCACCGCGACGAACGTGTTGGGTCCGACCGAGCATCGGATGCGTCGAGGTCGAGCTGCCCGCAACGTCGTGATCCAGTCGCTCGGCAACGCCGTCGCGTCCGACGGGTCGGCATGGGTCGCCGTCTTCGCGGGAACTGGGTGGTGGTCACACGCCGACGTCGGCGGCGCCCGCCTCGACCCGCTGGAGTCGGTGACCTTCACATCCAGCCGCCGCCACCCAGGTCGGGCACATCGATCTGGAACAACCACGTCCACCGTCGCAGATCATGCACCGGGACGCCCGATGCCGGCCTGCCGGTCACCGTGGTCGTGCGCCGGCGATCCTGCCAACGCCAGTGCCGACCCCGTCGCCGACCGCCGCCACCCCAACGCCGCCACCGCTCCCGACGCCGCCACCGCTCCCGACGCCGCCGCCGCTCCCAACGCCGCTGCCGCTCCCGACCGCCGCGAATCCGACCCGACGCCTCACCCGACCGCGACACCGACCCCGCGTCCACGTCGGCGCCTCGCTCCACGCCGACGCCCGACCCCGTCGTGGCCGCCGGATCGTCCCGGCCGACCGGTGGCGCCGGCTCCGGTCGGGCCGGTTGGCGGCGCTGGACGGCACCGGGATCGAGTCCATCGGGCTGGGCGCCACGTGCTTCGCCCTGCTGGACGCGCCGCTGGTCTGGTTCGTCCCTGGCGCTGCGGTCGCCGTGCCCGGGCCTGCTCGTCCTCCTGTTCATCGCCCTGCAGGCCGCGGGCGCCCTGGCCTGGATTCCGGCCGTGCGGCGGATGGGCGGCGACCCGGTCGCGGCTGGACGCCGACGCCGACGGAGGCCGGCCCGAGCCGGCTAGGTCGGCGCAGGCGCATTGGCCCGCCCGGGAGCCTAGGACAGCGGCGTCTCCGGGTCCCAGGCCTCGAGACGCTTGCGCACGTCGGCCATGAAGTAGCCGACCTGGGCGCCGTCGAGGACGCGATGGTCGAACGAGCACGTCATGTTCATCAGGTGACGGACGGCGATGACGTCCGCGCCATCGACCTCGATCACGCGTCGGCCGCTTGACGATGGCCTCCATCGACAGGATGGCCACCTCCGGCGCGTTGATGATCGGCATCGATGAGATCGATCCGAACCAACCGGTGTTGTTGACGGTGAACGTGCCGCCCTGGATCTCGTCGAGCTTCAGCCGATTCGCGCGGGTGCGCGCGGCGAGATCCTGGACGCGGCGGTTGACGCCGCTGATGGACAGCTGATCGGCGTCGTGGATGACTGGCACGACCAGCCCGTTGTCCACGGCCACCGCAATACCGATGTTCAGCCGGTGCTTGAGGATGATCCGGTCCTCCGCGAACTGGCTGTTCATGGTGGGGTGGGCACGGAGCGCCTCGGTCACGGCCTTGATGACGACCGCCACGTAGCTGATCCCGGCTCCCTCGCGGGCCTTGTAGGCCTCGTTGTTCGCCTCGCGCCACCGAACGACGTTGGTCATGTCGACCTCGACCACCGTGTAGGCGTGGGGGACGGTCTGCTTGACCTGGGTCATCTTGGCCGCGATGCCCTTCCGCATCTGGGTCATCGGCCACTCCACGTCGCCGCTGGTCGGGGCGGGAATCGCATCGGGCGTGGGCGCGGCTGACGGTGCGCGCGGGGGTGCCGGTGGCGTGGACGCCGGAACCGGAGCCGCCGCAGGAACGGGGGTCGGCGCCGAGGGCGCCGCGGCTGCGGGCGGGGCCGCGGCGGCCGGAGCCGCCGCAGGAACGGGGTCGGTGGCTGGAGCCGGGGCCGCCGCGGCTGCGGGCGGGGCGGGCGCGGGTTGCAGGCGATGGCGGAGCTGCTGGTGGTGCCGACGGCGCTTGGGGCGCAGGCTCGGTCGCTACCGCTTCTGGCGCTGATGCCGCGGCCGAGGCGGCCTGCCCGGCGGCCACGTAGGCGAGAACGTCGTCGCGGGTCACCCGGCCGCCGGCGCCAGTGCCCGGGATCTGGGCCACGTCCAGGTTGTGCTCTCGCACGAGCCGCCGCACGGCGGGCGTCATCCGCATGCCCGCCTCGCCTGACTCGGACGGAGTCTCGGACGCCTTCGCAGCCGGATCCGCTGGGGCAGGTGGCGTTTCGACCGCAGGTGGAGCCGGTGCCGGCTCGGGTTGCGCGGGAGTCTCTTCAGCGGCTGAGGGAGCCGGGGGGACAGCAGCCTCCACTGGAACGGCCGCGGCCGGGGCAACTGTGGCGGACGGAGCGGCCGCGACCGTTTCCGGTGCAACGGATGCCGGCGGCTCCTCGGTCTCGGGGGGCGCTTCCAGCTCGACCTTGGCGGCGGCCGGCGGCCGCGGCGCCGCGGCTGTCGTAGAAGCCGGCGACGCCGTCGTGGCGGCTGCTTCGCCGTCCTCGGCGATCTCGGCCAGCGGGGTACCGACCTTCACGGTC
This sequence comes from uncultured Chloroflexia bacterium, assembly GCA_963843015.1. GTDB lineage: Bacteria > Chloroflexota > Limnocylindria > QHBO01 > QHBO01 > DASTEQ01. Next base: position 135,954 of record CAWJIR010000010.1, on the reverse strand, counting down.
TGACCGTCCTCGACCAGGATGCTGGTCACCACGCCGCCGACCTCGGCCGGAACTTCGGCATTGACCTTGTCGGTCACGACCTCGAACAGCGGGTCGTACTGGGCCACCGCGTCGCCGACCTTCACCAGCCAGCGCTCGATGGTGCCTTCGGTCACCGACTCACCGAGCTGGGGCATCTTGATCGTGGTTGCCATCGGTTCGAAAGCCTAGCCGATCAGAACGCCGCCAGCCGGCGCGCGGCTTCGGCGATCCGCTCCGGGTTGAGCATGAACCACTCCTCCAGGTCGTGGTGGTACGGCACACCCGGCACCTCGGGGCCGGCGAGCCGAGTGACCGGCGCGTCGAGGCTGTCGAATCCTTCCTCGGCGATGAGCGCGGCCACCTCTCCTCCGAAGCCGCCGAACTGGTTCGCTTCGTGGACCACGAGCGCGCGGCCGGTGCGCGCCACCGAGGCGAGGACCGTTTCGGTGTCCAGCGGACGCAGGGTCCGCAGGTCGACGACCTCGGCCTGGATCCCGTCCTGGGCCAGTGCCTCCGCGGCCTCGAGCGCGCAGTACCGCATGTAGCCGTAGCAGAAGATCGACAGATCGGTCCCGGGCCGAGCCACCTCCGCCGATCCGATCGGTACCAGCCCGTCGCCGTCATCGGGGACCTCGGCCTTGAACAGGCGGTAGGTCTTCTTGTGCTCGAAGTACATCACCGGGTCCGGGTCACGGATCGCGGCTTTCAGGAGGCCATAGGCGTCGGCCGGGGTGCCGGGCGCGACCACCTTCAGGCCCACCGTGGACGTGAAGTAGGCCTCGTTCGACTGGCGAGTGGTACAGCGCCCCGTGGACGCCGCCGCCGTACGGCATGCGGATGACCATCGGTACCCCGAATGCGCCGTTGGATCGGAAGCGCATTCGCGCGATCTCGCTCACGATCTGGTTGAAGGCGGGGTACACGAAGTCGGCGAACTGCATCTCGGCGATCGGCCGCAGGCCGTAGATGGCCGCCCCCATGGCCGCGCCGGCGATGAGGCCCTCGCTGAGCGGCGTGTCGAGGACGCGCTTGTCGCCGTACTTGGCCCACAGGCCGTCCGTGGCGCCGAACACGCCACCCTTGCGGCCGACGTCCTCGCCCATGACCATGACCCGCTCGTCGGCGGCCAGCTCCTCGTCCATGGCTCGCCGAATGGCCTCCAGGATGTTCAGCTCGGCCATCTCAGGCTTCGTCCGCGTAGACGTGGCGGAGGATGGTCGCGGCATCGGGCTCGGGGTGCGCTTCCGCCCGCGCGGCCGCCTCCGCGACGAGGGTCTTGATCTCGGCCCGCAGCGCCTCGTCTGCCGCGTCGTCGAGCAGGCCCCATTCGCGGAGGCTCGCCGCGAGGCGGGGGATCGGATCGCGTTCCTTGAGGCCCTCCACGTCGTCGGCGTCGCGGTAGCGGCGCTGGTCGTCGTCCGAGGAGTGGCTGGTGAGGCGGACGACGTGGGCCTCGATGAGGGTGGGGCCACCACCCGTCCGCGCCCGCTCGTGCGCCTCGCGCCCTGCCGCGTAGCAGGCCAGCAGGTCGCCCCCGTCGACCTCGACCCCGGGGAATCCGTAGCCCGCGGCCCGGGCCGCGACCGATCCGCCGCCGACCTGCCGCTCGAGCGGGACGCTGATCGCGTACCCGTTGTTCTCGCACACGAAGATGACCGGCAGGCGGTGCACGCCGGCGAAGTTCATCGCCTCGTGGACCTCGCCCTGGTTGGCCGTGCCCTCGCCGAAGGCCGTGATGGCCACCGCGTCGTCGCCACGCACCCAGGCTCCCAGCCCGAGGCCCACGGCATGGAGGACCTGGGTACCGACCGGTGAGCTGACGCTGAGGATGTGGTGGGCGGCGGCGCCGTAATGGCCGGGCATCTGCCGACCACCGGATGAGATGTCGTCTCCCTTGGCCAGGTGGGCGGTGATGATGTCCTCGGGCGTCATGCCGAAGGTCATGGCCGCCGCGATGGACCGATAGAACGGCGCCATCCAGTCCTGACCCCGGCGCAGAGGCCAGGCGGTGCCGACCTGCGCGACCTCGTGACCCTGGACGCTGATGACGAACGCGATCTTGCCGGCTCGCTGCATGAGCCACATCCGCTCGTCCACCGCGCGGGCGATGAGCACCTGGCGGTACATCGCCAAAACGTCCTCGTCGGTCAGGCCGAGAGCGGTGTGCGGCTTCTCGGCGGTCCCGGTGCCAGGCCTGGCCGGGGTTCCGGCGTCCGTCCACGCGGCCTTGGCGACGGGTTGATCCGGGGTGCGTCCGGCCTGGCCGTTGCCATCAAGGCCGAGCTCGCGCCGAACCTGGAGCTCGGGATCGGAGTCGGTCATCGGTCAGACATGGATCGCGGCCCCGTCGACGGCCAGGGCCGCCTCGGCCAGGACCTCGGTCAAGGTTGGATGGGCATGCACGGACATGGCGATCTCCTCGGCCGTCCCCTCCACCAGTCTGGCGAAGGTCGGCTCCGCCAGCAGGTCGCCGGCGTGGGCACCGATGATATGCGCCCCGAGCAATCGTCCGGTATCGGCATCGGCCACGAACTTCGCAAAGCCGTCGACCTCGCCGACGATCGTCGCCTTGCCAAGGGCACGGAACGGGAAGCTGCCGACCTTGATGCTGTGCCCCGCTGCGATGGCCTCGGCTTCGCTCAGACCCACGCTCGCAATTTCGGGCCGGCAGAACGTCACGCGCGGCATGAGGTCCATCCGGACTGGCCCGACGTCGAGCCCGGCGATCGTCTCGACCGCGACGATCGCCTCGTGACTGGCGACGTGCGCCAGGGCATAGCCGGGGACGACGTCGCCGATGGCGTACAGGTGCGGGACACCGGTCCGCAGATGGCCATCCACGACGACGAACCCTTTCTCCATCGTCAGGCCCGCGATCTGCTCGAGACCGATGTTCTCGGTCACCGGGCGCCGACCGATGGCGACCAGGATCCAGTCGCTCTCGACATCGGTCGCCGTGCCGCCGTCGTTGGCCACGATCCGGTGCCGGATTCCGTTCTTCGTCCGCTGCAGCGATGCCGGATCAACGGTTGACCCGGCCAGCACGGTCATCCCGCGCTTCTTGAACAGTCTGGTCAGCTCCTTGCTGACGTCCGGATCCTCGAGCGGGACGATGCGGTCCATGAACTCGACGAGTCGGACCTCGGCCCCGAGGTCGCCGTATAGGCTTGCCCATTCGACCCCGATGGCGCCGGCGCCGATGATCGTCACCGCCTTCGGTGGCGGATCGCGACGGAGGGCCTCGTCCGAGTCGATGATGCGGTCCTGGTCCACGGTCAGGTCGGGCAGATGCCGCGGCGCACTGCCGGTGGCAAGGATGAGGTCGGTGGCGGTGGCCTCCAGGTCGCCGGACTCGCCGCCGCTGACGCGGACGGTGGTCGGGCCGGTGAGGATGCCGTGGCCCCGGAGTACGGTCACCGCGTTCTTCTTCAAGAGGAACTCCACGCCCCGGACGTGCTTGTCGACGACGGTATCGCGGCGCTTGCCGAGGCTCACCGGGTCCAGGCCGATGCTCTCGGCATTCGTCAGCCCGAACTCACCGCCCAGCTCTTTGACCCGGTGCAGGAGGTCAGCCGTCTCGAGGAGGGCCTTGGAGGGAATGCAGCCGCGGTTCAGGCACGTCCCGCCGAGCTTGTCGCGCTCCACGACCGCCACCTTCATGCCGAGCTGCGCCGCGCGGATGGCGCCGACATAGCTCATCCCCCCGCCGAGGATCAGCAGGTCGTACCGATGCTCGTCGCTCACGCCGGTCGCTCCAGGCTGCGGCCCTCGTGCGCGGCGAAGGCGGCGCGCCACGTGTCGGGGACGGGGATGGGGTGCTCGGCGTTGTAGTCGTAGGCGACGAGGACGGTGCTCGCCTCGGCAACGACATGCGCGGCGGCCTCCTCCTCGGTCCGGGCGTGCATCTCGTGTGAAACCGAGAAGCTCGTGGTGCCGATCCAGTCGACACGGGTACCGATTTCGATCTCCTGCCCGAAGAGAATCGGCGCCCGGAAGTCGACCTTCAGCGAGGCGAGGATGATCGGCAGGCTCTGAATGACGTCCACCGCCAGGATGTCGATCAGGAACCTGACCCGCGCCTGCTCGATGTAGGTCACGAATGCCGAGTTGTTGACGTGGCCGAACGCGTCGATGTCCCGGAACCGGACCTCGACGCGCGTGTGATGGCTGAAGGGATCGGTCACGGAGGACCGATTCTAGCGGTCACCGCCGACTCATCGGTCAGAGCGCCTCGCCGATGCGGAGGATCAGCCCAGCCAGCAGCGTCGTGCGCGGGACGACGCTCGACAGGTCGAGCCACTCCGGTGGCGCGTGGTCGTCGCCGCCGATCGGGCCGAGCCCGTCGAGGGTCGGAACGCCGGCGGCCGCGGTCGTGTTCGCGTCCGATGCACCCCCGGTGGCGGCGTCGCGAACCGTGAAGCCGAGCTCGCCGGCAATGGCCTGGGCAAGCGCCACCAGGCGGCCCGCTGGCGGCGGACTTTTCCATTGGTGGATGCGAGGCCGCGACGTGCAGCTCCGCGGCGGTGTCCGCCACGGCGGGCTCCGCCACGACGTGAGCCAGCGCGGCTTCGGCCTCCGCGAACTCAGCCGCGTTGGCCGCACGAAGGTCGACCTCGAAGCGGCACGTCTCGGGCACCACGTTGGGCCGCGTCCCGCCGGTGATGACCCCGACGTTGCAGGTCACCGTCGGCCAGCGGCCGTTGAGGTCATGGAGGGCCTCGACCATTCGGGCCGCGGCGAGGATTGCGCTCCGGCCCTTTTCCGGCTCGATCCCGGCGTGCGCCGCCCGTCCGCGGATGGTCACGGTCACCTCGGCGATGCCCTTGCGGGCGCTCACGATGTCGCCGTTGGCCCGGGCGCACTCGAGGACCAGGGCCGCGTCATGGTCCGGCGCGAGGCGCCGGATGACCGGGCCGGAGAAGGGTGATCCGATCTCCTCGTCGGGGTTGGCCACGAACGTGACCGCCGGCCGATGGCCCGCGGCATGGAGAGCCGAAAGAGCGTAGAGGCCAGCCAGGAGCCCACCCTTCATGTCCGACACGCCTGGCCCCAGCGCGCGCTCGCCATCGACCCGGTACGGGCGGGCGGCCGCGGTGCCCGGCTCGAAGACGGTGTCCATGTGGCCGATGAGCAGGAGACGGGGTCCGCTGCCCGGCAGGCGGCCGACGACGAGGTCCCCAAGCATGCCGGCCATCGGGCGACATCGCCGCCGCCGCTGCGCTCGACCGATGCGCCCAGCCGCCCGAGGTGCTCCACGACGGCATCGGCGACCAGGTTCACGCCGTCGGGGGTGTACGAGCCGCAGTCGATGTTGACGAGCTGCTCGAGGTCGGCGAGATACGCGGGGAGGCCGGTGGCGACGCGCTCGCCGAAGGTCCGACATGAGGGCGGGGGAGGCCATGGGGCCGAAACTATACTGGCCGCCATGCCCGCCGACCGACCGCCCGAGCCGGCCGTCGAATTGCTCGAGCTGCGCGTGCTGGAGGGGCCGAATCGGTTCGCCAACCGGCCCGCGATCAAGATCGAGTTCCAGGGCGATCCCGAAGCCGTGGTGCGCGTCGCCCGCGACGCCGGAGAGCTGGTGCGCCACCTCCACCACGAGCTGGGCTTCCCGGCCCCGCGGGTGACGTTCCGCCGGTCGGACGATGGAACGCGAGCGATGGCCGCGTTTGCGTGGCGTCGCCGCACGATCGCGCAGGCCATTGCCGGCGCCGCGGCCCGCGTCGCGCTGGGGTCCGGCAGCGAGCGGCGGGAGCTCCGGGGCCTGCGCGCCGTGGCCCACGGTCCGCGTTCGGTGCTGCCACTCCCGCGGGTCCCGATCGTGGCCATCACCGGCACGAACGGCAAGAGCACGACCACGCGGCTCATCGCCCACGTGGCAGCCGACGGCCGGATTGCGGGTGGGGATGACCAACTCCGACGGGATCTACGTCCGCGGCGAGCTCGTCGAGGCCGGTGACTGGACCGGGTTCGGCGGTGCGGGCCGGATCCTTGCCGAGCCCGATCTCGACCTCGCCGTGCTCGAGACGGCCCGCGGCGGGATCCTCCTGCGCGGCATCGGCTACGAGCACAACGACGTGTCGGTCGTGACCAACGTCAGTGCCGACCACCTCGGGCTGCACGGCATCGACACCCTGGACGAGCTGGCCGAAGTGAAGGGCGCGGTCGTCCGGATCACCCGTCGAGACGGCTGGGCGGTGCTCAATGGCGAGGACCCGCGGGTGTGGGCCATGCGGCTCCACAGCCGAGCCCGACCCTACGCCTTCAGCCTCTCGACGCCGGGCGCCCGGCGGTGGCCGAGGCGCTGGCCGCCGGCGGTCGGGCAGCGGTCCTCGAACGCGGCGGGCTCGTGCTCCGCCGGCCGCGCGGCCGCCGGGTCCGGGTCGTCGCCATGCGACGACCTGCCGGTCACCTTCGCCGGCCTGTCCCGCTACAACGTGGCCAACGCGCTCGCCGCGGCGGCCGCCTGCGACGCGCTGGGGCTGACCACCGACCAGATCCGCGACGGGCTCGCTGTCCTTCGCCCAGGACGCGTCGGTCAACCCCGGCCGGCTGAACCTGTACTCGCGCCGCGGGGTGCTGGCGCTGGTCGACTTCGCCCACAACGAGGCAGGACTGGCCGGCCTGCTCGACGTGTGCGACCGGCTCGTCGCGCGACCGCGGGGCCGCGTCCGGCTGGGACTCGGGACGGCCGGCGACCGCAACGATGAGATCCTGCACCGGATGGGCTGGCTGGCCGGGAGCCGAGTCGACGACCTCGTCATCGCCGAGAAGCCGCACTACCTGCGCGGGCGAAGCATGTCCGCCATGAACGCCATCTTCCGTCGCGCGGCCGCCGAGGGCGGCTACGACGCGCGGATCGCCGCGTATCCGGTCCGAGCTCGGCGCCCTGCGGGCGCTGCTGGCCCGGAGCCACCGCGGAGACGTGGCGGCGGTCATGGCCCACGTCGAGCGCGACCCAGATCTTCGCCTGGCTGGCGAAGGAGGGCTACCGCCCCATCACCCTCCCGCGACTGCGGGCCCTGCTGGCCGCTCGCGGTGACGCGGCGACACCCGGGCTGATCGGTCAGAAGAAGTCCTCGGCGTCGATGTCGGCCGAGGATCCGGCTCCGTTGGTGGGCGGGGTCGCGGCCGGACGTCCGCCGCCGTCCCGTGGAGGCGGTGCTGGAGCTCCTTCCAGGCCAGGTTGGCATGGTCCACGCACAGGACGACGATGTCGCCCTGGCGACCCAGGTCGAGCGCGTGGCGGGTGGCGTCCAGCTCGTCGAGGACGACCTCGATCTTCCGGCAGCGCGCCCCCTCCTGGACGGCGGCCTCGATGCCTTCGCGGATGAGCGCGGCGGTCGCGCCGCGTTGGCGGCCGCGCGGGTTCTGGTCCTCGCGAATCACGATCCGATCGAAGTAGCCGGCCGCGACCCGGCCCAGCTCGCGGATGTCGCGGTCCCGTCGGTCCCCGGCGGTGGCGATGACCCCGATCCGGCGGCCGGTGACGAGCGGATGGTGGCCGTTGATCGGCCCGGCGGCGATGGCGTCGATGAACGACCCGAGCGCGGTCATGGCGTGCGAGTTGTGGGCGTAGTCGACGAGGACCCGGTAGCCGTCGAGCTCGAACATGTTCATCCGGCCCGGCGCCTGGAAGTACGAGGTGGCGAAGGTTCGCAGCCCCTGGCGGATGTCGTGGAGGTGGGCGCCGACGGCCCACGCCGCCGCGGTCGCGGCCAGGGCGTTGGCCACGTTCATCCGGGCGCGGCCCTCGAAGGTGGCCGGGATGAGGTGGGTCCAGACCAGGGGCAGGCTCTTCCGGCCCTGGCGCAGGACGATGAGGTCGCCGTTCCGACCGGACTCGATGGTGACCGCGCGTCGGCCGCGGGACGCCTGGCGACGGAGGGTCTCGTTGTCCGCGTTGAGGCTGAAGTAGATGACCGCCCCCGAGCAGGCGACCGCCATCTTGGTGACCAGCGGGTCGTCGGCGTTGAGGACCGCCGTCCCGTCCCGGGGCACGGCCTCGACGATCACCTGCTTGACGGCGGCCAGCTGGCGGAGGCTGGTGATGCCGCCGAGGCCCAGGTGGTCGGCCGCCACGTTGAGGACGACGGCGACGTCGTTGCGCTGGTAGCCCAGGCCCTCGCGCAGGATCCCGCCCCGCGCCACCTCGAACACGGCCGTGTCCACCAGCGGGTTCTGGAGGACCATGGAGGCCGATTTCGGCCCGCTCATGTCGCCACGGCGGATCGGTCGGCCGTCGATCAGGATGCCATCGGTGCTGGTCATCCCGACCTTGCGACCCATGCCCTTGAGGATGTGGCTGATCATCCGGGCGGTGGTGGTCTTCCCGTTCGTGCCGGTGACCGCCACGATCGGGATCCGGGACGGCGTGCCCGGCGGGAACAGCATGTCGATGACCGGCCGGGCCACGTACTGCGGCTCGCCCTCGGTCGGGTTGGTGTGCATCCGGAACCCGGGCGCGGCGTTGACCTCGACGATGCCGCCCCCGGTCTCGCGGACCGGGACGCTGATGTCGGGGCAGATGAAATCGATGCCGGCGATGTCGAGACCGATGACCTTGGCGGCCTGTTCGGCGATCTCCTGGTTCTCCGGATGGATCTCCTCGGTCCGATCGATGCTGATCCCGCCGGTGCTCATGTTCCCGGTGCGCTTCAGGAAGACCCGCGTCCCCTTGGGCGGGACGGCGTCGAGCGCGAACCCCTGCTCCGCGGCATAGGCCTCCGCTTCCTCGTCGACCGCGATCCGGGTCAGCACCTTCTCGTGACCGATGCCGCGTCGCGGATCCGCGTTGGTGAGGGCGACCAGCTCGGTGACGGTCGCCTTGCCGTCGCCCTCGACGTGGGCCGGAACGCGCTGGGCCACGGCGTGGAGCACACCCCCCACCACCAGGCAGCGGTAGTCGTTGCCGACCAGGAACGACTCGACGACGACCCCGCCGTAGCGTGACTCGCCGCGGGCGAGTGGGTACGCGGCCCGCACGGCAGCCTCATCGACCAGGTTGAGCATCACGCCGCGGCCGTGGTTGCCGTCGAGCGGCTTCATGGCCACCGGGAACCCGATCCGCGCCGCCGCCGCGGCGGCCTCCTCCGCGCCGCGCGACGACCTCGGAGCGCGGGACCGGCACGCCGGTGGCGGCCAGCAGTCGATTCGTGAGCTTCTTGTCCTGCGCGATGTCGACCCCCAGTGCTCCGGTCTGGGAGGTCATCGTGGCCCGGATCCGCTTCTGGTGGATGCCGTGCCCGAGCTGCACCAGCGACCCCTCGCTGAGCCGGATCCACGGGATGTCCCGCAGGCCGGCCTCGTCGAGGATGGCCTGGGTCGACGGACCGAAGGCCGCGCGCTCGGCGAGCCTGATGAGCTGCTCGAACTCGGCCCGGAAGTCGAATGACGGGTCAGCCTCGACGAGGTGGTTGACGAGCTTGACGGCGAGCCGTCCGGCCGCCAGCCCGACGGTCTCCTCGGCGTAGGAGAAGATGACGTGGTAGCGACCCTTCTGCCCTGTCGAGCGCGTCTTGCCGCGGCCCACCTCCGTCCCGGCGTCGCGCTGCAGCTGGAGGGCGATGTGCTCCGCGACATGGCCGAGCCAGGTTCCCTCCCGAAGTCGGCCCTCGAAGCCGCCCGGTCGCCCGGTGCCGCACGAGTGCTGCGCCACGCCGGGCACGATCCCGAGCAGACGGTCGGTGAAGCCATCCAGCCGGTTGGTCGGGTACTCCTCGAGCTCGCCGAGATCGACGATCAGCTTGATCGTGGGCTCATACGACCAGTAGTTCGGTCCGCGGTAGACCCGCTGCTCGATGATCCGAAGGGTCCCGCGCGGGCCGGTGCCCTCCGTCGCCGCGCGGCGCGTCACTCGCTGGCTTCCTCGAGTGCTCGAGAGCGAACGGTCCGTCGCCGCGACCGCTCGGGCGCGCTGTCGTCCGCCCCCTCGGCCGCGATCCGGCGGATGAGCTTGCGGGTCCGGTCGGACGCGGCCTGGATGTGCGCCAGCTGGCGGTCGGTGGCGTCCACCGGCCGAAGCGTGGCCCGCACCTGGCGTCGACGCAGGTCGAATCGGTAGCCCGATGGGAGGCTGTGGAGGACGACCCCGCTGACCATGATCGGCCGATGCCGCTTCGCCTCGTAGGCATCGGTCTGGAGCTTGGCCGGGTCGAGGAGGGTGACCGAACCCTTGCCGATGACCTCCAGCATCCCGCTCGGTGACACGACGGCGGCGGTGTCCTCGTCGAGGCCGATGCCGAGCAGGGCCGGCGACTGGGCGACGAGCGCGATCAGGCGACCGATGCGGTTGCGCTGCTCGAAGTGCTGGTCGATGACGACCCCGGGCAGGAGCCCGAGACCGGCGCTCATCTGGGTCATCCGCTGCTTTGGCGTGGCGCCGCTCGCCCCGAACGCGACCATGTGGCTGGCGATGGCCGATGCGCCGGCGCTCGTGCCGGCGACGACGAGTCCGCGCTTGTGGCCGTCGATCAGCGCCCGCCCGAGCTTCGTGCCGCCGACGACGGTCGAGAGGCGGAGCTGGTTGCCGCCGGTCAGGAAGACACCGGTCACCTCGCGCACCGAATCGGCGAGGCGGGTCGCATTCGCCTCCTCGCGGGTCATCGGCCGGGCGCTGCGCACCTCGGCCGCCCCGAGCTGCTCGAAGAGCGACGCGTAGAGGTCGGTCGCCTCGTCGCCGAGCGAGGAGGCGGTGGAGATCACCAGGATGCGTGCGGCCGGCCCGCCGGCGAGCGTGACGAAGCGCGTGAGGATCGTGCGCTGGCGGAGCTTGTCCTCCGCGCCACCGATGATCACGAGATGCCCGGCGCGTGGCCGCGCCGGGCGGGCAGTCGCAGCCATGCGGGGGAGTCTAACAATCCCGACCCAATCACCGGACCCGTACACTCGTCGGATGGCCTCGTCGCCGGACGTCACCTACCAGGATCTCGATTTCTACGCCGTCCTCGATGCCGACCCATCAGCAACCACCGACGAGCTGCGGGTGGCGTTCCGGCGAGCCGTCCTGCGCCACCACCCCGATCGCAGCGGCGCCGAGATCCCGCTGGCCACGCGGCGAACGTCACTCCTCAACCGGGCATGGTCGCGAGCTCCGCGACCCGCTCCGACGTCGAGCGTACGACGGGGCCCTGGAGCGGGGCGTGGCCTCGACCGTGGCCTGGCCCCTGGCCGCCGGCGAGCCCGGGCATGCGGCGCCGCACCGGCCGCGGCGCGCCCGGCGTGCGAAGGTCGCGGCCGAGCCGAGCCCGTGGCACCAGCCGGCCTGGCGCTCGGTCGCCGGGTTTCGCGTGCCGGCCGCGGTCTTCCTCGACGGGCCGGACGCCCAGCGGCGGTGGATCGTGGAGCACTACATCGACGGCCAGGACTGGCGGGACCACCGCGAGCGGTACTGGCTGCGGTTCGCGGCCGCGTACTACCACGAGCGCGGCCGTCTCGAGGACTGGGTCGGCGCCCAGGAACGGCTGGTCGAGATCGACCCCTCGTTCGAGACCCTGGCCCGATCCGGCCTGCGGGAGGCCTACGAGGCCACCGACCGCCATCTCGCCGGTGCGGCGTTCCTGGCCGAGGCCGGCGCACGATGGCCCCCCGAGGCCGCGGCCCGGATCTGGGTCCAGCGTGAGCTCAAGGCGCTGCTGGGCGACTTCCGCGAGCGCCACGTCCGCCGCGGGACGCCCGCCGAGCGCGCGGCGAACGCCGATCTGTTGCTCGACTACCTCGCCGGGCTGGCCATGGAGCCGACCCCGCCCGACCTCCGGGCGGCCTACCTCGCGCAACGACGAGCCGGGCGTCATGACGCCGCCGACGACCTGCTCCAGCGACTCCTCGCGCTCCCGGTCAGCGACGGGGACGGGTGGTACTCGCGCGTCCAGCTCTTGACCGACGCCGGCCAGCTCGAGCGGGCGTCGACCCTCCTGGCGGAGGTTGCCCGCGGCGAGCACCCCGACGCGCTCGACCCGTGCACGCGTGCGCGGCCACCCTTCGCTGCGCCTGGCCCGCGCCCGCGCGCGCTTGGAGCGGGCCCAGTCGAAGCCGCGTCGCACCGGGGCGCGCGCGACCAACCTAGGCTTCGGCGCCGTCCTCCGCGACGCCGTCGTCCGCCGGTCGAACGACCTCGACCCGGCCCAGATCCGCTTCCTCGAGCGCCGGACGGATTGCGGCGGCGTCTCCGCACGCACGAGGACCAGGGCTTCGGCCGGGCGCAGCAGGGTCGTTGCCGCGTGATGGACTTCGCCTGGGCCGACCGCCTCGATCCGGTCGCGATAGGTGGCCCACCACTCGTGGTCCAGCTCATAGACCGCGACCGGCTCGATCCCGGCGGCCGCCCCGATCGTCGTCTCGAAGCGGAGCGGGAAGACCCCGACGAGGTAGTCGGTGACCTCGCGCAGCTCCTCGGCCGCAGGCGGCGCGGCCTGCATCCCCTCGAGAAGACCGAGGGTCTCGCGCACGGCGTCGGCGGTGACCTCGGTGTGGACCGCGGCCCGCGCGATGAACGGTCCGGCCGCCCGGCGTGGGTCGAACGCGGCCCGGGCTCCGTAGGTGTAGCCGAGGTCCTCGCGGAGGCGCTGGTTCAGCCGGCTGCTGAACGTTCCGCCCAGGAGGGACGCCATCACGATGGCGGGGAAGTAGTCGGCGTGGCCGCGGGCGATGCCGACATGGCCGACCCGTAGCTCGCTCTGGACCGATCCCGGCCGGTCGACGATCACGATCCTCCGACCATTCCGATCGGTGGCGTCGATCGAGCGGTGCCCGGGACTGGTTCCGTCCCAGTCGCCAAACGCGGTCTCGGCTGCCTGACGTGCCTCGCGCCGCGCTGACCGGCCCGGCCATCACCAGGTGCGCCCGATCGGGGCGCCAATGGCGGTCGTGGTGCTGTCGGGCCTGGGCCACCGTCAGCGGTTCGACGGTTTCGGGCGTCCCCGCCCCGAGCCGGCCATACGGAACGTCGTCCGGATAGCACGCCCGCAGGAAGGACTCGTCCGCCAGTCGGCCCGGCTCGGACCGGGCCTGGAGGATGTCGGCCAGCCGCTCCTCGCGCAGGCGGTCGAACTCGCCCTCGTCGAACCGAGGCTCGTGGATCATCTCGGCCAGGAGCGCCAGTCCCGGCTCGAAGCTGGTGGCAATCGCCAGGAACCCGGCTCGCGCGAGGTCCCACGACGAATCGGACGTGATCTCGATCCCGAGCCGCTCGGTGGCCTCCGCGAAGGCGTGACCGTCCAGGCGCCGGGTGCCCGTCACCAGTGTCTCGGCCGCCAGGTTGGCGATGCCCGCCTCGGCCTCCGATTCGGCGGCCGCGCCGCCGTCGACCAGGAGGTGGACGCTCACGACCTCCCGATCCGGCAGCGGGACCGACCAGACCGTCAGCCCGTTGGGCATCCGCTCGTGGGTGAACGCCGGGAAGTGGTACGGGCCGCGGCTCGGTCGCCGGCGGGCGCATCGGGTTCGGCGTGGTCATGCCGCGGCCTCGTCGTCCGTCGTCTCGTCGTCCGCCGGCACGTAGGTCAGGACCACGCGGTTGTCGACGCGCACCCGATCGGCCATCGCGGCCCGGATATCGGCCGCCGTCACGGCGTCGAAGCGCGCGACCTCGGTGTTGACCATCTCCGGGTCGTCGAACAGGCAGGCGTACTGGCTGATCCGATCGGCGCGCTCGCCGATCTGCTCCAGCCCCACCTCGACCGCAGCGGCGTGGAGGGTGCGGACCCGTGCCAGCTCTTCGTCCGACGGGCCCATCGGCCGCGAGCTGGTCGATGTCGGCCAGGAGCTGGGTCTCGAGCGCCTCGACCTCGACGTCGGGCCGCGCCGTGGCCCAGATGCCGAGCGCCGTCGAGCCGAAGGCCCAGGGAAACACGAAGGCCGCCACGTCGGCCGCGAGCTGCTGGTCGCGGACGAGTGACCGATACAGGCGCGAAGCGCGGCCCGTGCCGAGGAGGTCGCTGAGGACGTTGAACGCCTCGTGGGCTTCGGCTCCCGAACGGCGGAATGCGATAGGCGAGATGGACTCGCGGCAGCTCGACCTGGTCAGGCACCACCTCGCGCACTTCACCGCCGAGCGTGTCGGGGACGTCGCCCGAGGGCGCGGCCGGGAGGGCAGGATTGGCGGGGATCGGCCCGAAGTGGCGTTCGATGGCGGCCAGTGCCGCATCGCGGTCGAAGTCGCCGGCGACGGTCAGGACCGCGTTGTTCGGCGCGTAATAGGTCGCGAAGAAGCGGCTCACGTCGTCGAGCGAGGCGGCCGACAGGTCCTCCATCGACCCGATCGTCGAGTGGTGGTACGGGTGCCCGACCGGCCAGATGAGCTCCTGCATCCGCTCCTCGGCGGTGCCGTACGGCTGGTTGTCGACCGACAGGCGCCGCTCGTTCTTCACGACGTCCCGCTGGTTGTCGAGCTTTTCCTGGGTCATGGCCGGCAGGAGGCTGGCCATCCGGTCCGACTCCAGCCACAGGGCCAGCTCCAGCTCGTGCGATGGCAGGGTGTCGAAGTAGTTCGTCCGATCGGACCAGGTCGAGGCGTTCAGCGTGCCTCCGGCGGCCTGGATGAGGGCGAAGTGCTCGCCCTTGGCCACGTTCTCGGAGCCCTGGAACATCATGTGCTCGAACAGGTGCGCGAACCCGGTCCGGCCCGGCTCCTCGTGGCGGCTGCCGACGTCGTACCACAGGTTGACCGCCACGATCGGCGTCCGTCGATCGGGGGACAGGAACACCCGCAGGCCGTTGTCCAGCCGAAGGCGCTCAATCGGAACGTGGGCCATGGAGCCTCGCAGGTGCAGGAACTGGCGCGCAGAACGGGTTCGCGCAGGGAGTCCGTACCGGACGCCGAAGTGGACGATTGGTGAGCGCCCAGGGATTCGAACCCTGAACCTAGTGATTAAGAGTCACTTGCTCTGCCGTTGAGCTAGGCGCCCCCGCCGATGATGCCCGACCGATGACGCCCCACGCAACTACTGGGCAGGTGGGCCGGGGCCGCCACCGGGTTCGGGCGCGTCGCCGTAGTGCTCGTTGACGAACTGGTTCATGAGGTCGGTGTCGACCTCGTCGAGGTAGAGCAGCCAGGTCCAGGCCACGATGGCCATCGGATGGCCGAAATCCGCACCGGCCCATGGCGCGACGAGCACCTTGTAGCGCTCGGTGCTGTTCCACGACCGAGTGAAGTCTTCGAGCTCGGCGATATCGGCCTCGCGTCACCTGGTCGGCCTGGTACCAGATGACGATCCCGCCGTGCTCGAGGTTGTGGATCGCCGGTTCCTGCGGGATGGCGGCTGGTGTACACGCCCCACGCGCAGCGGCGTGGGCCAGTGGGGGCCGGATGCGGCCGGGGTACTGGAGTACGGCCCGCCCGTGCGTCCCCTCCTCGATGTGCGTTCTCCCGTCCATCGCCAGGGGGTGCCGACTGAGTCCGACGCCCCCGGCGACGATGAGGGCCAGGATGGCAATGGCCGCCAGGCCCACGATGACGAGGGCGCCGATCCCCACGATGGCCAGCGTCGTGCCGCTCAGCCTGGCGGACGACGAGCCGACCCGACGCTGGAGGGCTTCCTCGCTGGCGCGGGTTCGGCGCTGGGGCGCGGCGGTACGGCGACGGGACATACGGCCGGTCAGGATAACCGAGTCGGACCGATGGTCCGGGCGGGGGCTCTGGGACCACATTGCTAGAATCGGGCAGTCCGTGACGGCCAACCCCACCGACCCGCCCCAGGCCACAGGCCCACGCGGCCTGCTTGGTCAGCTCATCGAGCAGGTGATCGAGCTTGGCCAGCTGTACCTGACCGCCGCGCGGCAGGAGGTCGAGGAGGGGCTGAACAGCATCAAGGTCGCGCTGATCCTCTTCGGCGTGGCCGTTGCCTTCCTCGCCGTCGGCATCATGGTCCTCGTCCTTCTCTTCGTGTCCGCGCTGAGCGCGATCACCGGTCTCCCGCTGTGGGCCACAGCTCTCATCGTGCTTTTCATCGTCCTCGCTGCTGGCCGGGCTGTTTGGATGGCTCGGCTACCGCCGCGTCACGCAGGCGAGCCTCATGCCCGAGCAGACGATCGAAGCCGCCAAGGAGGATCTCGAGTGGGCGCAACACTTGACGAGACGCGGGTAGAGCTCGAGGCACAGCGAGCCCGCGTGCGCGGGACCGCGACCCGCCTCGAGACGACTGCCCGCCGAGTCGCTGAACATCCGGGCCATCGTCGGCCGTCACCCGGCGCGGACCATCGGCCTCGCCGCGGGTGCCGCCTTCTTCTTCCTCGGCGGGCCGAGTAAGACCGTGCACGCCGTCAGACGGGCATTCGGCGCGGCCGCCGACGGCGAGAAGGCCTACGCCGCCTTGCCGCCATCCCTCCGGTCCTTCGTGGACGCATCCGCGACCGGGTTCGGAGAGTCGAAGGCCGAGGCCAAGGGCCAGCTGGCGCTCGCCCTTCTGGCCTGGCGGGCCGATCCCAAGAATCGCAAGAAGGCGGATCGCATGATCAGCGAGACCCTGACCCCGCCCGGGCCTCAGCGCGCGTTCTGGGCCCTGGTCGAGGTTGCTGCCGTGACCGCCGCCGGCATCATCGCCAAGCAGGTCGTCGCTCGGAGCATGGCCGGAGGCGCGGTCAGAGCGCTCCTGGGCCGGCCAGGGCCGGTCGTCCCTCCCATTTCGCCGCCGGCGACCGAGGCCGCCGTCGGCGCCACGGCTTCGGCCGATACCAAGGTTCCCGGCGCCAAGGCCAAGACCGCGCCCGGCTCGTCGGGTTACACCGGGTGGTCGGGGCGATCCGAGGTCGCCGGGCCAGCCCGCGAGCATGCGCCAACCGAGGGTGCCCGCTGATTAGACTCGGCCGGCCGCCGAGCATCCTACCTGGGCGAGTGGCGGAACGGCAGACGCGCCAGCTCTAGCCACCCTGGCTCTGCGATGTGCACCGCGCTCAGGCAGCGCGATGCGGCTAGGTCCGGGTCATGCGCGTCTCACACGGTCGGAGCAGCGGCCGAATAGTCCTATTTTCACGACCGCCGCACTAGGCCACCATGCGACCCCTCCGATGGCCAATTCTGGCGTAGGGCTGTCGCGGGACGTCCCAAGTGGGAGGTAAAAGAAGGAGGAATTCGATGGTTCAATATGGCGCGATGGGATGGGTGATGGTGACGGTCGGCGTCTTCCTGGTCGTCCTTGGCCTCGTGCTGGGCGGGGTCACGTGGAGCAGCACCATTCTCATTTCCGTCCTCGGAATCGCTCTCGTCGGGGTTGGAGCCGTGATGGCAATCCGCGCTCGACGCTCTCGAGCCGCCGGCCTAGGGGAGGCCACCGACTGAAAAGAGTCGGCACCGGCTGACTGAGCCTAGAACGGCGCCGCCAGCTCCTCGGACCAGCTGGGCCGCTACACGAGGGTCGTGTCGAGGCCGACGGGGATCAAGGCCCCGGTGAGTGGTCGTGAGCCCGGACGCCGTCGCTGCCGAGGTGGATGAGCCACAGGTCCGCGAGCGCTTCGTGCGTCCGGATCGACTCGAGCGCGGCTTCTGGCACATCCTCGTCGAGCGCGAGGATCATCAGCGCGTCCTGGCGAGGCCCCGATCGCGCGACGTGCATCGCGCTGATGTTCACGTCAGCGTTACCGAGGATCTGGCCGACTCGCCCGATCATGCCCGGCCGGTCGTTGTGGCGCGTGATCAGCATGACCGCCGAGGGCTCCATGTCGAGCCAGTAGTCGTTCAGGCGGACGAGCCGTTGCTCGCCTGCGTTCACCGTGCCGCCGACCGTGACTCGCTGACCGCCGACGTCGCCGGAGACCGTCACGAGCGCGGCGTAGGCGCCGGCCTCGGGCCTTCGGCGCTCGACGACCGTGATGCCGCGGGCTTTCGCGAGGAGGCCGGCGTTGACGAGGTTGACCCGCTCCTCGGTCGTTGCCTGGAGGAGCCCGCGCAGCATCGCCGCGGTCAGCGGTGCCGGGTCGTTGTCGGCCGGCGTACCGGCGACTTCGAACGTCAGCGTCTTCATCGCCGTCCGGGCGAACTGGGCGAAGAACCGGCCGAGCGTCTCGGCCAGCGGCAGGAAGGGCGCGATCGCGCCGGCCGCCTCGGCGCTGACGATCGGCGCGTTGACCGCCGAACGCGCCGGCCGACCATCGAGCACGTCCAGCACGCCACTGGCAACCTCCACGGCCACGGCGACCTGGGCCTCCGCGGTCGAGGCACCGAGGTGCGGCGTCAGGATCGTGTTCGGCGCGGACAGAAGGGGTGAATCCTTCGGCGGCTCCGTCTCGAAGACGTCGATCGCCGCGCCACCCACCTGGCCGCTGAGCAGCGCGTCGGCGAGCGCGGCCTCGTCGACGATCCCGCCGCGCGCGACGTTCAGCACGAACGCACCCGGTTTCATCTTGGCGATCGTCGCGCGACCGATGAGGTCCTTCGTCGCGTGCGTCAGCGGCACGTGGACGCTGACGACGTCGCTCCGCGCCAGGAGCGCGTCGAGGTCGACGAGCTCGACGCCATGGAGCGACGCCTGCTCGGCCGTCACGTACGGGTCGTGGCCCACGACGGTCATCTCGAGCCCGCGCGCGCGGTCCGCGATGGCGAGCCCGATCTTGCCGAGCCCGATGAGGCCGAGCGTCTTGCCACGCACCTCGACGCCCTCGAACGGCGCCCGCTGCCATTCGCCGCGGCGCACGGAGGCGTCCGCGGCCGCGACTCGCCGGGCGAGGCCCAGCAGCAGCGCGAGCGTGTGCTCGGCGGCCGCGATCGTGTTGCCGGTCGGGGCATTGACGACCGTGACGCCGGCGCGCGTGGCCGCGTCGAGGTCGACGTTGTCGACGCCGACACCCGCACGACCGATGACGACGAGCCGCGACCCGGCCTCGATGAGCGGCGCGTCGACCCTGACCTGGCTGCGGACCAGCAGCGCGTCGTAGTCGGCGATCGCCGTCCGCAGCTCGTCCGGCGACAGGCCCGTTCGGACGTCGACGTCGTGACGAGCCTGCAGGACGTCGATGCCCTCGTCGGCGATGGGCTCTGCGACGAGGATGCGCATCCGGGGGTCGAGGCTGCGGTCGGTCGCTCGGCCGGTCAGGCCGGGACCGCCGCCGTCCGGGTGGCGCCGTACGCGTCGAAGCGAGCTGCCATGGCGGGGACCAGTCTAGGTTCGTTGTCCGGCTCCCGACGCCCACCTCGGCTCCCACGAGTCCCCGGAGGTCGAATTACCGGGAGTCCGGCGGATGGATGCTCAGCGTGTGGGCTCACCGCGCACCGTTTGACCGCCGGCCGATCCGTGAGCGAATCCGTTGCGGGCGAGTGGCGGAACGGCAGACGCGCCAGCTTTAGGAGCTGGTGTCGCAAGACGTGCGAGTTCGAATCTCGCCTCGCCCACCACCAAGCCCTCTCCCACTACCAGAGAGGTCCGCCCGCCCGTGACACCGACTCCGTGATCACCGTCGAAACGCGTCCCGAGCCCGGCTCGCGGATGCGCCTGGAGATCGAGGTGCCGGCCGACGAGGTGCACCGCCACTTCGAGACGGCCTACCGGCATCTCGCGGCCCGGACCCGGGTTCCTGGCTTCCGTCCCGGGAAGGCACCACGGAACGTGATCGAGCGCTACGTCGGGCGCGAGGCGGTGCTCGCGGAGGCCGTCGAGCACCTCGTCAGCGAGGGCTACGACGCGGCGATCGACCAGACCGATCTCATCCCGATCGACCAGCCGAGGTCGAGATCGACGCCGCGACGGTGCGCGAGGGCGATCCCGGCCCGGTTCGCCGCGGTCGTCGCGGTTCGCCCCACGGTCACCCTCGGCGCCTACACCGACTATCCCTTCGGCCTCGAGGTCCCGCCGGTGACCGATGACGACGTCACGGTCGTCATCGACGAGCTCCGCGGCCAGCAGGCCACGCTGCGCCCGGTGGACGACCGCGGGGCGGCCAAGGGCGACCTGGTCGCGGTCTCGTTCCGCGGCACGATCGACGGCGAGCCGTTTGACGGCGGAACGGCTGATCGGCTGCCGCTCGTTCTCGGCGAGGACCGGATGATCCCCGGCTGGGAGGACCAGCTGGTCGGGCTCACCGTGGATGAGACCCGCGAGTTCGACCTGCCATTCCCCGACGACTACCGCGTCGAGACCCTGGCCGGCAAGACCGCCCACTTCAGCGTGACCCTGACCGACCTGCGGGAGCGGGTCCTGCCCGATCTCGACGACGCGTTCGCCGCGTCGGTGAGCGACGGGCAGACCGTCGACGAGCTGCGGGCCGAGATCCGCGATGCCCTCGTCCGCCGGGCCGAGGCAGAGGCGCGCCACGGGTTCGGCGATCGGATCATCGACTACGCGACCTCGAATGCCACCGTCGAGCTGCCGGAGGTGATGATCGCCAACGAGGTCGAGATCATGCGCGACGAGCTCCGGGCCCGACTCGCCGAGCAGCGGATCGGGATCGACCAGTATCTCGAGCTGGCGCGGCAGACCCCGGAGGAGCTGATGACCGAGCTCCGTGAGCCGGCCAGCCGTCGGGTGAAGACGCTGCTCGTCCTGTCGGCCATTGCCGAGCAGGAGGGGATCGACGCCGCCGACGCCGACATCGACGCCGAGGTTGAACGGCAGCTGGCGCCTCTACCCCGACGAGCCGCGGCTCCGCGAGTACCTCACCTCGCGGCGCGGTCGGTCGTACCTGCGGATGACGCTCCGGAACCGTACACTCGTGGACAGCCTCATCAGTCCGGGCCGTCCCGCCCGCCGCCACGTCCGAACCCGAATCCAGCGCGGAGTGAACCAGATGCTCGTCCCCATGGTCATCGAGAGCAGCGCCCGCGGAGAGCGCGCCTTCGACATCTACTCGCGGCTGCTCAAGGAGCGGATCGTCTTCCTCGGCGAGCCGATCGAGGACCACGTCGCCAACCTGATCATCGCCCAGCTCCTGTTCCTGGAGAGCGAGGACCAGGACAAGGACATCATGCTGTACATCAACTCGCCGGGCGGGATCGTGACCAGCGGCCTGGCGATCTACGACACGATGCAGTACCTCAAGGCGCCGGTCAGCACCATCTGCATCGGTCAGGCGGCGAGCATGGGCGCGGTCCTGCTGGCCGCCGGCGCCAAGGGCAAGCGATTCGCCCTGCCGAACTCGCGGATCATGCTCCACCAGGGCTCGGGCGGCTTCCGCGGCAACACGCCCGACGTCGAGATCCAGGTCAAGGAGATGCTGACCCTGACCGATCGGCTCATGCGGATCCTCGGCGAGCACACCGGCCAGGACTACGAGAAGGTGAAGAAGGACGCCGAACGCGACTACTTCATGAGCTCCGAGGAGGCGAAGACCTACGGCATCATCGATGCCGTGTTCGAGGGCACCGGGGAGTCGCTGATCAGCCTGAAGCAGGCGGCCGGGGGAACGGTGCCGACCGCCAAGGAAGCCACCGCCGCCGACGCCCGCGCCAAGAAGTAACCGACGAGGCGCCCAGCGCGCCCGCACTCCGGCGTCGAGTCAGCGTCCCATGGACCATCGGTGGATGGCTGGATACACGCAGGCCCGTGCTATCCTCGGCCGGCGATGACGACCAAGACCAAGGCTCCGTACCGCTGCTCGTTCTGCGGGAAGAGCCAGGAGCAGGTCCGGAAGCTGATCGCCGGCCAGGGCGTGTACATCTGCGACGAGTGCATCAACCTGTGCCAGGAGATCATCGACGAGGAGATGGCCGAGGCGCCGCGCGCCAGCCGCACGCCGCCACCGCCGCTCCCCAGCCCGCGGAAGATCAAGGAAGCGCTGGACCAGTACGTCATCAGCCAGGACGCCGCCAAGAAGGTCCTGTCGGTCGCGGTCTACAACCACTACAAGCGGGTCAACGCCGGGTCGGCGGTTGACGACGTCGAGCTGGGCAAGAGCAATGTCCTGCTGGTCGGGCCCTACCGGCTCGGGCAAGACGCTGCTGGCCCAGACCCTGGCCCGCGTCCTCGACGTCCCGTTCTGCATCGCCGATGCCACCAGCCTGACCGAGGCCGGCTACGTCGGCGAGGACGTCGAGAACATCCTGCTCCGCCTCATCCAGGCGGCGGACTTCGACGTCCAGCGCGCCCAGCGCGGGATCGTCTACGTCGACGAGATCGACAAGATCGCGCGCAAGACCGACAACCCGTCCATCACCCGCGACGTCTCCGGCGAGGGCGTCCAGCAGGCGCTGCTGAAGATCCTCGAGGGAACGGTCGCCAACGTCCCGCCCCAGGGCGGCCGAAAGCATCCGCACCAGGACTTCATCCAGATCGACACCACGAACATCCTGTTCATCTGCGGTGGCGCGTTCGAGGGCCTGGAGCGGATCGTCGAGGAGCGGGTCGGGCGGCGGGGGATCGGCTTCGGGTCGGAGGCCCAGCGCGACCCCGAGCAGCGGCGCAAGCTGCTGGAGCAGCTCATGCCCGACGACCTGCTGCGCTACGGGCTCATCCCCGAGTTCGTGGGCCGCATGCCGGTCGTCGTCAGCCTGGCCGCCCTTTCGCGCGACGACCTGGTCAAGGTCCTCACCGAGCCGAAGAACGCCGTCGTCCGCCAGTTCGCCAAGTTCCTCTCGCTCGAC
The DNA here is from genome assembly GCA_963843015.1 of uncultured Chloroflexia bacterium. Lineage (GTDB taxonomy): Bacteria > Chloroflexota > Limnocylindria > QHBO01 > QHBO01 > DASTEQ01. Next base: position 113,432 of record CAWJIR010000010.1, on the reverse strand, counting down.
CGGTGGAGCTGGTCTTCACCGATGACGCCCTCGAGGCCACGGCCCGGCTGGCGACCGAGCGCAAGACCGGCGCCCGCGCCCTGCGCACGATCGTCGAGGAGGCCCTGCTCGAGGTGATGTACGACATCCCCGAGCGGACCGATGTGACCAAGGTCGTCATCACCGCCGACACCATCGAGCACGGCCGGCCGCCGATGCTCGTGACCGAGACCGACGAGGCCAGCCCCCGACGCCGCGGCGGCCGCGGTACCCGCGAGGATCCCCCCGCGAGGAATCCGCCTGACCGATTGACCCCGCGCGGTGGTACCACCGTTCGGGCTGCGCCGGTACCACCGGGCGGGCGGGCTGGTCGCGGTGCCGAGGGCTAGGATGGCCCCACACCGCAATCATCCGACCATCGGAGATGGGTCATGACGGCAACCCAGCGACGCCCAGGGTTTCTCGCACGTTTGAGCGCCGAGGGGGAGCCGTCGAAGGAAGAGCAGCGAGCGGAAGCGGACATGACTGAGCCTGCCGAATTGGGCACCACCGGAACGGCCGTCGACCCGACGCACTGGCGTCGAGCCGTCCGACCAGTTCCTCAGCTCACTGACCGCCGCCATGCGGCGGGTCGCCGACGATGCCCGGGAAACGAGCCTCGCCGATGCGCGGGCCGCGATCGCGGCCAAGATCGCCGCCATGCGGGCGGCGGCAACCGCCCGCTACCGACGAGCTGCGGAACCGCGCCGAGCAGGATGTGGCCGGCATCGGCGATTGGTCGCGGGCCGAGATCGTGCGGATCGAAGCCGAGACCCAGCGCAAGATCGAACAGCGGCGCGCCCAGCTCGCCGAGCAGCTCGATGAGCATGACCGACGGTCGTCGGCCGACATCGCCGCGCTGGAAGCCCAGGTCGAGCAGTACGAAGGCGAGCTCGCGCTGTTCTTCGCCCAGCTGGGCGAGATCTCCGACCCCGACACGTTCATCTCCGCCGCCCGCCGCATGCCGCGCCTCCCGCAGGCCGACGGCAGCGCCGTCGAAGGCACCGGTGACGAGCCCGGCTTCGAAGTCGGGTCCGAAGACGAGGCGCTGGTCGCCGGACACGAAGAGCGGCTTCGCGACCCTGGGCATTGATCGCAACGGCGACACCGACGTGGCCGAGGGCGAGGCCATGCCGACCAACGGCACCGAGCCCGATGCCGCGAGCCGCGGACGCCGACGCAGGCGCCGGCATTCGCGGCCGAGCGCACCCGCTCCGCCGCCCGAGCAGGAGCCCGCTGGCGAGCCGCCGGCACCGGCCCCGAGCGTCGGCGGACGCGACCGTCGACACCACGACCACCATCGCGGCCGTTGGGCTGGGCAGCTTCGGAGCGGTGACCACGTTCAAGTCCGCGCTCGAGAAGGCCGATGGCGTCACCGCCGTGCGGCTGAGCCTCGGCTCCGGCGGCGAGTTCATGTACACCGTCACCCATCGGGCCGACGTCGACCTGGTCGACGTGGCCACCGCCGCCCAGCCGGGCGCGACCGTCCAGCGCAACGCGGACGGCGTGGTCCACATCAGCGCCGGCAAGCACCGCTGATCCACTCGAGGCGGTAGACTCCGCGCACGGCACTGACCGTGAGGAGTACCCCTCCACCGGCCGACAGAGATCGCGGGACCCGGCTGAGAGCCCGCAGCGGAACGCGAGGGCGAACGTCGCACGAGAGCCGATCGGGATTCGCCCGATAGCGCGAAGCCGAGGGTGGTGCCGGTGCAGCCGGCGTCGCCGAACGAAGGTGGTACCACGGGCCCGCTCGTCCTTCGACGAGCGGGCTGATGTTTTGTCCGGGGAGCGGCATGGCAGAGCGTGGAATGGCTGAGCGCGACGGGCAGAACGGCGGCGGGGCTGGCGCCTCGCTATGCCGCCGGCCGCCGTCGAGCCGCGCGTCTACGAGCGCTGGCTGGCCAGTGGCGCATTCACGCCTGCCGGCCGAGCCGCCGGTCGGCGCGGAGCGGTTCGTCATCACCATGCCTCCGCCCAATGTCACCGGCTCGCTGCACACCGGTCACGCCCTGTTCGTGACGGCCCAGGACATCCTGATCCGCTACCACCGGATGCGTGGCGACGACACGCTGTGGGTCCCCGGCGTGGACCACGCGTCGATCGCGGCCCAGTTCGTGCTCGACAAGATGCTGGCGGAGGAGGGCCTGGACCGGGCGGCGCTCGGCCGCGAGGCCTACCTGGAGCGGATGTGGGCCTTCATGAACGAGACGCGCGACGTCATCTCGCTCCAGCTGCGGCGACTGGGCGCCAGCGCGGACTGGACCCGGAACCGGTTCACGATGGACGAGGGCAGCGCACGCGCGGTGCGGGTCGCCTTCAAGCGGCTGTGGGACGCGGGCTACGTGTATCGCGGCGAGGCGATGGTCAACTGGTGCCCGCGGTGCCGGACCACGATCAGCGACCTCGAGAACATCCATCGCGACCAGGTCGGGACGCTGTGGACGATTCGGTACCACCTCGCCGCCGCGGACGGCTCGCCCGAGCCCGATCACTGGGTGGCCGTGGCCACCACCCGACCCGAAACCCTGCTCGGCGACGTGGCGGTGGCGGTCCATCCCGACGACGAGCGATACCGGGCCCTCGTCGGGCGCGAAGCGATCCTCCCGTTCCTCGGCCGCCGGCTGCCGATCATCGCCGACGAGGTGGTCGACCCCGCGTTCGGCACCGGGTGCGGTCAAGATCACGCCGGCCCACGATCCCGGACGACTACGAGACCGGGAAGCGGCACGGCATGCCCGCCGATCACCGTCCTCGACGAGGAGGCGCGGATCAACGAGGCGGGCGGCGAGTTCGCCGGCCTGGACCGGTTCGAAGCGCGGCGCCGCATCGTCCAGCGCCTGGCGGAGATGGGCGACCTCGAGTCGGAGCAATCGCACCAGATGGTGGTCGGCCACTGCGAGCGATGCGGAACGGTCATCGAGCCGCGCCTGTCGGTCCAGTGGTTCATCCGCACCGCCGACCTCGCCGCCCGGGCGCTGGCATCGGTCCGCGAGGGTCGGACCAGGATCGTGCCACCGCGATTCGAGAAGGTGTACGCCCACTGGATGGAGAACATCCATGACTGGGCGGTCGGTCGCCAGCTGTGGTGGGGCCACCGCATCCCGGCCTGGTTCTGCCCCGACGGCCACATCACGGTCAGCGACTGACGCCGACGGGCCGCGCGCCTGCGAGACCTGCGGCCGTGCCGCGGACGAGCTGGTCCAGGAGTCGGACATCTTCGACACCTGGTTCAGCAGCGGGCTGTGGCCGTTCTCGACCCTGGGCTGGCCCGACGACACGGCCGACCTGCGCCGCTTCTACCCGACATCGGTCATGGAGACCGGCTACGACATCCTGTTCTTCTGGGTGGCGCGGATGATGATGCTCGGCCTGTTCCTGACCGATGTCGAGCCGTTCCACACCGTCTACCTCCACGGCCTGGTGCGGGCCCAGGGCGGGGTGAAGATGAGCAAGACCAAGGGCAACGTGACCGATCCGGTCGAGCTCATCGACGAGATCGGGGCCGATGCGGTCCGCCTGGCCCTGACCACCGGCACCTCAGCCGGCAGTGACCAGCGGCTGACGATGGCGAAGCTCGACGGCGCGCGGAACTTCGCCAACAAGCTGTGGAACGCGGCGCGGTTCGTCCTGGGCAGCGAGCCGGCGGGCGGCCTGGATGGCGCCGTCGCCCCCGGGCGCGGAGTCGCATGCCCGAGCGCTGGATCCGATCGCGGCTGGCGGAGACGACGGCCGATGCCACCGCACGGCTCGACCGCCTGGACCTGGGTGGGTACGCCGCGGTCGTGACCGAGTTCGCGTGGAGCGACTTCTGCGACTGGTACCTCGAGATGGCCAAGATCGAGCTGCGCGATCCCGACCGCCGCCGATGGTTCGGCGCGGCGGGTGTGGCAGACCGGGGCCGAGGTGCTCGCCGCAAGCCTGCGACTCCTGCACCCGGTCATGCCGTTCGTGACCGAGGAGATCTGGGCGGCGCTGGGGCCGGCCGTCGACGCGACCGATGAGCTGCTCATCACCGCGCCGTGGCCCCGCGCCGGCGACCGCGACGCGGCGGCCGAGGAGGCGTTCGAGCGGCTCGCGGAAGTCGTGCGCGTGGCCCGCAACCTGCGGACCGAGGCCCGCGTTCCGGCTGGTGCGAAGGTCGCCCTCCATCTCGCCCCGGTCGGGCCCGAGGCCGCGGCAGCGATCGAGGCCGGTCGCCGGTACCTCGAGCCTCTGGCCCGGGTTCACCTCGAGGTGATGCCACCGGGAGCGCCGGGTCCGGCTGGTGGGGGAGCGGCCACGGCCCTGGGCGCGGCGTGGCTCGACGAGCGTGAGGCGCCGCGGCAGCCCGAGCCGAGGAGCTGGAGGCGCTGCGCCGCAACCGGGACGCGGGTGCGAGGCGCTTCTCGCTGATCCGGCGTTCGTCACCAAGGCGCCACCGGCGGTCGTCGAGCGAGAGCGGGCCCGACTGGCTGATCTCGAGGAGCGGCTGCGGCAGATGGGTCGCGGCTCGAGGCTCGGGGTAGAATCGGCCCCGCCTTCAACCGGACGAGGACACCGCGTGGCATTTCTCCGCCGCAACAAGCCGAAGCCCGAGCCTGAGCCCGCCCCGACGCCGGCCTTTGCGCAGGTCGAGGGGCGCCAGTACTCGGTGGCGCTGGCCTACCTCGCCCGGAGCGGGGACGCCATTCGCCTCGCCCCCGGGCCGGACGTCCTCAAGTCGCTGCCGCGGATCGTCGAGCCGCTGACCGAGGACGGGGTGGAGGTCGTCACCCCGCTGCCGCTCGAGCTCGGCTCGGCCGCACCGGCCATCGAACGCCTGCCCGACCTGGAGCAGTGGATCCTCGCGCGCCGCCAGGCGAGCCCGGTGACCCGCCACGCCCTCCACGTGCTCGAGCCGACCGAGGCGGTCGACATGACGATCGACACCCTGATCTGCGGGCCTCCTCCACGGCGAGACCGACACCACCGGCTACCCGACCTACGACGCGATCAGCGGCGGGCTGGCCAGCCACTTCGACGACCTGACCGGCGAGCTCATCGTGCGCGCCGTGCTCGGCTGGGGCGGCAAGGGCCAGCGTGGTGACACCGAGCGGATCGGCCAGAAGCTCCTCAGCAACCTCCAGCAGCAGGTCCTGGTTTCCGGGTTGCGGGTGAGCAGCGGGCCGGCGCCCCGGCTCGAGGCGAAACCGGTGAAGGCAAGGTCTGCGGGCACTGCGGGTTCGACGCCCGGGGGACCGGCGCGTTCTACTGTCCGAAGTGCGGAATGCGCCTCGGCGGGACGGCGTAGCCGCCGGTACATTCGTCCCATTGTCCATCGGCGCCTGCGGCGCGGACACTGGTGCCCCGAGTCACCGCATCAAAGGGCACCGATGGAACGACCCCGAGTCCTGCTCGCCGCGCACGACGATGCCACCGGCATCGCCAATGCCCTTGCCCGCGCCGGCTTCGAGGTCATCGGCCGACGAAGAGGCATTCGAGGCGCATGCTCGCGGAAGGTCAGCAAGCCCGAGCTCGCGATCATCGATGCCGACCTGCCCCCGGCGTCGTCCGGCGCGTCCACGGCCGGCTCAACGAGGACGGCGGCGTGCCCGTCCCTGATCCTGCTCGGCGACGAAGCCGGGGAGCTCGACGACGTGTGGCAGGTGACCGACGAATTCGTTCTGAAGCCGGCCCTGACCGACGCGCTCGTCTACCGCCTCCAGGCGCTCCTCATCCGATCCGGGTCCGGCTGCCGCGCCGACCGTCGACCCCGAGGCGTCGGTCATCGGCGGCCACGATCCGGCCAGCTCCCGCGTGGTGGCGGTCTTCGCGCCGAAGGGCGGGGTCGGCAAGACGACGGTATCGGTCAACCTCGCGGTCGCGCTCCGGATGCAGACCCGGCAGCGGGTGCTCCTGCTGCTCGACGCCGACGCGGGCGTCGGCAACGTGACCGCCGTCATCGACGTCCCGGCCCGTCGCGGGCTGGCGGACATCGCCGACAGCGCGCCCGAGCTACTGGACCGATGACGCGTTCCGCTCGCATGGTCGTGACCCACGAGCCGAGCGGACTCGACGTGCTGACCTGGGGCTTCGAGCCAGGCGACGCCGAGCGCATCGGTCCGGACCTCCTGATCGCGGCCGTCCGCTGGGCGCGCGCAGCACTACGAGATGATCATCGTCGACACCCACCCGGGCTACGACGACCGCACGGTGGCCATGCTGTCGGTCGCCAACGAGATCCTGCTCACCGTCACCCCCGAAGTCGGGCCGCTGCGCAACAGCGCCCAGTTCCTCCAGCTCGCGCATGAGCTGGGCATCGACGACACGATCAGGGTCGTCGCCAACCGGGCCAACCACGGCGTCGCGATCGGCGACATGGAGGGCGCCCTCGGGCCGCCCGGTGATCGCCACCATCGTGTCCGCGGGCGCGACCGCGGTCATGGCCGCCAACTCCGGGCACGCCGCTCGTCCTCCGCTTCCCGAAGGAGCGGATCACGGCGGACATCTACCGCCTGGCGCGGGTCGTGGCCGGGACCGAGGAGCCGCGGCGATGCCGGCCAGACCGAGCGGCGTCGGTTCTCGTTCGCCACCCTGCTTCGAGCCGGGGAGCGCCACCTCAGCACCGCACCGGCGGCGCCGCGAGGCGTTGCCGCACCCGGCCCGCCCTGCGATCATCCGGCGACGTGCCGACCTACGACTACCGATGCCGTGACTGCGGTCACGTCATCGAGATCATCCACTCCATCCTCGAGGACGGGCCCGAGGCCTGCGAGCGCTGCCGCGGCCCGCTGATGCGAGTGCTGCACCCGAGCCGGCGTGATCTTCCGCGGCAGCGGGTTCTACGTCACCGATTCGCGGCCGAGCGGCGGCGACGCGTCGAGCGTCCAGTGACTCGGGGACCGACGGGAAGTCGAAGGACAGCGCGGCGGACAGCGCGACGCCGAAGACCGAGACCAAGAAGGAGACCACCGGCTCGACCGGGTCGAGCGGCGCCGACTGATCAGGCGCTGAGCGTCTGGGGCGCGCCGCAGCGGCGGCAGAAGCGGGCGGTGGACGACACGGTCAGGCCGCACGCCCCGCACGGACGCAGCGACGCTCGCTGGGCCGCTCCGCTTCCAGGGCCCGGCTCGAGGCGTCCCACACCGCCGCCAGGGCCGCACTCCTCGCCGCCGACCCGGCTCCGCTGGAACGGTAGGGAAGCGCCTCGCGCTCGCCGACCGAGACGGTGCCCTCGCCGGGATCGTCGATGCCGAGGATGTCCAGCTGGCTGCGTCGCGCGGCCAGGCTCTCGGGGAGCTGCTCGGCCGCTGGTCGGCCGGTCGGGCCACGATCGGCCCGCGCAGGAAGGTGTCGCGCAGGTCGCGCCGCGGCGCCGGTCGGGATCGGCGGCTCCGGGCGTGGCTCGGGCTCGATCTCGTCGACGCGGCGTCGGCTCCGCCTCGGCTCTCGGCGGCACGGTCCGACGACTCGTCGGCCGCTCGTCTCGTCGGCCGACTTCGCTCGGCCTCGGCGGCGGCGGCCAGCCGGCGGTCGACGATCGTCGTCTTCGCTCGGCCATGCGAGCGCGCGGCTGCCGGGGCCGACGGCAGCGGCTCGGCGTCCGGCCACGCGGGCTCCTCGGCCATGGTCAGCATGGCGGCGTCTCGTCGACGGGCTCGGGCAGAAGAGCCGGGAGCGCCGACCCGCTCGTCGTAGCCGGCGATGTCGTCGATGCCGGCGACCGGCATGCACGATCGGCAGCGCCCCGCATCGTCATTCCAGCAGCTGGCGCAGGTGTAGCGCCGGCAGTCGAAGCAGAAGTTGAACGTGTCCTGGAAGGCGTCGATCTGGCGGGCGGCGAGCGCTTCCTCCTCGGCGCGCATCGCATCGCCGATGGAGTCCTCGAGGCTGTCGGTGCTCATGATGAACTGGCGCAGGCCGGTCACCAGCCCGCGCGTCTTGCGCGACGTCGACATCGGCTCGGGCGTGCCCAGGTCGTACCGCGTGCCGCAGCGCTCGCAGAAGGATTCGGTCAGGAGCTCAGTCATCGGTCATGATCGTCCGATCGGGACGGGCCGCCAGTATAGCCACGGCTCCTCCGGCTGGCCGGATCGGGCCAAAGTACCGCGACCGGCGCCGTTCGTACCCCGTGCTAGCATCGCTCGCCGTGGGCATCTTCCGGCGCCTCGAGGACTTCCTCGAGCGGATGGTCGAGGCGCCCGCCGGACGCCTGGGCGCGGCACCGCAGCCGGTGACCCTGGCCAAGCGGATCGCGCGCGCCATGGACACCAACAAGCGGTTCGGCGAGGACGGCGTGATCGTCCCGAACCGCTACGTCCTGCACCTCAGCCCGACCGACTACCATCCTTCGAGGCCTACCACGGGTCGCTCGAAGACGACCTGGCCCACGACGTCCTGACCCGCGCCCGCCGCGAGGGCTACCGGCTCATGGCCCGGCCGCGGGTCATCCTCCAGGCCGATGCGCTCGTCCCGCGCGGCGAGGTCCGGGTCGCGGCCGCCGTCGCGGATGACGGCGCACCCGGGCCGGCGCCGGTCGCAGGCGGTGCCGCCGGACGCGACGAGTGTCTTGGCGCGCGCCGGCCACGCGGTGCCGGAGCCGAACGCGGCGGCTCGCGCGCTACCTCGTGGTCCAGACCGATGGCGGCGCGGCCGCGCGGTTCGACCTCGGCGGCGCGCTCATCGCCATCGGGCGCGCGGCGGACAACGACGTGATCCTCGATGATCCGCAGGTGAGCCGCCACCACTGCCAGCTGAAGCTCCAGCACGGCGCCTATGGCTTCGTCGATCTCCAGAGCCGGAACGGGTCGACCGTGAACGGCCAGCGGGTCGAGGAGATCGCGCTGGCCGACGGCGACCGCATCCGCGTCGGCAACACGAGCGTCGAGTTTCGCCTCCGCGGATGACCGACAGCGATTCGTGACCAACGACATCCTGCGACTGGTCCTGCTCGCGCTCCAGCTCGGATTCCTCGCCCTCCTGTTCGTCCTCCTGTACCGATTCGCGCGCGCGCTTCGCGCCGACCTCCGCCAGGCCGAGGCCACGCAGGCCGCCTCGCGGACCGGCATCGGTCGGCTGGTGGTGCTCGAGTCGCCGGGCGGCGAGCCGGCCGAGGGGCGGATCCTGCAGATCGGTCCGATCACGACCGTCGGCCGTGACCTGAACAGCACGATCTTCCTCGACGACGAGTTCGCGAGCGGAACCCACGCCGCGCTCACCTTCCGGGGTCGCGCGTGGTACGTGGAGGACCGGGGCAGCACCAACGGGACGTGGGTCAACGGCCACCGCATCCAGCGGCCGGTGGCCCTCTCGTATGGCGACGAGCTGACGGTGGGCCGAGTCCGCTTCCGGCTCGAGCGCTGACCGTGTATCGCCTCGCCACCCGTCGGGTGGAGCTCGCGCTGCTCGTCCCGGTCCTGCTCCTCGTCCCGCTCGGCGTGCTCGTCACCAACATCGCCCAGTCGGGGGTCGCCGAGATCGGACCGATGGCGGTGGCCATCGCCTTCGTGATCCTGATCGCCGCCGCCCACCTGGCCCTTGCCTGGTCGGGCCATCGGGGCGACGAGCTGCTCATGCCCGCGGCGGCGGCCCTGGGCGCGATCGGCGTCGTCATGCTCAACCGCCTGCCGCAGGACCTCGCCGGCAACCCGGCCCTGAACCTGGGCATGGTCGGCACCCAGCTGGTGTGGTTCGCCGTGGGCCTGGCTGCCATGGTCGCCGTCGCCGTCGGCCTGCGGGACGATGGCTTCCTCCGCCACTACAAGTACACCTGGGGCCTGGGCGCGGCCCTGCTGCTGGTCATCACCTTCCTGTTCGGGACCGAGATCAACGACGCGCGGCTGTGGATCGTGGTCGGGCCGTTCGGCTTCCAGCCGTCGGAAGCGATCAAGGTCATGCTCGTGATCTTCCTGGCCGGCTACCTGGCCGAGAACCGCGCCGTGCTGGCCGGCGCCAGCCTGCGCCTGGGGCCGCTGACGCCTGCCGCCGCTCCCGTATCTCGCCCCGATGCTGGTCGTGTTCGCCGGCGGTGATGCTCGTCGTCGTCGTCAGCCGCGACCTGGGCACCGCCCTCCTGTTCTTCGGCGTCTTCCTGACCATGCTGTTCGTGGCCACCGGTCGGCGGGCGTACGTCCTGTTCGGGATGGTCCTCTTCGTCGCCGGCGTCGGCGGTCGCGTACGCGCCTGTTCCCGCATGTGGCGGAGCGGATCAACACCTGGCTCGACCCGTGGGGCGACCCGAGCGGCGCGGGCTACCAGACGGTCCAGGCCATCTACGCCTTTGCCCGTGGCGGGCTGCTGGGCGAGGGGCTCGGCCAGGGGCTGCCCGAGATCGACGGCGTCCTGCCCATCCCGGCGGTCCACACCGACATGATCTTCGCGGCCATCGGCGAGGAGCTCGGGCCTCCTCGGCGGCGTCGCCGTGCTGGCCCTGGTGGCGGTGCATCATGGCCCGCGGGCTGCGGATCGCGGTCCTCGCCCGCGACGACTTCAGCACGATGCTCGCCGCCGGCCTGGCGGCCGGGCTCGTGCTCCAGAGCCTGATCATCATCGGCGGCAACCTGAAGGTCGTGCCGCTCACCGGGATCACCCTGCCGTTCGTGAGCTACGGCGGGTCCAGCCTGCTGGCGAGCTTCGTCATCGTCGGCGTCCTGCTGTCCATCAGCCACCGGTCCGTGGAGCGCCGCGTCGGCCGAGGAGGCCGGGCCGTGATCGCCGCCCATCTCCCGCGCCTCGGAACCGCCCTGCTCGCCGGATTCACGGTGCTGGTGGTGGTCATGTCGTGGTGGCAGGTCGCGGTCGCCGCGTCGCTCGAGGCACGGCCCGACAACCCGGCGCTCATCGCCGCCCACCGCAGCCAGCCGCGCGGGCACGATCTTCGACCGCCAGGGCACGATCCTGGCGTCGACCGCGGTGGTCGACGACCTCGCCCGCCGCACGTACCTCGATCCGGCCTCGACCCACCTGCTCGGGTACGCCTCGCTGCGCTACGGCACGGCCGGTATCGAGCGGGCGTGGGACGAGCTGCTCATCGGCCTCCGCGACCCGAACCCGCTCCACGACGTCGTGAACGACATCCTGCAGCGGCCGCCGGAGCCCCATGACCTGGTGCTGACCGTCGACCATCGGCTCCAGGCGTTCGCCGCGGCGCAGCTGGGCGGGAGCGTCGGGGCCGTCGTCGCCCTCGACCCGGCCAGCGGCGAGGTCCTGGCCATGGCCTCCAGCCCGACCTTCGACGCGACGGCCATCAGCGGCGATCCCGCGGCCGCCGAGGCGCCGTGGCTCGCCCTCCAGGAGGACCCGAGCCTTCCGCTCGTCAACCGCGCCCTGAACGGGGTGTACGTCCCCGGCTCGGTGATGAAGGTCCTGACCGCGGCCGCCGCCCTCGACGCCGGGGTCATCACGCCGGAGACCACGTTCCCGACCCAGCCCCAGGAGGAGGTCACCGGGTTCGTGGTGAATGGCTTCACGATCACCGAGCACGACCTGGCCGGGGTGCCACCCGCGCTGTGGAACCTGTCCCAGGCCATGCAGATCTCGAGCAACATCTACTTCGCCCATGTCGGGCTGGCGCTCGGCCAGCGCCCATACCTGGCCGGCGCGTCGCCGTTCGGCTTCTGCGACGAGCTGCAGGTCGGACCCGGCTCCCAGGCCTGCCGGTGTCAGCCTCGGCGGTCACGGCCCTGACCGACACCGGCTGCGCCGACTTCGTGGACGACGCCGAGCTCGCCTCGGCCGCCTTTGGCCAGGCGCGGGTCACCGCCACCCCGATGCAGATGGCGCTGGTGGCGGCCACCATCGCCAACGGCGGGACGATGGTCGAGCCGTTCGTGGTCCGCGAGGTCCGGACCCCGCCCGATGCGTCCGGAGCGGCGGGGGCGGTGACCGCGAGCTATGACAGCCCCGGCCGGCGCCAGGTCGTCAGCCGCGTGACCGCGGACCAGGTGCGGGCCGGTGATGGTCGACGCCGTCCACGGGCCGCTGGGTGCCCCGTACGCCGGGGCCGGCAACGTCGCGAACTACGGGATCTGCGGGGTGCAGACCGCGGGCAAGACCGGCACCGCCGAACGGGGCGAGGGCCTGCCGCCGCATTCGTGGTTCATCGGGTTCGTGGCCGCCCAGCCGGGGGCCGCGCCGTCCATCGCGGTCGCGGTCATCGTCGAGGGAGCCGGCGCCGGTTCCGTCACCGCGGCGCCGATCGGCGGGCGGGTCATGGCCGAGTGGCTGCGCCTGAACGGAGGACTGAACCACGGCCGGCGCGTCCCCCGTGAACCACTCGGCTCGAGGGCTGGGGTATTGTCCGGATGACCCACCGCCATCATCAGGAGCCGACCGTGAACGTCCAGGAGCCTGCCGAGCGCACCATCGGCAACATTGAACGCGTCATCGTCGGCAAGCACGCCGAGGTGAGGCTCGCTCTCGTGGCCCTCCTGTGCGAGGGCCACATCCTCATCGAAGACGTGCCCGGGGTGGGCAAGACGATGCTGGCCAAGGCCCTGAGCCGGAGCATCGGCTGCACGCTTCCGCCGCATCCAGTTCACGCCGGACCTGCTGCCGTCCGACGTCACCGGGCTGTCGATCTTCAACCAGAAGTCGCAGGACTTCGAGTTCCGCCCCGGACCGATCATGGCCCAGGTCGTGCTGGCCGACGAGATCAACCGGGCCACGCCGAAGACGCAGAGCGCGCTGCTCGAGTGCATGGAGGAGCGGCAGGCCACGATCGACGGCGTCAGCCACGAGATGCCGAGCCCGTTCCTGGTCATCGCCACCCAGAACCCGATCGAGTACGAGGGCACGTTCGCCCTGCCCGAGGCGCAGCTGGACCGCTTCCTGCTCCGCATCCGCCTCGGCTACCCCAAGCCGATGGAGGAGCTCGTCATCCTCGACGAGCAGAAGCGGCTGCACCCGATCGACTCCCTGCAGCAGGTCCTCTCGCTCGACGAGCTGCGCCAGATGCAGGCCGGGGTGAAGGAGATCTACGTCGACCAGGGCGTGGCCGACTACATCATCCGGCTCGTGGGCGCGACCCGCGAGCACGCCGACGTCTATCTCGGGGCCTCGCCGCGAGGGTCGCTCCACCTGTACAAGGCGGCCCAGGCCCTCGCCGCGATCAGTGGTCGGGACTACGTGATCCCCGATGACGTGAAGCAGCTGGCGGTGCCCGTCCTCGGGCACCGCCTCATCGTGCGGAGCCAGGCATCGCTGCGCGAGGTCGACAACGACGCGATCGTGCGGGAGGTGCTGACCACCGTCCCGATCGCCGAGCCGACCGAAGCCGCGAGCGCTCCAGCCTAGCCCGCGTCCGAGCGCAGGAGCGACCGAGCCCGCCCCATGGGACGCGTCGGCCGCCGGCTGCCGGTCATCTTCATCGCCACCGTGCTGGTGGTCGCCGCCTTCAGCACCGGCATCACGGTCCTGTTCTTCCTCGTCTATCTCGCCGGCGCCCTGGTCATCGGCTCGTGGTGGTATGCCCGGCGCGGGCTGGGCGGGGTTCGGGCCGGGTACCACGTGCTCAACCCGCGCGCGCAGGTCGGCGAGGTCCTGCACGCGGTGTATCGGATCGACAACGACGCGGCGTGGTCCAAGCCGTGGCTGGAGGTCACGAACGACTCGAACCTGCCCATCGGCCTGCCCGGTCGGGTCATCGGCGTCCGGGCCCAGAGCAGCCGGCAGTGGCTGTCGAAGGTCTCGCTGAACCGCCGCGGGACGTTCCGCATCGGTCCGGTGAAGGTCCGCACCGGGGATCCCGTTCGGGCTGTTCACCTCGGAGATGATGGTCGGGCGGCCGACCACCGTCGTCGTCTTCCCGCGGGTCTACGCCCTGCCCCACTGGCGGCTCCCGCCGGCTCCCATCGAGGGCAACGGCTGCCGCCCGCCGTCGGCGCGAGATGGCCTCCCCGCTGGCGGCCACCATTCGGCCCTATGCGCCCGGCGACGCGATCAACCGCATCCACTGGCTGAGCAGCGTTCGCCACGGCGAGCTGCAGGTGAAGGAGTTCGACCCCGAGCAGGCGGCGGACCTCTGGCTCCTGCTCGACCTCGACCGCACGGCGCACGTCGGCAAGGGTGATGGCGCCTCGATCGAGACCGCGGTCAGCGTCGCGGCATCCATCGCGGTTCGCACCCTCGCGGACAACCGGTCCGTGGGCCTGACCGCCTCCGCGCGCCGATCCCACGTCCTGACCCCGGATCGCGGCTCGCGTGTCGAGCAGAAGATCCTCCACCTGCTGGCCAACGTGCAGGCCGATGGCATCCAGCCGCTGGCCGAGGTGGTCGCCGCCAGCCTGCCGCAGTTCCGACGCGGGATGACGGTCTGCATCGTGACCGGCGCCACCACCCGCGACTGGGTGCGACCGCTGGCCGGCCTGGCGCGCCGAGGAGTCGGGCGCCATCGTCGTCCTGCTCGACCTCGACTCGTTCGCGGCCGCAACGGGTGACGGCCAGCCGCAGCGCGGCGCCGAGCTCAACGCGGTGCGCCACGCCCTGAGCGAGTACGCCATTGCCAACGTCGTCATGCATGCCGGGGATGCCCCCGAGCGGGTGCTCGTGACGAAGGAGCGGATCCGTGCTTGACGAGCCGATCGACGAGCGACGACGCGATCCCCGGGCCGCGCGAGGGCTGGATGAGCGTGGTGCTGCTCGGGGTGATGCTGCTCAGCCTGTGCTGGGCGGTCCAGGCCGCGGGATGGCTGGAGCACGCTCGAGTTCCTCGTCCCGGTGGCCATCTTCGGGCTCATTTCCGGCCTGGTCTTCGGGACCAGCCGGCTGTCGATCGCCGTCGCCATCCCGGCGTCGGCCGTCCTCGGCGCCGGCCATCATCCTGTGGTCCATCGGGCGGCGAGTTCCATCCCGAGCTCGACCAGCTCGGCCGCCTCGACATGCTCCGGGCGGCCGGCATCGACGCGGCGCTCACCGCCTACCGGTTCGGTTCCATCCAGCAGGGGATCGTCCTGGGCACCGGCATGGGCGTGCTGATGTGGGCCACCGCCTACACCGCCGCGTTCGCGGTCTATCGCCGCCACCAGGTGCTCGACGCGATCCTGCTCATCGGCGCCTTCCTGGTCGTCAACCTGGTGGCCACCATCCGGGACCTGTTCGGGTTCCTCGTCCTGTTCTCGCTCGCCGCCCTCCTCCTGTGGCTGCGCGCCGCGCTGGTCGAGCGACGGTCGAGCTGGCAGCAGCGGCGGGTGAACGAGAACATCGACGTCCCGGCTTCGATCATGCGCAGCGGCGTGCTGTTCACCGCCGGCGCCATCGGGCTGGCCTGGCTGCTGACCTCGGTTGCCGTCGCGGCGCCGCTGACGTCCGCGGTCAAGAGCCTGGACCAGGTCTGGCTCGACTTCGCTGCCGAGGCGAGCGGCTTCTTCCAGGGGCTCAACAGCGCGAACGCGCGCCCGGTCTCCTCGGGTTTCGGGCCGAGCATGACCGTCGGTCCGTCGTGGAGCCAGAGCGACGACCCGGTCCTCAACCTGATTGGCGCCGAGCGACCGTACTACCTGGCGGCGGTCACGTACGACCACTACACCGGGCGCGGCTGGTCCCAGACCGATGGCCGTCAGCGGTCGGTCGCGGCGGAGGAGGACGTCTTCCCGAGCTGGACCCCGGATCGCCCGCTGGTCGAGGAGGGATTCGAGCCGGTGACGGTCACGGTGCAGCTGCTCAATCCGCAGGGTCGTGACCTGTACGCACCCGGCTTCCCGGTGCGCTTCTTCGCGCCGACGGTCGTGACCGAGCCGAGCAGCCGGGCCGATCTTCGGCGGGATCGACGCCGCCGGCTCGCTGGACACCGGGCAGATGTACGACGTGACCGCGGTCGTCTCCGACGTGACCGAGGCCCAGCTGGCGGCGGCGCCGACGGACTACGAGCCGCAGGTCGCCGCCCTGTACCTCGACACCACCGGGATCACCGACCGGACCCGGGAGCTCGCGCGCGCCATCGCGCTCGATGCAAACGATCCGTACCACCGGGCCAAGGCGCTCGCGGCGTTCCTCCGCAGCGAGGCGTTCGTGTACGA
This sequence comes from uncultured Chloroflexia bacterium, assembly GCA_963843015.1. GTDB lineage: Bacteria > Chloroflexota > Limnocylindria > QHBO01 > QHBO01 > DASTEQ01. The sequence goes on along the minus strand of CAWJIR010000010.1, from coordinate 97,440 downwards.
CACGTCGGTGATCCTGCCGCAGGACGCCAACCAGGACATGGTCGACTACTTCCTCCACGAGTCGCGCCGCGGCTTCTGCACCTACTACGCCTCGGCCATGGTCATGATGGCCCGCAGCCTGGGCATCCCGGCCCGCCTGACGGTGGGCTTCGCTCCGGGCACGCGGGTCGAGGACGGGGTGTTCCTCGTCACCCAGAAGAACAGCCACGCCTGGGCCGAGCTCTACTTCCCCGGCCATGGCTGGCAGATCTTCGAGTCCACCCGGTCCATCAACCCCAGGTTCGCGCGCGCCAGCGGTGACCCGAACGCGGTCGCGCCGGTCCCCGACAACCGGGGCGTCGACTTCCAGGGCCCGTTCCCGCCGGGATACGACTCGCCGACCAAGCTGCAGGGCATGGGACCGACCTCCAGCTTCGCCCCGATCCCCGGCGGCTTCCAGGCAGGGGAGGAATCGCCCACCGAGGAGTCCCGAGAGGCCAATGGCTGGATCTTCCTGGCCCTCATCGGCCTCGCCGCCGGCTTCGGCGCCTTCCGCTGGTTCTCGGCACGGCGGCGGTTCCGGTTCATGTCCCCCGGCGACCGTGGCTGGGCCCGACTCAACCTGGCCGCCCAGCGGGCGGGGATCGGGCGCCAACCGTCTGAGACGTTCTACGAGTACGCCGGCTGGCTCGAGGCCGAGCTGCCGAGCCGCGCGGCCGAGATCCGGACCATCGCCGACGGCAAAGTGTGGTCGGCCTACTCCGGTCGGTCGATGAGCCAGCGAGCCATCGAGGCGATCGAACGGGCGTGGGACCGATTGCGCCTGCCGCTCACGAGCCTCGCCGTCCGGCGACGGGTATCGGCCTTCTTCCGGCGGCCGATCTGACTGACTAGGCCGGCACGCCGGCGCCGATGGCGGCCTCGTAGGCCGCCCGACCGCGCTCGCGAGCCGCCGCGCCATCGGTCTGCGTTCCGACTTCGACGAGTGCCTCGGCCATGACGGCCAGCGTGGCGTCGATCTCCGGCCACGCCACGTCGCCCATGTGGCCAACCCGGAGGATCTTGCCGGTCCACTTTCCCTGGCCGCCGGCGACGACCAGCCCGCGCTGGCGCATCGCGGCTCCGAATGGCGCCCAGTCGAGGCCGTCGGGGAGCCATGCGGCGGTGACGGTTGCCGAGCGGTCGGCCGGCGCCGCGACGAGGGTCAGGCCCAGCCCCTCGAGACCGGCGGCCGTCCCGGCGGCGAGTGCCGCGTGCCGCGCCCATGTCTGCTCCCGACCTTCGGCCTCGAGGGTGGCCACCCCGATCCGCAACCCGTAGAGCACGCTCACGGCCGGCGTCCAGGGCGTCTGGCCCTTCTCGGCCCAGGTGCGGGCCTCGCGGAAGTCCCAGTAGTAGCGCGGCATGCGGGCCTCGGCCTCCGCGTCGCGGGCGCGCGGCCCGACCGCGGCGATGGCGATGCCAGGCGAGGCCATGAACGCCTTCTGCGAGGCGCTGACGACGAGGTCCACGCCCCAGGGATCCATCTCGAACGGCATCGCGCCCAGTCCGCTGATGCCGTCCACCAGGACGAGCGGCTCGCCCGGCGCGGCGCGCACGGCGGCTGCCAGCTCGCGGAGCGGGTTCGCGACGCCGGTCGAGGTCTCGTTATGGGTCAGCAGCACCGCGCGGTACGGGGCCTCGTCGGCGAGGTGGGCGGCCACACGGCCGGGATCGGCGGCGGTGCCCCAATCGAAATCGAGGCGGTCGACCGCGGCGCCGAAGATCTCGGCGATCTTCGCGAATCGGTCGCCGAACGCGCCGATCGAGACAGCCAGCACCCGATCGCCGGGGGAGAGGACGTTGACCACCGCCGCCTCGAGCGAGCCGGTCCCCGAACCGGTGAGCAGGAACACCTCGCCATCGGTCCGGATCAGCCGTCCCAGGCCGGCAGTGGTCTCCCGCAGGAGCTCGCCGAACTCCGGTCCGCGGTGGTTGATCATCGGCTGGGCCTGGGCCTCGCGCACGGCGGCGGGAAGGGGGGTCGGACCCGGCACCCGGAGGTTCTGATCCATGCCGCGCATGATAGCCACGGACTAGACTCGGTCCATGCCCCCGCGCCGGCCGTCGGCCCCTGCCGTCCGACCCCTGTTCGAGGAGGCTCCCGCGGCCGACGCCCCGCTGGCGGCCCGGCTGCGGCCCGATCGCCTGGACCAGTTCGTCGGCCAGCGCCACCTGGTCGGTCCCGAGGGCGCCCTGCTGAAGGTGGTGCGCCCCGGCTACCTGCCCAGCCTCGTGTTCTGGGGACCGCCCGGCAGCGGCAAGACGACGCTCGCCCGCCTCATCGCCGAGGAGTCGGGCGGGACCTGGCGCCAGCTCAGCGCGGTGACCAGCGGCGTGGCCGATGTGCGGGCCCTCGTCGCCGAGGCGCGCGCCCTGCGCGACGCCGGCGGGCGGACGGTGCTGTTCATCGACGAGCTCCATCGGTTCAACAAGGCCCAGCAGGACGCGCTGCTGCCCCACGTCGAGGACGGCGCCATCACGCTCCTGGGCGCCACCACCGAGAACCCGTACTACGAGCTGAACTCGCCGCTGCTCAGCCGGATGCGGGTCTACCGCCTCGAGCCGCTCGACGCCGACGACCTGCGCGCCGATCGTCGAGCGGGATTGACCGATCCGGCCGGCCTCGCCGGCCGGGTCAGCCTGACCGATGACGGGATGGCCGCCCTCCTCGACCTGGCCGGCGGCGATGCGCGCCAGGCGCTGAACGTGCTCGAGGCGGCGGCCGCGACCGCGGCCGACGGCACGGCGCTGGACGCCGAGGCGGTCGCATCCGCCGCCCAGGAGCGGCTGCTGGCCTATGACCGCGCCGGCGACGGGCATTACGAGGCGGTGAGCGCCTTCATCAAGTCGATGCGCGGCAACGATCCCGACGCCGCGCTGTACTGGTGCGCCTCGATGATCGCGGCCGGGGAGGACCCGACGTACGTCGCCCGCCGGATCGTGATCGCCGCCAGCGAGGACGTCGGCAACGCCGATCCCCGCGCGCTGCAGATGGCCGTCGCCGCCATGCAGGCGGTGGAGATGATCGGGCTGCCCGAGGCGCAGTACGCCCTGGGCCAGGCTGCGGCCTACGTCGCGTCGGCCCCGAAGTCGAACCGGGTGGGCACGGCGTACTTCGCGGCCCTGGCCGACGTCGAAGCGCAGGGCCGGCTGCCGGTGCCGCTGCATCTTCGGCAGGGGACCCATCGCCGCCTTGCCCGCGAGCAGGGCCACGGCAAGGGTTACCTCTACCCGCACGACTACCCCGGTGCCGATGTCGAGCAGCAGTACCTGCCCGACGAGCTGGTGGCAAGGTCTACTACGAGCCGTCGGACCAGGGAATGGAGACGCAGATCGGGGAGCGGCTGTCGCGGCTGCGCCAGCAGCGCCAAGGGACTCGCCGCTAGCGAGAGGTACCTGGGCGCGTCGTATCATGGCGTACTGGGAATCTCGTCACCGCCAAGGAGCACGTAGAATTGCGCGCGTCCTCGCGCCTCATCGTCGTCCATCGTCGGCGCGCTTGCCATCGGAGGTTGCCAGGCCGAGAACGCGCTTGTCGGCCCGACATGGCAGTGGACCGCCTCGCAGGAAACCGTCCCGGCTCGCCTGGCGGTCACGCCAGACCCGGAGAACTACACGATCGAGTTCCTCGATGACGGCTACCGTCGCGGTCAAGGCCGACTGCAACCGCATGGGTGGTACGTATACCGTCGGGGAGCCCGATGAGCTGACCATCACGCTGGTCACGTCCACGATGGCCTACTGCGGCGATGAGTCGCAGGACACGATCTTCGTCGACTTCCTGGGCCGGGTCGTCAGCTACGCGACCGCCGACACCGAGCTGACGCTCGACTTCGCGGATGACGCCGGCTCGATGCAGTTCGTATCCACCGGCCCCTGACGGCGCCCTGCAGGCTACTGGGGAGAGATCCCGGCGAGGTTGACGGCGACCACGGCCGCCGCGAGCAGGGCGCCCATGATCACCACCAGGACGGCCGTGTTGCGCAGGTCGCGGGCCACGTAGTGGTACTCCGCGCGGGCGCTCTCACCCAGGCGGGATGATGTCGACGAGGTCGCCGCCCACGCCGGGGCTGCCGCGGGTCGTGGGGCCGCGGGTGCTGGTGCCGGTGACCGGGGCTCCTCCGGGGTCGACGGCTCGCTGACCGCGGGTCGCGGCGCGGCCGCCGCCGGATTGGGCCCCTGCTTCGTGCGTCGCTGCTGACGTGCGCGCCGGGTGGCGGCCTTGCCCGTCCGTCGGGACATCGATACCTCGCTCTGAATCGGAACCGCCGGCGGGCGGGCCGGCGGAGGGCCGGTATGATACCAGCCGTTTCAGCCCGCTCCGGGACCCGCCGCCCGCCGTGCCCGACCTCACCCTGTGGCTGCTCGACAACCTGGTGCTCGTGCTCGGCGTGATCGCCGCAGCTCTCATCGGTCTTGCCGCGTGGGTCGCCATTCTGAGCCGTCGGCTTGCGCGCGCGACCGCGGCCTATCGGTCCCTCGCCGATCAGGCGCGGGGCGGCTCCCTGGGCGATCTCCTGGTCAGCCATGGGGCGCGGGTGGACGAGGTCGAGCACCGGCTGGGCGAGGTCGACGGGCGATACCGGCTCCTCGACGAGCGGTCGCGGGGCAGCCTCCAGCACGTCGGACTCGTCCGTTTCAACCCCTTCGCCGACACCGGGTCGGACCAGAGCTTCGCGATCGCCCTGCTCGACGACGATCGAAACGGGATCGTGGTCAGCAGCCTCCACGGCCGGGCCGGGACCCGGATCTTCGCCAAGCCGATCCAGGACGGCCGGGGCACCCACGTGCTGTCCGACGAGGAGCAGGAGGCGGTGGCGATGGCCGTCGCCGGTCGATCGGCGGCCGCTGTCGAACCCGCCGCGACCGTTTCCGAACGCGACCGATAACCTGTCGCGCCGGCGGCGGACGCTGCCGGCATGCCCGATCCCTCCGGTACCATCGAATCCGTGGCCGGCGTCGTCCCCGCACCCAACCAGATCCCGTTCTTCGAGGAGCTGGAGGGGTCGCCGCCACGGCGTCGCCGCCATCTCCGCGTCCAGCCTCCCCTCCTCGCCGATCTCACCGCCCGCCAGCGACGGGCGGTCACCTGGGGCGAGGGCCCGCTCCTGGTGGTCGCCGGTGCCGGCACGGGCAAGACCACGGTGCTCACCCGGCGGATCGCCTGGCTCATCGCCGAGCAGCGAGCGCGCCCGTCGGAGATCCTGGCCCTGACGTTCACCGAGCGGGCGGCCGCCGAGATGCAGGAGCGGGTGGACCAGCTCGTCCCCTACGGATACGCCGACTCGGTCATCTGCACGTTCCATGCGTTTGGTGACCGGCTCCTGCGCGAGCATGGCCTGGCGATGGGCCTGTCTGACCAGGTCGCGGTCATGTCCCGCCCGGAGCAGGTCACCTTCCTGCGCGAGCACCTCGACGATCTCCCGCTCGATCGGTTTCGCCCGCTCGGCGATCCCGCCCGATTCCTGTCCATCCTGGCCACCCACTTTTCCCGAGCCCGCGACGAGGACGTGTCCACGACCGACTACCGCGCCGCCGCCGAGCGGCTGGTCGCCCGGGCCGACGCCGACCCGGATGACGCCGCGCTGGCCGAAGAGGCCGCCCGACAGGTCGAGCTCGCGGCTGCGTACACCGTGTACGAGGGTCTCCTCCGGGCCGCGGGCCGGATCGACTTCGGCGACCAGGTCGGACTCGCGCTCCAGCTGCTCCGCGATCACCCCGATGTGCTCGCCGCCGAGCGGAGCCGATACCGATACGTGCTGGTGGACGAGTTCCAGGACACGAACCACGCCCAGTTCGAGCTCGTTCGCCTCCTCGCCCCGGCGCCGTCGGGCAACGTCACCGTTGTCGGCGACGACGACCAGAGCATCTACCGCTTCCGCGGCGCGGCCCTGTCGAACATCCTGGGCTTCCGTGCCGCGTACCGCCGCACCGGGCGCGTGGTCCTGACCGACAACTTCCGCTCGCCGCAGCCGGTCCTCGACGCCGCGTATCGCCTCATCCGCCACAACGACCCGGATCGGCTCGAGGTTCGCGAGCGCGTCGACAAGCATCTCCGCGCCCGCGGCCCGACCGGCGCCGGACGGGATGGCCAGGTCACGAGCCTCGCGTTCGGCACGACCTCGGACGAGGCAGACGGCGTCGCCGATCGCATCGCCGCGTCGGTGGCAGCGGGCCGTCGCCCGGGAGACCACGCCGTCCTGGTCCGCGGCAACCGCGACGCGGATCCGTACCTCCGCGCCCTCAGCCTGCGGCGCATCCCGTGGCGGTTCAGCGGGACGGCGGGCCTGTACCGCCAGCCCGAGGTCCGGGTGCTCCTGAGCGTGCTGCGGGTCCTGAACGACGCCGACGACTCGGTGAGCCTGTTCGACGTGGCGACATCGGAGATCTTCGGCCTCGGTCCCGACGATGCCACGCGCGCCCTGAACCGCGCCTCGCGCCGCCACATGCCCCTCGAGGCCGCGTTGCGCGAGGGCCTGGAGGACCCGGCGCGGGCAACCCTCCGGGGTCCCGCGGCGGCGGTGGCCCAGCGGCTGCTCGCCGCCATCGACGCGCATCGACAGCTGGCCGTGCGCCTCGAGGCGGGGGAGATCCTCTACCGCTTCGTGACGTCCACCGGGTGGCTCGGCCGGCTGGCCCTCGAGGCCCGCGAAAGCGGGCCCGAGCGGCTCCAGAACGTGGCGCGGCTGTTCGAGATCCTGCGCGGCGCGTCCGGTGTCCTGCGCGACGCGCGGCTGCCCTTCCTCGTCGCCCGCCTCGACGTCCTCATCCAGGCCGGCGACGATCCAGCCACGGCGGACGCCGAGCCGGACGGCGGCGACGCCGTCCACGTCCTGACCATCCACAAGGCCAAGGGGCTCGAGTTCCCGCTCGTGTTCATGGTCGGCATGGCCCAGGACCGGTTCCCGACGCGCGCCCGCCGCGAGCCGGTCGACCTCCCGGCCGAGCTGATTCGTGACGGTGCCGTCGACGGCGAGTTCCACCTCGCCGAGGAACGCCGCCTGTGCTACGTCGGCATGACCCGGACCCGGGAGGCCCTGGTCATGAGCTGGGCCCGGGACGAGGGCGAGCGACCGCGCCGGCCGAGCCAGTTCCTGCTCGAGGCGCTCGACGCGCCCGCGGTCGGGACCGACGTCCTCCGTCCGAGCCCGATCGAGAAGATCGAGCGCCTGCGCCCGCCGGCCGCGCACGAAGCGGTGCCCAGCGGGTCCACCGGCCCGCGTCCCGCGCTGGTCGAGCAGCCGCTGACCCTCAGCTACGGGCAGGTCAACGACTACACCGACTGCCCGGCCCGCTATCGGTACGCCCATCTCATCCGACTGCCAACCCCGGCCAACCATGCTCTCGTCGTCGGCAAGGCGCTCCATGCCGCGGTGCAGGCCTACCATCGGTCGCAGATCGACGGCGCACCGCTCGACCGCGAGGCCCTGCAGGCCGCGCTCGACCGCCACTGGGAGTCCACCGGCTTCGTGACCCGGGCCCACGAGGACGCTCGGCTGGCGTCCGCCCGGGCGGCCCTCGACCGGTTCTGGGACGAGCAGCAGGCCGCGCCGTCGCCGGTCATCGGCGTCGAGCAGGAGTTCGCCTTCCGCTTCGGCCCGGACCGGGTGCGGGGCCGGATGGACCGCGTGGACCGTCGTCCGGACGGGTCCATCGCCGTGGTCGACTACAAGTCCGGCGACGTCCGCGACCCGGCCACCGCTGGTCGTCGCTCGCGCGAGTCGCTTCAGCTCGCCATCTACGCCCTGGGCTGGGAGGCGGACCACGGCAGCCCACCCGACGACCTCGCGCTCCACTTCCTCGAGTCGGGCGAGGTTGGCCACAGCCTCCCGACGCCCGCTCGCCTCGAGAAGGCCCGCGGCCAGATCGCGGCGGCCGCGGCCGGGATTCGCGCCGGAGATTTCGCGGCCAAACCGGGACCGATGCGCTGCGGGTCCTGCCCGTTCCGGACCATCTGCCCCGACGCGGCCCGGTGACCGGCCGCGACCGCGCTCCTCGTCGCGGCGCTCCTGCTCGGCGGGATCGGGGCCCTGGTCGGCGTGGTGGCGGTCGCCAGCCAGCTCTGTCCCGGCGCCGACGGTCGGCGATCCGTGCCCCGATGCCGATCGGAATCGGCTCATCGTGGTGGGGATGGCCGCGACCGGCGCGTTCGCGCTCATGACCGGCACCGCGTTTCTCATCGACTTTGCCGTCCATCGGCGCATCGTCTACCGCGGGGCCTGGGCCCGCTCGGCCCGCCGCGGGGCCCTGGCCGCCCTCACCCTGGCCGCGCTGGCCGGCCTCCGCCTGGTCGACGCGCTGACCGCGTTCTCGGCACTCGTCGTGCTCACGGTCGCGATCGCCGCCGAGTGGCTCGCCAGCCGCCGCCTCGACAGCCCGTGACGGGCGAGGCCAGCTTCGCTCCCGGAGATCCGTTCGGCGGGCAGCCATCCGATGCGGACGCGCTGGCCGAGATCTACGACCTCGAACACGACCCCGTCTCGGGCGACTTCGCGTTCTACCGGGAGCTCACCCGTCGGGTGCGCGGGCCGGTGCTCGACCTTGGCTGCGGCTCGGGCCGCCTGTTCGGGGCGTTCCTCGACGGCAACGCGAGCCGAATCGTGGGTGTCGATGCCTCGGCGGCCATGCTCCGGCGGGCGGAGGCTCGCATCGAGCGGGACCCTCGTCTCGCCGCCGCGGCGGCCGACGGGCGCATCGAGCTGGTCCATGGCGACGTCCGGACGGTGCGGCGCCGGGAACGGTTCGGGCTGATCGTGGCCGCCGGCGTGCTGCCCCATGGCGATGGGCCGGAGGACGCGTCACGGCTCCTGGCCCGCGCCGCGCGGCTCCTCACGCCACGCGGCCTGCTCGTCCTCGACGACCTCGGCCCGGGCGCGCTGCCGACCGACGACCTGCCGCTGGCCATGGACTGGGTCGCTCGAATCCGAGGGCCGGACGTTCACGCGCCGCAGCCAGCTCACGCGCCGCGAGGCCCCCGAAGGGCTGCGCGTCACCCTGTCCACGATCGTGGACGTGCAGGACCCCGATGGTACGATAGCGCGGCTTCCGGCCAGTTTCCGCCTCTGGTACCCCTCTCATGACGCCGTCGCGCGGCTGGTAGAGGCCGCGGGACTCGCCGTCGCCGCGACGCACGGGTCGCATGACCTGGAGGCGTTTTCGGCCGACAGCGAGCGCCTGATCGTCCTCTGCCGTCGTATCCGGCACCGGTCAGCGCGACGGGCTGTGGAAATCGGATGAGGCGAAGAGCAGACGAGTGGCGGGAGAGAAAATCCGGCTCCTGATGATCGAGGACGTGCCCCAGGTGGCATCGCACGTCCGGTCGTTGCTGATCGCCCAGACCCAGATCCAGATCGTCGAGGTCATCGCTGACGGCGAGCGGGCGCTCGCCGCGGTGGGGGAATTCCGTCCTGACGTGGTGATCATCGATTGGCTGCTCCAGGGTCGTGTCAGCGGAGCCAAGGCCGCGTCGAGCATTCGCCAGGCCCATCCGGAGGTGGGCATCGTCGTCCTGACCGTCCCGCAGGAGCCGATCACCGAGGATCCGGCCCGCGGCATCGACGCCGTCCTGCGCATGCCCCTGGCCGGTTTCGACCTGACTGCCGTCGTCCGTCGCATTGCCGAGGAGCGCGTGGCGTCCGCATCCGGCGGGGGCGCCCAGATCGTCAGCCTGTTCTCGCCGAAGGGCGGTGTGGGTCGCACGACCCTGGCCTACAACCTGGCCGTGGCCCTCGCCGGGGAGGAGCCGGTCTGCCTCGTCGACGGCTCGCTCCAGTTCTCCGACCTGCGCGGGCTGCTCCGCGCTCCGGCGGACGCGCGATCCTTCCTGGACCTCCCGACCGACAAGATCCGTGAAGGGGACGTGTCGGAGGTCATGTTCCGCGACCCGTCGGGGATCGACGTCCTCCTCGCCCCGCCGCGGGTCGAGATGGCCGAGATGATCACCACCCGCGACATCGAAAAGGCGCTCTCGCTCCTCCGCAACCTCTACGGCCATGTCGTGGTCGACACCCGCGCCGCCCTGACCGATGAGGTGCTCGCCTTCCTCGACGCCTCCGACCTCGTCCTCCAGGTCCTCACCTTCGACGCCCAGGCGGTGCGGGCCCTGGCCATGGCCAACGAGGCCTTCGCCGCCATCGGCTACCCGCCGACCAAGCTGGCGGTCATCCTCAACCGGGCCGATGCCTCCGGTGGGATCACCAAGGAAGAGGTCGAGGAGGTGCTCGGCCAGCACATCGACTTCGAGGTCGTGTCCGACGGCCGCCTGGTCCTGGCCGCCAACAACGAGGGCGTGCCGTTCGTATCGGCCAGTCCCGACGCCCAGATCTCGAAGGGGGTCCGGAGCATCGCCTCCGCCCTCCTCGCGCACCGTCGCACGCCGGCCGTGTCCCTGGTCGCGCGCTGACGCCGGCCGTGGTCTCGCCCGACCGCCGCCCCATCGCCGTCTTCGACTCCGGAGTCGGTGGCCTCACCGTCCTGTCGGAGATCCAGCGCCGCCTCCCCGGCGAGTCCACCGTCTACCTCGGCGACAACGCGCGGACACCGTACGGGCCACGCCCCGCCGACGAGGTTCGGCAGTTCACCCTGGCCTGCACCGACTGGCTGCTCGCCCAGGACCCCAAGGTCCTCGTCCTGGCCTGCAACACCGCCACCGCCCAGGCCCTGCCCCAGGTCCGCGACCACGTCCCGATCCCGGTTCTGGGTGTCGTCCGGCCGGGCGCCGTCGCGGCGGCTGCGGCGACCCGCAGTCGCCACGTGGGGGTGGTGGCCACCGCCGGCACGGTGGCGTCAGGCGCGTACCTGACCGCGATCGGCGAGGCAGACCCGGCGCGTGACCGTCAGCCAGCAGGCGTGCCCCGACCTCGTTCCCCTCGTCGAGTCGGGGGAGCTGTCCGGGGACCGGGTGACGGCGGTCGTGCACGGCTACCTCGATGCCCTTCGGCAGCAGGAACCGCACCTCGACACCGTGCTCCTGGGGTGCACCCACTACCCGCTGCTTCGTCCGGTGTTCGAGGACCTGCTCGGGCCCGCGGTGAGCGTCGTGGACTCGGCATTCACCACCGCGCTCGCTCTCGAGGACCTGCTCGATGCGCTCCAGGCGCGAAGTGGTCCCCGCACGGGGATCCCGCCGCAGCCGAACCGGGTCGCGACCACGGGCGACCCGGCCGCCTTCCAGGCCGTGGCCGTCCGCCTGTTCGGTGAGAGTCTGCCCGTCGTGGAGGGACTCGACCTCGCAACCGCGGAGGCGGCCCGCGCCGACTAGACTTCCGGCGTGACACGCAGCACGGCCCGCCTCACGGCGGGGATCGTCATTGGCACCCTGCTGACCGCGACGCTCGCGGTGGCCGGACGACGACTCGAGCAGCGCGCCGGGAGCCACCTTCTCGACTGGTCGACGATTCGCTCGATCGCCCGGCGTCGCGTCGGCGCGCGCCCCGGACGCCTGACGGCAGCCGAGCGCGCCCGGGCCGAGGACTTCTATCGCGCTGCCGCCGAGCGCGTGGCGCCGCTCGTGGCCTCGGAGATCGGCGTCGCCCGGAGACGGCCGTCCCGAGCGCGATCACCCTCGCAGCCCCCGGCCGTCGTGGACCGGCTGCAGTGGATCGACCTCAACCTCGGCACCTTCCAGCGGCTCATCGGCCGGCTGGAGGCCGAGCTCACCCAATCCCGGCCGACTCCCCGCGGCGCCGGGCCGGCCCTGGCGCGGATCGTCAACCGCAGTGTCGGGAACCACCAGCTCGGCTGGCTGCTCGCGTTCCTCGCCACCAAGGTGCTGGGCCAGTACGACATCAGCCTGCTGGCCACCGCCACCCCGCCGCGCGGCCGGCTGTACTTCGTGGAGGCGAATGTCGTCGCCACCGCCGACAACCTCGGCATCGAGCGCGACACGTTCCGGACCTTCATCGCCATCCACGAGGTGACGCACGCCTACGAGTTCGAGGCTCATCCCTGGCTGCGGGCCCACTTCGCGGCCCTCGTGGAGGACACGCTCCACCAGCTCGCGGCCGACGCCGGTGGCATGTGGGCCCGGCTGGCCCAGGCCCGCGACGGCGAAGGCCACTGGATGGAGCGGCTCATGACCCCGGCCCAGCGCGAGGCGTTCGGACGGACGCAGGCCCTCATGTCGCTGCTCGAGGGTGCGTCGAACCACGTGATGCACGCCGTCGGGGCCCGCATCCTGCCCGGCTTCGACGAGCTCCATGAGCGGTTCGAGGGTCGTCACCGCCGACGGGGGCCACTCGAGCAGCTCGTGCTGCGGGTGACGGGGCTCGACCTCAAGCTCGAGCAGTACGCCGAGGGCGAGCGCTTCGTGGCCGCCGTCGTTGGCCGCTCGGGACAGGCCGGGTTCGCGCGGGTATGGCGCGGGCCGGAGTGGCTCCCGACCCTGGCCGAGATCCGCGACCCGGAATCGTGGCTGGCGCGGGTCGATGCCATGGACGGCCTGACATCGCAACCGGCGGAGGACCGCACCTGAACACGCCCCGGGGGGTCCGGATCCTGACCACGCCGATCTTCGGCGCGCCGCTGCCGCCGGACCTCGTGGCTCGCATCGAGGGGGTGCCCGGCGCTCGCGTCACCCAGATCTCCCGGGACGGGCTCGCCCACGGGGACGCGGACGCCGCCCTGGCCGAGGCCGAGGTCCTGCTCCGCGGCGGCATCGCGGCCACGGTGCTGGACCACGTCATCGAACGAGCCCCGGCCCTGCGCTGGGTCCATTCCATCTCGGCCGGCGTGGACAACGTCGTGACCCCGCTGTCGCGTCAGCGCGGACTCCAGGTGACGAACGCACGGGGCGTGTTCTCACGCCCCATCGCCGAGTACGTGGTGATGATGTGCCTCGCCATCGCGCGCCGGCTGCCGCAGCTGATTGACCTCCAGCGCGAACGCACCTGGCAGCCGCTGCGCGGCCAGGAGCTCGGTGGGCTGACGGTCGGGATCGTCGGCTACGGCAGCATCGGCGCCGAGATGGCTCGCCTGCTCGAGCCGTTCGGGACGCGGGTGGTGGCCACCCGGCGCCACCCCGAGCGGGGCGCCGGCGGGCAGGCCAACGTCGAGGTGTGGGGCATCGACCGCCTGCACGAGCTGCTCTCGACCGCCGACGTGATCGTCATCGCGGCGCCGCTGACCGACGAGACGGCCGGCCTGATCGGGGCCGACGAGCTCCAGGCGATGCCCGGTCATGCGTGGCTCATCAACATTGCCCGCGGCCGCCTCGTGGACGAGCTCGCGCTTCGGCGGGGGCTGGCCGCGGGCTGGATCGGCGGCGCCGTGCTCGACGTGTTCGACGAGGAGCCGCTGCCCCCCGACTCGCCCCTGTACGACACCCCGAACCTGGTCATCACCCCCCACACCTCGTGGTCGAGCGATCGGGTCGTCGAGCGCAGCATCGACCTGTTCGTGGCCAACCTCGAGCGGTACCTGGCCGATCAGCCGCTCGAGAACCTCGTCGACCTCGAGGCCGGCTACTGACCGATGGAGCCCTGACCGATGCAGGTCGCGATCGTCGGCCTGCCGGGGTCCGGCAAGACCGCCGTCTTCACCGCGCTCGGCGGCCATCCGGCCGAGGGCGGCCATGCCGCGGGCCGAGCGGCCCCGAACGTGGGCGTCGTCCCGGTCCCCGATGAGCGGGTGGATGCCCTGGCGGCGGTCTTCAACCCCAAGAAGTCGGTCTACGCCGACGTCACCTACGTCGACCTCGCCATCCCGGCCGGGGCGACGCGGGCCGGGACCGTCGATCCCGACCTGCTGGGCCGGATTCGGAACTCGGACGCGCTGCTCCACGTGGCACGGGCCTTCGACAGCGCGACCGAGGAACGGCCGCCCGGACCCGTGGCGCGACGTGGACGAGCTCGATCTCGAGTACGTGGTCGCCGACCTCGACGTCGTCACCCGCCGGCTCGAGAAGCTGCGGACGTCGGGCCGGCACGGGAGCGCGGCGGAGCGCGAGCAGAACGCCCGCGAGGAGGAGCTCCTCGGCCGCCTGGCTCCGGAGCTCGAGGAGGGCCGGCCGCTCCGCGAACTGACCTGGAGCGACGACGACGAACGCATCGCTCGCGGATTCCGGTTCCTGTCGCAGAAACCGCAGCTGGTCGTCCTGAACCTCGACGAGGCCCAGCTGCCGGAGGCGGAGACGCTCGAGTCCGAAGCGCGGGCGACGCACGGCGGCCCAGGCCGTGACGTGATCGCCCTGGCCGGGCGGATCGAAGCGGAGATCGCGGCCCTGCCGGAGGCCGACGCGCGGCCGTTCCTCGACGACCTCGGCATCGCGGAGGCGTCACGCGACCGGGTCATCGGCCGCACCTATGCGCTGCTGGGGCTCTTCTCGTTCCTCACCGCCGGTCCGGACGAGTGCCGGGCCTGGACCATCCCGACCGGGGCGACGGCCCTCGATGCGGCCGCGGCCATCCATTCCGACCTGGCGCGCGGCTTCATCCGGGCCGAGGTCGTGGACTGGTCCGATCTGGTGGCCTGCGGCTCGACCGCGGAGGCGCGGCAAACGGGGTCTGCTCCGCTCAGAGGGCAAGGCCTATCTCGTGCGGGACGGCGACGTGATCGAGGTACTGTTCAACGTCGGCCGCTGAATCGGTCAGGATCGGTCGAGCTCCACGACAATGCTGCGAAACTCGGTCGTGGGTTCGACCAGAAAGGTGTCCTCATCGCGACATCCCGACCGACATCGAGGCCGCCAGCTTCTCGTCACCGATGTAGGTGAACCCGTGCGTCCGCTCCAGCTCGCGCGCCACCGCCTCCACCAGGGTGTCCTCCTCGAACGTATCGATCACCGCGCGCGCGCGCCACGCGGACCAGGGCCTCGAACTCGGCGCCGCTGTAGACGCGCTCGCTGACGAGCAGGGCGTTGGTGAGGAGGTCGGTCGCCCCTTCGTGCAGCTCGTAGAAGTGGAGGTTCATCGGTGACCGATGATATCCGGGCCGATACCCGAGTGCCCGTCGACCTCCTGATCGTGGGCGGCCTGACGATCGATGTCCTCGACGGCGAGGAGGTGGTCGGCGGCGCCGCTCGCTACGCGACCGAGGCTGCGCTCGCCGCCGGGCTCCGGGTTGGGCTGTGCACCGTGTCGGGACCGGAGCCCGTGGCACGAGAGGCGGTGGCGCGCTTCCGCGAGCTGGCCGACGTCACCTGGCACGAGGCCGCCGCGTCCATCGTCTTCGAGCATCACGGCGCCCACGACGAGCGACGGCTCCGGCCAGCGGTCGGGGACCGAACCGATCCGCGTCCCGGATCCGCAACGCCTGCCGCCGGCGCGGGCGGTCCTGTTCGCGCCGGTCGCCGGCGAGGTGCCGGTTGAGGCGATCCAGGCGGTCCAGGCGCCCCGTTCCGCGCCGCCGGGCTCCAGGGATGGCTGCGACAGACCGATGCCGGCGGCTGGGTGAGCCGTCTGCCGCCTGTCCGCGGTCGGCGCCGACCTGGCCAACGCCCTCCGCGGCCTGGACCTGCTGCTGGCCAGCGTCGATGAGCTCGGCGGGGACGATGGGCCCGACGCCATCGGTCGCCTCCGCGCCTGGGCGGGGCCCGGGCCCGAGCTGGTCGTCACGGCCGGCGCCGCGGGCGCGTGGGCCGATGACGGCGGAGGGACTCCGCGCCATGTCCCGGCCGAGGTCGTGGCCAACCGGCACACGATCGGCGCCGGGGATGCGTTCGCGGCGGTGCTCGTCGCGCAGCGCGGCGCCGGTCTCGACCTTCATGCCGCGGCCGCGATCGCGGCCGGCGACACGGCTCGCTACCTCTCAGCCCGACAACCGACGACAATCCGGCGCGATGGACACCTACGGTCGACCTGACCGCGCTCGACGAGACGCGATGGCAGGCGGCGCGATTCGGGCCTGACCTCGCGCACGTCCCGCCGGCAGAGGCCGAATTCAGTCTCGAGATCCAGGGCGACCGCATCGCCGGCCGGTCCGGCTGCAACCGGTACATGGGTACCTGGGAGAGAGCCGATGGCGGGCTGCGGATCGGGGCACTGGCCAGCACGATGATGTTCTGCGACGGCCTGATGGAGCTCGAGGGCGCGTACCTCGCCGCGCTCCAGAGCGCGACCGCCGTCACCCGTGACGCGGACCAGCTCGCCTTCGTGGGACCGGACGGCCGCGCGGTCGCGGAGTTCAGCCGAGCGACCTAGCGCCAGTCGACCGACCGGACGTCCACCGGCGTCGCGACGCCTTTCAGCTCCATCGAGCGTGGCTCGGAGACCGGATACCGAACGGCGCCCGCCTCCTCGAGCACCGCCGCCGAGACGAGGATCTCCTCGCGCTGCGCGGCAGCGCCGACGCGAGCCGCGACGTGGACCCCGCGCCCCGAATAGTTGGCGCCTTTCCGAGTCGCCGTCGGCTGCGTGGAGCCCGATGCGGACCCACGGGGCGAAGCCATGCTCCCGACGGTGCTTCGCGAGCCGCCGCTGGATGTCCACCGCCGAGTTCACGGCATCGGCTGCGCCCTCGAACGCGGCGAAGAAGCCGTCGCCGGTGTGCAGCACCTCCTCCCCGTGGTGCTGGGCGATGGACGCCCGCAGCTCGCGGTCATGCCAGTCGAGCAGCTCGTCCCACGCGTCGTCGCCGATGAGCTCGACGAGGTCGGTCGAGGTCACGATGTCGGTGAACATGAAGGTCCGCTTCGCGACTCGACGAGTTCCCGCGGCGACCGGCATCTCTCCGCTCCCGAGCAGCGCCTCGACCCGTCGGAGCTCGAGCGTCGCACCCAACCTGGCGAAAACCGCGTGCGCCGCCCGCAGGTCGCGCACCGCGGCGGCCTCATCGCCCTCAGCCCGCAGCGCCTGGGCGAGCAGCACCCGCGCCCGGGCGCTCTCGAAGGGCAGGTCCGCCTCCTGCCACTGGCGCCATGCCCTGGCCAGTACCTGGGCAGCCTCACTGTGCGTTGCCCTCGGCCAGGAGGACCTCGCCGCGGGCCGTCGCCGCGCTCGCCTCGAAGATCGGCGAGTTCGAACTCGGCCGCGAACTCGGTCAGCTCCGCGCTCGCGGCGCGGGCCGTGTCCAGTCGCCGCGCGCCACGGCGACCTCGACCTGGGCGGGAAGCAGCTCCGCACGGCCCGGCCGATCTGGCGTCGAACCCGGGCCGGCGCGCTGCGGCTAGCCCTCGGCGATGGACCGCTCGGCCTCGTCGAGCTCGCCGCGCGCCAGCTGGAGGAGGGCGAGCCCGGGCTGCGCCGTCATGCCCGTACGCGTACGCCCGCTCGAAGGCCTCGGCCGCAGCGTCCAGGTCGCCCATCCGCCGCCGGACCTCGCCGAGCTGATATCGCCCCCACCCCGCGTCGAAGAAGAGCTGGAACCGCTCGAGCTGCTCGCACGCGACCCGCGCCTCCTGCTCCGCTTCCGGAAACGACCCATGCAGCATCTTCAGCTCGGCGCGATGGACCTGGCACACGCCCGGGTAGCCGCCCACCGACTCGCGCCGCATCCAGCGTTCCGCTTCGGTCGACCATTGCCCGGCGCGCGGAAAGTCGCCGAGGCTTCGGCAGGCGGAGATCGTCTGGCAGTAGATGTCGCTCGCGACCCGTACGTTGAGCTGACCCGAGACCGCGGCTGCGGCAGCCTCCTCGATCATCGCCAGGCCCTGCTGCCAGTTGCCTCGGGCGATCTCGGCCATGCCCTTGAAGCTCAGCGCGTTGTACTGCGCATCGGGATTGCCATGGGCCCGCGCCAGGGTGATGGCGCGGTCCGCGTGGTCGATGGCCTCTGTCGAGGCGTGTCTCCATCAATGGCCGGCAGGATGCGGAAGACTTCCATTCGGGCATGGACACCCGACTCGGGCAGTCTCGTCGAGTAGGCGCTCGGCGCGCGCCAACCAGCCGCTGCCAACCGGGATGGCCAGGCGGCGGAAGTGGATGTAGACCAGCGACATCGCCGCGCCCGCGGCCTCGACAGCCGTCCTGCCGCCTCGTAGCCGGCGAATGCCCGCTCCAGAGCCCCGACCGCGGCGTCCGGCTCGGCGTTCCACCAGGCCGCCTCGGCCTGCAGCTCGAGGTCCTCGGGCGGCAGCGGCTCCGCCTGGGCGGCGGCCGTGAACGCCTCGACCGCCTCCGACCACGCGTGGCGGCGCGAGGCGTCCCGTCCCAGTTCGAGCGTGCTTGTCACCGACATTCCTGACCGATCGCGTCTAAGGACGGCCAGCCTACTCCGTCCGGTCCAGATTCGGCCGGTCTCAGCTCGGCTACGCGACCTCGGCGATGGACGTCGCCCGGATGGCCCGCCGCTCGGCTGCGGCCACCCAGCTGCTCAGTCGTCGCCGTCGGCGGTCGACCAGCAGCCGGGCACGACCGATGCGCTCGATGCTTCCCCCGCGCCCGAGCGCGAGCGCCAGGTCGAGAACGCGTGATGCGGCACGGGTAGCCTCGAGCGCGCCGGGGAGATCGGCGGCATGACGTTCGCGGATGCGGGCGACTTCGATCCAGGCCAGCGCCGCCTCCACCGTCCCGCTCCGCGCCACGTCGCGCCACATGAGCTCGGCCCGCGACGTGTTCCCGCCCGCAATCAGGAGGCGGGACGCGAGGCGGCGCAGGCGGATCGGCTCGTCCCCGGTTGGGGTCGCGGTCTCGAAGCCTCCGGCCAGGACGCCTTCGAGCACCTCCAGCGCGTCGTCGTCGGCGCCAAAGCGGAGGAGCTCCAGGGCGAGACCTCGATGGTCGACCAGCGATCCGTCTCGCCAGCCGCCCTCCCGCAGCCGCGCCATCTCGGCGTCGATGAGGGCGAGTGACGCGACGTCCTGGGCGTTGTGGTCGATGACCGCCGCCAGCAGGTCCGGCGAGGCACCGGCCTGGTAGGCGAACCACCGTTGCGGCACCTCGCTCGACGGGCAGTCGCTGCGCCGGCGGATGGCCAGCACCCCGCGTTCGACGTCCGCCAGGCGGGCACCGCCCAGGATCCGGCGCCAGAGTCGACGCGCCACGGGCAGGAGGTCGTCGTGCCGTTCGGGGAGGCCGACCAGGTCGCGGCCGAGGCCGTGGATCGTCATCCGGGCGGCGATCAGGGGGATGTCGAAGCCGCGACCGTTGTAGGTCACCATCCGGTCCAGGCCGCGCAGCCAGCCCATCATCGTGCGGAGCAGCGCCGGCTCGTCGGGGTAGTCGGGCAGGAGCGCCTGGCGCACGACGATCGCGCCGTCGTCCAGGTGCCCGACCGCGCCGAGGATGACCACGGTTCCGGCCCCGGTCGAGAGCCCCGTCGTCTCGGTGTCCAGGTAGGCGGTGGCGTTAGCCTCTCGCCAGGCGCGCCGCGACCGCCGGCGGCAGGGGGATCCGCCGCTCGACCAGCGCCACCCGGCCGCCCTCGGCGCTCATCAGCCGGGCCCCGCCCCACGCCGCCAGTCGCGCGGCGACGTCGTCGTGATGACGGACCGCCGGTGGCCGCGCTCCCCGCTCGGCCCGGGTCGCGGCCAGCCGCTCGGCGAGGGTCTGGGTCATCCGCCTCGGGTCGGCGGTCAGCGCTTCGAGCAGCTCGGTCGCGGCCAGCCTTGCCGCGGATCCCGACCTCTGCCGGCGGTCCGACACAGCCGGGGCATCCCTCGAGGCAGGGGCAGTCCCGGACGAGGTCGCGGCACACCGTCAGCAGGTCGTCCCACAGGTCGTGGAGCCGTTCGCTGAGTCCCACGCCACCGGGGACGGTGTCGTACAGGTACAGCGTCGGCTGGCCGGTGAACGGAGCCTGCGCCTGGGCCTGGACCCCCAGGTCGCGGGCATCGCACATCAGCAGCAGGGGAGCGGTGTTGCGGGCCAGCCGGGCGAGCCCGATCAGCGCCCCGTCCAGGGTCTCCCGGTCGAAGCGGGCACACGCCGACGCGGGGAGCACGAGCCAGGTGGCGGCGGTGTGCATCTGCTGCTCGGGCAGGTTGACCGGGCCCCAGCCCACGTTCTCGTGGGTATGGAACTTGATCTTCTTGAACAGGGTGACGTGCCAGGCGACCATCACTTCGCCCCGCTGCGCGGCTCCCGCCTGGGCCGGCATCGGCCTGGTCGGCGACGTCGAGGACCTTCAGGGTGACCCCGAGGTCGGCATCGGTGTAGTAGTCGATGTCCACCCGCCGGACGTAGGCCTTCCGTTCGGCCCAGTCGAGCCGGTCGACGTGGTACTGGACGCTCTCGTGGAGGTAGATGGCCTGCTCGTGCAGGAGGAGGGGAGCGGCGAAGAGATCGACCTCGCCGATGACCCGGTGCGGGTCCGTGGTCGTGTCGAGGATGACGACGTTCTCCTGGCGCCGCGCTGCGAAGGCTGAACGCGCTGGCCGGAAAGTTCTCATGGCTCCAGTGATACCGATCGTCCCCGGCCTGGCGGACGAAGCCATCCTCCTGGAGGACGTCGAGCAGGGCCTGGGTCTCCTCGAGCCCGAAGACCTCGTCCGACGGGAACGGCAGCTCGAAGGTCGCGGCTCGCAGGTGGTCGAGCAGCAGGTGGAGGTTGTCGGGGTTGACCAGACCATGCTCGGGCTTGCGGTCGAAGAACCAGTCGGGGTGGGTGGCGAGGAACTGGTCGATGGGCGCCGAGGAGGCGACCAGCACCGACAGCGCCGTCCCGCCCCGCCGGCCGGCGCGTCCCAGCTGCTGCCAGGTGCGAGGCGATGGTCCCCGGGTAGCCCACGCTGATGGCGGCATCCAGCGAGCCGATGTCGATGCCCAGCTCCAGGGCGTTGGTCGCCACCACGCCTCGCACCCGGCCGTCGCGCAGGCCGCGCTCGATCTCGCGCCGCTCGTTCGGCAGGTAGCCGCCGCGGTAGCCGCGGATGGACGATTGATGGCCCGACGGGGCGGGCAGCGCCTCGCGCAGGTACGTGGTCAGGACCTCGACCGCGGTCCGGCTGCGCCCGAACACGATGGTCTGCACCCCGTCGCGAATGAGCCGTTCCGCAATCCGCTGGCCGGTGAGCAGGCTGCTGGCCCGCAGGCCGAGCTGCTCGTTGACCATCGGCGGGTTGACGATCAGGACGTGGCGCCGCCCGCGAGGCGCGCCGTCGTCGTCGATGACCGTGACCGGGGCACCGATGAGCCGCTCGGCCAGGTCGCCGGGGTTGGCGATGGTGGCGGATGCGCAGATGAAGACCGGGTCCGACCCGTAATGGGCGCAGATCCGCTGCAGGCGGCGAATGACGTTGGCGAGGTGGCTGCCGAACAGGCCGCGGTAGGTGTGCAGCTCGTCGATGACGACGTACTGGAGGTTCTCGAAGAGCTTGAACCACTTCGTGTGGTGGGGAAGGATCGCGGCATGGAGCATGTCCGGGTTGCTGATGACGACCTGGCCCGCGGCTCGCACGACGCTGCGGACCGAGGCCGGGGTGTCCCCGTCGTAGGTGCTCGTCTTGAGCTCGAGCTCGGCCGCCTCGGCGAAGGCGCGCAGCTCGACCAGCTGGTCCGCGGCGAGGGCCTTGGTGGGAAAGAGGTACAGCGCCCGGGCGGTGTCGTCGCGGGCGATGGCATCGAGGACCGGCAGGTTGTAGCAGAGCGTCTTGCCCGAGGCCGTGGGCGTGACCACGCAGGCGTTCTTCCGCGCGCGAACGGTTTCGAGCGCCTGCGCCTGGTGGGTCCACAGCGCCTCCACCCCGCGCATCGCGCAGGGCGCCGACGAGGCGGGGATCAAGGTCGTCAGGCCAGGGCGCATGCCTCGGCGGACGGGGCTCGATGACCCGATGGGCCGCCGTCAGGCCCTCGAGCCACGGCTCGGCGAGAAGTGCCTCGATGGCGTCCTCGGCGGAGACCGGGCGGTTTGCCAGCATGGTGGGATGCGCTCCTCAGCATTCGGTGCCGGGGCAAAATAGCACACCCGTTCTATTCATCAGCGGAAACCCGGGCGTACCAATGCCGGCGTCAGGCTGGGATCACGACCTGACAGCTCGGCTGTCGCGATCGCCGGGATGGTCAGGCCGGGGCGAGCTCGGGCACCGGAGGCGCGCCGGGACGCTGGCTCGGGAGGTTCCGAGTGAACACGAACGTCCCGAGCACGATGACAGCCGCGACGAGGAGTCCCGTCTTCAGCGACTGGATCTGGGCTGCCTCGTAGTCCTCCACCAGGGCGGCGGTGGTCGCCTCGTCCAGGCCGGCCGCCACGGCGGCCTCTTCGACCTGGTCGGCGGTCAGGAAGTCCAGGCTGCCGTCGATGGACAATCCGACCTGCGAGGCAATCTCCTCGCTGATCCGCTCGTCGTCGCTGATGTTTGAGACGAACGCGCTCGTCAGCCCGGCGAGGACGATGGCGCCGATGAGCGCGATGCCCAGGGACGACCCCACTTCTGGCTGGTGTACTGGAGGCCGCCGGCCTCGCTCCGACCCGAGGCGTCCACCGATGACTGGACGACGTTGCCAAGCTGCGAGGCGAGCAGACCCACGCCCGACCCCGAGAGGGCCATGGCCACGGCGAAGCCGACGCTCTTCAGCTCGGGGTCGATCGTCGCACAGCAGGACGAGCACGCCGACCAGGGTGATCGACAGGCCCAGCCCGGATGATGCGTGCGCACGCTGTACCGCAGGCGTCAGCCGCGAGCCGGCCGCCGAGAACAGGAACATCGCGACCGAGACGGGCAGCATCTTCATGCCGGTCTCGAGCGCGTTCGAGGCCCAGCACGAGCTGGAGGTAGAGCGGGACGGTGAAGAAGACGCCCATCAGGATGAGGTTCTGGGAGAACAGGTTCGCCAGCCCGGCCCGCAGCGGCTCGATCTTCAGCAGGTCGAGGTGGACCAGTGGGTCACGACCGGTGGCCTCCCGCCGGCGCTGCCACCAGGCGAAGAGCCACAAGCAGCCCGACGCCGGCGCCGACCACGAAGACGGTGAGCGAGAAGCCGAACGGCTCGACCGGCGAGTCCTTGGGCGCGATCCAGCCCCACGTGCTGGCCTGCAGCACGCCGAGCACGATGGCCCCGAGGCCGGCCGCGGACAGGACGGACCCCACGACGTCCAGTTGCGGCTTCGGGCCGCTTCACGCGGGGCGTCGGCCACCAGCCGGATCATGGCGAGGATGACGACCACGAGCACGACCTCGCCCAGCGAACACGACCCGCCAGGTGAGCTCCGTGGTGGCCCAGCCGCCCAGGATCGGCCCGACTGCGATGCCCGCGCCCGCGACGCCGCCGATGACCGCGTAGGCGATCGACCCGCTCCGTGCCCTGGAAGTTGCCGGCGATGAGCGCGGCCAGGGCCGGGAGCACGAGCGCAGCACCGACGCCCTCCAGCACCGACCAGCCGAGAGCCAGGATCTGCGACCGTCGGCGCCACGGCCGTCAGGCGCCGAACCGCAGGCGTAGATGACCAGACCGATGACGAAGGCCCGCCGCCGGCCGATGATGTCGCCGATCTTGCCCCCGGTCAGCATGAGCATGGCCATCACCAGGCAGTAGAGGGTGATGACCGCCTGGATGGTGGTGACGGTGGTGTCGAAGTCCTCCACCAGCTGGCTGATCGAGACGTTCATGACCGCCTGGTCGAGGACCATGACGAACTGGGCCGCGGCGAGCGCGGCGAGGGTGCCCCAGGCCATCGTCGCGCGGTCGGCGGTAGCGGCGGTCACAGGATCGCGACCCTAACACGGGTGCCGGCCTCGCGAATGGCGCCTGCGGTACGCTCCCGACTCCCATGATGCGGACCACCCCGTTCCATCCGCGCACCAGTGCCCTGAACGAGACGGGGCTGTGGCAGCACTGGGCCGGCCACCTGGCCGCCAACCGGTACCAGGTGTCGGACAAGTTCGAGTACTTCGCGGTCCGCAACGCCGCAGGCGTGTTCGACACCTCGCCCGCTGTACAAGTACCGGATCGCGGGACGCGACGCGGAGCGGTTCCTGGCCGGCATCCTGGCCCGCGACATCCGGGCCTGCCCGCCGTCCCACGCCCAGTACACGACCTGGCTGGACGACCGCGGCTTCGTCTTCGAGGACGCGGTCATCCAGCGTCGGGGTCGCCGACGAGTATCTCCTGACCTCCGCCGAGCCGAACTTCGCGTACTTCGCCGATCGGGTCGGGCACCTGGCGGTGACCGTCGAGGACGTCAGCCTCGACATCGGCGCCCTGGCGGTGCAGGGGCCGCGCTCCCGCGAGCTGCTGGCCCGTCTGGTTCCGGACGCGGCCGAGCTGCCGTTCTTCGGCATCACCTCCGGCGCCAGATCGCCGGCCGGCCGGTCACCGTGACCCGCACCGGGTACACCGGCGACCTGGGCTACGAGGTCTGGTGCGCGACTCCCGACGCGCTGGCGGTGTGGGACGCCCTGTGGGAGGCGTGCGACGGGAACGGCGTGCTGCCGTACGGGTTGGCGGCGTTGTACATGCTCCGCATCGAGGCAGGTCTCCTCCTGCTGGGCAAGGACTTCGACTCCACCCGCTTCGCGTTCAACGACGCCCATCGGTCCACCCCGCTGGAGCTCGGCTGGGCGTGGATGTTCAAGGGACTGGCCGATGACGACCGCGCCTTCATCGGTCGAAAGGCCCTGGAGCGAGAGATCGAGGCCAAGTCATCCCGGTGGCGGATGAGCGGGCTGGTCGTCGACTGGGAGGACTACGACCGCGTCTACGGCGAGGCGGGGCTCATCCCGCCCAAGGCCCACGCGCCGGTCCACGAGGACTGGATGGTCTATGACGAGGAGGGCCAGCGGGTGGGCTACGCCACCAGCTTCATGTACTCGCCCGTGCTGCAGCGCCATATCGCCATGGCCCGCATCCGTCCCGACCTGGCGAAGGTCGGGAATCGCGTGTTCCTCGAGTTCACGGTGGATCATCATTATCAGAAGGTCGCCGCCCACGTGGCGCGGCTGCCTCTGTTCAACCCGGAACGGAAGACGGCCATGAGCAACGGCGCCTCCCTGGGGACGATCGGATGACCGACCGCTACGACGCGATCGTGGTGGGCGGCGGTCACAACGGGCTCGTCAACGGCGCCTACCTGGCCCGTGGCGGGCTGAAGACCCTGATCCTGGAGCAGCGGCACCTGGTCGGCGGAGCGGCCATCACCGAGGAGCTCCGTCCCGGTTTCTGGTTCACGACCTTCTCGTACGCCCTGTCCCTCCTCCGGCCCCAGATCATCCACGAGCTGGAGCTGACCAAGCACGGCTTCCTGCCGCTCCTCATGTCGTCGAAGTTCGCGCCCACGCCCGAGGGCGAGTACCTGTGGTTCACCCAGGACCACGACGAGAACCTGCGCGAGATCGCTCGCATCTCGCCCCACGACGCCGATGCCTACGAGCAGTACAGCCACGACCTCGACCGCGTGTGCCAGGCGATCAAGCCCCTGCTCGACATGGTCCCGCCCGACCCGTTCAGCGACGACCCCGAAGAGCTGCTGGCGCTCGCCGGGCCTGGGGTCGCGGTTCCGGAAGCTCGACAAGCGGACCTTCCACAACGCGATCCGGCTCATGACCGGCAGCGCGGCCGATTTCCTGGACGACTACTTCGAGTCGGACCTGTTGAAGGGCTGGCTGGCGTCGTCGGGGATCATCGGCTCCAAGGTCGGGCCCCGGTCACCGGGCTCTGGCCTGGTCCTGCTGTTCCACTCCCTGGGCGAGCACGACGGGTCGTTCGGGTCGTGGGCGTTCCACAAGGGCGGCAACGGCGGATTCACCCAGGTCCTGGCCCGCGCCGCCCAGGCGTTCGGCGCCGAGATCCGCCTGGACGCGCGCGTCGAGCGGGTCCTGACCGATGACGGCCGGGCGACCGGGGTGGCGCTCGGCGACGGCACCGAGATCGGCGCCGACCTGGTCGTCAGCGCCCTCGACCCGCGACGGACGTTCCTCGAGCTGGTCAACCCCCGCGAGCTGCCCGATGACCTGGTGGAGGACATCGGTCGCCTGAAGTTCCAGGGGACGTCCTCGAAGGTGAACTTCGCGCTGGACGGCATCCCGGTCTACCCGCCGCTGTCAGGTCGCAACGGGGAGATGTTCCGCGGCTTCCTGAACATCGGTCCATCGATGGATTACCTGGAGCGCGCGTTCGATGACGCGAAGTACGGCTGGTACAGCGCCGAGCCCTACATCGACGGCACGATCCAGTCGACCATCGACCCGGACATGGCCCCGCCGGGCAAGCACGTCATGTCGTGCTTCATCCAGTACACGCCGTATCGCCTCCGGGAGAGCGACTGGGATGCCGAGCGCGAGCGGCTGGGCGACACGGTGCAGGCCACCCTGGAGCGCTACTTCCCGGGCTTCGGCGACCTCGTCCTCCAGCGAGAGGTGGTGACGCCACTCGACATCGAGCGGACGATCGGCCTCAGCGAGGGGAACATCTTCGCCGGGGAGCTGTTCGCGCCCCAGATGTTCTTCCTGCGCCCGGCGCCCGGCTGGGCCCAGTACCGGACGCCCGATCAGCGGCTACTACCAGTGTGGGTCGGGGACGCACCCGGGCGGTTGCGTGATGGGCGCGCCGGGGCGGCTGGCGGCTGGCCAGATCCTCAAAGACCGCGCGACCGGCTAGGGCAGCGAAACGGCCCGGGCGAATCGCCCGGGCCGATCGGTATCTGGGTTCCGGCGGCCGGTCAGATCCCGAGGATCTTGGCCTTGGCCGCGGCGAACTCTTCGTCGGTGAGGGCGCCCGCAGCGTGCAGCTGCGGCGAGCTTCTGGATCTCGACCATCGGGTCGTCGGCTGCCGGCGGCGGGCCATCACGGGCTCGCTGGCAGCGCCTGCTGCTGGGCGTACTGCTGCTGGTCCTGCGCAGCGTACTTCTGCTCCTGGTGGTGGCGGACGGCTCCGGCCGTGCCGGCGACCACCGCGGTCGTGGCCGCCATGCGGACAATGCCGCCTCGTCGTCGTCGCATCTCTGATACTCCTTCGTTCGAGTGGCGCTATGCGGTCGCGCCGGTGGCGGCGCGGTTTTCCTTGGCCCAATCGACCGCTTCCTGGACGAGCTCGCGCGGCACGCGCTGGATGTCGACCAGCTGGCCGCCGGCATTGGCGAGGGCCTCCGTCAAGCGCGTGGCCCAGACGTCCTCCCACACCAGGATGGCCGCGGCCGAATTCGGCTCGAGCGCCCCGGCCGACCGCCTGCAGGTCCTCCTCGCTCACGAACCCGCCGCGCTCCGCGGTCAGGGACTCGAACGCCTGGAAAACCTCCGAGCCGGCATCCTCGAGCTCCAGCCCGGTCATGCTGCCGTCGGCATCCTTGATGATGAAGGCGAGGTCGATGATGCGGATCGTCCCCGACTTCACGAGCTCCTCGAGCGCCGGCGCGATTTCGCCCTTGAACTTGTTTCCCGGAAACGCCACGACCATGTACTGGACCGGACCGATACCCATCTGTCTGAATCCCTTCTACTCTCGACCGCATCGGCGGCGGCTGACGGCCTGTGCTAGGCTGCGGAACGGAGCCGGATACGGCCCTCGCGGGCATTCCAGGCCATCGGCGCCGATTAATGTACTCGATCCGTCCACGCGGCGTCGGCCGGCGACCGGGCCCGCGCCGGTTTCCTTGACGCTCGCGAAACAACCCGCCTAGACTCCCGCCCCATGACCGGGGCACAGGTCTCTGCCGCGCAGCGCGCGTCGCCTCCTCCGCCACGCCCGATCCGCTTGCCGCGCCTGCGGCGCCGGACGCTGACCGCGTTGATCGTCGTCGGCGTGGTCGGCCTCGTCGCGTTCAACGTGGGTCGCCAGGCCTTCGTCGGCTGGTCGATCGGCGAACAGGCCGCGAATCTCGAGGCCACGGTCGCCGCGGCCGAGGCCGAAAACGCGGCCCTGCAGCGGCAGCTCGAGTACCTCCAGAGCGACGCCTACGTCACGGCTGAGGCACGGCGGCTCGGCAACCTCGGATACCCCGGCGAGCAGGTCCTCATCATCCCCGCCGGAGCCGCCGTCCCCGCGCCCGCTGTCGACCGTGGAAACGCCGGCGGACGAACGGCCGATGCTCGAGCGCTGGG
Organism: uncultured Chloroflexia bacterium; assembly: GCA_963843015.1. GTDB lineage: Bacteria > Chloroflexota > Limnocylindria > QHBO01 > QHBO01 > DASTEQ01. Next base: position 69,574 of record CAWJIR010000010.1, on the reverse strand, counting down.
TCGACCTCTTCGTCGGAACCATCCAGCCCCTGAAAACGGGCTCGGACGGGCGATCCGCGAAAGCCTGCTAGCATCGCGCGGCTGGCCAATTGAAGGAGAACGCCGCTCATGCCCCACATTCCGGAAACCGCTCATTGCCGTGGCCGCCATCGGCCTCGCGCTGGCAGTCGCCTGTACCCCCGCCTCGGATCAGCCGAGTGCCGAAGATGCGCTGTGCAACAGCCTGACGGCCTTCGGTGACAGCGTCCAGGCGATCGCCGACCTCTCGCCGGAGACCGATTCGGTCGAGGACGTCCAGGCCGCAGCCGATGCGGCTCAGGACGCCTGGGACCAGGTTGCGACCGATGCAGCTGAGGTCGGCGAGGCCGACGATGCTGCGGTGAGCGCGGCATGGTCCGACCTGGCTGACACGATCACCAACCTGCCCACCGATGTGCCGCTGTCCGAAGTCTGGGATGGGGTCCAGGCCGGAGTCGACACCGTGCAGGGCACCTACGCCGAGATGCGCGACGGGCTGGGCTGCACCTGAGTAGCCGCTGACGCCCCACTGGGGGCGAGACAACAAAACGGCCCGGTGCGGGAAACCCGCCCGGGCCGTTTCATTGCCCATCGGCCTGCGCCTCTGCCGTCTCGTCGGGCCCAGGCGGCGGGAAACCAAAACCGCCGGGAGGCTTGCTCCCGGCGGCGGTTTCGCGAATGGGGCGGGTCTAGGCCGCCGCCATCGCCTTCTTCTTCATGACATCGAACTCCTCGGCCGTGATCGCCCCGGAGTCGAGCAGCTTCTTGGCCTTCTCGATCTCTCCGGCAGCCGAGTAGGCAGGCGCCGCGGGGGCGGCGGGGGCGCGCTGCTGCATCGCAGCCATCGCCTCCATTTCCTCGGGTGTCGGCTTCGGCCGCGTGACGAGGTACAGCAGGATCCCGAGCAGCGGGATGACGAAGATCAGGAAGATCCATCCTGCCTTGTGCCATCCGCCCAGGTCATCGCGGCGGAAGATGTCGCCGAATACGGCGATGAACATCCAGATGTACATGACCCAGAAGAAGAAGACGATCATCCCCCCAAGGAATTCGCCAAATGACATCGAGTACTCCTCACGTGAGGCCGGTAGACGGCCCGCCCTCTAGCCGGCCCCGAGTGTATCAGCGGCACCAGCGCCGCGAACAGGTCTGATTTCTCCTCGGGCAGGGTCTCGATGCGGCTTCGGTCCCGCGCGGATTACTCTCGCCCACGGTACCGACGACCCGAGCCGTTCGAGAGGAGACACCCGTGACCACCAGCCAAGCGATGTCAGCACCCGAGGCCGTCGAAGACGTTTCGATCTACGAGCTGTTCATCGGTCTGCTGAGCCTGATGTCCATCGTGATCGTGGCCCTTCAACTTGTCACCGATCCAGGGCCTTCCGACACCGTCCTGGCAGGCGCCGACTTTCTGCTCTGCATGATCTTCCTCTTCGACTTCGCGCGGTCCCTTCGGCGGGCGCCGGTGAAACGGGAATACCTCGTGTGGCGCGGAGCCATCGACCTCGTGAGCAGCATTCCGGGGGCCTTTCTCCTGCGGTTCCTCCGCATCGTGCGGGTGATACGCGTCGTGCGGCAGGTCGGGGCTACTGGGTCGCGCGGACTTGCGGCGCAGATGATCCGGCGCCGGGGCGAGGCCGCGGGCTACCTGATCATGATCGGGGCGTTCGTCATCATGATCGTGGGCAGCTACCTGATGGCGTACGTGGAGCCGCCGGCGCCCGACTCGAACATCAAGGACGCCGGCGACGCGTTCTGGTGGGCGTTCGTGACGATCACCACCGTCGGGTACGGTGACAAGTTCCCCGTGACCGAGGCGGGGCGGGTGATCGGGATGGTGACGATGGCCACCGGCATCGCCATCTTTGGCCTGCTGACCAGCTTCATCACCCGACTCTTCCTGAGCGAGCCAGCGGACAAGGAGGAAGAGGCGGAGATGGAGAACGCGCTTGCACTCCGAGGTCAGCGCCCTTCGGGCGGAGATCGCCGCGCTGCGAGCCGAGGTTTCGGCATCGCTGGGTCAGGACGTGACCCAGTTCGCGCGGGTTGCCGCTCCTCGTTGGCGTCGGTACTCTTGGTGACCGCGGCGGAGTAGCTCAGTGGTAGAGCAGGGGACTCATAAGCCCTTGGTCGGTGGTTCGAATCCGCCCTCCGCTACCAGCCCACCCTCGCCGATCCCCACCCTGACCGAGGCGCTGGCCGAAGGCGCCGATCGGGTCGGGATCGGCAATGGCGCTTCCCTCGTCCTGGCCGTTTCGGGCGGCCCCGACTCCATGGCGTTGCTCCATGCCGCGGCCCAGCTTGCGCCCGAGCGCGGATTGGCAGCTGGTCGTGGCCCACCTGGACCACGGCCTGCGGACCGACTCGGCGGATGACGCGGCCTTCGTGACCGAGGCGGCCGACGCGCTCGCGCTGCCCTGGCGGCTGCGCCGGACCGATGTCGCGGCTCTCGCCGCGACCGATGGCATTGGGATCGAAGAGGCGGGCCGCTCCGCCCGCTACGGGTTCCTCGACGAGGTCGCCGATGAGCTCGGCCCCGAGGCGCTGATCGCTACCGCGCACACCGCCGACGATCGAGCCGAATCGGTGCTGCTCAACCTCGCCCGGGGGAGCGGGCTCCATGGGCTGCGCGGCATGCCGGCGCGGCGCGGGCGGGTCGTCCGCCCATTCCTCCATGCCCGTCGGAGCCGCCCTCCGCGCCGCGCTCGATGAGGCCGGGATCGCCTACCGCCTCGATCCGACCAACGCCGATGTCGCGCCGGTCGCGGGCGCGGGTCCGGGCATCGGTCATGCCGGCTTTCGAGACCCTGAACCCGGCGGCCGTCGAGGCGGTCATCCGGATGGCGGACCTCGCCGCCGACGACGACGCGCTGCTCGATGCCCTGGCGGCCGACGAGCTGGCCCGACGCCGGCCGGATCCTGTCGGGCCCATCGACTGGCGCGACCCGCCGCCGGCCGCCCTCGGCCGGCGCGTCCTGCGGCTCGCGATCGGGGATCCGGCGCCGACCGCGGACCGGATCGAGGCCCTGCTCGACGGCGGGGAGCGGACCGCGCGGCGGCCTGCGTCGTGGAGCTTGGCCGGGGGCGGACGGCCGAAATTCGGAACCGGCGGATCATCATCGGTCTGTAAGCCGATCGGCCTAGCCCAATTGAGCCCATTTGTTGATGCTAGGGGGCGTCCCTATACTCTGGGCCCACCTTCCCCCCGTGCAGTGGAGCCGTGCCGCCGTCCGTGAATAGCCGTCTCGTCCGCAGCAGCATCCTCATCGTCCTGGCCCTGTTCGCCATGGCCCTGCTGTGGACGTACCTCATGGCTCCCACCGAGGGCACGCCCTACACCTACAGCGAGCTGCTGACCGACGCCGACGGCGGGCAAGGTTGAGAGCGTCACCCAGGACGGCAACACCCTGACGGTCACGCTCGACGAGCAGTGACACCGCCGAAGACCGCGATCGTGCCATCGGAAAACATCAACGTCTACGAGGAGGTGTGCGCGGCCACGGGCAAGACGCTGGCGGACTGCGACCATCACCTACGAGGCGGTGGAGGAGAGCGCGACCGGGGGCATCCTGACCCTCCTCATCTCCGCCCTGCTGCCCGTCCTCCTGATCGGCGCGTTCTTCTTCTTCATGATGCGCCAGGCGCAGGGCACGAATAACCAGGCGATGAGCTTCGGCAAGAGCCGGGCCCGGATGTTCCTCGGCTCCAAGACGGTGGTCACCTTCGCCGACGTGGCCGGCGTGGAGGAGGCGAAGCAGGAGCTGACCGAGGTCGTCGAGTTCCTGAAGTACCCCGAGAAGTTCAACGCGCTCGGCGCCCGCATCCCGCGCGGCGTGCTGCTGGTCGGCCCGCCGGGAACCGGCAAGACGCTGCTCGCCCGGGCGGTCGCCGGCGAGGCGGGCGTGCCGTTCTTCTCGATCTCCGGCTCGGAGTTCGTCGAGATGTTCGTCGGCGTCGGCGCCAGCCGGGTCCGCGACCTGTTCGAGCAGGCCAAGCGCAACAGCCCGTGCATCGTCTTCGTCGACGAGATCGACGCGGTCGGCCGGCAGCGCGGCGCCGGGCTCGGCGGCTCGCACGACGAGCGCGAGCAGACCCTGAACCAGATCCTGGTCGAGATGGACGGCTTCGACACGAACACGAACGTCATCGTGGTCGCCGCCACCAACCGCCCCGACGTCCTCGACCCCGCCCTCCTGCGGCCGGGCCGATTCGACCGCCAGGTCGTCCTCGACCGCCCCGACATCAAGGGCCGGCGCGAGATCCTCGACGTCCACGTCAAGGGCAAGCCGCTGGACAAGACGGTCGACCTCGACGACCTCGCCCGCCGCTCCCCGGGCTTCTCCGGCGCGGACCTGGCCAACCTCGTGAACGAGGCGGCCATCCTCGCCGCGCGGCGGAACAAGAAGACGATCACCCAGCCCGAGTTCACCGAGGCGGTCGATCGGGTCGATCGCCGGCCCCGAGCGGCGGAGCCGGATCATCACCGAGGACGAGAAGAAGATCATCGCCTACCACGAGGGCGGGCACGCCGTCGTGCAGCGGGCGCTCCCCAAGTGCGACCCGGTCACCAAGGTCACGATCGTGTCGCGCGGGCATGGCCCTGGGCTACACCATGAGCCTGCCCGCCGAGGATCGGTACCTCCACTCCAAGACCGAGTTCGAGGACAAGATCGCCGGCATGCTGGGCGGGCATGTGTCCGAGGAGATCGTCTTCGGCGATACGACCACCGGCGCGAGCAACGACATCGAGAAGGCCACCAACCTGGCGCGGGCGATGGTCACCCAGTACGGGATGAGCGAGGCGCTCGGCCCGCTGGCCTTCGGCAAGAAGGAAGAGATGATCTTCCTCGGCCGCGAGATCTCCGAGCAGCGCAACTACTCCGACGAGGTGGCGGCCAAGATCGACGCCGAGGTGCGCGCCATCATCGACCAGGCCTATGCCCGGGCCCGCGCGCGTGCTGACCGAGCACCGCGCCGTCCTCGACCGCCTCGCCGACCTGCTCGTCGAGAAGGAGACGATCGAGGCGGCCGAGTTCGAATCCCTGTGGGAAGGGGTCCTGCCGCCGCGCGACGTCGGCGGTCCGAAGCCAGCCGACGCGGCGGCGACCGACGAGGCGCCGGTGCCGGCCGAGGACGGTGCGAAGCCCACGCCGCGCCGTCGCCGCGGCCCCGCCCCCCAGCCTGCCTAGGTCGCGCCACCTTCCACGCTTCACCGGCGCGGTCCCGATCCACCCGGACGGCGCTAGTCCTATCGGCCCATTCCGATCGGCGAGCGGGTGGTCGTATACTCGCCCCCGGTGCGTCCGGGCACCTGCCCGGAGCACGGTACGACAGCGAGGCCGACCTTTCCCATGATCGACGAATCGCCCGCCGAATCGCCCGCCGAATCGCCTGTCAGCCGGCCGCCGAGGTGGACTGGAAGTTCGAGACGGACGGCGTCAGCCTCGACCCCCGCAGCGCGCTCGAGGTCCTCACCAACCTGAATGAGCGCGTGGCCGAAGGCCAGGTCGGTGACCTCCAGCCGGTGGCCACCGGCTTCGTGCCCCTCGACAAGGCCATCGGCGGCGGACTGCGCTCGGGCGAGCTGCTTCCTGATCGGCGGCGCCCAGGGATCGGGCAAGACGACGCTCGCCCTCCAGATGGCGCGCAACATGGCTGCCTCCGGCCAGGCCAGCGTGCTGTACGTCTGCTTCGAGCACGAGGAGGACTACCTCGTCCAGCGCATGATCGCGATGGAGTCCGCCCTCGCCACGCTGCCCAAGAAGACCGGCGCGGTGAAGATCCAGGACGTCCGCCAGGAGGTCCTGTCCACATTCGAGGCGGCGGCCGAGGCCGGCCAGGTGGCCGAAGCTCGGCGCGAACCCTCGCCTCCGGCCCAGCCTGGAGCGGATCGCGCGCTACGGCAACTCGATGTACCTCATGCGCGGCACCGCGACCGAGCAGCACGATCGACAACCTCCATGCGCTGGTCGAGGCGCGCCGAGGCGACGACGAGCGCCGCCTCGTCCTGTTCGTGGACTACCTCCAGAAGGTGCCCGGTCATCCCCGAGCCGACCGACGAGACCGAGAAGGTGACCCGCGTCGTGAACGGCCTGAAGGACATCGCGCTGGCCAGCGAGATCGGGGTGGTCGCGATCGTGGCCGCCGACCGCGAGGGCCTGAAGGCGAAGCGCCTGCGGAACCACCACCTCCGCGGCAGCAGCGCCATCAACTACGAGGCCGACATCATCCTGATCCTGAATGACAAGTACAACATCGTGGCCAAGGTGAACATCGAGTTCAACCCGTACCAGGCCCAGCGCTACCGCGACTGGGTGGTGGCCACGGTCGAGAAGAACCGCGGCGGCCAGGACAACGTCGACCTGGAGTGGCAGAAGCTCTTCCAGTACTGCTGCTTCGATCCGAACGGTCGGATCACGGCGGAGAAGCTGATCGAAGAGCGCCTCTACACCGAGTAAGGCGCCCACCCGCGCCATGGACGCCTACCGGGTTCTGCAGGTCGCGCCCGACTGCGAGGACGAGGTCATCCACGGCGCCTATCGGGCGCTCGCCCTGAAGTATCACCCCGACCGCGACGCGACCCAGTACGCCTCGCGGCGGATGGCCGACCTGAACCAGGCGTACGCGCTCGTCCGCGACCCGCACCTCCGTGCCCGCCATGACTCCGCCGCGGCGGCGGGCCGAGAGCCCCGCGGCGAATCTGCGCCGCCGCGCCGGCGCCCATGGCTCCGCCCCGCGCGACGGCCGCGGGCACGCGTCTGACGTTCGGTCGCTATACCGGCTGGACCCTGCGCGACCTCGCGCGCCAGGATCCCGGACTACCTGCGCTGGCTGTCGCGACACTCGTCCGGCATCCGCTACCGCACCGAGATCTATCAGATCCTGAGCACGGCCACCGCCGGCGCCGCCTGATCCGGCGATCATCGCCGGGCTAGGCTGTACGGCGTGGTAACCGATTCCAGACTCGCCCCCGGCTGCGCGCCGTCTTTCTCGACGTCGGCGAGACGCTCATGCGGCCCGACCCCACCTGGGAGCACGTGTACGCTCGCGCCTTCGCCGATTTCGGAGTCACGGTGGACATGGACGCCCTCCAGGTCGCCCTCCACGCGGTGTACCAGCACGGTGGCTATGGGTTCGACGGCAGCATCGAGCCCAGCCCCGAGCAGAGTCATCGGCGGCTGGTCGAGATGGACCGCATGCGCTTCGCCCAGGTCGGCCTGGCGCCGCTGCCCGGACGCGTTCTTCGAGCACCTGGCGGCGCTGTTCCAGGAGCCGGCGACGTGGCAGGTGTTCGCCGACGTGCGGCCCGCCCTGGAGGGCCTGAAGGCGCGCGGGCTGGTGGTCGGCGCCGTCTCGAACTGGGCCTGGCAGCTGCCCGAGCTGCTCGACGGCCTCGGCCTCGGCTCGTTCCTCGACTTCGTGGCCGCCAGCGCGAGGATCGGCTACGACAAGCCCCATCCGGGCATCTTCCGCTGGGCCCTCGAGCAGGCCCAGGTCCCGCCCGAGTCGGTGGTCCACGTCGGCGACCATCTCGATGCCGACGTGGCCGGTGCCCGCTCGGTCGGCATCGACGCGGTGCTCGTGGATCGGCGAGGCCGGTACCGACCCGCCGCCGGACGACGTCCCGGTCGTGACCTCGCTCGAAGGGCTGCTGCCACTGGTCGATGCCCGCCTCGCCTGAGTCGTGGCGCTGCTTCGTGGCGGTGCCGGCGCCGGCGCACCTCCGTCTCGCCCTGGAGGACGCGGTCGCTCGGTGGCGGGCTGCAGCCCGATGCCCCGAACCTGCGCTGGACCGATCCGGACGGCTGGCACCTGACCCTCGCCTTCCTGGGCGCGACCGATCCCGAATCGGTGCCCCGCCTGCGCGACGAGATTGAGGCCGCGCTCCGGCCATTCGCGCGCGCTCGTCCCGCTCCGCGTTCGGACCGGCGTCAGTCGGCGCCTTTCCGCGATCAGGCGCCGCCCAGAGCGTGTGGCTCGGGTTCGACGATCCCGAACCGGCACCTCGAGGACCTGGCCCGCGCCGTCCAGGTCGCCCTCCTTCCGCGCGACAAGATCCGGCGGCTGCGCGCGCACCTGACGCTGGGCCGGAGCCGCGTCCGCCGCGGCGAGCCGCTGGACGCGCTGGCTGGCGACCCGGACGCCTCGCTCCCGTCGAGATCGCCGTGGACGACGTCGTCCTGTACCGCAGCCACCTCGGTCGCGGGCCGGCCCAGTACGACGAACTTGCACGGCTGCCCCTGGGCGGCGCAGGATCGGGCCGTGGCTGACCTCCCGATCCGCCCACCGCGGCCGCCGGTGGTGGCGGTCATCGGCGACGGCGACCCGCGCGGGCCCGGACGCCCATCGGATCCTGGAGTGGGCCGAGGAAGTCGGCCAGCTCCTGGCTCGAGCCGGCGCCACGGTGGTGACCGGCGGCCTGAGCGGCGTCATGCGGGCCGCTTCCCGCGGCGCCTCGTCCGCCGGTGGCGTGACGATCGGCATCCTGCCCGGGGCCGATGCCGCCGAGGCCAACGAGTACGTGCAGATCGCCATCCCCACCGGGCTGGGCGTCGTCCGCAACCTGGTGGTCGTCACCGCCGCCGACGCGGTCGTCGCGGTCGGTGGCCGCCACGGGACGCTGTCGGAGATCGGCCTGGCCCTGCGCATGGGTCGCGAGGTCGTGACCCTCAGCTCGTGGCGGGTGGAGTCCGACCAGCGCGTCGGCGGCCCACGCGTCCACCGCGCCCGCGACCCGCGGGAAGCCGCCCAGCTTGCCCTGCGCCTGGCGAAGGCGGGGGCGATCGCCGCCGGCCTAGCCGGCTGGTCGGCTGTCCGCCGGTCAGTGGACGAGGCCCTGCAGGCTCAGCTTGTAGAGCTTGGTCGGGTCGTACGGCATGCACAGGTCGCCCGTCCCACCGAGGTCCCACGTCCAGGAGATGATCTGGACTGCGGCGACCTGGGTCTCGGTGCCGGTACCGCAGTTCGTCCCGGAGTTGCCGTGCGATATCCACGTGCGCCCTCGGCGCGTAGATGGTGCCCGAGATGAACAGCTCGGTCCCGCCGGCGATCTTCGACCAGTACCCGACGATCGTCACGCCGGCTGGCTGCCGTCGCCGTCGTACCAGATGACCATCCCGCCGAACGGGCATCCCGGATCGGCCATGACGGTGGAGTCACCGGCGGGCAGGGCTGATCCCGTAGCAGCCCGGCGAGCTTCAGCGCTGCCTGGGCGGTGAGGTCCAGGTCGGCTTGGCACTTCGTGGTCCCGGCGCCCGGGCACCCGGACCTGAATATCGGGTTGTCGGTGTTGTAGATCAGGACCGGGGCCGGGGCGGCACCCCCCGCGAGCGAGTCCAGCGATCCGGTCGACCCGATGCTCACCCCTCCGCCGGCGATGACGTAGATGCCCGGGCTTGAGCGTGACGCGCACCTTGGTGCCGATGTCCCAGCCGCCGTAGTAGATGCCCGGATCCGAGCTCGATGCAGTCGTGGCCCGATGGCAGTCCCGGGCAGGCTGAATCGGAGAGCATCCCTGCCACGGGAGGCGCCCGCCACCCTGGCCGCACCCCTGGGCGCCGAGTGCCGTGGTGTCGGCGCCGCTCTGCCCGCACCGTTGACCCGGTAGCGCGGTGTCCCATGCCGGGAAGACCAGGCCCCCGAGCGGATCGGCCATCGGCGTCGCGCCCTCGTCGAGAACGCCGACAGGTTGCGCCGATGTGCCCCTTGCAGCCGCCAGTGACATTGACCTTGGGCGCGGTCAGGTGCGCGGCGTTGCCGTCGATGTCGCAGGGCGCCCTGGCTCGAGGTCGTGCAGTCGTCGTCACCCGACCGAGTTGCCGCAGTCCGAGTTCACCTGGACATAGCCGCCCGGGTCCGGTGTAGCCCGGGACGGGATAGATCTTGATCGTCGCCGTTCCGCGAACCTTTGCGGTTGCGCAATCCGTCCTCGCTTGAGCGCGATCAGCGAGTGCGTGTTCGTCTCGCCGCGCTGGCGAGCCGCGACCGCATCGGTCTCGACCGACAGGGTCCGGATCCCGAGGAGCGCGGCCGAAGAACGTGTCGCGTTGTCGCGTCAGGACGACCTGGACCATGCCCAGATTGCCCTGGAACGGCTCCGCCCGGCCGTCCGGCGGGTAGATGACCTCCAGCACCGCGCCCTGCGGGTCGTTGGCGGGCACACAGCCCGTCCCGCCGCCGCTGTTGTCGGTCGCGCGCCGGGAAGAACTTGTTCTGGCGCGCGTAGTAGCACGCGGCCTGCCACGCCATCGGCATGTTGATCGTCTGGCCGGCTCGTATCATCGATGAATCGGGCGGCGGCAATCGCCGCCGGGTCGACCGCGTTCTGCTCCTGGCGGCGGAGGAGCAACGGCGAAGCCGAGGTCGACGACCAAGGCGCCGATGCCCAGCAGGATGACCAGCGCGACCGCGGTGATGACCAGCACCTGCCCTCGCTGCGTTGGATCCGTTGGCTGGTCATCGTGCGTGTTCCTCATTGCTGGTACTGCAGGCTCTCGGTGATCACCGCCCGCAAGCGTCACCGTTTCGGGAATGAGCAGGAACCCGGCACCCGGGGGGACTCCAGTTGAAGCAGGCGAACACGGTCACTTCGTTCGCCGTCCCGCCGTACGAGGCCGAGATGCTGCTCGCCATGTCATTGGTGGAGGTCGTGATCGGCATCGGCGCGGTGCAGGGATCGCTTCGGCATTGGTCCGCGGGATCCACGTTGACGAGCGTCCCGCCGTTGTCCGACGGGATGGTGCAGTAGCGGAACGGATTCGGGCGGGCGGAGGGCGAGTCCTCCGTCGGCAGCGCGTCATAGTCGCCGTCGCTGAAGTTGCCGTCGCCGTTCGGGTCGAACCAGTACCCAGACCAGCACGCCGACAGCTGGATCGCCGCCGGGCGGCAGGCCGAAGGCCCGTCTGCGGGCGAAGGACGTCATCTGCGGCCACCGGCAGCCTGGGCGGGTCGCACCGGTAGTAGGTCTGCGGCGGCAGGGTCGGGTTCCAGGTTCGACACGGTGGGGCACTGGGCCGTGGCGCTGTGGATGGCCGCATACCGGGCGGCCTCGCGAGCCACGTTGGTCAGCTCCTGCTGGTAGAAGACGCCGATGCCGAGCACGATGATCCCGACCAGGACGACCATGAACAGCGGAACGGCGAGCGCCAACTCGACCATCGTCTGCCCACGCGCCGATCGCGCTTCAGCATGTCGTCACGTCCCCCGGCGGGCAGTCGAGGACGAAGACCCGCTCCCGCTGGATCCAGATCTCGCCGAGATCCAGCCCGGTGCCTCCCGGCAGGGAGAAATGCAGGTTGAACAGCGTCGTGAAGTGGTAGCAGATGCGCACCTCGACGCGCGTGACTGCCGATGATTCCCCCCGACGTGTTGTCCCAGGCCACCGCCATGTGGTCGCACTCGGGCGGGATCAGGCTGGCGAAGCCCGTGATCGGGTATCCGCACAGCGGGTCGCGGTCGTCGTGGACACATACCCGGATCACCGGCATCGATGGGCAGGTGCGATCGGCGGAGTTGAAGGTCGTGTTGGGGAGGACGCTCAGCTCCGAGCAGACCACCTTGGCCACCTGCTCGTGGAGGTCGTCGTAGTACGCGCTCCATGTCGATGGATCGCTCGATGGCTTGTCCCGGAGCCGTGCGATTGCACCGATCTCCGCCCCGTTCCGGGTCGATGCCTCCGACGGCGATGCTGGCGGAGAAGACCCGACCGAAGTCCACGACACCGAGCAGCACGACGAGCAGGATGGGCAGGACCAGCGCGAACTCGGCAAGGGTCTGCCCCCCTGGATGTTTCGATTCGCCTCGGGGCGCTCGGACGATCATCGCCTCCCCCCGCCGGTCGAATGACCTTCGCAGCGCTCGAAATCTGGGCTGACTTTCGTACTGTCGCTGCGCAGTACGATCGGCGGGCACGGAGTGTAGACCTGCCACGCTTGCAGGCAACCTTACAGAACAGGCCCTAACTTCACCCCCGGCGCATCGGCGCACCACTTTTGGGACGGTCATTTGGCCCTGGCAGAGCTCGTACTCGTTCTTCGACCTCGTGGCGGTTCCGGGTGGGTGCGACTTTCTGGGCCTCAGACCGATCGGGAGATGCCGATCTCGGAGCACTGACGTCGGGTGCTGGCGACCGACGGGCGGTGGATGGACCGCGCGCAGGCTGAGCAGGACCCATCCCACAAGCAGGTGATCCCGTACGTGGTGGTCCGCGACGGAGATCGGGCGTTCCTGATGGAGCGGACCGATGCCGGTGGCGATGAACGCCTGCATCGGCGGGCGACGATCGGCGTCGGCGGCCACCTCAATCCGGTCGACGATGGACCGGACCCAATCGGCGCGGGGCTGCGGCGCGAATGGGACGAGGAGATCGCCGCGGCCTGGGAGCCCGAGTTCACGCCCATCGGCCTCCTCAACGACGATCGGAACCCGGTGGGATCGGTCCATCTCGGAGTCGTGTTCGAGGTCGATGCGGCCGGCCGGCCGTTCGAGGTGCGGGAGCGCGACAAGCTCTCGGGACACCTGGCCGGGGTCGCCGAGATCCACGCCGCCTGGGACCGGATGGAGAGCTGGTCGCAGCTCGTGGTCCAGGCGCTGTGGGGACCCCCAGACGGCTGATCGGGCGATCCGGCGGGCCGCGCCTATACTCGGAGCGTGGCAGTCCTCCGGCGCGGTGTGCTCGGCGCCCTGCTCCTCGCCGGGCTGGCGGGCTCGGCCGTGGGCGGCGAGGAGCCGGTGGCCGTCCTCGAGCTCAGCGGGGTCATCGACCAGGTCAATGCGTCCTACATGGAAGAGGGCATCACGGCGGCCGCGGACGACGGCGCCGTCGCCGTTCTGATCGAGATCGACTCGCCCGGCGGCGAGCTGACGAGCACCGATCGCATCGTGAAGGCGATCCTGAACAGCCCGATCCCGGTCATCACCTGGGTCACGCCCTCCGGGCGGGCAGGCCGCGTCGGCGGCCACGTTCATCACCCTGGCCGGGGACGTGGCTGCCATGTCGCCCCAGACGACGATCGGCGCGGCCTCCGTGGTTGGTTCAGGCGGGGAGGATCTGCCCGAGACGCTGGCCGCGAAGATCACGAACGACCTCGTGGCCGAGATCCGCGGCCTGGCCGAGGCCCACGACCGCAATGCGGACTGGGCCGAGTCGGCGGTCCGGGACGCGGCGAGCATCGGCGCTGATGACGCGGTGGCCCTCGAGCCGCCGGTGGTGGATCTCCTGGCCGAGACGACCGACGAGCTGTTCGCGGCCATCGACACCGGTGAGCGGGCGGACGGCTACGCCTACCAGTTCAACGGCGAGCCGCTGCCGACCCTCAGCGGCCGGCCGCTGCAGCCCATCGGCATGAACGTCGGCCAGGAGCTGATCCACCTCCTCAGCGACCCGAACATCGCCTTCCTGCTGTTCACCATCGGGTTCTACGGGATCCTGGCCGAGCTGTTCCACCCGAACTTCTTCTCGGGCATCGTTGGCGCCATCGCGATCGTGCTGGCCTTCATCGGCTCCAACAGCCTCCCGCTCAACATTGGCGGCCTGGTGCTCATCCTGATCGGGCTGGGGCTGTTCGCCCTCGAGCTGTTCGTGACGTCCTACGGCCTGCTGACCGTCGGCGGCGCGATTGCCCTGATTCTCGGCGCGGCGGCGCTGTACACCGGCGTGGACGGGACCGATGCCATCCAGATCGAGCTGAACCCCATCCTCATCGGCCTCCCGATCGTCCTGGCGGTCGGCTTCATCGCGTTGGTCGCGCGCGGGGCGATCGAGATGCGCCGACGCCCGGCGCCCACGCAGCCCATGCTGGCCCTGGTTGGGGCGGACGGCACCGCCGAAACACCCATCGCGCCGACCGGCATCGTGCACGCCCAGGGCGAGACCTGGACGGCGCGCAGCCGGCGTGGATCCATCCGGCCCGGGGAGGCGCTCCGCGTGGTCGGCGTTGACGGACTCGAGTTGATCGTTGAACCGGCGGGCAGCCGCACTGACCGCCCCACCGAAGAGGAGTAACCGATGGAAGTCCTCATCCCGATCGCGCTGGTCATCATCGCCCTGGCCCTCGTCCTGTGGCTGGTCTTCAGCATCGTCCACGTCGTCCGCGAGTACGAGCGCCTGGTGGTGTTCTTCTTCGGGCGCCTCCAGGGCGCCCAGGGCCCGGGCCTGGTCCTGCTCATCCCGATCATCCAGCAGGCGGTGAAGGCCGATCTGCGCGAGTTCTTCCTGGAGATGCCGCAGCCAGAGCTGCATCACCAAGGACAACGCGCCGATCGACATCGACTTCCTCGTGTACTCGAAGGTCTTCGAGCCGACCACCAGCGTCGTCGCGATCACCGACTTCCGCGGCGCGTCCCAGGCCCTTGCCGCGACCACGCTGCGGGCGGTCATCGGCGACATCCCCCTGGACGACGTCCTCGCCAAGCGCGAGGAGATCAACAACATCCTTCGCGCCAAGCTCGACGAGGTGACGCATCGGTGGGGTGTCAAGGTCACGAGTGTCGAGATCCGCGAGATCGTGCCGCCACGCGACATCCAGGACGCGATGAACCGCCAGATGAGCGCCGAGCGCAACCGGCGGGCGGTCATCACCGAGTCGGAGGGAACACGCCAGGCGTCGATCAACGTCGCCGAGGGTGACAAGCAGAGCACGATCCTGCGCGCCGAGGGTGACAAGCAGAGCGCGATCCTGCGCGCCGAGGGCGAGCGGCAGGCGCAGGCCCTGCGCGCCGAGGGGTACGGCACCGCCCTGACCACGATCTTCGGCGCCGCCAGCGGCGTGGACGAGAAGACGATGCAGATCCAGTACCTCGAGGTCCTGCGGACCCTGGCCGCGTCCGAGTCCAAGACGTGGATCGTGCCGATGGAGGTCACCGAGCTCACCCGCCGGATTGGCGCGACCCTCGGCGTCGGGGGAGACGAACGCTGAGCCGCTCCGGGGGTCACCGCCGCCGCGGACTCCTGGCCGCCCTCGGCGCCCTGTTCGGGGCGCTCACGGCCGGCTACCTCGGGCTACCTGGGGGTCGTCGGCTCGCGTCGAGTCGTGACGCCGGTGCTCCATGCGGACGACGAGCTCGGACGGCCTGCCGGGCCTGCCCACCGAGCTGGGCCTCCCCCACGAGGCGGTGCGCTTCACGACCGATGACGGCGTCACGCTCGACGGCTGGCTCATCCCCGCCGAACGGGATACCCGTGCCGCGGTGATCCTGCTCCATGGCTTCTCGTGGCACCGCCTGCCGTGGCTGTCGCTCTTCGTCCCGTGGCTGCGCCCGCCGCTACCACGTGCTCCAGTTCGACTTCCGCGGCCACGGCGCATCGGACCCGGCGGGGACCACCCTCGGCACGGCCGAGCGGCGGGACGTCGCCGCGGCGGTGCGACTGCTGCAGGGCCGCGGACTCGGCCCCATCGCGTTGTACGGCATCAGCATGGGTGGCGCCACCGCGGTCCTCGCCGCCCCCGACCTCCCTGTCGCCGCGGTCGTCGCCGATGCGGCCTATGCCGATATGCGTCATCCGATCGAGAACCGGATGCGCGAGCAGCGGCTGCCCCTGCCGGGTCTCGGTTCACGGCTGATCGTCGCCGGCGCCGCCCTGCGGACCCGCACCCGTCTCATCTCGCCCATCGACCGGGTCGCCGACGTCGCGCCGCGGGGGCTGCTGCTGATTGCCCCCAGGGAGGATCGGCTCGTCAGCTGGCGGCAGTCCGTTCGGCTGTACGAAGCCGCCGGCGAGCCGAAGGAGCTGTACGTCGTCGACGGCGCCGCGCATGGCGAGGCGCGAATGGTCGGGCGGGGCGGCCTACGAGCGACGGGTCCTCGACTTCCTCGACCGCTTCCTCGAACCGGAGCCGGCTCCCAGCGGCGCCAAGAAGCGAGCAGGCAGCCGACTATAATCCGGCCCACCCGGGCCGGGCGGACCTGCCGGACCGGCCGGGCTCTCGCGAGGGCCCATGGCCGTCAAGGTCCTGGTCGTTGACGACGACCTCAACATCCAGCGCGTCCTGAGCTTCACCCTCAAGCAGGAGGGTTTCGAGGTCGTGCTCGCCGGCGACGGCGAGTCCGGCGTGGCGCTGGTTGCCGAGCAGGCCCCCGATCTGATCCTCATGGATGCCGTGCTGCCCGGCATGGATGGCTACAAGGCCATCACCCAGATCCGGGCGGCCGAGGCAGCGGGCCAGCGAGTCCCGATCCTCCTCCTCACGAGCGAGGCCGACGTCGTTCAGCGGGTGAAGGGCCTGCGGGCCGGCGCCGACGACGACATCGTCAAGCCGTTCCACCCGGCCGAGCTCATGGCCCGCATCCGCGCCCTGCTGGCTCGCAGCGGGCTGGGCGGGCCGCGGGCCGGATCGGCGGAGGCGACGCTCCGACGGGTGATCGTGTTCTATGGGGCAAAGGGGGGCGTCGGAAACACCACGATTGCCATCAACACCGCCATCGCGCTCGCCACCGAGCACAAGCGCCGGGTGGCCCTGGTCGACGCCAACCTCCAGTTCGGCGACCTGCGCGTCTTCATGGACCTCAAGCTCGACACCGCCTCGATCGTGAACGCCATCTCGGAGCCGGAGCTCGACGCCGACCTCCTTCGCCGGCTGGTGGTGGCCCATTCGTCGGGCATCGATCTCCTCCTCGCGCCGACCGCCCCGGAGCAGGCCGACGTCGTGATGGAGAGCCACCGCTCCTCACCGGAGGCCCTGTCCCACCTCGTCGAGCTGCTGCGCGGTCTGTACGACTACACCGTGATCGACGCCGCGCGCAGCCTGGACGACCTCACGATTCACCTGTTCGACGAGGCCGACGTCGTCTACGTGGTCCTCACCGCGGACCTGTCCTGCCTGAAGAACGTCCAGCTGGTCCTCAAGGCGATGAGCGAGCTCGGCTATCCCCGCGACAAGGTCCAGCTGGTCTTGAATCGATCGAACGCGTTCACCGGCATCAACATCGCCAACGCGGAGAGCGTCCTCGGCCGACCGATCGCGTACAAGATCATCAACGAGTACCGCGGCGCGATCGGGGCCCTGAACTCGGGCGCCCCGTTCATGACCAGCCGTCCCGACAGTCCGCTGGCCAAGGCGGTCAGCGACTTCGCCACCTCGGCGGACAAGGAGCTGTCGGTGGTCGAGGTCGAGGCCTGAGCCACCGGCGCCTGACAACAGCCGCCTAAGCCGGCCGTAACCGCCTCCCGCGACACTCGGCCCGCCGGTCGCCGCCGGATCAGGGAGGCGAGCAGGCGGCGCCGGCCTACCTCTGGTCCGCGGATCGGGCTTGCCTCCCTGAGGTGGGCAGTGCTGGCCGAAACGATGAGCGCATCGATCCGTGGCGTGGAAGCGGTCCCGGTCCGGGTCGAGGTGGACGTCGCTTTCGGGCTGCCCGGGCTGACGATCGTGGGCCTGGCCGGGAGTGCGGTCCAGGAGGCGCGAGAACGCGTCCGGAGCGCCGTTCGAAACAGCGGCTTCGAGGTCCCGGCGCGACGGATCACCGTCAATCTCGCGCCGGCCGACCTGCCCAAAGACGGCACCGCGCACGACCTCGCGATCGGAATCGGGCTGCTGGCCGCCTCGGGCCAGCTGGACGCCGATCTGGCCACCACCGCGCTGCTCGGAGAGCTGGCCCTGGACGGGTCGTTGCGACCGGTGGCGGGCACCCTCGCCCTCGTGGCGGCCGCCCGCGATGCGGGCCACCAGGCAGCGGTGGTCGCCCAGGACGACCTGGTCGAGGCGGCCGCGGTGCCCGGCATCGCTGTCCATGGCGCACGCTCGCTGGGTGACGCGGTCGCCCACCTGGCCGGCGTCCGCCCGCTTGCGGCCGCGGAGCAGACCGCACTGCCGCCGTGGAGCCTGCCGATCGCCGGCGTCGACCTGCGCGACGTCATCGGCCAGTCCGTCGCCCGCCGAGCGCTCGAGATCGCGATCGCCGGTGGCCACAACCTGGCCCTGGTCGGGCCTCCCGGTGTGGGCAAGACCCTGCTGCTGTCCGCGGTGCCTGGACTCCTCCCTCCGTTGGACGACCAGGAGGCGATCGAGGTCAGCCGCATCTATTCCGTGGCCGGGCTCGTCGACCGCCATGCGCCGCTTACCCGGGTCCGACCGGTCCGGGCGCCGCACCACACGACGTCGGTCCAGGCCCTGGTCGGGGGCGGCGAGCGGATTCGACCCGGCGAGGTGAGCCTTGCCCATCGAGGTGCGCTGATCCTGGATGAGCTGCTTCAGTTCCGGGCCGATGCGCTCGACGCTCTCCGCCAGCCGCTCGAGTCGGGGTTGGTGGCCATCGCCCGGGTCGAGGGTGCATTGCGGCTGCCGGCCCGATTCATGCTCCTCGTCGCCTTCAACCCGTGCCCATGCGGGTGGTCAGGGGCGCGGTCTCGCACCTGCGAATGTGATCCGGCGACGGCGCAGCGCTATCTCCGCCGGCTCTCCGGACCGCTCCGCGATCGAATCGACCTGTGGGTCGTTCTCGAAGAGCCCCGCCGACTGATCGCCGGCCATGACGTCGAGGGCAGCGCGGCCGTCGCCGCGCGAGTCAAATCAGCGTGGGAGCGCCAGCACCTCCGCCAGGGGGCGCCGAACGCGACCCTCGGGCCGGATGCCCTCACCGACGGAGCTCGGCTTTGGCGCCGACGCGTTGCGGAGCCTGACGACCCTCGGCCGAGCGCTGCGGTTGTCCCCGCGTCGTGCCCATCGCGCGGCCTGGCTGGCACGATCGATCGCGGACCTCGAGGCCAGTCCGGCGGTCCATCCCGCACACGTCGAGGAGGCGCTGCGCTACCGCCCACCGGTGACCGGGTGACTGTCGCCCTTCGCGCCGCGGGACCCGTCGGCCGCCCGGGGAGCTGGACCGGACTCGCGCTCGACCAGCTCGATCCCGACGCCGAGCGGCCGTACTGGATCGTGACCGCCCAGCTGGCCGGCATCGGGCCGGTGGCGATCGCTCGCCTCCTGGCCCAGGCCGGAAGCCTGAAAGCGGCTTGGCAGGGCGGGCTGGTGGAACGGACCGCGGCTGAGCTGCCCGAGGAGGTCCGACGCGGAACCGCCCATCAGATCCGTCACGTCCACGCCCATGGTCTACGGCGAACCGCGGCCGAGCTCGCTGCACGTGGCCGCCCGCTGGGCATCCGGGCCGTCTCCGCCCTCGATGCCGACTACCCGCCGTCCCTGACCCACCTCGACCCCCGTCCGCCGGTGCTATGGGTGGCGGGCGAACCGGCGGCCTGGCAGTCGACCGCGGTGGCCGTGGTGGGGACGCGCCGCCCGAGCGGATACGGGCGGGCCGCCGCCGAGGAGATCGGGGACGAGCTGGCGCGCGCCGGGGTGACCGTCGTCAGCGGCCTCGCCATCGGGATCGACGCCGCTGCCCACGCGGCAGCGATCGACGCCGGTGGCCGCAGCGTCGCCGTCCTCCCGTCGCCAATCGATCGTCTGTACCCACCGGCCCACCACGATCTCGCCCGGCGCCTGCTGCGATCGGGCGGCGGCCTGATCACCGAGCTCCCGCCCGGGCGTCGCCCCGGCAAACCCGACTTCGCGCGGCGAAACCGGATCATCGCCGGGATATCGGAGGCAACGGTCGTCGTCGAGGCACCGGATCGTTCGGGAGCGCTTCTCACCGCCGACGCGGCCATTGGCTACGGCCGCGAGCTGTTTGCCGTGCCCGGGCCCATGGACGCGGTCACGTCGCGCGGGACGAACCGGCTGATCGCGGACCACGCAGCCACGCTCGTCACGTCGCCGGCGGCCCTGCTCCACCTGATCGGACTCCGTCGCGGGCATTCCGCGGTCAGCGTCCGCTCCCTTTCGGACGCGGAAGGACTGGTCCTCGGCACCCTCCTGAAACGGTCCGGCTCGATCGAAGAGCTCGGCGATCGGACGGCCCTTTCGACGTCGCTGTTGGCCGCGACGCTGACCATGTTGGAGGCGCGCGGGCTGGTCACCGCGTACTCCGGCGCGACCTTCCACCCGACCCTCGCCGCGCGCCGCAGCGGCTGGCGAAACGACCCGCGGAACGCGCAGAACGGGTCCAACCAAGCACGAGTTGGACAGCGTGGGCTATGATTTGTGCTCCACCTACGACCCTCGGGCCTTATTGATGCTGCCCGCCGGTCCGCAGGAGCGAGTGTCTATTGATCTCACCGCCAGCTAACGTGGCGGGGGGGCTGCACCGATTGGCCGCATACATCGTGCTGTTGCGGCGCCATCGGGTCATCACACATCTGACCGTCGCTGTCACCGCGCTCGCGGTCGCGGTGGGCCTCGCCCTACCCGCCGCCCCCGTCATCCAGGCCGGTCTCCAGACCGCTCCCCGCGAGGGATCGATCCTGCCAGCGAACGTCGGCATCGGCGTCGCCGCCGGCGAATCCGTGGTCCTGCACTTCCCGGGACCGATGGACCGGGACGCGGTGGCCGCCCGGCTGGGCCTGGCCCCCGCCACCGACGTCAGTCTGGTGTGGAGCGCGGACGCGACCTCGTTGGCCCTGATCCCCTTCCCACGATGGGCGGTTGACGAGCGGTACGCCGTCTATCTGCCGGCCGGGACCGCGATGGCAGACGGCGGCGTCCTGTCGACCGACTGGCGGGCCGCCTTCACGACCCAGGTCGCGCCCCACGTCGTCCGCCTCACGGTCGGCGGCGTGACCGGTGCTCCGCGCGAAGACACGCCCATCGTCATCCAGGACGTCATGGCTTCCACCGGATATCCCGATGCGGCGACCAGCGCCGCCACCGATGACGTCAGCGCCGATGCCAGCGCGGGCACCCGAGTCGGGCTCACCTTCAGTGCCGCGATGAGCCGGAATGCGACGGAAGCCGCATTCCGCATCACGCCGGCCACAGCCGGCGTCCTGAGCTGGGAGGGAACGACGCTGTGGTTCGCGCCCGACACGCGGCTCATCACCGGCACCCGGTACAGCATCTCGGTCGTCGGCGCCCGTGACGCGGACGGCAGTCCCGTCGGTGGGGACACGACCTTCAGCTTCACGACGCGATCGAGCGCCATCGCCCAGACCGTGGCCCCCGCCATCGGTGAGGGCGGGGTGTCCGTCTCGACCAGTGTCGTGATCGGCTTCAGCCTGCCGATGGACACGGCCCGCACCGGCTCGTCGTTCTCCCTCACCGATGGGGCGACCGGGGAAGCGGTGGCCGGCACGGTCACCTGGTCCGGCGACGGGCAGACGATGACCTTCGTGCCGTCGGCGGCGCTGGGGGCCGGCCGGACCTTCACGGCGGCGGTCGGCGGCAGGGACGCCGACGGCAACCCGGTCACCACCTCGTGGCAATTCACGACCGCCGGTCCGGTGGTGTCGGCGGCCGCCGGGGTCCCGGCCTTCCCCGGCAGCTCGAGCATGGTCCAGTACGCGCTGAACCAGATCAACGCCGCCCGGGCGTCGTATGGCTTCGCCCCGCTCGCTCTCGACTCCACGATCACCGCGTTGCCTACGGACATGCGGCCGACATGCTGTCCAATGGCTACTTCAGCCACACGTCGCTCGACGGGCGCACCTACCGCCAGCGCCTGACCGATGGCGGCGTGTCGTACGGCTATTCGGGCGAGAACATTGCTACCTCGGCTACGGCGGCGGGGTGCAGGCCACCCTCGACTGGTGCCACGCCCAGTTCTGGGCCGAGCCGTATCCGGGTGGCGGGAACCACAAGGACAACATCCTGAATCCCGAACTTCCGACGGATCGGGATCGGCATCGCGGTCGGTGGCAACAAGGTCTACGTCGTCTGGGACTTCACCGACTGACCGATCGGCTCGCGTAAGCCGCCTGTACCGGCGCCGCGGAAACCCGGTGCTACACTCCCCGACCGAATGTCGACTCCCAAGAGGTCGGGCGGCGACCTCGTCATCGTCGAGTCGCCGGCCAAGGCCAAGACCATTGAGCGCTACCTCGGCGACGGGTTCCACGTGCTCGCGTCCTACGGGCACGTCCGCGACCTGCCCAAGCGCGGGCTCGGGGTGGACCTCGAGCATGACTTCACCCCCAAGTACGAGCCGCTGCCCGACCGAGCGCGACGAGCTCAAGCGCCTGACCGATGCGGCCCGCTCCGCGGGCCGGGTGTGGCTGGCCACCGACCTCGATCGCGAGGGGGAGTCCATCGCCTGGCACATCGCCGAGCACGCCGGCCTCGCCGAGGATCGGATCCGGCGGGTGACCTTCAACGAGATCACCAAGCCCGCCATCGAGGCGGCCTTCGCCAG
Source organism: uncultured Chloroflexia bacterium (assembly GCA_963843015.1). Taxonomy (GTDB): domain Bacteria; phylum Chloroflexota; class Limnocylindria; order QHBO01; family QHBO01; genus DASTEQ01. The sequence continues at coordinate 47,380 of CAWJIR010000010.1, read as the reverse complement.
CCCGCGCGACCTCAACCTCGATCTCGTCGACGCCCAGCAGGCCCGCCGCATCATCGATCGGCTGGTCGGCTACAAGCTCAGCCCGCTGGTCGCGAGCAAGATTCGGCGTGGCCTGACCGCCGGCCGGGTCCAGAGCGTGGCCGTGCGCCTGGTCGTCGACCGCGAGCGCGAGATCCAGGCCTTCACCCCGGTCGAGTACTGGACCATCGGGGCGGACCTGCGGCGCGGCGAATCGGGAGTGACCTTCCGCGTCGGCCTCACGAAGATCGATGGCAAGAAGGCGGAGGTCGGTTCCGGCGAAGAGGCAGCCGCGATCGTCGCCGACCTTCGCGAGGCGAGCTATCGGGTCAGCGACGTCACGCGCAGCCAGCGGCGCCAGCACGCGCCGCCCCCCTTCACCACGAGCACGCTCACCCAGGAGGCGTCGCGCAAGCTCGGCTTCTCGGCCCGGCGCACGATGTCCGCGGCCCAGGCCCTGTACGAGGGGATCTCGCTCCCCGAGGGCCAGGTCGGGCTCATCACCTACATGCGCACCGACTCGGTGTCCATCGCCACAAGCGCGGTCGCCGAGGCACGCGAGGTCATCGCCGCGCGCTACGGAGCCAGCTCGGTACCCGAACAGCCGAACACCTACCGAACGCGCTCGCGTGGTGCCCAGGAGGCGCACGAGGCCGTTCGTCCGTCGAGCTTCGCCCGGACACCCGAATCACTGGAAGGCGTGCTGAAGCCCGATCACGCGCGGCTCTACGACCTGATCTGGCGGCGGGCGATGGCGAGCCAGATGGCGGCCGCCCTGTTCGACCAGGTGGGCGTCGACGTCGAGGCCGGCCGCTACCTGCTCCATGCCGGCGCCCGCAAGCGCATCTTCGACGGCTACCAGGCGGTCTACATCGAGGGTCGTGACGAGGAAGAGGATTCGGCGGCGCCGAAGCTCCCCGACCTGGAGGTGGGCGAGGCCCTGCAGCTGGTGGAGCTGGTTTCGGACCAGCACTTCACCGAACCCCCGCCCCGCTTCAGCGAGGCCACGCTCATCCGAGCGCTCGAGGAGCACGGCATCGGTCGGCCCTCGACCTACGCCCCCACGATGGAGGTCATCCGCGCCCGCGGCTACGTCGAGGTCGAGGATCGTCGCCTGCACCCGACCGAGGAGGCGTTTCTGCTGACCGACCTGTTGACCGGCCACTTCGCGGACGTCGTCGATCCCGAGTTCACGGCGCGGATGGAGACCCAGCTCGACGAGGTCGCCGGCGGCCGCCGCGAGTGGGTTCCCATGGTCCGCGCCTTCTGGGAGCCGTTCGCGGAGCAGGTCGAGCGGGGCAAGGAGGAGATCCCGAAGAACGTGGAGGAGACCGACATCATCTGCCCGGTCTCCGGCCATCCCATGCTCAAGCGGCTGGGACGAAACGGGTGGTTCCTCGGCTGCAGCGGGTACCCCGAATGCAAGCACACGATGCCGCTCCCCGGGGAGTCGGATCCGGCTCTCGAGCTGCCCGGGGCAGGGGAGACATGCCCGGAATGCGGGGAGGGCACGCTGACCGGCAAGCGCAGCCGCTACGGCCCATTCCTCGGCTGCAGCCGCTATCCGGACTGCCGCTACGTCCACCGCCCGGAGCCGGCGCCAGGCGCCGAGGGCGCCGAGGCGGCCGTCGCCCTGGAGGGCGTGGGGGAGACCTGTCCGGAGTGCAGCCAGGGGACGCTGACCGCGAAACGGAGCCGATATGGTCCCTTCGTGGGCTGCAGCCGCTACCCGGAGTGCCGGTACATCCGCAAGACCGGCTCTCGGGCGGGCACCGGCGCCGGCGCGAGCGGTGGCCGGCGTCGGTCGGCACGGCGCGGTTCGAGGCGCAAGGCCTCCCCGCGTGCCTGACCCGGCGGCCGCTCCCGCGGAGCTCGAGCGCGCCGTCGACCGCTTCATCGCCCACCTCGAGACCCGCCACGCGGCCGGCGGGACCCTGGTCGAGTACCGACGCCACGTGATGGAGTTCGGGACCTTCGTGGCCGCTCGGGGTGACTGGCGGGCCCCCGACCGCGCCCTCGTCCGCGCCTGGCTGGCAACCCTCGCCGCCCGCGAGCTGTCGGCCTCGGCCGTGGGCTCGCGGCTGAGCGCGGTCCGCAGCTTCTATCGATACTGCCTGCGCCAGGGCTGGATCACGACCGACCCGATGACCGGGGTCCGCGCTCCCCGCCGGCCGCGTCGCCTGCCGCGGGTGCTCAGCGTGGACGAGGCCACTCGCCTGGTCGAGGCGCCAACCCGCCCCGGCGCGGACCGGCCCACCGAACCCTCCGGCCGACGGCACCGGGCTGACCCCGAGCTGACCGATGCGCTGCATCGGCGGGACGCCGCCATCCTGGAGCTCCTGTACGCGACCGGGATGCGGATCAGCGAGCTGGCGGGCCTGGCGCTGGCCGACGTCGACCTCGCCCGACGCCGTCTCAGGGTCCTGGGAAAGGGACGGAAGGAACGCGATCTCATCTTCGGGCGTCCGGCCGCGGCGGCCCTGGGCGGCTACCTGACCGGTGGGCCGGCCCTTCCTCGCAACCCGCCTGGCCCATCGAGCGCGGCGACCGGCAACGTCTTCCTCAATGCGGGGGGCGGCCCGCTCACCGCCCGCGGCGCCCGCATGGTCGTCGCACGCTGGGTCGAAGTCGCCGAGCTCGATGGACGGGCCTCGCCCCACACCCTTCGGCATTCGTTCGCCACCCACCTGCTGGAAGGCGGTGCCGACCTCCGCACCGTCCAGGAGCTGCTGGGCCATGCATCGGCTCAGACGACCCAGATCTACACCCACCTGTCCGATGCCGCCCTGCGGGCGGCCTACAAATCGGCCCACCCCCGGTCCGCGTCGCCCACCTCTCGCCAACGGACATGACCGCGCCACGCTCGCCGGACCTGTCCGCCGCGGCCGGCGTCATCGTCCGGGCCAGCATGGTGATGACGGCCGCCGCCGTTGCCAGCCGAGTCCTGGGCTGGGTCCGACTGCTCGTGATCGGCGCCGAGTTCGGCGCCACGAGCGAGCTGGATGCCTACCTCGCCGCCTTCCGCATCCCGGACGCCATCTTCCAGCTCATCGTGGCCGGAGCCCTGTCGGCCGCCCTCATCCCGGTGTATGCCGGCTACCGCGCCCGCGGTGAGGAGGACGAAGGCTGGGCCCTCGCCAGCAGCGTCATCAATCTCGTCGTCCTGGCCCTGGTCGGGCTGAGCGCGGCGATGGCGATCGCCGCGCCGTGGCTGGTGCCGATCATCGCGCCCGGCTTCGACCCCGAGACGACCGCGCTCACCGTGCGGCTCACCCAGATCATGCTGCTCAGCCCGGTCTTCATCGGCCTGGGCGCCGTCGTCAGCGGGCTCCTCCAGTCGCACGGCGTATTCGGGCCCACCGCGCTGGCGCCGCTCGGTCTACAACCTCGCGATCATCGCTGCGGCCGTCTTCGTGGCGCCCCTGCTCGGCGTCGAGGCCCTGGCCGCGGGCGTCGTGGTGGGGGCCATCGGCCACCTCGTCGTCCAGCTGCCGGCCCTGCGACGCCTCGGTCCGACCTGGCGGCCCCGGATTGACCTTCGCCACCGGGGCGTGCGGCGCGTGTCGGTCCTCATGGGCCCACGCTTCCTCGGCCTCGCCGCGGGGCAGATCAACCTCATCGTCAGCACCGCCCTCGCCTCGGCGCTGGCTGCCGGCAGCATCACCGCGTTCACCTACGCCTTCCAGCTCAGCCAGCTGCCGGTCGGCATCATCGGCGTCTCGATCGCGGTCGCCCTGTTCCCGACCCTGTCCCGGGACGCGGCCCTGGGCCGGGCCTCGGAGATTCGCCGCCAGGTGAACGCGAGCATCCGGGTCCTGTTCTTCGTGTCCGCACCGCTGGCCGCGCTCATGATCATCCTCCGCGAGCCGCTGGCATCGGTCTTCTTCGAGTACGGGCAGTTCACGCGCCGAATCCGCCGAGCGCACGGCCTCGGCCCTCGCGTGGTTCGCCATCGGCGTGCCCGCCCACGTGGTGGTCCACGTCCTGGCCCGGGCGTTCTATGCCATGCAGGACACCTGGACCCCGGTCATCTGGGCGGTGGTCGCGGTCGTGTCGAACATCGTCCTCATGCTCCTGCTCGTCGATCCGATGGGCGTGGAGGGACTCGCGCTCGCGCTCTCGGTCAGCGCCACGCTCGAGGTGGCGGGCCTCCTCGTCGCCCTCCGCCAGCGGCTCGGCACGCTCGACGGTCGATTCCTCCTCGCCTCGGTCGCCCGCTCCAGCGCGGCCACCGTGGGTGCGGCGCTGGCCATGTTCGCGACCCTGGCCGCGCTGACGCGCGGGTTTGCCGGGCCTGGCCGACAGCGCATTCGGGCGCCTGGTGACCCTCATCGTGCCCGCTGCCGCCGGCGGGGTGGTGTACTTCGCCGCCGCGCTCGCCCTCCGCGCTCCAGAGATCGAGCTGCTCCGCCGAATCCGCCGGAGCCGCTCCACGCCGTGATGTTCCGGGCCGCCGTCGACGCCGATCGCGAAGCGTGGCAGGCGTTCCTTGGCCGCGTCCCGGCGGGGGACTTCCTCCACGACTGGGGGTGGGAAGCGGTGGCGGCCTTCGACGGGCAGCCGCAGCGCCGGTTCGTGATCGACGATGGCGGGGAATTGGTGGCGCTGGCTGCCGCCCAGGTCCGACCCATCGGCCTGGGACGGACGTTCTGGTACGTCCCGCACGGCCCGGTGACCGACTACGCATCGTCGGCGGCGGGGGAGCGCATCCGAGGCTCTCGTCGCGGGCCTCGCCGCCGAGGCGCGTTCCGACCGCGCCGTCGCCATTCGGCTCGAACCGCGGATCCCGGCCGACGCTCCCGAGGCGTCGGTGCTCGATGCCGTGGCGCATCGGGTGTCGGAGCGGCTCCAGGTCGGCCAGACCCGGATCGTCGACCTCGAGGACGACGACGCGCTGCTGGCCGGCTTCGACGCCGACACCCGGTACGGCGTCCGGCGCGCGGCCCGCGAGGGCGTCGAAACAACCGTGGTGACCGATGCCGGCGATCGCGACGCGATCGAACGGCTGCATGAGCTCGTCCGCGAGACGCAGCGCCGGGCCGGGTTCCGCCTGCCGCCGGTGGAGCGCTACTGGACGGCCTGGCAGGCGCTCGCCGGCGCCGGCCGCGCGTGCCTGATCGAGGCCCGTCGCGAGGGTGCCGTGCTGGCCGCCGGGATGCTCGTGGTCGAGGGCGAGCAGTCGTTCTACCTGTTCGCCGGCTCACGGCGCGAGGAGCGCCGGCGAGACGAAGCGCTACGCCTCGTACGCGGTCCAATGGGCCATGATGCGCGAGGCCCGTGCCCGCGGCGCGAGGCGCCACGACCTGTGGGGGGTGGCGCCGGCCAACGCGGGACCGGATCACCCGTGGCACGGGGTCGGACTCTTCAAGAAGGGCTTCGGAGGACGCGAGGTGACCTGGGCGGGAAGCTGGGAGATCGTCGTCGATCCGCTCGTGCTACCGGCTCCGCGCCGCCGCCTCCCGCCTGCGCCGCCGCGCGCCACGGGACCTGCCATGACCGAGCGGTCGATGGGCCTCGGCGCCCTGACCGATGTCCTTGCCCCGGAGCAGGTCATCGGCATCCCGGCCGGCGAGGTGACCGCGCTCACGACCCACAGTGACGCGGTCAGCCCGGGATCGGTCTTCTTCGCCATCCCCGGGCAGGTGCATGACGGGTGGTCGTTCATTCCCGACGCGGCGGAACGGGGAGCGGTGGCGGTCGTCGCGGAGCGCGAGACGCCCGGCGTGGACGTGCCCCAGATCATCGTCGCCAATGCGCGGCACGCCGTGGCGGATGCCGCCGATGCGCTGGTTCGGGCGACCCTCGGAGCACCTCCGCGTGTTCGGCATCACGGGGACCGACGGGAAGTCCACCACCTCATTCCTGGCGCTCGCCGTCCTCCTCGCCGCCGGCCGGCGACCGGGGATGGTGGGTACGGTGGATACCCGTGTCGGCGACGTGCAGACGGCCTCGACCAGCCGGACCACGACTCCCGAGGCGCTCGAGCTGCAGGGCCTCCTGGCAGACATGGTGGAGGCGGGGAACGACAGCGCCATCATCGAGGCCACCTCGCATGGACTGGCCCAGTCGCGGGTCCGCAACTGCCGGTTCCGAGTCGGGGTCGTGACCACCATCACCAGCGAGCACCTCGAGTTCCACGGCACGGTCGAGGCGTATCGGGACGCCAAGGCCCTGCTGGTGGAGGAGGCGCCGGTCGCGGTGCTCAACGCCGATGACGAACAGTTCGCGTTCCTCTCCGCGCGCGCGGCCGGGACGGTGCTGAGCTACGGAATCGACACCGCCGCGGACCTGCGCGCGACGGCGCTGGATCTCGGACCCCACGGCTCGCGATTCCACCTGGTCGGCCCGCGCTGGGAGGGCACGGTCACGCTCCAGCTGCCCGCGCGCTTCAATGCCTCGAATGCCCTCGCGGCCCTGGCCCTGGCCGAGGCCGAGGGCCTCGACCCCGAGGTGGCCGCCGCGGCGCTGGCCGACGTCCGCGGCGTCCCGGGCCGGATGGAACGGATCGACCTCGGCCAGCCGTTCGGCGTGGTCGTCGACTACGCCCACACCGCGGACTCGCTGGCCAAGGTGCTGCGCGAGCTCCGGCCGCTGGCCGCCGGCCGGCTCATCGTGGTCTTCGGGTCGGCGGGCGACCGGGACCGGACCAAACGCGCGCCGATGGGCGCGGTCGCCGGCGAGCTGGCGGACCTCGTCGTGATCGCGGACGAGGACCCGCGGACCGAGGCCCCGTGGGAGATCAACGAGGAGATCGCCAAGGGCGCGCGAGCGGCTGGAGGGCGCGATCGGGAGACGCTGTGGATCATCGACGACCGTCGAGCGGCGATCTCCCATGCCCTTCGCCTGGCCGAGGCCGGGGACGTGGTGCTCCTCGCCGGCAAGGGCCACGAGCCGAGCATCATCTATGGCGACGACCGCCGGTGGTGGGACGAGCGCGAGGTGGCGCGCCAGGAGCTCCGAGCGATCGGGTACGAGACCGATGAGCCTCCAGTCCCCTGAGCCGGAGCCGCTCTCGGCGTGGGAGGAGACCGATGGCGCGACCTGGGACGCGTTCGTCGAGACGGCCGACCATCGGGCGTTCCCCCAGCTGTGGTCGTGGGGCGAGCTCCGGTCGGAGGCCGGCTGGCAGCCGATCCGACTCGCTGTCGGACCGGACCGCGATCGGCCGCGCGCGGGTGTCCAGCTCCTGCTCCGGCGCATCCCGCTCGGTGGCTGGTCGCTGGCCTATGCGCCGCGCGGCCCGATCGGTGCCATGGATGACCCCCTCGTCCGAGACGCGCTGCTCGTCGGACTCCGCGCGCTGGCCGCCGATCGCCGCATCGGCCGGATGCGTGCCGACCCGGAGACCGCCGCCGGCGATCCATACGGCGCCGCGCTCCTCGACCCACCCGTGGCGCGAGGCGCCGAAGGTCCAGCCGCCGACGACCCGCCTCATCGACCTGGCACGCCCGAGGAGGACCTGCGGCAATCGCTGGCGCGCAAGCACCGGCAATACGTCTCCAAGGCCGGGCGGGAAGGCGTCACCGTCGAGCAGCTCGACCGCGCAGGCGGATCCCGCCACGACGGCCCGCGCGCTGGCCGACTTCGATCGGATCTACCGCTTCACCGGCGAGCGCGCCGGGTTCGCGGTTCGGATCCCGGCCTACTACCAGCGGTTGTGGGCCGACGTTCGCCGGGACGAACCGGGCTCGCCTGTTCTTCGCGGTCCGCGACGGCGAGCGGGTGGCCACCCTGTTCCACCTCGTCTGCGGCGACCGGGTGGCCGAGGTCTACGGCGGGATGACCGAGGCCGGGGCCACGTCCCGGGCCAACTACCTCCTGAAGTGGGAAGCCATCCGCGCCATGCAGGCCGAGGGCCTGCGGACCTACGACCTGTGGGGCCTGGCCACCGGCGGCATCCGGAAGTTCAAGGAGGGGTTCGGCGGGACCGAGGTCACCTGGGTCGGGGCCCGCGACCTTCCTCTCGATCGCATCGGCGACGCGGTGCTGGGGATGGCCCTCGCCGGGCACGCCACCCGGCAGCGGTTGCGGAGCATCGGCTCACGGAAGCCGCCGGCACCGGTCGGCGCACCGGGCGACTAGCCACCTCGCGGGCCCGACGAGGGCCCGTGCTACGATCGAAACGACCATGGACCTGGCCCGCCTCCGCTCCGCGCCGGCCGCCGTCGTCCAGCGCATCACGCGGGCCGGCGACCCGTCGACGCTGCCCGGACCCGAGCTGGCGGACCTCATCGCCGAGGCGCGGCGCCATCGGCCCACCGTCAACGTGGCGCTCATCGAACGCGCGCACGAGGTCGCCAGCACGGCCCACGAGGGCCAGCTCCGGGCATCGGGCGAGCCGTACATCACCCACCCGACCGCGGTCGCCTACGAGCTCGCCGCCCTCCAGATGGACGCCGAGACCCTGGCCGCCGGCCTTCTCCACGACGTCCCCGAGGACACCGGCTATCCGCTGGCCGACATCGAGAAGCGCTTCGGCCGGGAGGTGGCCCGCCTCGTCGACGGCGTGACGAAGCTGTCGAAGTTCAGCAGCGCGCGATCGACCGAGGAGCAGCAGGCCGAGAACATCCGGAAGATGTTCATGGCCATGGCCGAGGACGCGCGGGTCGTGATCATCAAGCTCGCCGACCGGCTGCACAACATGCGCACCCTCCAGTTCCTGCCGCCCGAGAAGCAGGAGCGGATCGCGCGCCAGACGATGGAGATCTACGCCCCGCTGGCCCATCGGCTCGGGATGTGGCAGATCAAGTGGGAGCTCGAGGACCTCGCGTTCAAGGTCCTCGACGCCGACACCTACGCGCCGGCTCGGCGGCCATGCTGGCCGACTCGCGCAAGGCCCGCGAGACGTTCATCAACCGCTCGATCACGCATCCTCCGCAAGGAGCTCGGGGCGGTGGGCATCGAGGCCGAGATCAGCGGCCGGCCGAAGCACATCTACAGCATCGTGAAGAAGATGGAGCGCAAGGGGGCCGAGTTCCAGCGAGATCTACGACCTCCATGCCATCCGGGTGCTCGTCGAACGACGTGAAGGACTGCTACGGCGCCCTCGGCGTGGTCCACGCCATCTGGCGGCCGATCCCGGGCCAGTTCGACGACTACATCGCCATGCCCAAGGCCAACCTCTACCAGTCGCTCCACACCGCGGTCATCGGTCCCGACGCCAAGCCGCTCGAGGTCCAGATCCGCACCCGCCAGATGCACGAGGTGGCGGAGGCCGGCATCGCGGCCCACTGGCGCTACAAGGAGGGGAGCCGCGCCGACCGCCGCTACGACGAGAAGCTGGCCTGGGTCCGCCAGCTCATGGAGTGGCAGCGCGAGGTGTCCGACGCCACCGAGTTCGTGGAGGGCCTCAAGCTCGACGTCTTCCAGGACCAGGTGTTCGTGTTCACCCCCAAGGGCGACGTCAAGGACCTGCCGGCCGGCGCCACCCCGCTCGACTTCGCCTACCGCATCCATACCGATGTCGGGCATCGCACCATCGGCGCCAAGGTGAACAACCGGCTGGTGCCGCTCGACTACCGGCTGCGCAACGGCGACATCGTCGAGATCGTCACCACCAAGGCCTCCCATGGCCCGTCACGGGACTGGCTGGCCATCGTCCAGACCAACCAGGCTCGCGAGAAGATCCGCCAATGGTTCAAGCGCCAGCAGCGCGACGAGAACATCGCCCAGGGACGCGAGCTGCTCGACCGCGAGCTCCGGCGGCTGGCCCACGAGACGCTGGCGATCGGTCGACGACGCGCGCCTGACCGAGATCGCGACCCAGCTCCACTACCGCGAGCTGGACGACTTCTACGCCGCGATCGGCTACGGCGCGGTCAGCCCGGCCGCGGTCGTCAGCCGGCTCGGGCATCCACGACGACGTGGCGATCAGCCTGCCCGAGGTCGCCCCGCCGGCCGCGCCGAGCACGGCCGGCGTCCGGGTCAAGGGCGTCGGCGACCTGCTCGTCCGGTTCGCGAACTGCTGCAGCCCGATCCCCGGCGACGAGATCTCCGGCTACGTCACCCGGGGCAAAGGCGTGACCGTCCACCGCGCCACCTGTCCGAGCGTCCTGTCCGAGAAGGACATCGAGCGGCTGATCGAGGTCGAGTGGGAGGTCGTGGCCCAGCAGACCTACCCGATCACGGTCCGGATCGAGGGCGTCGACCGACCCGGACTCCTGAACGAGATCACCAACGTGGTGGCCGAGGCCAAGGTCAACATCGTGGCCGCGTCGGTCGGGACCCATGCCGATGGGATCGGCAGCCATCACCCTGACCCTGAAGGTCACCTCACTCCAGCAGCTGTCCAAGGTCCTGACCCGGATCGAGGGCGTCCGCGACGTGACCGCGGTCACCCGGGAGCAGCACTAGCCTCGCCGGGCACCGCGCTCCGTCTCAGCCGGCGTCCACGAGGGGATCGCCGGCGCCGGTCAGGGTCAGCCGGATGAGGGTGAGCGCCGAGCCGATGAGGGTCAGCCCGATGACCCACACCATGGGCTCCGAGCGTCAGCAGCGCGTCGAGCTCGACGTAGGTCCGGAAGCTCGTGGTCAGGACGAGGACCCGGAGCAGCGACAGCGCGAACCCGACGACAGGGCGAGGTAGGCGGCCAGGCTGGCCCGGTCCACCGCGGCGAACGGAGCCGCGATCGCCAGGGCCGGGAAGAGGTACCGCTCGTGGACGCGGGTCGGGAGGAAGTAGAACGCGAACGCCAGCATCAGGCCGACCGCCAGCACGGTCGCGAGGTCGTGCCCGCGGCGGAGGGGCACGCAGGGCGCCGAGGACACCGGCGACCAGGAGGGCGGCCCCGATGCCGACGTACGGCGCGTCGGGCTACCTCGAACCCGACCAGCAGGGCCCAGATGTTGAACGCGCCGAGCGACGTCTCCTCGTGGAACTCGGCCGTGTTCCGCAGCAGCTCGAGCCAGTGCCACGGGGTCAAGGCGAACGACAGACCGATGACGGCGGCGGCGACGCCGCCGCCGAGGGCCACCGCGCCGAGTGACCGCGGGCCGTGCCCCTGCCACCAGCGCTGGATCGGCGACCACCAGCACCGGGCAGGGCGACCAGCCCGAACTGCGGTTTGGCCAGGCCCGCCAGGACGGCCAGGGCGCCCGCGGCGACGAACCAGTCCACGCTCAGGACCACCAGGGCGCCGACGAAGAGCAGGGTCCCGGCGGCATCGACCTGGCCCCACAGCGGTCCGCCGATGATCGCCGCCGGGTTCAGGAGGTACAGACCGGCGGCCAGCAGGCCGCCGGTCGCATCGGTCCGGCGGGCCACCACGGCGTAGAGCAGCACGCCGAGCAGGAGGTCGAACGGGATGGAGACCCCCTTGATCGCGGTGGCCAGCGCCTCGCCGTCCAGGAGGACGCCGAGGGGCCAGAGGAAGGGCAGGAGGGCGGGATAGATCGCGCGTGTCGTGCTGGTAGAACGCGAACGGGCCGAACTGCGGCGAGGTTCTCGGCCCAGCGGCTCATGACCGACACGTCCCCGCTGTGGCCGGGCAGCGGGATGACCGCGATGCGGATGACGAGGGCGACGAGGAGCAGGCCGCCGAGCACGGCCCACGTCCGGAACCGGGCGGAGGGATTCGTCACGCCAGACACGGCTGCACACGGTACTCGACACGGACGTCGCCGTCGGCCGTTCCACCGGGTGTGCCGTCGGTACACTCTGTGGGTGGTCACCCCGCTCCGTGCCCCCCGTGGAACGCGGGACCGCCTGCCCGAGGACGCGGCGGCCTGGGCCCGGGCCGAAGCGACGGCGACGCGACCTCGCGACCCGCTACGGCTTCGAGCGGATCGAGACGCCGCTGTTCGAGGCCACCGAGCTGTTCGTGCGCGGCCTGGGGGAAGGCTCCGACGCGGTGGCCAAGGAGATGTTCCGGGTCGGCGGGGCCGCCGGCAGCGAGGAGGAGGAGCGCGGCCTGGGCCCTCCGCCCCGAGCCGACCGCCGGCATCGTGCGCGCCTACCTCGAGCACGGGCTCCACGTCCGCCCCGGCCCGCTGCGGCTCTTCCTGGTCGGACCGATGTTCCGCTATGACCGACCCCAGGCGGGCCGCTACCGCCAGTTCACCCAGTGGGACGTCGAGGTCATCGGCGATCCGGGCCCGGCCGTCGACGCGGAGCTCATCGAGCTGGCGACCCGGTACTGCGCCGCCGTCGGGCTGGGCGCGACGCGGGTCCACCTCAACTCGATCGGCGACGGGATCTGCCGGCCGGCCTATCGGGCCGCGCTGGTCGAGTACTTCGGCGCCCACCGCGATCGCACTGAGCGACGACGGCCGGCGTCGGCTGGAGGTCGAACCCGCTCCGGGTCCTGGACGACCGGGCGCTTGATCCGGAGCTGGCCGCCGGCGCCCCGAAGTCGGTCGATCACCTCTGCGCCGGCTGCGCCGAGCACTTCGCCGCGGTGCGCGGCCTGCTCGATCGGCTCGGCGTGGAGCACGTCCTCGACCACCGGCTGGTCCGTGGCCTGGACTACTACACCCGGACGACGTTCGAGCTGTTCCCGGCCGGCCGCGAGGGGTCCCAGGATGCGCTCGCCGGCGGAGGTCGCTACGACGGCCTGGTCGAGGCGCTCGGCGGCCCGCCCACCCCGGGCATCGGATTCGGCGTCGGTCTCGACCGGATCGTGCTGGCCATGGACGCGGCCGGCGTCCCGGGGCTGCCGGCGCCGGTGCTGGTGATGGTGGTCGGGACCGAGCCCGACGACGTCGCGGAGCGGCTGGTGGTGGCCAACGCCCTGCGCGAAGCCGGCCTCCGCGTTCGCCCCGACGGATCGGCGCGCAGGCTCGGACGCCAGCTGGAGGCGGCGGCAAAGCTCGGTGCCCGGTGGGCGGTGATCGTGGGCGAGGAGCTGACCCGCGGCGCCGTCATCCTCCGCGACCTGGCCGATGGGAGCCAGCAGGAGGTGTCGCTCGAACAGGTGGCCGCCTCCATCCGCACCGGCGACGACTGAGGCGCCGGGCGCCGGCGCCTCGGCTACGATGCGCACCCGATGCCCGCCCGACACTCGTTCCGGACCCACACCTGCGGTGAGCTGCGGGCCGCCCAGGTCGGGGAGCGGGTCACGCTCGCCGGCTGGGTCCATCGGCGCCGCGATCACGGCCACCTGACCTTCTTCGACCTGCGCGACCGGTACGGCATCACCCAGGTCGTCACCAATGCCGACGACCAGCCCGAGGCGCACGGCGCCGGGGCCGAGGCGCGGACCGAGTGGGTCATCCAGGTCGAGGGCACCGTCCGCGAACGCCCGCCGGGGACGACCAACGCCGAGCTGCCGACGGGCGAGATCGAGGTCGGCGTCGATCGGCTCACCGTCCTGAACGCCTCGAAGGTGCCGCCGTTCTACATCAACGAGGAGCAGCCGGGCCTCGACGAGAGCCTGCGGCTCACCTATCGGTACCTCGACCTCCGCCGGCCACCGCTCCAGGGCCGGCTCGTGCTCCGCAGCCGGCTCGCCGGAGCCGTGCGGCGCCACCTGGAGGGCGTGGGGTTCGTCGAGGTCGAAACGCCGACGCTCATCCGCTCCACGCCGGAGGGAGCCCGCGACTTCGTCGTTCCCAGCCGCCTGCAGCCGGGAAAGATCTACGCCCTGCCCCAGTCACCGCAGGTCCTCAAGCAGCTGCTGATGGTCGCCGGCTTCGACCGCTACTACCAGCTCGCCCGCGCCTACCGCGACGAGGACTTTCGCGCCGATCGCGGTCCGGAGCACACCCAGATCGACGTCGAGATGAGCTACGTGGTCGAGGAGGACGTGATGGCGACCATCGAGGAGATGGTGACCGCCGTCAGCCGCGAGGTCGTGCCCGAGCGCCCCATCGCCACGACGCCGTTCCCGCGGCTGACGTACGACGAGGCGCTCGCGCGCTATGGCTCGGACAAGCCCGACGTCCGCTTCGGGATGGAGCTGGTCGACATCGGCGAGGCCCTGGCCGGGACCGACCTCCGCGTCTTCACCGATGCCCTGGCCGGCGGCGGTGCCGTTCGAGCCGTGGTGGGCGCCGGCTGTGCGGGCTATTCCCGTCGTCAGACCGATGAGCTGACCGACCTCGCGGTGCGGCATGGGGCGGCAGGACTCGTCCACCTCGCGGTCGAGCCCGATGGCTCGCTCCGCGGCCCGGTCGCCCGCCACCTCCCGGCCGCCACCCAGGAGCAGGTCCGCGAGACCTGCGGGGCGGCGCCCGGCGACCTCATCCTGGCCGTGGCCGACGTCGACCCCCATCGCGGTGCCGAGGCCCTCGGCCATGTCCGGCTCGAGCTCGGGACCCAGCTCGATCTGCGCACGCCCGACGTCCTGTCATACGTGTGGGTCCACCGTTTCCCGATGTTCAAATGGGACGCCGAGGGCAACCGCTGGGACGCGACCCACAACCCGTTCAGCGCCCCGGTGTGGGAGATGGCCGACGACCTCGAACGCGATCCCGCGGCGGTCCGCGCCCAGCAGTACGACCTGGCGCTGAACGGCTGGGAGCTGGGCGGCGGATCGATCCGGATTCATCGGCGCGACCTCCTCGAGCGGGCCTTCGCGCTGATGGGTCACACCGTCGAGGGCATGCGCGACCAGTTCGGCGCTCTGCTCGACGCCCTCGAGTACGGCGCGCCGCCGCACGGCGGGATCGCGATCGGACTCGACCGCTGGGCCGCGCTGCTGACCGACCAGGACAACATCCGCGAGGTCATGGCCTTCCCGAAGACCCAGTCGGGCAGCGACCTCATGCTCGGAGCGCCGTCCCCGATCGCCCCCGAGCAGCTCGACGAGCTGGGCCTCCGCCTCGCCGAGCCCCGCCCTCAGTCGTCCGAGGGTTCGTAACCGCCGTCCACGTGGCGCTCCGTCCCGCGCAGGGCGGGGTTGAAGATGCAGACCAGCCGCGCGCCGCCGGCGCTCCGGGCGATGTGTCGGGTCGTGCTGGTCCAGGGCGTAGACCCCGCCCTGGCCCACCGCGTGCTCGCGCCCCGTGGCGAGGTCGGTGATCTCCATTGATCCGGAGACGACGTAGCAGGCCTCCAGGTGGTGGCGATATTCGAGGTTCAGGTCGAAGCCCGGCTCGACCAGCACGTCGTTGAGGGAGTAGCCCATTCCATCGGCCGCGGTCAGGATCCGGCGGCTGTTCCAGTGGTCGCCGGAGACGTCATGCTCGGTGCCGGTCACGTCGTCGGCCGATCGGATGATCATCGGTACCTCCTACAGCATCAGGTGGGGTCGCGGACCGATTGTGGCCGGTCCGGACGGCTGGGGCATAATCGGCCACGACCATGGCCATCTACCTCGACCACGCCGCGACCACGCCGCTGCGGCCCGAGGTCCTCGAAGCCATGCTCCCGTACCTCACCGAGCATTTTGGCAACCCGTCGAGCCTCCATGCCGCCGGTCGCCGAGCTCGGCAGGGCCTGGATGACGCTCGCGAGGAAGTGGCCGCGGCCCTGGGTGCCAAGCCCCGCGAGATCGTCTTCACCAGTGGCGCAACCGAGAACACCAATCTCGCCATCGCGGGCCTGGCCTGGGCCTCGAGTGCCCAGGGACGACACCTCGTCACGACGGCGGTCGAGCACCGGGCGGTGCTGGGCGCCTGCGCCAGCCTCGAGCGGCATGGCTTCGACGTGACGGTCCTGCCGGTTGACCGATACGGGCAGGTGGATCCGGCTGCCGTGGCCGCGGCGATCACGCCCCACACCACGATGGTCGTCGTCGGCTACGCGAACAACGAGGTCGGGACCATCCAGCCCGTGGCCGAGATCGGCGCCGTCTGCCGGGAGCGCAACGTCCGGTACGTGGTGGATGCCACGCAGGCCGCGGCCTGGCTGCCGATCGACGTCGACGGCCTGCAGGCCGACGTGATGGGCATCTCGGCTCACAAGATCGAGGGCCCGAAGGGCGTCGGGGCCCTGTTCATCCGGCAGGGCACGAACCTGATCCCGCAGCAGTCGGGTGGCAGCCAGGAACGGCAGCGACGGGCCGGGACCGAGAACGTGGCCGGCGCCGTCGGGTTGGCCGCGGCCCTGCGCCTCGCGCGCGATCCCGAATCGGGAACGGCGGCCGAGGCCGATCGGCTGCGGGGACTCCGCGACCGGCTCATCGGCCGGCTGGCCGAGATCAGCGATGGCGAGCTGACCGGCCACCCCACCGCACGACTGCCGAACAGCGCCAGCTTCGCGTTCGGCGCCGTCGAGGGTGGCGACCTGGTCGCGGCCCTCGACCTCGAGGGCGTGGCCGCGTCGACCGGCAGCGCCTGCACCTCGGGCAGCGCCGAACCGAGCCATGTCCTGGCGGCCATGGGCGTCCCCGCCGAGCGCATTCGCGGATCCCTGCGCATGACCCTGGGGCGGACGACCCTGGCCGATGAGGTCGAGCTCGCGGCCGATGTCGCCGCTGCCTGCGTCGCCCGGGTCCGCGCCGCCGCCGCCGTGCCGTCGGACGCCGCCGTCAGCCCCGCCCCGGCGGGGGCCTGAGCGCCGATGGCCCGCATCGTCGCCGCCATGAGCGGCGGGGTCGACTCCAGCGTGGCGGCGGCGCTGCTCGCACGCGAGGTCGCGACCGGCGGGGATGAGGTGGTCGGCGTCTGGATGCGGACCCATCCCGACCGCGGCGAAGGCTGGGAGCCGCGGCGCGGGTGCTGCTCGTCCGAGGCGGCGGATGATGCCCGACGGGTTGCCGACCGCATCGGCATCCCGTTCTTCGTCCTCAACGTCGAATCCGAGTTCGGGGCGGAGGTCATCGACGCGTTCGCCGATGCCTACCTGGACGGCACGACACCGAATCCGTGCCAGGCCTGCAACCAGAAGATCAAGTTCGACCTTCTCGCGCGGCGGGCAGTGGGCGCTTTCGGTGCCGACGCGGTGGCCACCGGGCACTACGCGCGCGTCGAGCGCGGCGACGCCGGATGGCGCCTGCTGCGAGCTCGTGATCCGCTCAAGGACCAGACGTACTTCCTGTGGCATCTCGACCAGCGCCAGCTGGCGGCGACCCGCTTTCCGCTGGGCGAGATGACCAAGCCCGAGGTTCGGCAGCTGGCCGCCGACCTCGACCTTCCGACCGCGGCCACGCCCGAGTCGCAGGAGATCTGCTTCGTCCCGGCGGGCGACTACCGTGCCCTGCTCGCGGAGCGCCGCGACTACGCCGGTGACGAGGGACCGATCGTCGACGAGGAAGGCCGCCGGGTGGGCACCCACACCGGGTACGCCCACTACACCGTTGGGCAGCGACGGGGGCTGGGACTGGCGACCGGCGAAGCGCGGTACGTGAAGGAGATCCGGCCGCGGACCAACGAGGTCGTGGTCGGGACTCGCGAGGAGCTCGCCACGCGCGACGTCGTCGTCGATGCCCGCCATTTCGTGGCCGGCGCCCCGCCCGAGGACCGGTTCGAGGCCGAGGTCCGCATTCGCCATCGGTCGGCAGACGTGGCGTGCGAGGTCACCCTGGTCGGGCCTGACCGGATGGTGATCGAGACCGCGGAACCGGTCTGGGGACCGGCTCCGGGACAGTCCGCCGTGCTGTACCGCGGCGACGAGTGCCTCGGCGGGGGACGGATCGTCCGGGCCTGACCCGTTCGGCCTGACCATGGTGCCGTGGGCCATCTGGACCGTGCTGCTGGCGGCCATCAACCTGACGCTGTTCGTCGCCATCCGGGGCCGATGGGGCGGTGAGGCCCCGATCCTCGTCGTTGCCGCGCTGGTCGGAACCGCTCTCGGGAACTTCCTCGCTGCCTTTCTCGAGATCGACGTGATCGTGGTCGGCGAGTACCACCTGCTCGGGGCGGTGATCGGTGCCCAGCTGGCGCTGATCGCGACCGGGGCCGTGTCCGCGCTGGTCGCCGGGCGGGCCGGGTCGGCGGGGCGACGCGACGGGGCTGGGTCGGGCCGGTAGAATCGACAGTCCTACAGCGATGTCCCCACGTGGAGGAACAACACACACGATATGAGTGGTGATTCCGGTTTCGGGAGTTTCGTGGCGGGTCTGGTCATTGGCGGCCTGATCGGCGCGGCCATCGGACTGCTGCTGGCCCCTGAGTCAGGCGAGGATATGCGCGGCCAGGTCGGCGAATTCGTCGACGAGCGGGTGCGTGACTTCGGCGACGCCGTGACCGAGGGCAAGGCGGCTGCCGATCAGGCTCGCACGGCGATGCTCACCGCCCTCCAGCGGGAGACCGCTGCCGACGTGCCGGCCGAGGAGAGCGCGAACTAGCCTTTGCTGGCACCCCATACGGAGGAGGGCTGGCGGGGGGCCGGTCCGAGATGCGCATGAGCGCCACCATGCAGTCGGTTCCCGCGGCGGAGATTCGCGAGCGGTACCAGTCGTTCTTCGAGGCGCGTGGGCACACCCGCGTCCCGCCGGCACCGCTGCTTGCCCGGGACGATCCGACGCTCCTGTTCACGAACTCGGGCATGGTCCAGTTCAAGCGCGTCCTGACCGGCGAGGAAACGCGCGACTACCGGCGAGCGGTCGACAGCCAGCCGTGCCTGCGGGTTGCCGGCAAGCACAACGACTTCGAGGAGGTCGGCCGGACGCCGCGCCACCAGACCCTGTTCGAGATGCTCGGCAACTGGAGCTTCGGCGACTACTTCAAGCGCGAAGCGATCCACTGGGCCTGGGAGTTCCTGACCGATGAGCTCGGCATCGAGCCCGAGCGCCTGGCCGCCACCGTCTACACCGATGACGACGAAGCCCACGAGGTGTGGGCCAACGAGATCGGCCTTCCACCCGATCGGCTGATCCGGTGGGGGAACATCGCGGTCGGCGACGACCACAACTTCTGGCAGATGGCCGATGTCGGCCCCTGCGGGCCGTGCAGCGAGATCCATTTCGACCGCGGCGCGGAGCTGAGCGAGGGCCCCGACTGCCTCCCGGACCACTCCGAGACCTGTCCCCGCTGGCTCGAGATCTGGAACCTCGTCTTCATGCAGTTCGACCGGTCTGCGGACGGGACGCTCACGCCGCTGCCGTTCAAGAGCGTGGATACCGGCATGGGCCTGGAGCGCACCGCATCGGTCCTGCAGGGGGTGGACAGCAACTACCGGACCGACCTGTTCGTGCCGATCATCGACCGCCTGGCCGCGCACCTCGGCCATCGTCCGGAGGACGTCGAAGCCGAGCGGTTCAGCTACCAGGTGGTGGCCGACCATTCGCGGGCGATGACCTTCCTCATCGGGGAGGGCGTCCATCCCTCGAACGAGGGGCCGGGCTACGTCCTGCGACGGATCATGCGCCGCGCGGTTCGGCACGTGCGCCTGATGGGCATCACCGCGCCGGTGCTGGGCGAGACCTGCGCCGCGGTCATCGAGGTCATGGGCGAGGCCTACCCGTACCTCACCGAGCGGCGGGACGACATCCTGGCCGAGGTCGCGAGCGAAGAGCAGCGATTCAGCCGCACCCTGCAGGCGGGGTCCGAACGACTCGCCCAGCTGGTCGAGGCGGCCGGCACGAGCGGCCGGATCGAGGGTGGCGACGCATTCAAGCTGCACGACACGTTCGGGTTCCCCATCGACCTCACGGTCGAGATCGCCGCGGAGTCGGGGGTCTCCGTCGACCGGGACGGCTTCGAGCAGGCCATGACCGCCCAGCGCGAACGGTCGCGCGGCGCCCAGCAGTCGACGTACCGATCCGACCCCGCCCTGGCGAGCCTGGCATCGGAGTTCATCGGGTACCCGAACGAAACCGATGCGGACGGGCTCGAGATCCTGGCCATGCGTCCCGGTGATGACGGCGCCCCGACCGCGATCGTCCTGGACCGGACCCCGTTCTACGCCGAGGGTGGGGGACAGATCGGTGACCACGGCGAGCTGGTGGGGGATGACGGGCGGCTGACGGTGACGGACACCCAGCGCGACGGTGACGCCATCGTCCATCTCGGGACGCTGGAGGGTGACCTGCACGTGGGCGACCGGGTCAATGCCCGGGTCGACGCCGAACGGCGCTGGGCGGCGGCCCGGAACCACACCGCGACCCACCTCCTCCACCGGGCGCTGCGAAACGTCCTCGGCGAGCAGGCCAAGCAGGCGGGGAGCTGGGTCGGTCCCGAGGGCCTGCGGTTCGACTTTCCGGCCGACGCGCCGACGCCCCGTGAATCGCTGACCCAGGTCGAGGCCATCGTCAACGAGCAGGTCCGCGGCAACCTGGAGGTCACACCGACCTGGATGTCGCTGGCGGACGCTCGCGCCACGGGCGCCGACATGTTCTTCGGGGAGAAGTACCTTCCCGACTCGGTACGCGTCGTGTCGTGCGGGGACTTCTCCCGCGAGCTGTGCGGCGGCACCCACCTGGCCGCGACCGGCCAGATCGGCTCGTTCCGCATCACCGGCGAATCGAGCATCGGCGCCGGCCTGCGGCGGATCGAGGCCGTGACCGGAGCCGGGGCCGAGATGCTGACCACCACCCGCCTCGACGCCCTTCGGGCCACCGCCCAGCTCCTTGGCGTGCCCGAACAGGACGTCCCGGCGAGGGTCGAGACCCTCCTCGCCCGCGTCCGCGACGCCGAGCGCACCGGCGCTCCACCGGCGGAGCGCCTCGATGCCGCTGCCGCGCTGGGGGACGCGCAGGAGGCGGGAGACACGACCATCGTCGTCCAGCGCTATCCCGACGCGAGCCCCGCCGCCCTGCGCGCACTGGTGGACGACCTGCGCGGCTCCACGGGGCGCTTCATCGCCGTCGTGGCCGGCGGCGCAGGACGGGCAGGCCACCCTGGTCGTGGCCGCCAGTCGCGACCTTGCGGCCGAGGGGTTCGACGCCGCGAAGGTCATCCGCGAAGTTGCGCCGCTCATCAAGGGGGGAGGCGGGGGTCGCCCCGAGATGGCCCAGGCCGGGGGGTCGGATGCCGACGGCCTCGATGGCGCGCTGGCCGAGGCGACGCGTCTCGCCCTGGAGGCGCTGCGCGCGCTCGAGGAGCCGTGAGCGGGTACGCCGGTGACGAGCGCGTCGTGGGCCGCGTGATCGGGATCGATCACGGGCTTCGGCGCGTCGGCGTGGCCGTCGGCGACGAGGAGACCGGCATGGCCTTTCCACGTGACGGGTTGGCCGCCGGGGACGCCGTGGAACGCATCCGGCGCCTGGCGGCGGACGAGGGGACATCGCGAGTCGTGGTGGGCCTGCCGCTGAACATCGACGGCAGCGAGGGTCCGCAGGCCGCGGCAGCCCGCGCATTCGGCGCCCGGCTCGGTGGCGTGGGCCTCGAGGTGATCTTCAGCGACGAGCGGCTCACGACCTGGGAAGCCGAGCAGCGGTCCAGGTCGGCTGATCGCCCGACGCCGGCGAACGCGATAGACTCTGCCGCCGCCGCCCTCATCCTGGAGCAGTACTTCGCCGACCACCGGCGGCACCCCGAGGAGCCCTGATGTACGACCCGTCGCTGACGCCCGCCGAGCAGGAGCAGGTCCGGAACGCCCGGATCCGCCGGTTGCGGGCCGAGCGCGAGGGAAGTCTGCGCCGCCGTGGCGGGCGCCGGTTCCAGCCTCTCGTCCTGCTGGGCTGGATCGGTGGCGTGATCGCCCTGACCGTGATCGCCCTCTATCTCGGGATGCTCGCCCTGTCGCCGGCGATCATGACCTGGATCGAAGCGCGACCCACCCTCATCCAGAACGACCTCGTCGTCGACTTCGTGAACTGGTACGACCCGGACGCCATCGCCGACACGCCGGCGAGCGACGTCTACGAGCGGAAGAGCATCGAGATCCCGCCCGGAGCCACCGACTCGTTCATCGGCGACCTCCTCGTGCGCGAGGGGCTGATCCACAGCGAGCTGGCATTCCACTACCAGGTGTACCAGGCGAACCGCGAGGGCGACCTCCACGCCGGCGAGTACGACCTGTCTCCCACCTTCCTGCCCTCGTTCATCATCGGCGCGCTGCGGCAGGAGTCGGGACCGGAGGTCACGATCACCATCCTCGAGGGCATGCGCCTCGAGGAGCTGATCGCCTACCTCGGCACCACCGACCTGACCATGAACCTCGACGAATTCCGGACGCTGGTCGTCACCCCGCCGCCGGAGGTCATCTCCGCGTACCCGTTCCTCGCGGAGCTGCCGGCCGGGCGGAACCTCGAGGGCTACCTGTATCCGGACACCTACCGCCTGTTCGCCAACGCCACGGCCCGCGACGTGCTCGATCGGCTGCTGAGCACGTTCGACGCGAAGGTCACCCAGGACATCCGGGACCAGCTCGCGGCGCGTGGCATCACCCTCGAGTGGGCCATTCGACTCGCCTCGATCGTCGAGCGCGAGGCCGTCCTCGACGAGGAACGTCCGTTGATCGCCGGCGTCTACACCCGGCGACTCACGACCGAGGGCTGGCGCATGGACGCCGACCCGACCCTCCAATGGGGGCTGTCCACGGCGGAGTACAGCGGCCTGCCGGTCACGGAGTGGGGCGCGGTCAGCTGGTGGAGGCCCCTTCCGGCCGGCGGCGCGGAAGTCGTCCTTCCGCCGGAGCTGCAGCCGTACCAGACCTACCAGGTCATCGGGCTGCCGCCGACGCCCATCGCCTCACCGCGGATCGCCTCGATCCAGGCCGTGGCGTTCCCGGACATGGAGGCGGGCTACTTCTTCTTCGTCGCCGCCTGCCCGAACGGCGTCCGCGACGGCTCGCACCGGTTCGCCGTGACCCTGGCCGAGCACGAGGCCAACATCGCCCAGGCGGCGGCGGAATGCCCCTGACCGATCGCGGACGCGGACCGGCTGGCGGCTGAACGACCGTCCCGTCTGACCGCCGTCCGCGAGCTCCTGGGCACGCTCGAGCTCGACGCCATCCTCGTCCAGCAGCGGACGACAAGCCGCTACCTGTCGGGGTTCGTCATCCGCCGCGGCGACGAGTCGACGTCGGGATACTCCGGCTCGCTGCTCGTCACCACCGACCACGCGTGGATCCTGGCCGACAACCGCTACGTCGAGCAGGCGGCCGCCGAGGCGCCTGACTGGGACCTGGTCCTCACCGCCGAGCCACTCGCCGCCGAGCTCCCGCGCCTGCTGGCCGCGAGCCGGGGTCCGCCGCCTCGGGCTCGAGGCCGATCGGACGACGCATGCCGCCTGGCAGGCCCTGGCGGCGGCCGCACCCGATGTCGCGCTCACCCCCATCGAGTCGAGCCTCGCCGAGCTCCGGCTGCTGAAGAGCCCGGCCGAGGTCGATGCCATCGGCCGCGCCTGTGCGCTCGGGGACGAGGCCTTCGCCCACGTGTGCGCGACCGTCCGCCCGGGCATGACCGAGCAGGCCGTGGCGAGGCTCATCGCGGAGTTCTTCGAGGACCACGGTGCCGAGGACCTCGCCTTCGACAGCATCGTGCTCGTCGGACCACGGGCGTCGATGCCGCACGGCACGCCCGGTCAGGCTGTCGTTGTCGAGGGCCAGGCGCTGCTGCTCGACTTTGGGTGCCAGGTCGACGGCTACCGATCCGACATGACCCGCACCGTGTTCGTCGGGGAGCCCTCCGCGGAGGCGCGCCATCGGCACGAGCTGGTGGTCCAGGCCCAGGCGGCGGCGCTCGCCGCGATCGCGGTCGGCGTCCCCGCGTCCGTGCCGCACGACGCGGCACGGGCCTCGCTGGCCGACGCCGGGTATCCCGAGGCGTTCAGCCACGGGGTCGGCCACGGCATCGGCCTCGACGTCCACGAGCCGCCGGCGCTGAAGACGTCCACGGCGCCGCTGCAGGCCGGGATGGTGTTCAGCGTCGAGCCCGGCCTGTACCTCCCCGGCGAGATCGGGATCCGGGTCGAGGACATCGTGGTCCTCGAGGAGGCCGGACCCCGCTTCCTCACCCAGGCGCCGCGCGAGGCCGTGATCATCGGTGAGCGTCAGGCGGCATGATCAGCACCGGCGAGATCCGCAAGGGGATCGTGTTCGAGCTCGACGGGCAGCCGGTTCGTGTCCTCGATTGGTCACACATCAAGATGGCCCGCGGCTCGGCCCAGGTCCGCCTGAAGATCCAGAACGTCCGATCGGGCGCGATCACCGAGCGGACCTTCCAGGCCGGGACCCGCTGGCCGCGGGCGCGGGTGGAGCAGCGGAAGGTCCAGTACCTGTACGCCGACGGCGACGCGTACCACTTCATGGACGCGGAGACGTACGACCAGTTCGCGATCAGCGGCGCGCAGCTGGGGGACGATGCGCGCTACCTCAAGGAGAACACCGACGTCTTCGTCTCCTCCTACGAGGGCGAGTTCCTGGGCGTCGACCTGCCGGTGACCGTCGACCTGCGGGTCGCGAGCACCGAGCCGGGGTTCGCGGGCGACACCGCGACCGGCGCCCGCAAGGCGGCCACCCTCGAGACTGGTCTCGTGGTCCAGGTCCCGCTGTTCGTGACCGAGGGCGATCTGCTCCGGATCGACACCCGGACCGGCGAGTACCAGACCCGGATCCAGTAGCGCTGGACCGATGACGGTCGACCGATGAGCACCGAGCCCGCCCCGGCGACCGGTCCCCGTGTCTGGCGGGTTTCGGACCTCAACCGGCGGGTCCGCGGACTGCTCGACGCCGATCGGGCCCTGGCCGATGTCTGGGTCGAGGGCGAGGTCAGCGGTCCGAGCTACCCGCCGTCCGGACACTGCTTCTTCACCCTGAAGGACGCCCACAGCCAGATCCGAGCGGTCCTCTTCCGCGAGGAGCTGGCGCGGGCGACGGTGCGTCCCGAGCACGGCGCCCAGCTCGTCTGCCACGGCCGGGTCCGGGCCTACGAGCCGCAGGGGATCTACCAGCTCTACGTCGAGTCGGTCACCCCGGTCGGTGCCGGCGACCTCCACGCCCAGTACGAGGCGCTGCGCGCGAAGCTGGCGGCCGAGGGGCTGTTCGAGGAGTCGCGCAAGCGTCCACTCCCGCGCTGGCCGCGGCGCATCGGGGTGGTGACCTCGCCGGTCGGCGCCGTGTGGGACGACATCTGCACCGTGCTTCGTCGGCGCTACCCGATGGTCGAGGTCGTCCTCTCGCCCACGGCCGTGCAGGGCGGCATCGCCGGCCCGGCCATCATCCGCGCCCTGAAGCGCCTCTACGCCGTGGGCGACCTCGACCTCGTCATCCTGGCTCGCGGCGGGGGATCGATCGAGGACCTCTGGGGCTTCAACGACGAGCAGGTCGTGCGGACGGTGGTGGCGTCGCCGTTCCCGGTCGTGGTCGGCGTCGGCCACGAGAGTGACGTGACCCTGGCCGACTTCGCGGCCGATCGCCGGGCCCCGACACCGTCGGCCGCTGCCGAGATCGCCGTCCCGGACGGCACGCAGCTGCCGGCCATCCTGAACCGACTCGCGGAGCGCTCCGCGGCCGCGATGACGGCGCGGATCGAGGTCGGCCGGCGGGCGACCCGCGGCGAGGGACGGGCCCTGGTCGGCCTCAAACCGGACCTCGCTGGCGCGCGCCAGCGGGCCGCCGAGCTGCTCGACCGATCGTTTCGCGCCATCACGGCCGATCTCGAGCGCCGGCACCTGGCAGCCGCCGGCCTGCGGGACTCGCTTGCGCGCCCTCGGTCCGCTGGCCACGCTCGACCGCGGCTACGCCGTGGCGCGCCGCGCGGATGGCATCATCATCCGCGACCCGTCCGACGTCGCTGCCGGCGACGCTCTCGAGGTGGTCGTGGCCCGCGGCGCCGTGGACACGCGTGTCACCACCGTTCGGCCCGGGGCCGTGGAGGAGCTGCTGTCATGACCGACCGCCCAACGGATGACCTTGCGGGACGGCCGTTCGACGAGCTCGTGGCCGAGCTCCAGCGCATCGTCCAGACGCTCGAGGCCGGCCGCGTCGGGCTCGAGGAGAGCATCACCCTCTACCGGGAGGGCCTTCGGCTCCACGCGGCCTGCGAGGAGCGGCTGAAGGCTGCCGAGCTCACCATCACCGAGCTGGGCCGCCGTGGTCTCGCGGGAGCCGAGCCGGCAGCAAGCGTCGATGAGCCCGAATCGCATACCGTCCCGAACGAGAACGAGCCGTCGCCTCCCGAGTGAGCCGCTCGCGGATTCGACCCATGCGGCCCGATGATGCCGAGACCGTCGCCATCCTTGCCGGTCAGCTCGGGTACCCAACCAGCCCCGCCGAGATCTCGTCGCGCCATGCGCGCCATCGCGGCGGGTCCCGACCGGGGCCTGGTCCTGGTGGCCGAGGACACGGATCCGGTCGCCGATCCGGGGGTGCTCGGGTGGGCGCACGTCGAGCTGCGCGACACGCTCGTCGCGCCGGCCGCTGCCCAACTCATGGCCCTGGTCGTGGCCGACGGCGCCCGCGGGCGCGGGGTCGGTCGAGATCTCCTCCGTGCGGCCGAGACCTGGGCCGCGGACCATGGCTGCCTCTCGCTGCTGGTCGCCACCCGGGTCACCCGCAACCGACGCGCACCGGTTCTATCGCCGCGAGGGCTACGACCTCGACAAGACATCGCACATCTTCGTGAAACCGCTCGATCCGGCCGGCTGACCGGATCGACATTCCGGGATCGGCGGGGCATCGGTCTATACTCGGCACCGTTTTGACCCTGACGCCATCCGTCCTCGATCGCGTCACCGAGCCCGCCCAGCTTCGGTCCCTGACCGATGCCGAGCTCGACCAGCTGGCCGGTGAGCTCCGCGAGAAGATGATCCGCACCGTCCAGCAGACGGGCGGCCATCTCGCGTCGTCGCTCGGCGCGGTGGAGATCGCCATCGCGCTCCACCGGGTCATGGACTCGCCGCGTGATCGGATCGTGTGGGACACCGGCCACCAGGCCTACGCCCACAAGCTGCTGACCGGCCGGGTGGACGCCTTCGGCAGCCTGCGGCAGGTGGACGGCATCGGCGGCTTCCCGCGCCGCACCGAGAGCGATCACGACGTGTTCGACGGCGGCCACGCCGGGACCGGGGTCAGCATCGCCGCCGGCCTGGCGGCGGCTCGCGACCTCCTGCCGCCCGGCGACCCGCGCCGGAAGCAGCGGATCGCGGTCTGCGTCGGTGACGCCGCGCTCGCGAGCGGCCTCACGCTCGAGGCGCTGAACCACCTCGGCCAGACCCACAGCCGGCTCCTGATCGTCCTCAACGACAACGAGATGAGCATCAGCCCTTCGGTCGGCGGCCTGTCGACGCGACTGAACCGGCTCCGCCTGTCCCGGGCCTACCAGGGGACGAAGTCGTTCACCGCTCGGGTGCTGCCCCGCATCCCGCTCGTCGGCCAGCCCGCGTATGACGCGCTGGCCTGGGCCAAGGAAGGCTTCAAGCGGTCGTGGGCCCGGGTGTCGTTCTTCGAGGACATGGGCATCACCTACATCGGCGTCCTCGACGGCCATGACCGATCCGACCTCGAGCAGGCCTTCGAGGCGGCGTTCCAGATCGACCGCCCGGTCCTCATCCACGTCAAGACCGTCAAGGGCCGTGGCTACGCGCCGGCCGAGCAGGACAGCCAGGCGTTCCACGGCGCGAGCCTGCCGCCGATCGACCTGGGACTGATCGATCCGACCGAGGAGCCGCTGCCGGCGCCCGGCGCCCCGCGGCGGAAGCCGAAGACCTACACCCACGTCTTCTCCGAGGAGCTGATCCGCCTGGCGGAAGCCGATGACGCGGATCTGCGCCATCACCGCCGGGATGCCGACCGGAACCGGCCTGTCCGCGTTCCAGGACCGCTTCCCGACGCGATTCTTCGACGTCGGCATCGCCGAGCAGCACGCCGTGACGATGGCCACCGGTCTCGCGCTGGCCGGGATGCGACCGGTGGTCGCGATCTACTCGACCTTCAGCCAGCGGGCCTTCGACCAGCTCGTGCACGACGTCTGCCAGAACGATGCGTCGGTCGTGCTGGCCATCGATCGCGCGGGGCTCGTCGGCGAGGACGGCACGAGCCACCAGGGGATGTTCACCCTGCCGGCCCAGCGGTCGCTGCCGAACCTGGTCATCGGCTCGCCCAAGGACGAGCAGGAGCTGCGCGACCTGGTCGTCACCGCGCTGGCCCATGACGGGCCGATCTCCCTGCACTACCCGCGCGATCCCGGCGAGGACCTGCCGGACCGGCAGGGCCAGGCGCTCGAGATCGGCGTGGCCGAGGTGCTCGAGGAAGGGCTCGGACCTGCTGCTGGTCGGATTCGGGCCGATCGTCCAGCGACTGCGGCTCGCCGCTCGCGAGCTGGGCGCGGCCGGTCTGACGGCGACCGTGATCAACGCTCGCTGGGCGAAACCCCTCGATGCCGCGCTGCTGGCCAGCCATGCGGCCGGCAAGCGGCTGGTGGTCACGGCCGAGGAGAGCGCGGCCATGGGCGGGTTCGGGGACGGCGTGCTCGACGCCCTCAACCAGGCCGGCGTCCGGGCTCCGCTCCTGAAGATCGCGCTGGCCGAGGGGTTCGTCGACCATGGCTCGGTCGACGACCTGCGCCGGCAGCAACGGATCGACGTGCCCGGCATCGTGAGCCGCATCGGCGAGGCGCTCGGGATCGACGTCCCCGCCGACACCCGCCGGGCCCCGACCTCGACCGCCGCCTGACCGATGCCCGGCTCGCGGCCGGGGGCGCGGGTCCGCGCCGACCAGCTCGCCGTCGATCTCGGTCTCGCCCGTTCCCGGGCCGAGGCCCAGGCGCTCATCCTGGCGGGCGCGATCCACCTGGACGACGCCACCGGGCGTCGCCTGACCGCCGGCCAGCGGGTGGACGCGTCCGCTCGCCTCGTGCGCGATCCCGGGCCGGCGTGGGCGTCGCGCGGCGCGGACAAGCTGGTGGCTGCCCTCGATGCCTTCGGCGTGGAGGTGGCGGGCATGACGTGTCTCGACGCCGGGGCATCGACCGGCGGCTTCAGCGATGTCCTGCTCCGCCGCGGAGCGCGGCGGCTGTACGCGGTTGACGTGGGACACGGCCAGCTCCTGCCCCGGCTCGCCGACGACGAGCGCGTGGTCGTCATGGACCGCACCAACCTGCGAACCCTGTCATCCCTGCCGGAGCCGATCGACCTCGCGACGCTCGACCTGTCGTTCATCTCGCTCCGGCTGGTGCTCGGCGCGGTGCGCGGCCTGCTGGCGGCCGGCGGGCAGGTCATCGCCCTCGTCAAGCCGCAGTTCGAGGCGGGGCGATCGGACGTCCCGCGCGGCGGGGTCGTCCGCGACCCGGAGGTGCACCGCCGTGTCCTGCTCCGTTTCGCCGACGACGCCGCGGCGGCCGGCCTCGTCCCGATCGCGCTGATCGCGTCGCCGCGTACGGGGCGGACGGAAACCGCGAGTTCCTGGCCCTCCTCCGACCGGTGCCGGCGCCCGGCGACAGTCGCCCGGCGGGGGATCGGGCGTGGGACGAGATGGTCGACCAGGCGCTCGCCTGAGGCGGGGATCCTCGCCACAGACGGCGATCGCGTATTACGATCTGGCCGTGGCGAGGACCGCGGCACGCGCGCCCCGGGTCGAACAGCTGAGCGTCGGCTTCGACATCGACCCCATTCCCCTCGGCCAGGAGCCGCCGTCGGACACGATGCGCCAGATCGTGTCCATCCGAATGCCGGACGCGCTGATCGAACGGGTCGAGACCGTCGCCCGGTCCCGGGGCGTCTCGCCCTCGTCCCTCATGCGGGCGCTCATCGCGGCTGGACTCGACCGTTCGTATGCCGCGCTGACCGAGTCGGAAGCCGCGTCTGACCTCGCCGCCGAGCTGGCGGCGCTCCGGCAGCGGATCGAGGACATCGCCACCAGCCTGGCCGCCGACCGCCCCTCGTGAGCTCTCGCCTGGAGCGCATCGGCTTCGCGGTCAGCCGC
This sequence comes from uncultured Chloroflexia bacterium, assembly GCA_963843015.1. Classification (GTDB taxonomy): domain Bacteria; phylum Chloroflexota; class Limnocylindria; order QHBO01; family QHBO01; genus DASTEQ01. The sequence continues at coordinate 17,736 of CAWJIR010000010.1, read as the reverse complement.
TACAACCCCGAAGCCGGCGCCGCGCTGGCCCGTGGCCGCGCCTGGTGCGAGACGCACGGGGTCGCCAGCCTGGGAAGCCGTCGCCGACGACGAGAGCCGCCTGGCCGTCGAGCTGCCGGGCAGCGACCTGGTCGTCGTGCTCGGCGGCGATGGCACCTTCCTCCGGGTGGCGCGTGCCATCGGCGACACCGAGGTGCCCGCCCTCGGCGTCAACCTCGGCCGGGTCGGATTCCTGGCCAAGGTCGAGCCCGATGAGCTCGAAGCCGCGCTGGACGGCATTGCGGCCGGCCGGCATGGCGTGGCCGAGCGCATGCGGCTGGGGGCCACCATCCATCGCCGAGGATGGAGAGACGACGGCCGCGGCCTGCCTGAACGAGGTGGTCATCGCCCGCGCCGCGCAGGTGCGCCTCATCCAGGTCGAGGTCGAGGTGAGCGGCAGCCACCTCGCCACCTACCTCGCCGACGGCGTGGTGGTGGCGACCCCGACCGGCTCCACGGCCTACTCCTACTCGGCCGGCGGCGCGGTCCTCGACCCGCGGCTGCGGAACCTCGTCATCACCCCGGTCGCCGCCTACCTCTCGGCCCTCCACAGCGTGGTCGCCGGCGAGGACCACCTCATCCGCCTCCACCTGCGCGAGGCGTTCGGCGGCGCCGTCGTCTCGTTCGACGGCCAGCGGGACGTGCCGATCGACGTCGGGGAGTGGGTGGAGGTCCGCGCCCTGCCCGTGCCGCTGCGGCTCGTCGAGCCGGAGGGCAGCACGCCGTTCTACGACCTGCTGCGGACCAAGGCCTCGCTCCTCCCCGATTGATCGTGACCGCATCCGACCCCGGACCCGCGCCTGCTGGCGGCCATCGACGAGTTCCTGCTCGAGCTGCGCGTCGAGCGGGGCCTGTCCCCGCTGACCATCGCCGCCTATCGGCGCGACCTCCACCAGTTCGCCGAGGGCGCCGGGCGTCGGTGGCGGGACGATCCGGCCGCGGTGGGCGAGTTCGTCGCCCGTCTCGGACGGCAGGGTCGGCGGGCATCGACGCAGGCCCGCAAGGTGGCCGCCATCCGCAGCTTCTACGGCTTCGCGCGGCGCGAGGGCGTGATCGAGCGGGACCTCGCCGACCTCATCGATCCGCCACGGCCCGGCCGCTACCTGCCCGAGGTCCTGGCCCCCGACGAGGTGGAGCGGATCCTGGCCGCGCCCCCGGACGACCCGTCCGGGCTCCGCGACGCGGCCATCCTCGAGCTGCTCTACGCGTGCGGCCTCCGGGTCTCGGAGCTGACCGGCCTCGACCTCGATCGGCTCAACCTGGCCGGTCTCGAGGTGCGGGTCATCGGCAAGGGAACCGCGAGCGCCGGGTACCGATGGGCGAGCCGGCCCGGGAGCGACTCCATCGGTACGTCTCGGGTCCGCGCCAGTCGTGGACCGCGGGCCATCCGACTCCCGCGGTGTTCGTGTCCCAGCGCGGGAGCCGGCTGCGCCGGGAATCGGTGTGGCGCCTGGTGCGGCGCTGGAGCCAAGCGGCGGGGATCGGGGCGGACGTCACGCCCGCACACCTTCCGGCACAGTTTCGCGACCCATCTGCTGGAAGGCGGCGCCGATCTGCGGGTGGTCCAGTCGCTGTTGGGCCATGCTAGCATCAGCACCACCCAGCTCTATACCCACCTGACCGGCGAGCGCGTGCGGGAGGTGTACGCCCGGGCGCACCCGCGAGCCTGAGGAGACCGATGAGTTACGCCCGCAAGCTGCTGGCCCGCGGCGAGGAGGTCGTCCTCGAGAGCCGCCAGCACTGGTTCGTGGTGATCGGTCGCTCGTGGTGGGCCATCGGGCTCGCCATCCTGGCGCTGGCCGTGCTCATCTTCGTGGCCAGCCCGCCCGACGAGAGCACCGATGGGGCCGCCGAGATCGTGGCCTTCGGGGTCCTCCTGATCGCGTTCGCGCGCATCGGGCTGGGTCATCTGGGACTGGCGCAACACCGAGTTCCTGGTCACCACCCGTCGCATCGTTCGCGCCGAGGGCATCCTGAACAAGCGCATGGTCGAGACCAGCCTGGAGAAGGTGAACGACGCGATCCTGACCCAGAGCATGTTCGGCCGGCTGTTCGGCTTCGGCGACCTGGACATCCTGACCGCGGCCGACGAGATGGGCGGCATCGAGGACTTCCCGATGGTCGCCGATCCGGTCGACTTCAAGGTCGCCATGCTCAACCAGAAGGAAGCTGTCGAGCGGCCGGACCTCGCGCCGCAGGCCTATCAACGGCAGCCCGCCCCGGAGCTCGTGCCCGCTGAGCCGATGGCCCCGCGCGCCGGCAGCGATCGGGTGACCGTGATCGATGAGTCCGGCGGAGCGCCGGCGGCCGCGGCGGCAGTCCCCGCCGAGCCTGCGCCCGTCGCACCCGCCACGAGCCCACCGGCCTCCCCTGCCGACGACGCGACGGCCACCCTCGAGCGCCTCGCTTCCCTCCGCGATCGCGGCCTGATCACGCCCGAGGAATACGACGCGAAGAAGCGCGAGCTCCTGGAGCGGATCTAGCGTGGCCGGGGGACGCGGCCGCGCCCAACCTCGGCCTCGCGGATCGAGTCGGCGGCTGCCGCCATTCGCGACCGGCTGGCGGTCGAGCCGGCGCTCGCCTCCCCGCGCCTTGGCCTCGTCCTTGGATCGGGGCTCGGGGCCGTGGTCGACCTCCTGGATCCCGAGCCGCGGATCCACATCCCGTACAGCGAGATCCCCGAGGTGCCGGTGTCGAGCGTGCCGGGACATGCCGGGGAGCTGGTCGCCGGCCTTGTCGGCGGCGCACCGGTGCTCGTCCTCGCGGGCCGCGTGCACGCGTACGAGGGCTATGCGCAGCGTGAGGTCACGATCCTGCTGCGCGCCACCTTCCTCGCGGGGATCAAGACCGTGGTGCTCACGAACGCGGCCGGCGGGCTGAATCCCGGCTTTCGAGCCCGGCGAGCTGATGCTCGTCACCGACCACCTCAACCTGTCGGGCGACAACCCGCTGTTCGGTCCCAACGTCGACATCCTCGGCCCGCGGTTCCCGGCCCTGACCGACGCGTACGACCCCGAGCTGGCGGCTCGGGCCCGCGCCGCCGCCGAACGGACCGGCGTCCGCCTCCACGAGGGGGTCTACGTCATGCTCGCGGGGCCGACCTACGAGACCCGCGCCGAGCTGCGCATGCTGCAGGGTCTCGGCGCGGACGCGGTCGGGATGTCGACCGTGCTCGAGGTCATCGCCGCCCGCCATGCGGGCGTCCGGGTCCTGGCCATCTCCCTCATCACGAACAAGGCCACGCCGGACGTCGCAGGTGGGCGCGAACCACGAGGAGGTCATCGAGATGGGCCGGATCGGGGCGGGGCACCTGACCCGCCTGCTCGGGGCGCTCCTGCCGGAGATCGCCTGAGGCGTGCTCTTCCTCTTCACCCAGCTGGATCCGCCGACCGTCGCGGGCCTGCTGCTCGGCCTGCTGGCCGGGATTGCGGCCCACGAGTTCAGCCACGCATTCGTCGCCGATCAGCTGGGCGACCACCGCCCGCGGGCCCTTGGCCGCGTCACCCTCAATCCGCTGCGCCACCTCGATCCGCTCGGCACCGCGCTGCTCCTGCTGATCGGGATCGGCTGGGGGAAGCCGGTTCCCGTCGCGGTCGAGGCGCTGCGGCCCGGCCGGATCGGGATGGCGTACGTTGCCGGCGCCGGACCGATTGCCAACGTGGTCGTTGCGCTCCTCCTGGCCACCGTCTTCCGGGGTCTCGACCTGGCGGGGCTCGACCTGCCCGCGGCGCACGAGTTCCTCCTGGCCGCGGTCCAGGTCAACCTGCTCCTGGCCCTGCTCAACCTCATTCCGATTCCGCCGCTGGACGGGTTTGCGGTCCTGATCGCCGTCGTGCCTCCCCGCTGGGAGTACACGATTCGCCGCTACCAGAGCTACGGGGTCGTCCTGCTCCTGATCCTCCTGATCCTGCCCAACAGCCCGTTGAGCGCGGTGCTGGGCCTCGCCCGTCCATGGGCCGCCGCGCTGTGCGGGATCTGAGCGCCGAACCGGTGCGCGCCCGGCCACCGCGTCCGTCAGTTCCGCTCCCACCTGTGGGCCCGGGTGTCGGCGGACGAGCGTTCGGCGGCGCACGCCCTGCTGCCGCCTCGAGCCGCACCCGTATTCGACGCGATGCCGGTCGCCGACCAGCGCCACGCGCTCGACGTCGTCGCCCGGCTCCGCGCGGCTGGTCTGACCGATCCCGACCTGCTGGCCGCCGCCCTGCTGCATGACGCCGGCAAGGGCCCGCGGGTCCGGCTCTGGCACCGGGTCGTGGCCGTCCTGGTCGAGGCCGTCTCGGACTCCGCGATGGAGACCATCGGGTCGAGCGAGCCCGTCGTCGTGGCGGCATCCGTTCTACCTGCACCGCCACCACGAGGCGCTGTCGGCGCGCGCCGCGCTCGACGCCGGCTGCGGACCACGGGTGGCCGCCTTCATCGTTGGGGCGCCGGAAGGAGCGGACGCGCGATTGGCGGCTGCATTGCGGGCCGCGGACGCGGCATCCTGAGCGCATGACGGCAGACCGATGACCCAGCCCATCCCCATCGAGGTCGATGCGCGGGTCGCCCTCCCCGTCGGCCCGCCACCGGAGTTCCAGGTCGAGCTGGCCGTGTTCGAGGGGCCGTTGCCCCTGCTGCTGCACCTGATCGAGGCGGCCGAGCTCGACATCCTGACCGTGCCCCATGGCCACCGTGGCGGACGCCTACGTGGCGTACCTGGCGACGCATGCGGTGGACGCCGCCAACCTCGCCCAGTTCGTGGCCACCGCGGCGCAGCTCATCCTCATCAAGTCGCGAAGCCTGCTCGCGCCCGAGCCCTCGGACGCGCTGCCGGACACGACGGAAGACGTCGACGAGGAGGAGCTCCGCCGCCGCCTCCTCGCGTACCGGGCCATTCGGGATGCGGCGCGGGACCTGGCCGCGCGCGATTTCGTGGCGCCGATGTGGCGTCGCGAGCCGCGTGACGCCGATCTCCCCGAGGCCCCCCTCGCGCCGCTCGCTCCCGCGCTCCTGGTCGAGGCGCTGGGCCGGCTGGCCGCGGTCGCCGAGCCGGAGCCGGAGCCGCCGGAGATCGTGCCCCGGGTGGTGACCGTCGCACAGCAGATCGGCGTCCTGCGGGCGGCCCTCGGCCGCGAGGGCAAGGTCGTGCTGCAGGCGATCCTCGCCGCCGGGGCGACGCGGACCGAGCGGGTCGTGACCCTGATGGCGACGCTCGAGCTCGTCCGCCGGCGGGAGCTGCGCGCTCGGCAGGCGACGCTGTTCGGACCGATCGTCCTCGAGGCCACGCGAAAGGGGGGCGCATGACCGGACCGTCGCGGCCGAACTGCGTGACCGCCCCGACGGCGACCTCGCCGCCGCCCTGGAGGCGATCCTGTTCGTCGCCGACCGGGCGTTGACGACCGCGGAGCTGGCCGAGCTGGCGGAGGTCGTCGCCCGCGTCGACGGTCGAGGGGCTCGCGGCCCTCTCGGAGGCGCTCGAGGGCCGCGGCCTCCGCCTGCAGCAGCTCGAGGGATCGTGGCAGCTGACGACGTCGCCCAGCTGTCGCCGACCGAGTGCGGCGCTACGCCGAGGTGGCCGAGGGACGCCTCAGCCCGGCCGCGGTCGAGGCGCTCGCGGTGGTCGCGTACCAGCAGCCGGTGACGCGGGGCGATGTCGAGCGGGCTCGGGGCGTGGACTCGGACTCGGTCATGCGATCGCTCCTCCATCGGCGGCTCATCACCGAGGCGGGTCGACGGGACAGCCCCGGGCGCCCGATCCTGTTCCGGACCACGTTCACCTTCCTCGAGCGGTTCGGCCTCGAGAGCCTCGACGAGCTCCCGCCTCTGGTCCTCGAGGACGGCGCCGCCGAATCAGCCGAGATCGTCGAGGAGCCCGCGGTCGCCGCTGACCAGCATGTCGGGTGAGCGGCTGCAGACCGTGCTCGCCCGAGCCGGCCTGGCCTCGAGACGGACGGCGGACCAATGGATCGCCGATGGGCGGGTCAGCGTCAACGAGCGTCCGCGCCGTCCCGGGCACCCGCATCGACCCCGGGCACGACCAGGTGACCCTCGACGGGCAGCCGGTCGACCTTGGAGCGCCGGCACGCGTCCACCTCGCGGTCCATAAGCCGCGCGGCGTCCTGTCGTCGTCGCGTCCGGAGCAGGGCCGGCGGGCGGTCGTCGACCTCGTCGACCCGCGACCGCCCGGCCGCGCTGTGGCCCGCCGGACGCCTCGATACGGACTCGGAGGGGCTGATGATCCTGACCAATGACGGCGGCTGGGCCCAGCGCGTCCTCCACCCCCGGTACGGCCTCGAGCGCCAGTACGCGGTGCAGCTGGACCGTCTGCCGCACCCGGATGACCTGGCCCGTCTCCTGGCGGGGATCGAGATCGACGGCGTGCCGGCGCGGCTCCTGTCCGCGAAGCGCGGCCGACGGCCGCCGCAGGTCGACGCTGACGCCGCCGAGCCGGGGCCGTGGCTCACCGTGCGGCTGGGCGAGGGGCGCAATCGCGAGGTTCGCCGCCTGTTCGCGACGCTCGGGCTATCGCGTCCTCCGGCTCGTCCGCACCCGGTTACGGGCCCGTCACCCTCGCCGGCCTGGAGCCCGCGGCCTGGCGACCACTGACGCCAGCCGAGGTCGCGGACCTCGGCGGCACTGCCGGCGCCGACGTCCATCGGTCGGTCGCGGTCGGAAACGGGACGCCTGGCTCAGGATTGCGGTCGATGGAACGTCGGGCTCGGGAAAGAGCACCGTCGGCCGCGCCCTGGCCCAGCGGATCGGCGCCCGCTTCATCGACACCGGGCTCCTCTACCGGGCGGTGACGCTGGCCACCCTGGAGGCGGGCGTTCGACCCGGCCGACGAGGCCGCGGTCGCCCGCCTCGCCCGGAAGACCCGCATCCACGTGCGCGCCGCCGATCCTGGCTCGGACGCGACCGGCGAGCGGGTGTCCATTGGACGCCGCGACGTCACCGAGCTCCTGCGCGAGCCGCGGATCGAGCGGGCCGTCCCGATCGTGAGCCAGCACGCGGAGGTCCGCGCGGCCATGCTCACCGTGCAGCGCCAGGCGGCGCAGGGCCAGGACACGGTCATGGTCGGGCGCGACATCGGCACCGTCGTCCTGCCGGACGCCGACCTCAAGGTCTTCCTGACCGCTTCGGTCGAGACCCGAGCACGTCGTCGCGCCGCAGCAGATGGGCCGGCCCGATCGGCTGGCGCCCTACCAGCGGGAGATCACCGAGCGCGACCGGACCGACTCCAGCCGGGCGGTGGCGCCGCTCCGACGGGCGCCCGGCGCGCTCGTCCTGGACACCGGTGAGCTCGACGTCGACGATTGCGTGGCCGCCATCGTCGCCGCGCTGCCAGCCGGCGCGCCGACCGTGACCCGGGACACTACCCGATACCTGCCGCAGACCTGGGCGTATCGGCCGGCCGGCTTCTTCGTCGGTCTGCTGCTCCGCCTGCTGGGCGGCACTCGGACCGAGGGCCTCGAGAACCTGCCGCGAACCGGTCCGGCCATCATCGTGGCCAACCACTACACCCTCGCCGACCCGCTGGTCGCCGGCTGGGGGACCTGCTGGCAGATCGGCCGCGTCGTCCACATGATCGCCAAGATCCAGATCAAGGGCTGGCCGGTCCTCGGCTGGCTGGGCAGCCAGTGCGGCGTCATCTACGTCCGGCGCGGGACGAGCGACCTCGATGCCCAGCGGGCCCTCCACGCGGTGCTCGCCGCCGGCCGGCCGATGATCATCTTCCCCGAGGGCACGCGAAGCCCGACCGGGGCGCTGATCCCCGCCCGCAACGGCGCCGCGCTGCTCGCCCTGCGCAGCGGCGCACCCGATCGTCCCGATCGGGATCACCGGCACCGAGGGGATGTTCAGCTGGCGGGCGATCTTCGGACCGCGCCCGCGGGCGACGGTCCGCATCGGTCAGCCATTCACCCTCGGCACACCGCCCGGATGGCCCCATCGACCGGGCGCGAGCTGACCGAGGCCACCACCCGGATCATGCGCGAGGTCGCCGCGCTCCTGCCGCCGATCCGGAGGGGCGTCTACGGCTGATCTCGCGATCGGCTCCTAGAATGGGGCCGAGATGACCGCGTCCAGCCCGCAGCCCTTCTGCCGTCCCGAGGTCCGCATCGCCGAGCGGGCCGGCTTCTGCTACGGCGTGCGGCTGGCCATCGACAAGGCCCGCCAGGCGTCCGAGGCCGGCGAGGAGGTCACCACCCTCGGCCAGCTGGTCCACAACCCGGGCATCAAGGCCGACCTCGAGGCCCGCGGCATCCAGACCGCCGAGCTGGCCGACCAGGTGGAGGGCGGCACCCTCGTCGTCCGCGCCCACGGCGTCCCGCGCGAGGAGCTGGAGACGCTCCGCGCCAAGGGCGACCTCCAGCTCATCGACGCCACCTGCACCTGGGTCCTCCAGAGCCAGAAGGCCGCCCGCGAGCTGAACGAGGCCGGCTACACCGTCTGCATCATCGGCCACGAGAACCATCCCGAGGTGCGCGGCGTCCGCTCCTACGCCGGCGACAAGCACGTGGTCGTGGACGACATGGACCGATCCACCTGGGAGCGCGTGCCGCGGACCAAGAAGCTCGGCGTCCTGAGCCAGTCCACCATCCTGCCCTCCAAGCTCGAGGAGTTCGCCGCGTTCTGCCTGCGCCGCTGCCACGACCTGCGGGTGGTGAACACCGTCTGCCCGGTGACCCTGACCCGCCAGGACGACTCGGTGAAGCTGGCGGCCGAGGTGGATGCGATGGTGGTGGTCGGCGGCAAGAACAGCAGCAACACCCGCGAGCTGGCGGTGAAAGTGCGCCGAGGTCCTGCCCGACACGATCCACGTTGCCGATGCCGATGAGCTCGAGACCGAGTTCGCCGGCTGGCTGACCGGCAAGGCCCGGATCGGGGTCACCGGCGGAACCTCGACCCCCGAGGCGGACCTCGAGGAGGTCCGCGACCGGATCTACGCCCTGGCCGACGCCGCCTGAGCCGCCATGGCGAGCAGGCGAGCGACGCGCGAGCAGTTCCGCCAACGCCCCTTCGAGGCGGTCGTAGCCGAGGTGGGCCTTGCCAATGTCGAAGTTGTGCTCGCGCATCGGCGGCCTGGCGCTCGGGATCGGCCAGGATGGTGCGCACCGCCTCCACAGCCTCGTCGGTGACCACGCCGTCGATCTCGACGAAGCGGAAGCCGAGCGGCCGGATATCGGCCTCGTAGACCGGGTAGCGGTTCACGAACACCGGCTTGCCGAAGAACACCGCCTCCAGCAGGGCGTTGCCGAACCCCTCGTACAGGCTCGGGTAGGCGATGAGGTCGGCCGCGAGGTACGCCTCGGTCAGCGAGTGGGCGGGACCGATCGGCCGCCCCTCGTGGTCGGGCGCGAATCGGTCCGCGGCGTAGCGCAGGTTGACGCCGCCCGCTCGGCGCGGCGCTCCAGCGAGATGAGGTAGTCGAGCCCCTCGTCGCCGGCCGGGCTGGTGATGAGCACCACCGCGTCCGGGTCGCCGAGGCCGGCCGACCAGGTCGATCGTCAGCTCGATGCCCTTGCGCGGCACGACCCGCGTGGGCTGCACGATGAGGGACCCCGCCTCCCCCATGCCGAGCTCCGCCCGCATGTCACGCCGCACGTCCGGGCGCGGCGCGGGGCGTGGGTGATCGAAATCGAAGACGTTGGGAATCACGGTCGACCCGGCGCCGGTCCGCTCCTGGAGGCTTGCCGCGGCAAGCGAGCTGATGCTGACGTGACGGACGAGCGGGAGGATCGGGGGGAAGGCCGCCTTCAGGACGTCGGGAACGACGCAATGGGCGAAGCGCTCGCGCTCCCACCAGTAGTCGTGGTTGTGGCTGATGGCGGGCAGGCCGGTCTTCTCGACCAGGCGCCCGGAGCGCCACGCCCAGGGGCAGCTGCATCGGTATGGCCCACGCGTTCTCGACGATCAGCAGCTGGAGTCGCTCGGTTTCGACCCAGGCATCGAGCACGGGCAGGAGCTGGTCGGCCAGGCGCTGGATCTCGTGGGCCACCGCCTCGGCATCGCTGTCGGGGTCGAAGGCGGCGGCCGTCACCCGCGCGGCGGGCGGATGGGTGAAATGCATGGCCGGCACCAGCCGCGCGGTCGAGCGGAGGGCGTCGACCTCCCCGGCGCACAGGCGGACCTCGTGGCCCATCCGCTCGCAGGACGGCCTCCCACTTCGCCGTCTCGAAGGTCACGCCGTCGACGCCGGCCAGCCGGGTCGCGACGATGCCAATCCGCATGATCCGATCCTAGCGGCCATCGAGGGGCGCCGGATCGGTCGCTACACTCCCCGGGCCATGCCCTCGCTGCCCGTGGTCGCCATCGTCGGTCGCCCGAACGTCGGGAAGAGCACGCTCTTCAACCGGATGGTCGGCGAGCGCGCGGCGATCGTCGAGGACACGGCGGGCACGACCCGCGACCGGGTCTACGGCGAGTCCGACTGGAACGGGCGCCGCTTCATGATGGTCGACACCGGCGGCCTCGAGCTCGCCCCGGGCAGCACGATCGAGGAACGGGTCCAGGACCAGGCCCAGGTCGCCATCGAGGAGGCGGACGTCGTCCTGTTCGTGGTCGACGCCGCGGCCGGCCTGGCGCCGCTCGACCACGAGGTGGCGGACCGCCTGCGGCGGGCCCATCGGCCCACGGTCCTGGTCATCAACAAGGCCGACAACCCGCGCCGCGAGGCCGAGGGCGCCGAGTTCTACGCCCTCGGATTCGACCCGGCGATCACGATCAGCGCCCAGCACGGGCGGAACACCGGCGACCTCGCCGACCTGATCGTCGAGCGGCTGCCCCCGCCCGCTCCGGCGGAGCTCGCGGAGCCGGAGGCATCGGTCTCTGCCAGACGATGCTTCCGACCGATGAGGAGCTGGCCGAGCTGGCCGAGACCGATGTCGGGCCGCCTCGGGTGGCCATCGTCGGACGGCCGAACACCGGCAAGTCGACCCTCGTCAACCGCGTCCTCGGCCACGAGCGGATGATCGTCAGCGCAGTGCCGGGCACGACCCGGGACGCGGTGGATGCCGAGGTCGTGGTCGACGGCGAGCCGCTCATCCTCATCGACACCGCCGGCATCCGCCGTCGAGGTTCGCATCTCGGCCGGCACCGAGCGATACAGCGTCCTTCGCAGCCTGAAGGCCATCGATCGGGCCGATGTCGCGGTGGTCCTGACCGATGCGGTCGAGGGCTTCACGGCCCAGGACGCCCACGTCGTCGGCTACGTGCTCGAGGCGGGCAAGGGGCTGGTCCTGGTCATCAACAAGTGGGACGTGATCGAGAAGGACGAGCACACCGCCGACGGCTGGCTGAAGAAGCTGCGGCGTGACGCTCCCTACCTCGAATGGGCCGACATCGTGTTCGCGTCCGGCATGACCGGCCAGCGGGTGGAGCGGATCCTGCGCGAGGCGCGCCGGGTCGCCGAGGAACGATATCGCCGGGTGCCGACGGCCGACGTCAACCGGGTGGTCGGCGACGCGGTGGCCGCCCATCCGCCGCCCACCGCCCGCGGCCGACGAGCGCGGGTCCTGTACGCGACCCAGGCCGCGGTGGCGCCACCGACGTTCGTCATCTTCGTGAACGACCCGGAGCTGTTCCACTTCTCGTACCGGCGCTACCTCGAGAACCAGCTCCGCGAGGCGTTCGGGTTCGCGGGGACCCCCATCCGCCTCCGGCTCCGTGCCCGGGCCGTCGGGGAGCGGCCGCGCGGGCGCCGCGCGCGGGCTTCGGCCCGCTGAGCGCGGGGCTATCCTCGGCCGCGTGACGGAGCGGATCGCGGTCATCGGGGCCGGGGCGTGGGGCACGACCCTCGCCCGCATGCTGGCCGCCGCCGAGCATCCGGTGACCCTGTGGGCCCATCGGCCCGAGGCCGCGGCCGAGATGGCAGCTGATGGCGAGAACCGTCGCTACCTGGATGGTCACTCGTTCCCGCCGGGCCTGACCGTCGACCGGGGAGGACGGCGAGCTGTCGGACGCGAGCCGGTTGCTCATCCTGGCCGTCCCGTCGGCCCACGTCCGCGAGACCCTGCGACGCGTGGCGCCCCCGGCTGCCGGCTGGAACCCCGGTGCTGTCGGTGGTGAAGGGGATCGAGGCGTCAACCCAGGCGCGGATGAGCGAGGTCATCGCCGAAGAGTCGCCCGAGCCGCGAGGTCGCGGTCCTGTCCGGCCCGAATCTCGCCGGCGAGATCGCGTCCGGTCGTCCCGCCGGCACGGTCGTGGCCTCGACCGACGGGGCGCTGGCCGCCGACGTTGCCGCGCTGCTCGGTTCGGACCAATTCCGGGTCTACACCAATCCCGACGTCGTCGGCGTGGAGCTGGGCGGCGCCCTGAAGAACGTCATCGCCCTCGCCGCAGGCATGGCCGACGGGCTCCGAGTGGGGGACAGTGGCAAGGCGGCGATCATCACCCGCGGCCTGGCCGAGATGACCCGCCTCGGCGTCGCCGCAGGGGCCGACGCGCGGACCTTCGCCGGGCTGGCCGGGGTCGGGGACTTGATCGCCACCTGCACGAGCCCCTTGTCGCGCAACCGCCGGGCGGGTGAGCTCCTGGCCACGAACATGAGCTGGACCGATGTCGCGTCTCGGTTGGGCGGAGTGGCCGAGGGGGAGACCACCGTCACCGGCGCGTTGGCCCTCGCCCATCGGCATGGGGTCGAGATGCCGATCGCCGAGCAGGTCGATGCGGTCATCCACCGTGGCCGCGCCCCGCTCGAAGCACTGGCGAACCTCATGGCTCGGGAACAGAAGGACGAGCTGACCGACCGCGGAGCCGCCGCGTCGGACTAGGCTGCTGGCTTCTTGGTCGCGGCCAGGTGATACGGGACGTCGATGACGACCGTGTTCGGTCGCCAGAACAGGCGCAGCTTGAGGCGGAGCGCCGTCTGGTTGTGGAGCGGGTATTCCCACAGGTGGCGCGGAACGAATTCGGCCAGGACGACGGTGGTCGGCCGTGACGGGTCCATGGTCTCGGTCGCGTCCAGGTAGGCCATCAGCGGGGCGAGCAGGGCCCGATACGGCGACTCGAGGATCACCAGCTTGACCGGGCCGCCCCACGCCTCCCACCGATGGCGCATCTCGTCAACGGCGTTGCCGTCGGTTGCCACGTGGACGGCCGTGACATCGGTCGAAATGGCCCGCGCGTAGGCCAGCGCCGCCATCGCCGCGCGGTCGAGACGGCTTACCGGCACGACCACGCGCGGCTGCCGTTCGGGCAGGGCGGGAACCGGGTCGACCACGGCTAGCCTCCGCTCCACGCTCCGGTAGTGGCTGTAGATGGCCGCCATGAGGCCCATCAACAGTGGGATGAGCAGGAGCACGATCCACGCGCCGAGAGCGAACTTGGCGCCGCCGACGATGAGTGCGACGGCCCCGGTCACGACCGCGCCGACGCCGTTCAGCGCCGCCCGCCATCGCCAGCCGCGCTGCTCGTCCCGGAGCCTCCACCAGTGCCTGACCATGCCCGCCTGACTCAGCGTGAACGCGACGAACACCCCCACGGTGTACAGCGGGATGAGGTTCGTGACACTGCCCTCGAATGCCACGATGAGGAGGCCGGCCAACACCGAAAGCACCATGATCCCGACGCTGAACGACAGTCGGTCGCCTCGGAATTGGAACTGGCGAGGCATGAACCCGTCCTTGCCCAGGATGCTGGCCAGCCGTGGGAAGCCGGCGTAGGCCGTGTTTGCGGCGAGAACGAGGAGCATCGCCGTGACCAGCTGCATGGCGTAATGGATCGGGCTGCCGGCGCCGACCAGCGAGCTGGTGATCTGGCTGACGACCGTCTCCTGCTCGGTTGGGTCCGGCACGATCCCCAGCTGGGTAGCCAGGAAGCTGATGCCCAGGAAGATGGTCGCGAAGAGCGCGCCCATCGTGATGAGCACCCGGCGCGCATGCGTCGTCTCGGGCGGCTTGAAGGCCGGGACCCCATTCGACACGGCTTCGGTACCGGTCAGGGCTACGGACCCGGACGCAAACGCGCGCAGGATGAGCAGGATGCCCAGTGCCTGTGACCCTCCATGGCCCCCGACCCAATCGGCCGGCGGCACATAGGTCGGTAGCGCATCGCCCAGGAACAGCCAGAGGCCCCAGGCGATCAGGGCGTAGATGCCGACGATGTACGCGAAGGTGGGGATGGCGAAGAGGTTCGCGCTCTCCCGGATACCGCGCAGGTTGCCGACCCACAGGAGGACGATGAAGCCGATGCCGAACAGAACGCGGACGTCGATACATGGCAGGAAAGATGGACGTCAGCGCGGCGACCCCGGCGGCGATCGACACGGCCACGGTCAGGACGTAGTCCGTCATCAGCGCCGCGGCGGCGATGAGGCCCGCGCGGCGGCCGAGGTTCTCGCGACGCGACGATGTACGACCCGCCGCCGTTGGGGTAGGCATTGATCGTCTGCTGGTAGCTGGTGACGACGACCACGAGGACGATCACGATGGCGATCGTCAGCGGCATCGTGAGAGCCAGGGCTCCGGCTCCGGCAACCACGAGGACCCGCATGATCTCCTCGGTCGCGTATGCCGAGGACGAGATGTTGTCCGAGGCGAACACGGCCAGACCCTTGACCGGGCCCACCCGCTCGTCGAGCTCGCGGTCGGTGGCAATTCGACGGCCAATCGCCACGCTGTCGGAGCGACGCGATGGCCCGGGCAAAGGCACCGGTCGGCTCGAGCACCCGCTCAGAGGCGATCAGGTGGCCCGGCGCCTCGCGGCGGAACGAATTCGCGAAGGGCTCGACGACGCGGACGTACTGGTCGCCCGCAAGCCGCCCCTGGACCGGTCGCAGCTGGCGCAGCTCTTGCGCCGAGTCGTGTGCGGCGTCCGCCTCCGCGGATTCGGTCATCGGACGTCCTCGACCGCGATATCGCAGCTGATGCCGTCGGGCTGCCAGATCCCGCGGGCCGAGAGGCCGGCCTCTGCGCTGAGCGCCTGCGCTCGCGGCAGGAGGCGCTCGGCTCCGCGAATCCCGACCAGGGTGACGCGGCGTGCATCGCCCGCGGCGATCAGATCGATCGCGGATCGAACCAGGTGCAGGTCCTGGTCATCCGGCCGGATCTCCTTTGGCGTGCGGCGGAACCGCGGCAATCGCGTGTGCCATATCTTCACGATGCGGGAGACGCCCAAGAGGGAACCGTGCCGCCGGACGCCTGAGTCGCTCAAGGAACGCTCAAGTCGTCGGCGAGATCCGCACCCGGTAGCCCACGCCCGGCTCGGCGACCAGGAGGTCGCTCAGCTCCCCATCCGGATCGGCCGCCGCCAGCTTCTTCCGGATCTGGCTCACGTAGACGTGGATGTAGTGGTCCTCGCCGCTGTAGGCCTCGCCCCAGACGGCACGCAGGAGGCGCCCGCGGGTGACGAGCCGACCAGGATGCGCGGCCAGCTCGGCGAGGATCTGGAATTCCCTCGGCACGAGCGCCACCACGCGACCGCTGACGCGAACCTCGTGCGCGATCGGATCGATCTCCAGGGAGCCGTTGCGCAGGATTCCGCCCGGATCAGCCTCCCGCCCGGTGCTCCGCCGGAGGAGCGCGCGAATGCGCGCCTGGAGCTCGGCCATGCTGAAGGGCTTGGTCACGTAGTCATCGGCCCCCGCTTCGAGCGCTTCAACCTTCGTCTTCTCTTCGCCACGGGCCGAGAGGACGACCACTGGCACGGCGCCGTCCCGCCGGACCCGCTGAATCACGAGCAGGCCGTCACGGTCGGGCAGGCCCAGATCCACGAGGACAACATCCGGCCGGCGAGCCTCCCAGGCCCGCAGGGCTGCGGCGACGCTCCCGGCCTCGAGAATCCCATAGCCGTGGCTTCGGAGGTTCCGTGCGACCTCGGCCCGGGTCCCGTCGTCATCCTCGACGAGGAGGATGGTTGGTCCGCTGCCCGGCTCCGCCGCTCATCGGTTCGGCTCGGGACGCCGGCGGTTCCGGGGCGATCGGAAGGCTGACATCAACCGCGAGGCCGCCCAGGACGCTCGCACGTGCCTCGACATGGCCGTCCATGGCTTCGGTCAGGCCGCGGACCACGGCGAGGCCCGTTCCGGTGCCGGAGCGCGATCCCGGCTCCGCCGGCCCGGCCCGGTAGAACTTCTCGAACAGGTGGGGCAGCGCGTCGGTCGGAACGCCGGGGCCGGCATCCTCGACCGTGATCCGGACCATCCCGTCGACGACCGCGGCGCCGATCTGGATCTGGCCGCCCGGCGGCACAAAGGTCGCGGCATTGTCGACCAGGTTGGCCAGGACCTGTCCCAGGAACACCGGGTCGGCGAAGACCGGAGGCAGGTCGTCGGGCCAGGCGTAGGACACCTGCCGGTCCGCGAGGCGCGACCGATATCGGTCCACCGTCGCCGACGACGGCCTCCTCGAGCGGGAGCGCCTCTCGGTCGGCACGCAGCGCACCGCCCTCGATGCGGCCGAGATCGAGCAGGTTCGTCACCATCCGGTTCAGGTGCTCTGCCTCGCGGTCGATCGCCGCCGCGCTGGCCAGCCGGTCCGCCTCCGGCACGGCCTCGGAGCCTTCGAGGATGGTTCCGGCGGCAGCCCGGATGGTGGCCAGCGGTGTCCGCAGGTCGTGCGACACCGATTCGAGGAGGGCGGTCTTGACCGCATCGCTGCGCCGAGCGACCTCCGCGCTTCGTGCCTCGGCGGCCAGGCGATCCTGCTCGATGGCCTGGCCGATCTGGTCAGCGGCCGCCGCGAGGAGACGCGTGGCGCTCCGACCCGGCTCGTCGTCGGACCGAGGGCGGGTGGCCCAGATGGAGCCCAGGCTCTCATCGGCGGCCTCGATGGCCACCCGATAGACGCGGTAGCTTGGGTCGATCGGTCTTGGGGGCGACTGGCGGGTGGACCAGGATCCAGCGGGCAGGCGTGTCGCCGGGCATGCGGCGGAGGACGGCGTGATCTACCGAGAGGTCAGCGATCGGCGTCTCGCCGTCGGTGTCGGCCACGACCCGCTCGCCGCCGCTCGACCGCGCCAGCCCGATCCAGACCCTCGTCAGTCCAGCCTCGGCCCGGACGGCTGTCGCCAGTTCATCGAGCACGGCCGCCGTCTCGGTCCGAGTGGCGAGGGCTCGACTGATGCGGAACAGGGCTCGCGCTTCGTGCTCACGCTCGACCGCCTGCTGGGCGCGGCTGCGCTGGGCCGCAGCCAGCTGGCCGACGGCGATCCCCAGCACGAGGAGAAGGATCAGGTTGAGCAGCTCTCCCGGGTCCGAGACTTCCAGCGTGAAGTTCGGATGGACGAACAGGAAGTTGTAGAGAAGAAACCCGCCGAAGGCGGTCGCCACCGCCGCGCCGACTCCGAGGTAGACGGCGCTGGCGAGGACGGCGAGCAGGTATGTCGCGGAGGCATCAGGCACGCCAACCCATCGCTCGAGCACGGCGATGAGTGCGGTTGTGGTCGCGAGGAGGGCCGCGACCCCAGCCGCGACGGTTGCCAGTCGGACCACTCGAGATCCGCGGGATACCACGCGTGCATGGTAGGTGGCTTCGTGGATGACCCGTGGCATACTGGCCCGACTCGATCGGGGCGTAGCGCAGCCTGGTAGCGCACTTGAATGGGGTTCAAGAGGTCGCTGGTTCGAATCCAGTCGCCCCGACCATCAATCTGAGCACGAAATGGCCCCTCTCGGCGTCGCCGGAGGGGCCTCTCGTTGGGCTCGTACCAACCTGCTGCGCGTAGACGTCCGCCGGCGTGGCGATCGAGGCGTGTCCCAGGGCTCGGGACGCCATGCTGAC
>CAWJIR010000009.1:0-252588 GCA_963843015.1 uncultured Chloroflexia bacterium | reverse complement strand
TTTACGTTTGATCTTGGCCAGGATCTGGTCGGCGGGTTTGGTCCAGATGAACGGGTGGCAGCGGGTGTTCCAGCCGGTGATGAAGGCGCGGATCTTGATCATCAAGTCGCGGACGGAGGGGAAGGTGCCGCGGCGTATGGCTTGGCGTTCGATGATGCCGAACCACACCTCGACCAGGTTCAGCCACGATCCGGACGTCGGGGTGAAGTGGATGTGGATCCTCGGGTTCGCTGCCAGCCACGCTTTGATCTCGGGCCGCTTGTGGGTGGCGTAGTTGTCCATCACCAGGTGCAGCTGCTGGTCGGGGTAGGCGCGGGCGAGGTGTTTGAGGAAGGCGAGGAACTCCTGGTGGCGGTGCCGGTTCTTGCACAGCCCGGTGACTTTGCCGGTCGCGATCTCCAACGCGGCGAACAAGGTGGTGGTGCCGTGCCGGACGTAGTCGTGGGTCCGCTGTTCGGCATGGCCGGGTTGCAGCGGCAACACCTTCTGAGTCCGGTTCAGGGCTTGGATCTGGCTTTTCTCGTCGACACAGAGCACGATCGCGTTCTCCGGCGGCGCCAGATACAACCCGATCACGTCGATCACCTTGGCCTCGAGCTCGGGGTCGGTGGAGAACTTGAACGTGTCGGCTTTCCACGGCTTGACCCCGAACTGTTTCCACGCCTCGGCGATCGTCACGTGACTCACCCCAAGCCGTTGCGCCAGCAGCCGGCTCGACCAGTGGGTCACCCCCAGGGTCTTCGGCGGCGGGGTCAGCGTCTCGGTGATGATCTTGCGCTGGTCCACCCTCCGCGCCGGTCCCGGCCGGGGGTCGTCGGCCAACCCGTCCAGCCCTCGCTCGGCGTACCGGGACCGCCACTTGTTCACCGTCGGACGGCTTACCCCGACCTGCTCCGCGATCTGATGATTCGGCGCCGCATCCGCGGCCAACAGCACGATCCGCGCCCGGGCCGCCAACCCCGCCGGAACCGTCGAGGAACGCGTCAACCGCTCCAGCTCGAGGCGATCACCCTCACCCAACAACAACCCGTCCGCGGTCCGTCCAGCCACGCCCCAGCATCCCACACAACCGTAAACTTATCCGGCTAACACGCCACTAGTGGCTCGTTAGCTTGGAATGTTTACGTTTGATCTTGGTCGAGGATTTGGTCGGCGGGTCTTGGTCCAGATGAACGGATGCCTGCGGTGGTTCCAGCCGTTGATGAAGTCGCGGATCTTGATCATCAGGTCCCGCACGGAGGGGAACGCGCCGCGGCGGATGGCTTGGCGTTCGATGATGCCGAACCACACCTCGACCAGGTTCAGCCAGGACCCGGAGGTCGGGGTGAAGTGGACGTGGATCCGCGGGTTCGCCGCCAGCCAGTCGCTTTGACCTCGGGCCGTTTGTGGGTGGCGTAGTTGTCCATGATCAGGTGCAGCTCGCTGGTCGGGGTAGGCGCGGGCCAGGTGTTTGAGGAAGGCCAGGAACTCCTGGTGCCGGTGCCGGTTCTTGCACAGCCCGGTCACCTTTCCGGTGGCGATCTCCAGCGCGGCGAACAAGGTGGTGGTGCCGTGCCGGACGTAGTCGTGGGTGCGTTGCTCGGCATGGCCGGGCTGCATCGGCAGCACCTTCTGGGTCCGGTTCAACGCCTGGATCTGGCTTCTTCTCGTCGACACAGAGCACGATCGCGTTCTCCGGCGGCGCCAGGTACAGCCCGATCACGTCGGTGACCTTGGCCACCAGCTCGGGGTCGGTGGAGAACTTGAACGTGTCGGCCTTCCACGGCTTCACCCCGTAGTCCTTCCACGCCTGGGCGATCGTGACATGACTGACCCCCAACTCGGCGCCAGCAGCCGGCGCGACCAATGCGTCACCGCCAACCGCTTCGGCGGCGGCGTCAACGTCTTCGCCACGATCCGCCGCGGATCGACCGTCCGCGCCGGCCCGGCCGGGGCACATCGGCCAGCCCGCCAGCCCGCGCTCGGTGAACCGCTCCCGCCACTTGTTCACCGTCGGCCGCGACACCCCGACCAACTCCGCGATCTGCTGATTCGGTGTCGCATCCGCCGCCAACAACACGATCCGCGCCCGCTGCGCCACCCCCGCCGGCACCGACGTCGCCCGCGTCAGGCGCTCCAGCTCCGCCCGCTCACCATCGCCCAACAACAACGCGTCCGCCGTCCGACCAGCCATACCCATGATCCCATCACATGCGTAAACTTATCCAGCTAACACGCCACTAGTGGCTTGTCGTGAGAAAGTTTATGTTTGGGTTGATCTTGGCGAGGATCTGGTCGGCGGGTTTGGTCCAGATGAACGGGTGCTTGCGGGGTTCCAGCCGGTGATGAAGGCCCGGATCTTGATCATCAGGTCCCGGACGGAGGGGAACGTGCCGCGGCGGATGGCTTGGCGTTCGATGATGCCGAACCACACCTCGACCAGGTTCAGCCACGACCCGGAGGTCGGGGTGAAGTGGACGTGGATCCGCGGGTTCGCCGCCAGCCAGCTGACCTCGGCGCCGCTTGTGGGTGGCGTAGTTGTCCATCACCAGGTGCAGCTCGCCGGTCGGGGTAGGCGCGGGCGAGGTGTTTGAGGAAGGCGAGGAACTCCTGGTGGCGGTGCCGGTTCTTGCACAGCCCGGTGACCTTCCCGGTGGCGATCTCCAGCGCGGCGAACAGGGTGGTGGTGCCGTGCCGGACGTAGTCGTGGGTGCGTTGCTCGGCATGGCCGGGCTGCATCGGCAGCGTCTTCTGGGTCCGGTTCAGGGCTTGAATCTGGCTTTTCTCGTCGACACAGAGCACGATCGCGTTCTCCGGCGGCGCCAGATACAACCCGATCACGTCGATCACCTTGGCCTCCAGCTCGGGGTCGGTGGAGAACTTGAACGTGTCGGCCTTCCACGGCTTCACCCCGGACTGTTCCACGCCTCGGCGATCGTCACGTGACTCACCCCGAGCTGTTGCGCCAGCAGCCGGCTCGACCAGTGCGTCACCCCCAGGCGTCTTCGGCGGCGGCGTCAGCGTCTCGGCGACGATCTGGCGCGGATCCACCCTGCCGCGCCGGTCCCGGCCGGGGCATTCGACCAATCCGCCCAGCCCTGCTCGGTGTACCGCGACGCCACTTGTTCACCGTCGGCCGGCTTCACCCCGACCTGCTCCGCGATCTGATGATTCGGCGTCGCATCCGCGGCCAACAACACGATCCGCGCCCGAGCCGCTAACCCAGCCGGAACCGTCGAGGAACGCGTCAACCGCTCCAGCTCGAGGCGATCACCCTCACCCAACAACAACCCGTCCGCGGTCCGTCCAGCCACGCCCCAGCATCCCACACAACCGTAAACTTATCCGGGTGCATGAGATTAGGTACGGCTGCAATAGATCCCGCTCGAAATGCGATGAATCCCACGGCTTCGCGGTAGTGGTCCGGTCGTTTTCGAGCGCATATACCCATGCATCTGCTCGGCTTCGCGTCGTCACGCTCAGAAGTCGATAGAAGTCGCTTTCGAATGCGTCAAGAATGCTCCACTCCTGTTCGTCTAGGTCGTGCAGGAGGTCGCCGGCCACCGCGCCGCCGTTCACGTCTGGAACCAGGCCGGGATACACCTTCCCCGGAAGAGAGACGACACGCCAGCCGGCTATGACGTCAGAGGTTCGGGCGGGGTCGCGGCCAATGAGCACATGCATCACCTCGGGGAAGAGGAGGCTTCCGTAAACGAACAGCGGGGCCGGCCCGGCCAATACGGCAGCGAGTCGGCCGTTCACCGATGGCCGATCCTGACTTCACGTACGGCCCCAACGCAAGGTCACGGCCTGGTTGGTGCCGAGATTGTACCGGGACAAGCCGATCACGACGCCGCTCTCATCTGGCGTCCAGAAGAGGCCGTCGGCGGCCGAAGTTTACGAGCCGTCCGCAAACTCCTCCGTTGCTGTGCAGACGCCCAGCAGATCCATTCCGGCGTGCCGCAAAGACAACGAGAGTTCGGCCGTCGGGCGTGCGATTGTCTGGCGCCAATAGTGGTCTTAACGAAGCGACCTCCTCGCGCCTCATACGAGACGGTCGCGGTCTCGCCTGGCTCCAGGGCGGGCAGTATCTGGCAAGCAAAAGGTCGTCATTGACGGCGCATCATGCATCCGCTGAATCATCACGTGCCGGTCGTTGTCCGTCTCCGGGAGGACCGATATATCGAGTGCGCCGCGTGTCGTTTCGAACCACAAGTGGCGCTGTAGGCGCGAAAAGGCCCGGTTGGTTTGGTTACCTGCTCGTGGCGGTAGGTCACGGTCGCCCAGCCGTCAGCTGCGATATCGATGCTTACCGACAGCCGCCGTTCAATAACCCAGCCGACTGGCTCGACGGGCGGCGCGGCAGTCCCGCCGCCAAGCGTCGACAGAGCATGCTCGCTCATGCTGTCCGGCGGCGTGCCCGTCGAGGTGGTCCAGATGATCCTGGGTCACTCGTCTCCGGCGGTCACTCGCCGGGTCTACGCGCACCTCCTCAGAGGAGCGACCGCCGAGCAGGTCGAGGCGGCCACGGCACGGCTCACGATGCAGCGCGGTGAGCAATCTGTGAGCAGTGAGCCGGAATCTGATGCCTAGCGTCGGTCGGCCTCAGGGGTCCAAGACCGCTAATGCCCTCGTCAGAAGGACATTCGCTCAGTGGTGGCAGGTGTTGGGTTCGAACTAACTGTGCCCCTTCTCTCGCTAGAGGGCGATACGTCCGAAACTCGCTCTGACCTGCGGAAACGCTACCCGATCATACTCATTTCTACCCGCTGCGTCTCGACATCTCACGGCCTCTAGACGGCCTAACACTCGATTGGAGGTAGCCCTTAGACCAAGATCAACATTCTGAGCGGCCCGACCAGTGCGGCTAACACCGGCCGGGCCTAGGAGATCTACCCAACCCGTTCAAGAGAAGCGAGATCCCCTGTGTCCAAACCTACTTCTACGACCCTGGCCACCCGCCAGTCAACAAGGCGACCATCGTCGAGCTGCACAGGCCGGCGACCGAGCCGGCCTTCATCCTGGTGGTCTGGCCCACCGCGCCGAGCGTGGCCAGCCCGGACAACTTCGCCGACCTGGTGGCCGCGGTGTTCCGCGTCCTGGCGGACGCCCGCGTCACCCTGAGCAGGATGCGAGGTGACCGTCGGACGCGATAGTGCCGAACGTGTCAGGGGCCGGGCATGACGCCCGGCCCCACTTGATACCTAGCCGCTCGGGTCCCGCAGTGCCAGACTGGTGGGTTAGCGAAGTCAGGGAGGCACGAGGATGAGTCGTTTGAAGTGTCTGCTCGGTCGACACGACTGGCACTCGGAATTTGACCACGAGGCTCAGCAAGTCACCTGGTCGTGCCGCAGTTGTGGACGCATCAGGCTACGGTCGACAGGTCCCGAATCCCGTAGCACCTTCTTTGGCCTGGGGGCGGCTCCTAGCCTGTTGGGTCGTATCCCTGCAGGCTGCCCTTGCCGCGCTCTACGTGCCCCCCACCAGTGCGAGACTGGCTGCATTACACACATGGATGGAGGCACGGCGATGAGTCCTCGACTGACGTGTCTGTTTCGGCGGCATGACTGGCATTCCGAGTACGACGAAGAGAGCCAGCACACGACCTGGACATGCCTGCGCTGCGGACTAGAGAAGCTGACGATGGATGATCGGGTGAACAGGGGGGTGGACAGGGGAGCAGGGGGTCCGAGCAACATCAATCTCTACGGCGGCGGCGGATAGCCAGGAGGGCTCTCAACCAGTTGCGTCGGTTGGGTCGTATCCCTGCAGGCTGCTCTTGCGGCGCTCGTAGCCGACCCGCATGGCGTCGGCGACCAGGCCGCGGTCGGTGGCGCCGGCCAAGATCAACAATCCGGCCGCGATCAGCTCGTGGCCCTGCCGCCCTTCGGGATGGGCGAACCAGTCACCGGCCAGCTCGCCGGCGACCTCGGCGCGGAGGCCGTCCTGACCCTCAGCCGCCGCGGCCAGCCGGTCCAGTAGCGGCTGGAAGCTCTCGTCCTGGGCAGCCAGCAACGCTTCGCCGGTCAGTGCGCTGGAGAGGCGCTGGTCGTCGCGCCCGGGCGTGGGATCGAACGGCTCGTCGATGCCATGGCCGCGGTACGGAGCGAGGTGCCCGAGGCGACGCTGCGGCTGGCGCTGACGGCCACCGGGCCTGCCAGCCGGACCTATCTCGCCGATCTCAGCAGCACGGCTGCGCGAGCCGTGGATCACCCTGACCAACGTGCCTCCTGACGGCCTCGACGCTTTCCTCGCCGAGAGCGCCGTGCTGGTCATCCCGCATCCGGCGGGTCCGTATATGGACGCTGCGACGCCGGTCAAGCTGTTTGACGCCATGGCCGCCGGACGACCGCTGGTGGTCACGCCGCGCTTCGAGACACGGCGGATCGTCGAGGAGGCCCAAGCGGGGATCGTTGCCCGGGGCGACTCTGCCGACGACCTGGCCGAGGCCATCTGGGGACTGCTGCGCGATGCCGCACGACGACGCGAGCTGGGCGACAACGCACGGCGTGCGGCTGTCGAGCGATACGACTGGCGAGTCCTGTCCGCGAGCCTGGCCGACGCGATCCTGGGTCCCTAGAACGCCTCGAGGTAGCGCGCCGTCTCCCAGCCGGTGACCTGCATCCGGTAGGCGTCCCACTCCTCGCGCTTGGCCTCCACGAACCGCTCGAAGACGTGGTCGCCGAGCGCCTCGCGGATGACCTCGTCGGCCGCCAGCTCGTCCAGGGCCTCCGCCAGCGTGCCCGGCAGCTGGCGGATCTTCCGGCTCTCGAGCTTTGCCTCGTCGAGGTGGTACAGGTTCTCCTCGACCGGGTCGGGGACGGGGAGCTTGCGCGCCACCCCGTCCAGGCCCGCGGCCAGCATCGCCGCGAAGGCGAGGTATGGGTTCGACGACGGATCCGGGCAGCGGAGCTCGATCCGGGTCGAGTCCAGCTGGCCGCTTGGCGATCTGCGGGATCCGGATCAGCGCCGAGCGGTTGATCCGCGCCCAGCCGATGTAGACCGGCGCCTCGTAGCCCGGCACCAGCCGCTTGTAGCTGTTCACCAGCGGGGCCAGGACCGCGATCATGCCGCGCGCGTGCTCCAGGGTCCCGGCGATGTAGTGGCGGGCCATGGCCGACAGCCCGTAGGGGTCCTTCGCATCGGCGAACGCGTTCCGGCCGCGCTTGTCGTCCCACAGCGACTGGTGGGTGTGCATCCCCGAGCCGTTGATCCCGAAGATCGGCTTGGGCATGAAGGTCGCGTGCAGTCCGTGCCGGGCGGCCACCGCCTTGAGGGTCGTCTTGAAGGTGACCGCGTTGTCGGCGGTGCGGAGCGCATCGGCGTACTTGAAGTCGATCTCGTGCTGGCCGACGGCGACCTCGTGGTGGGCGGTCTCGACCTCGATCCCGATCTCCTCGAGGTCGTTCATCATCTCCTTGCGGACATCGGTCGCGAGGTCGGCGCTGAGGTCGAAGTAGCCCGCCGCGTCGTGCGGCAGCGGCTCGATCGGTCCGTCGCCCAGGCGGAGCAGGAAGAACTCCAGCTCCGGGCCCGGTGTTGAACGTGTAGCCCAGGGCCTTCGCCTTCTCGATCTGGCGACGGAGCACCCAGCGCGGGTCGCCGGGGAACGGCTCGCCGTTGGGCGTGAACACGTCGCAGATGACCCGGGCGCTGCCGGTCTCGGTGGCGCGGCCCTCGGCGTCGGTGCCCGGCTCCCAGGGGATGGGCGAGAACGTGGCCAGGTCGGGCACGAGGAACATGTCCGACTCGGCGATCCGCGCGAAGCCCTCGATGCTGCTGCCGTCGAACCACTTCCCGTGCTCGACCGCCTCCTCGAGCTGGTGCATCGGCACCTGGACCGACTTCACGTGGCCGACGATGTCGGTGAACTGGAGGCTGACGAAGCGGAGGTTCTTCTCCTCCGCCAGGGCGAGGGCGGCCGTGAGTTCCTTTCGAGCCATGAGAATTCCCTTCCGGTCACAGACCGATGCGAGAGCAGAACCGATGTCGATGCCGGCTGGGCGTCGCGCGGCGATCAGGAGGCTAGGCGGTCACCGGCCCGATGGGGAGCGCTGTCAGACGGTTCCGACGCCACGATCTTTGTGCACTATGCACAAACGCCGCGTCGCGGCGGCTCAGGCCGATTCGGTCCCGTTCGCGCTCAGCTTCGCGGAGCAGGCGGAGGGCGTCCTCCGGGCGGCGAGGGTCGATCCCCCGCCGGTCGCGGGCCATCCGGAGCCGGTAGAGGACCGTGTTGCGGTGCACGCCCAGGCTGCGGGCGGCGGGGGCCACCCGACCGTTGGCGCGGGCCACGGCCAGAAGGGTGGCGCTCCAGGGTTCATCGGACGGGTTCGCGTCCTCGGCGCGCGGACCCTCGTCGTGGCGGGCGGCGACGCGCGGAGTCGGACGCGGCGACCGCGTCGGCGGGCGCCGCAGGAGCGCTCGGAGCGTGATCGCCAGCGCCTCGGCCGCGGCCTCATCGATGCGGGCCATCGGGAGGTCGTCGAAGAGCCAGACCGCGGCGCCGGGCCGGATCCGCTGCTCGTGGATCCAGAGCCCGTCGCGCAGTCGTCGGGAGGCCGCCGCCCGCGCGCTGGGGGTTCCGAAGAGACGCGAGAACGCCGCGGCGAAGCGGGCGGCCAGCGCCCGGCCGGCGGGTCGCGGGTGGAGGGTGACGAGCTCGCCGTCGGCGACGACCGCCACGCCGCGGCGGAGCCGGTCGGCGACCATTCCGGCGGCCGCCGCGGGCCTCGGATCGGCAAGGGCGGCCTCCGCCGCTGCGAGACGCAGGTCCGCCGCGAATCGCGCCAGGAACCTGCCCTCGTCGGCGAGGTAGCCGTCTGCCGTGGTCGCGAGATCAGCCGCCGATCGCTGGCTGACGAGAGTGGGCGGCGCCGATTCGGGCCAGCTGCCAGATCGGTCGGGCAGGGCATCGGCAATGAGCAGGGCGGCCGGCATACCGCCCGACGCGGCCACCTCGGCGACCAGCCGGTCCGGCCCGAGGGTTGCCAGGAGCGCCCCCTCGACGATCAGGAGGTGCCCGTCAAGCGACGGTGGAAGATGCGGCGGCATCGCCCGCGTCCGCGACATCCCGCGGAGTGGGACCGCCGTCGCACCAGGCACGCCCGCCACGAGGCGGGCCTCGACGTCGACCGCACGCCAGACGTCGATGAGTCGAGGCATGGATCGAACGGCCTAGCCGGCCGCGCCCGCGGCGGCCGCCGCGAGGTCCGCGACCAGGTCATCGGCGTCCTCGAGGCCGATCGAGACCCGCAGCATCCCCGGTGACAGTCCGGCTGCCGCCAGCTGTGCGTCGTCGTACTGGCGGTGAGACGACGACGCGGGGTGGCTGATCAGGGACTCCACGCCGGCCAGGCTCGTGGCGTGCCGCGCGACCTGGATGCGGTCGAGGAACCGCTCGCCGGCCGGGCGGCCGCCGGACAGCTCGATGGCCATCATGCCCCCCGCCCGGCCGTCGCGCAGTCGCCGCGCGGCCAGCTCGTGCTGCGGGTGCGACGGCAAGACCGGGGTACAGGACCCGCTCGATGCCGGGCCGCCCCTCCAGCCCGCGGGCCACGGCCAGGCCATTGTCGGAGTGTCGATCCATGCGGACGGCGAGGGTGCGAAGCCCGCGCAGGGCGAGAAACGCCTCGAACGGGTTGGCGTTGCCGCCGGTGTTGATCACCACTTCGCGGACGGCGGCCACCCGCTCGGCGCTGCCGATGACCGCGCCGCCGATGAGGTCGGAGTGGCCGCCGATGTACTTCGTGACCGAGTGCACCACGAGGTCCGCTCCCAGCGCGAGGGGGTTGCACAGGTACGGTGACGCGAAGGTGTTGTCCACCGCCACCGGTATCCCGCTGCTCGTGCGCGGCCTCGGCGATGGCCGCGATGTCGGCCATCTCGGTGGTGGGGTTCGCGATCGTCTCGAGCCAGACGAGCCTCGTCTTCGGACCGATGGCCTCGACCACGGCGGCGGTGTCCCCCGAGCGCACCTGACGATGGGAGATGCCGAGGCGTGGCATGACGCCGTGGAAGAGGCCAACCGTGCCGCCGTAGACCGCGGCGGGGATGATGACCTCGTCCCCGGTGCCGACCAGCGACAGGATGGCGCCGTGGATGGCCGCCATGCCCGACGCGGTGGCGAGCGCCGCCTCCCCTCCCTCGAGCTCGGCCAGCGCCCCTTCCAGGGCGGCGTGGGTCGGGTTCGAGTAGCGGGTGTACGAATGCCCGGGCCGGCGGAATTCGAGCAGCTCCTCGAGCTCGGCGGCGGACCCGACCTCGAACGTGCTGGTCTGGTAGATCGGGACCGTGACCGGGGTCTGCGCGACCTCGACGACCCGGCCGGCCGCCCGGATCGCCCGCGTGGAGAAGCCTGGCATCGGCAGAGTCTACCCGTCGAGCCGCGGCAGACCGCTCACTCGGGGGGCGGCGCGGGCCCGGCCTTGACCGTCAGCAGATCGTCCACCGCGGCCTGGATGGCCGGGATATCCGGGAACAGAATGAAGGCGCCATCGCCGGCAGAAGCCGGGGGCGACCAGTGGTGGCTGGATGACGAGGCGCTCGATATGCGCCAGGTCTGCCTCGAGCAGCGCGTGGGCCACGTGCGGCAGGAGCTCGACCGGGATGTCGGTCGCAACCGTGTCACCGACCGCGTTCAGCAGGGCCGGGAGGTTGAGCAGCATGGCGCCCGATTTCATCTTGTTGACCATGGCCGCGATCACCTGCTGCTGGCGTTCCGCGCGGGTGTAGTCGTTGTCCCCGGCACCTTTCCGCGACCGAGCGAAAGCGAGCGCGGTGTACCCGTCCATGTGGTGGGTGCCTGGCTCGATGTGGAAGCCAACGACGTTGTTGTACTCGTCCATGTAACCGTCGTCGTGGACCGGCCGGGTGACCTCGACATCGACACCACCGACGGCATCGACGGCGCTCGTGAAGCTGAGGAAATCGACGGCTCCGATGTAGTCGATGTGGATCCCGAGCAGGGCGCCGACGGCCGCCTTCATCGTGTCGGGGCCGCCGAGCGGGTAGGTGGCGGAGTCAATCCGGGCGTAGGCGAGCAGGGAGTTGAGCTTGGCGTAGTAGTCCCGTCCGTCGCCCAGCGGAGCGCCGAACGTGTCGCGCGGAATCGAGATCAGCGACGCGCCGGAGTGGGGGTCGATGGTGGCGACAATCATCGTGTCGGTGTTGTACGTGCTGCGCCCGGGCCCGACGTCAACGCCCACCAGCAACACGGAGAACCGACCGGTCAGCCCGAGAGGGGTGGGCTCTGGGGCCTCCCACGGCGCCGGTGGCGGCGTCCGGCTGGGGAGCGGATCGAGGACATCCTCGGGCGGGACGAGGATCCCACCACCACCACCACCACCCTGGCCGACTGCCGCCAGGGTCTCGATCGTGGCCGTCGCATACCAGGCCGGGACGAGATGCATGACGAGTGTCATGGCGAGGAGCGAGGCCGTGACCCACGTCGTCCACTGCCGCCAGGACGGTGCCTCGCGTGCGGCGTGTGCCTGGTAGATGGCCACCGCTCGCCAGGCCAGGAACGCGAGGTTGAGGACGACGATGGCCGCCAGAACTCGGACGTCGAGCAGCTCGGACAGGACGTTGCCGCCGCGACCGGCGGCAGCCATCACGATCCAGCCCAGGAGGGCGGCGGGCAGGCCGAGCAGCAGCGCAAGGCGGAACTGGCGGTTGTAGGCCTGGCCCAGTCCGGGCAGCACGAACGAGAAGAAGGCGGCCAACGGCGCGCGCGGATCAGGCCGGCTGGCGACAGCCTGGTTCACAGCCCCTCCATGGTCCCTCGCCGGTGGCGGATCGGTCCACCCGGCGGCGGTCGGGGAGTATACCGAACGCCCGCCAACTACCCCAGTGCCGAAACCGAGGTGATGGCCCCCGCCGGCGGTGCGGACGGCTCGTGGTGATCGCGGATAGCCGCTGACCTGGTTCTTCCCGCTCGCCTTGGCGACGTACATCGCCCGATCCGCGGCCAGCATCAGCTCCTCGTCGGTCGAGCCGTCCTCGGGGTGGGAGACGAGGCCGATGCTGACCGTTGTCGGGGCCTCCTCCCGGGTCAGGGCCGCTGCGAGCTCCTCCGCTCCCTGGCGAACCTTCTCGGCCACGACGAAGGCGCCTGCGAAATCGGTTTCCGGCAGGAGCACGACGAACTCATCACCGGCGTAGCGATACGCCGAGTCCACGGTTCGGATCGAGCGCCGGATCACCCCCGCGATGCCGCGGATGGCGGCGTCGCCTCGCTCGTGGCCGAGGGTGTCGTTGATGAGCTTCAAGCCGTCCATGTCGACCATGAGCAGGCAGAAGGGGCGGAGCGACCGACGACTGCGGCGGACCTCCTGGTCGAGATCGACGTAGATCTGGGCGCGGTTGAAGAGGCCGGTGAGCGGATCGGTGACGGAGAGCTGGAGGGTCGCCGCCTGGAGGCGGCGCTGCTGGGCGGCGAAGACCACGGCCGACACCGTGGCCAGCCACACGACACCGAGCACGACCGCGGCCGGGAGCAGCTCGGCCGCGGCGAATGGCGTCGCGAGCCCCGTCGCGATCACGAGCGCGAACGTGAGGCTGGTTCCCAGGGCGGCGGCCACGCCTGCCGCCGGTCGGCCCCCGAGCGCCGCGCCGATGACCGGCAGCACGAGCAGCGGAGCGAACGGTGACGAGCCGCGGCCGGTGAGGATGACGAGGCCTCCGAGCAGGCCGATGGCGGTGGCGACCTCGACGGCCGAGACAATCGGGTGTACGCCACCGATCAGGGATGACCTCGTGGAAGACGACGACCGCGATCACCGCCAGCCCACCGAGCGCGAAGATCGCGGTCTGCGTGTCGGTGAACACGTCGGTCAGTCCAACCGCGATGAGGATCCCCGACGATGGTGGCCCACCAGGTGGCCCGGATCGTGGCGCGGTATCGATCGGGACCGATCCACGCCAGCGGCGATCCCATCGATTCGGTGTTCGACAGGTACTTGTCGCGCATCGGCTCGAGGCTGGGACCCGGCCCGACTGGCTGGAGCCCGCCATCCGTGCGCGTCATACGCCTCCCCGCGAGCACGGCCACCAGGCCGGCGATCACGATCAGGCCGGCCACAACCGCACTCACGAGGAGGAAAATCTGCTCGGTCGTCACGCTCCGTCTCGGTCCCGACAGTCTATCGGTGGCCACTCGACGGGCGCAAAGGTACTAACCCGTCCGTACCACTCCAGCGGTGCCCTCCGGCAACACTTCTGGGCGTCAGCCAAGGGCTTGCTATACTCGATGGCCCGCCCTGGACTCCGACCCTGCTTCATGGTGTCCACATGAGTGACCTGCCCCCGGTGCACCGGGTGGCTCGCCGCCCCAGCGCCGCGCTTGCCGCGGCGCTCTCGTTCATGCTCCCCGGTCTGGGACAAGCCTACGCCGGACGGGCCCGCCTGGGCCTGCTCTTTGCGGCACCCATCATCGTGCTGGCCGGCATGCTCATCAGCGCGTTCCTGGTCGGAACCGATGCCCTGGTCCGCGTCCTCGTCGTGCCCGGCGCCCTGATGGTCGTGCTCGTGCTCAACCTGGGGCTGCTCCTGTGGCGGCTGATGGCCATCGGCGAGGCGGGGCTGACCCCGCTCGCCGCGCGGCGCCGCTCACGCGCCACTGTGGCGGTGGTGGTGCTCCTGATGCTCATCACGATGGGCATGCACACGTGGGTTGCGAGCGCAACGCTGGCCGCCGATCGGGCGCTGGCCCAGATCTTCACGCCGCCGGTAGGCGTCGGCTACGTGCCACCCGCTTTTGGCCACCTCGACCCTGACGTCCCGCAGTACCGATGGGATGGGACCGAGCGGGTGAACATCCTGCTCATCGGCCTCGACAGCGGGCCCGGGCGGACGGACGAGAACACCGACACCCTGATGGTGGCCACCATCGACCCGACGGCTCGCACCGCGGCCCTGGTCAGCATCCCGCGCGACACGGGATACCTCCCGTTGCCGGACCGACAGGTCTACGCCGATGGCGTCTTTCCCCGGCGCATCAATGAGCTGGCCTCGGCTGCGAACGCCGATCCCGGCGTGTGGTGCCCAGACCTCGAAGCCGGGGTCGACTGCGGCCTGACGACCCTTCGCCAGGCGGTTGGGCTCTACCTCGGCCTCGAGATCCACCACGTGGCCTGGGTCGATCTGGTCGGGTTCGCTGCCATGGTCGATGCGATGGGCGGCGTGGACCTGTGTCTCCCCGGCGTCCTGGCCGACCCCCAGTACGGCGGGCCCACCTGGGAGGGAACTGGCGTGGTCCTCGATTCCGGCTGTCATACCTACGACGGCGCCCATGCGCTTGCCTTTGCCCGCATTCGGCAGGGGACGCTGACGATGGTCGACGGCACTGTGGAAGACCAGAACGACTTCCTGCGCGCGGCTCGCCAGCAGGAGTTCCTTCTCGCCGTCCAGCAGCAGGTGGCCCGGACCAACCTGCTCATCTCGTTCCCCGCCCTGCTGGACGCCGTGTCCCAGACGGTCACCACCGATTTTCCACGCAGCCAAGCCGGTGACCTGGCCAGCCTGGCGCCGCTCGTTGCATCGGAGAACATCAGCCGCGTCGTGCTGGGCTGGCCCGGTTTCGTGGACCTGCCCGAAGACCCGCTCAACTACTACCTGCTGATTCCGCGTCGCGATGCTGTCCGGGAGCAGATGGCCAGCCTGCTGGGCGGCGACACATTCCTCGTCGGCTGGTATCTCGGGTCGGATGCCGCCGGGCCACCGGATTGAACGACGCGATGAGCACGGCCGGGCGCCAGCTCCGCTCGATGCCGCCGCGGCCCTTGCTGCTGGGCACGGCCGGGCTGACGGTGGTGGCCATCCTCGCCGCCCAGCTGTCCACCGTCGCGTTCGTGCTGGCAGGCCTGGCGCTGCTGGGCCTGCTGGGCGTGCTCACCGTGCGATGGCCGCGCGCCATGCTCGTCGGGCTGGTCCTTTCGCCGGCGCTCATCGACCTGTACGCGGGCCAGCGGCTGCTGCCCGAGGAATCGAAAGAAGTGGCCCGATTCTTCTCCGAGGGGCTGCTCATGGTCGTCGCACTCGTTGTGGCGACGATGGCGGCCCGCCGTGGGACCCTGGTCGCCGCCCTGAGTCACCCCTTCAGTGCGGCCCTTGCCCTCTTCCTCCTGGTCGCGGTGGTGTCGGCCGCGGTGAATGCCGTGCCCCCACAGGTCGTCGCAACCGGACTGATCTTCACCATCGACGCGGCCGTCCTGTTCTATCTGCCGCGGATGGTGGGCTTCAGCCACGAGGAGACCCGCCGCACGATGTGGGGGGTCGCGCTGGTGGTCGTGGCCACGAGCGTCGTCGCCATCGGCCAGGCCGTCCTCTCGCCCGATCTGCTGGGAGTGACTCCGGTGACCGGGCATCCGGGGAGGGCGTGCGATTCGGCTCACTTGTCCGCGATCCGAACATCCTCGGCACGCTGATCGGGTTGGCGCTCCCGTTCACGGTCTTCTCCCTCGTCCGCATGCCCGCCGGGCGTCGGCGCTGGCTGGTGGGCGGGGCCGTCTTTGCGCTGCTCCTGGCCCTCCTGCTGACCTATTCCCGTGGTTCGTGGTTCGGCGTGGCCGTTGGCTTCGGCGGAGTTGCCCTGATCATCGATCGCCGAGCCCTCGTCGCTTTCCTCGGAATCCTCGTCCTGGCCTACGTCACGGCGGTCGTCATGCCCAAGGGCGTTCTGGTCGGCCTGGGTCAGGTCTACGACCCCTTCGCGACAACGGTCAACCGATTCCAGGCCGTCCAAGAGAATCGCGACCTCCGCACCCTCTTCATTCGGAACGCCATTGCGATCCTCGAGGATCACCCGTGGCTTGGGGTCGGCCCAGGCCGGTACGGCGGAGCGGCGGCGTCGCTGTTCGAATCACCGATCTACACCGAGTACCGGACCGACGAGCTCCTGACGAACCAGACGACGGTCGACAACTTCTGGCTTCACATGACCGTGGAAGGAGGAGTGTTTGGGGTGCTCACCTTCCTGGTCATGATCGGAACCGCCGTCCTGACACCGATCCGTGCCCTCCGCAGGGCGGAGCGCAGCTACTTCGCGGTGCCCGCCGGAGTCGTTTCGGCCACCGCTGTGGTGTGCGCGGCGACCGTGACCACGATGCTCCTCGAAGGCAACACCGTGGCCTTCCTGTTCTGGTTCCTGCTCGGCATCGGCTCGATGACCCTGCCCGCCGCTAGAACTGGCGACCCACCAGAATCTGCCCCAGCGTCCGCAGGATGATCCGCAGGTCGAGGCCGAACGAGCGGCGCTCGACGTACTCGAGATCGAGCTTCACCCCCTCGACGAATGGGAGCCGGCCCCAGCCGTAGGCCTGCCACAGCCCGGTCAGTCCTGGCATCACCGACAGACGGCGGAGCTGCCACGGTTCGTACAGCTCGACCTCGTATGGAATCGGCGGCCGTGGGCCCGACGAGGCTCATGTCACCGCGCAGGACGTTGACCAGTTGCGGCAGCTCGTCCAGATGCGACCGGCGGAGGAACGCACCGATCCCGGTCACCCGCGGATCAGCGGCGATTGGTGCCCAGGTCGTGTCCTCGTTCGCCGCCTCGCCAGAGTGGATGAGCTCGCGAATGTGCTCCTGGTGGTGGCGCTCGTCGGCGCTGAGCTGCATCGTGCGGAACTTCAGGACGGTGAATGGCCGCCCGCCGAGCCCGAGCCGGATCTGACGAAACAGGATCGGTCCGGGTGAGTCGAGCTCGGATGGCGAGGGCGACTCCTCCCAACAGCGGTGAGACCGACGACCAGGCCGATGCCGGAGCCGATGATGTCGAGTCCGCGCTTGGCGAGCCGATAGCCAGTCGCGGTCGGCGCCACGGGAACCAGCTCGCCCGCCGGCTGGCGCATCGGTTGGGCAGAAGGCATCGGTCGGTGCTGGTCCTCCGAATGGTCGGGGCGGACGGATTCGAACCGTCGACCTCCTGCTCCCAAAGCAGGTGCGCTACCAGGCTGCGCTACGCCCCGCGCGACGCGACGAGTCTACCGCGCCCCAGCAGACCATCGACAACGGTGAGGTAGTGCGCCTTCTGGATGTCCCAGGCGTAGGGCTGGGCCTGGCGCCTGGCCTCGGCGGCCATGACTTCCCGCGGCGGCCGGGTCCGCGGCCAGGTCCCGGATGGCGGCCGCCAGGGCGCGCGGGTCGCCACCGTTGACGAAGCGGATGGCCGAGGCGTCGAAATGTGAGCGGAAGGTGCGCAGGTCGGTGGCGATGATCGGCACCCCCATCGCCACGTACTCGATCAGTTTGGTGGAGAGCGAGTAGTCCATGTACGGCTCGGGTCGGGTTGGGACCAGGCCGATGTCGGCGGCCGCCAGAAGGGCGGGCAGCTCCTCCAGTGCGCACGCGGCCGTGGAGCGTCACCCGCTCGGCGACCGCGTGGTGCGCGATGGCGGCTTCGACCTGGCTCCGGAACGGACCGTCGCCGTACACGTCGAGATGGGCGCCGAGTGCAGGATCGAGGAGCGATACGGCTTCCACGGCGAGGTCGAGACCGTAGATCCGCTGCAGGTTGCTGTGGTGGATGAGCCGCAGCCGTCCCTCGACTCTGGACGGGCGGCGCGGGTGGCTGGTGGGGTCGAAGATGCGCTCGTCCGCGCTGTCCATGACCACCGAGATCCGGTGGGCGGGCAGGCCGCGGGCGATGGCCAGCTGGCGAAGCGGCTCGTGCACGGTAATGATTCCGTCGGCCACGGCAGCGCTGGCGCGGGCCGCGCCGGACACCAGTGGCAAGAGCGGCCGCAGACCCGCGTTGGCGAATCGATCCCGGAAGAACGCGGGCATATCCTCGTGGAGGTCGAGGAGCAACGGGGTCCCCGTCAGGCGTACGGGCAAGGCCGCGAAGGCCAGGAAATCGGGCAGGGTCGCGACCTGCACCAGTCGGTAGTGCCGCCGCCGATGCTCGGCTGCAAGCCGGACCGCGGCCAGTCCTGCGAACGCGAGGTATTCCCCGAGGTGGCCGGCGAAACCGGTAAACCTGCGCCGCACGGGGAGCCGGATGACCGTCAGGCCGCGCCATTCCTCGACCTCGGGCTGCCCCGCGTCGCGCAGCCCGAAAATGTCGACGCCGTAGCCCGCATCGCGGAGCGCCTCCGCCTGCCGGCGGAGGCGCGTGTCGTCCGGGAACGACGCGTGGGCCACCATCGCCACCCGCGTGACGCTCATCGCATCTTGACCTCGTTCCACAGCGCGTCCTTGGCGGCGGCGTCGAGCTCGGCCAGGACCAGGCCCGCGCTCCGCGGCCAGCGACTCGACCGCGGCGTAGCGATCGAACCAGCGACGGTTGGCGAGCCGCAGTGCCTCCTCCGGATCAACGCCGAGCCAGCGGGCGAGGTTGGCCATCGCGAAGAGGACGTCGCCGAGCTCGTGAAGCCGCTCCTCGGCGGGGGCCGGTCCACCGGCGGCGGCGCGCAGCTCGTCCAGCTCTTCGCCGACCTTGTCCCAGACGCCGACCACGTCGGGCCAGTCCCAGCCGAGGGCCGATGCCCGCTCCTGGATCTCGCGGCTGGCCGGCAGGGCAGGCAGCGTGCGGGCCACGTCGCCGAAGGACGCGCCTGGGCGGCCGGCGTCTTCACGCTCGGTGGACTTGATCGTCTCCCAGTTGGTGACGACCTGGTCCACGCCGCTCACCGCCACATCGCCGAAGACATGGGGGTGTCGACGGATGATCTTCGTCCCCAGCGTCCGGT
Source organism: uncultured Chloroflexia bacterium (assembly GCA_963843015.1). GTDB lineage: Bacteria > Chloroflexota > Limnocylindria > QHBO01 > QHBO01 > DASTEQ01. The sequence continues at coordinate 233,920 of CAWJIR010000009.1, read as the reverse complement.
ACACGTCGGTGAGGTCGAAGGCACCGTCTTCCGCCGCGAGCTGGGCATGGAGGATGACCTGGAGGTACAGGTCGCCGAGCTCCTCGGCGAGGTCTGCCGGGCTGCCGCGCTCGATGGCATCGACCGTCTCGTAGGCCTCCTCCAGCAGGTACGGCCGGAGGGTGCGGTGATCCTGGCGTCGGTCCCAGGGGCAACCGTCCGGTGCCCGGAGGCGGGCGCTGATGGCAGCCATCCCATGCGGGGACGCCAGGTTCGCCTCGGGTGCGAGGGGTGGCACCAACCAGTCACTGGCCGCCAGCCTCGCATCGTCCAGCTCCTCGACCCGCACCGCCTCGCCTGCGGGCAGGGAACGCGCAAGGTGTCCGAGTGGGTAGAGCGCGCCCAGCACGGCGGCCGGGCCGCGGCGCGCGTGGCGCCCCGGGAGGGAACCCCGTTGCACGCGGTCGCTCTCCGGCTCGGCGGCCAGGACGAGGAGCGGGAGACCGGGGTCGAACGCCGCGCTCGCCAGCCGGTCGGCGGCGACCACCTGCACGCCATCGGCCGGATCGAGGCCGGCCTGGGCCAGAAGCTCATCCACCGATCGCGAGGCACCCGCCATGGTGGCCGCGGCCTACGCCGCCGAGGTCGAATCCAGCTGGAGCTGGGTGTCGATCCAGATCTCGCCGTCGGCCTTCAGCTCGTCGTACCAGCGTGTGTAGCCCGTGGACTTGATCGTGCTCAGCCGGCTTTCTTCGATGATGCGTTCCTCGTTGATGGCGAGGAGCTGGAAGATCCAGATCTGGTTGCCATCGATCACCGGAGCGGAGCTGATCTCACCGACCTCGGTCATCGCGAAGATCGCGTCCTCCCGGGCCGCGGTCCCCTCGTAGCGGGCCACCCAGCCGAGGTGGCCCTCGTCGGTCCTGGTCGCGGAGTCTTCGCTGTTGGCCAGCGCCTGCGCCCCGAAGCTGTCGGGATCGGCCTGCAGGTCGGCGATCAAGCGGTCGGCGAAATCGAGGGCGGTCGTGCGCTGGTCGGTCACCTGGATGACGTGGTAGCCAAAGTCGGTCCGGACCGGCTCGCTGATCTCGCCGACCGCCAGCCGGGCGACCGCGGCCTCGAACTCCGGCACGAACTGGCCGGTCGTCGGGTCGTACCAGCCGAGGTCGCCGCCGTTATTGCGCGAGCCGGGATCGTCGCTCTCGGTGGCGAGAGCAAACCAGTCGGCCTCGGGGTCCTGAACCTGCTCGTACCACGCCTCGGCCCGAGCCAGGGCGGCCTGCCACTGCTCCTCGGTGGCCGCGGTCTGGTCTTCGGCACCGGGGATCGGCTGGGCGAGGAGATGTCGGATCCGCTGCTTCGGGAGCGGGCGTGCCCTGGTCGTTGAGGATCAGGATCTGGGCGATCTCGCGCTGCGGCGCGGGCGAGACCGCCACCTCCTCCTCGAAATGGGTCCGGAAGGCGCGGCGGAGGAGCTCGTCGGACACGTAGGCGCGGTAGTCCTCGTCGGTGACCCGGGCCGCGTCGAGCTGATCGAGAAAACCGGTGAACGGGCCGGCCTCGGTGCGGTCCTCGACGCGCAGGATGACGTACCCCTCGTCGGTTCGCGACGGTCCTGCGAGCTCACCTGACTCGACGCCGTCGGCCAGCGGGAAGAGATATCCGTACTGGACGTCGTCCTCGGACACCCACCCGACGAGGCCCTGAGCCTGCGCCGAGCCGGCGTCATCCGACTGCGCGGCCGCAATGGTTGCGAAGTCGCCGCCATCGTCGAGCTGGGCGCGGATCTCGGCGGCCTCGTCCTCGGCCCGGGCAAAGTCCTCGTCGGTCGGCTCGGCACCGGTCGCCGCATCCGCGGGGAGAGCATCGACCGCGATGATCGAGACCTGGATGCGAGCCGGCAGCGTCTGCCGGGTCTCGATCTCGGCGTCGATCTCGGCATCACTGACGCTGATGCCCAACCCATCGGCGCGGGTGGCCTGGAACAGACCGTCGACGATGGAGCCGGTGGCCGTGCTCGTCAGGTTCGAGAACTGGTCGGAGATGACCGAAAGCTGCTGCTGGAGGACCGGGTCACGAGCGGTAGCAGGCCGCCCCTCGACACCGCCCACCTGCTCGGAGAGATCGGTCCCGGTCGCCTGTAGCTCCGCACCCATGATCGCCTGGCGGAGGTCGAGTGCCTCCGTGGAAACGCTGGTGCCCTCGACCACGATCACCTGCCGCAGGTGAGAGTCGTAGTACGCGTTCCACGCGCTCATCCCGAACAGCCCGAGGGCGATCGCGATCGCGACGGCAAAGCCACCGACCAGCAGACGCTGGGTCCGAAGCTCGTCCTGCCAGCGGGCCCGGTGCCGACGGCGAGGGGCGGGGCGGCTGCGATACGTCAACGGGCTCCAGTCAGCGCCGGGCAGGCGCGATCAACAAGGGAACTGGGCGGGCGAGCGCGGATGGTACCCGATACCTTCACCGCTCGCCACGGGGCTGGCGGGACGGTCGGCGGATGGCTCCCCAGCGGAGGCGAAGCACGAGAACGATGGCCTCGGCCACGATCGACCCGGACATCTTCGAGCGCCCCGCCGTCCTCTCGCGAAACATGATCGGGACCTCGCGGATCTTCGCACCACGGCGGTGGGCCCACCAGGTTGTCTCCACCTGGAAGCCATAGCCCTGGCTGGAGGCCTCGCGCAGGCGGATCGCCTCGAGCAGCTCGTGGCGCCATGCCTTGAAGCCGCCGGTCAGATCGCGGTAGGGCAGCAGCAGGACGACTCGAGCGAAGAGGGTCCCGCCGCGGCTCACGATCCGGCGGAGGAATGGCCAGCCCACCGTGCCGCCACCGGGCATCCAGCGCGTCCCGAGGACGAGATCCGCGTCGCGCATCAGGGGCGCGATGAGGCGGGGCAGGTCTGCAGGGTCATGGCTGAGGTCGGCGTCCATCTGGACGACCGCCATCGTTCCCGGCTTGTCGAGGACCCGTTTGAACCCGTCGCGGTAGGCGACCCCAAGGCCCTCCTTCCCCGGTCGGTGGAGGACTTCGATCCGGGCGTTGGTGGCGGCGAGCGTGTCTGCCAGCTCCCCGGTCCCGTCGGGTGAGCGGTCATCCACCACCAGCACATGAGCCTCGGGCAACGCGGCCAGCGCGGCCTCGACCACGCGGGTCAGGTTCTCGCGCTCGTTGTAGGTCGGGATCACCACCCACACCCCGCGCCCGGCGGCGAGACCGACCGACGGTGTCGGCTCGGGGTCCTCCACGTTCAGCGGCCGACTCCGAGGTAGCGGACGCCGGCTGCCTCGATGCGCTCCCGATTCATCGCATTCCGTCCGTCGACGAGGACCTCGAGGCCGGGGATCGCGGCCGGATCGAGATCGCTGATAGGCCGTGTGAGCCGCCTGGAGGATGGCGGCGCGAACCGGGGCCGGGGCCGCGAAGTCGTACGGGACGAATCCGCGCCGCAGAAGGTGCTCGGCGTCGAAGTAGGGGTCGTGGCCGTGCACCGTGGCGCCGGCTGCCACCAGCGCCTCGCGCAGCAGCAGGGCGCTGCTGAAGAAGTCCTCGCGAACGTCTCCTCGGTAACCGATGCCCAGGACGAGCACCGCGACGCCGTCCAGCGGTCCGAGCGCCTCGGCGAGGTGGCCGACGGCGTAGGCCGCCATGCCGTCATTCACGGCACGGGCCAGAGGCGGGATGCGCATGGTCGGCTCGTCGTGGAACAGCAGGTGGGGATATACCGGGATGCAATGGCCGCCCACCCCGACACCGGGCTGATGGATGTGGCTGTATGGCTGGGAGTTCGCGGCCGCGATGATCTCGGTGACGTCGATCCCATGGCGGTCCGCCACCTGGGCGAACTCGTTGGCCAGGGCGATGTTCACATCGCGGTAGGTGGTCTCGGCCAGCTTCGTCATCTCGGCGGCTTCGACACTGGCCATGGCGCGAATCTCGGTTCCCGGCTCGAGGACGGCGGTGTAGAACGCGACCGCACGCTCGGTCGCCTCCGGGCTCAGCCCACCGACGACCTTCGGGTAGCGCCGCAGGTCGAGCAGAACGCGGCCAACCAGGACCCGCTCGGGCGAGAAGGCGAGCTGGAGGTCGCGGCCAACCTGGAGGCCGGATCCGGCTTCGAGCATCGGGCCCAGCCGATCGCGGGTGGTGCCGATCGGAAGCGTCGTCTCGAAAATGACGAGCGTGCCCGCTGACAGGCCACGGGCCAGGTCACGGGTGGCGGCGTCGATCTGGGAGAAGTCCACCTGGCGCGCCTCGTCCACGACGACCGGCACGATGACGACGACCACCTCCGCGTCGCGGACACCGGCAGCGTCATCGGTGGTGGCCCGCAGACGGCCCTCGCGGACGAGCGCCGGGACCTGCTCGCTGACCTCGGCCTCGTCGTCGTGCGGAGACTCCCCGCGGTTGATGGCGTCGACCACACGGGCGTCCAGGTCGCAGCCGATGACCTCGTGGCCGCGGCTCGCGTACTGCACGGCCAGGGGAAGGCCGATGTGCCCAAGCCCGACAACGGCAATCCTCATGCCAGGATCGGTCTCAGGTCCTCGGCGCCGATGACGATGCCGCGCAATGCGGAGTCCACCATGGCCCGCGCCAGGAGCATGGCAATCAGCGCATCCCGGGGGTCGACCGGGGGCGGTCCTCCCCGGCGAATGGCGGAGACGAACTCCGACAGCTCCACCGCGAGCGGCTCCCGGCGCTGGACCGCGCGCCGCGTCATCTCCCCTTCGGCGACCAGGACCTGGTCGGGATTGGCGTAGAACACGAGATCCTGGGTCAGGTAGTCGGCCTCGTACATCCCGCGTTCACCGGTCACGCTCAGCTTCCGGACCTTCGTCGGCGTCAGCCAGTTGATCTCGAGCAGCCCGATCGCTCCGGACTCGAACTTCAGCAGCCCGGTGAACAGGTCCTCGTGGTCGGTGTGGATCCGCTGCTCGGTCTCGGCGTAGATCCGGATCGGCTCCGAATGGAGGAGCAGCCGCATGATGTCCAGGTCATGGGGAGCGAGGTCGACGACGACCCCGACGTCGCGGACGCGCGCCGGGAAAGGCCCGAGCCGCGAGGCCCGGACCTGGAAGACCCGGCCCAGCTCGCCGGCGTCGAGGCGTCGGCTGAGCTCCCGGATGGCCGGGTTGAAGCGCTCGATGTGGCCGACGGTGAGCATGCGGCCGGCTGTCTCGGCGGCCGCGATCATCGCCTCGGCTTCGCTCCGGGTCGCGGCAATCGGCTTCTCGACCAGGACGTGCGCGCCGCTGCTCAGGGCCTCGACCGTCGTCTCCAGGTGGAGCGAGGTCGGGACCGCGACCACGACGAGATCCGGGTGCTCGTTGGCCAGGAGCGCCGACGGATCGGTGTACCCCCGGGCCGAGCGCCCCGCGGTGGCGCGAGCCACGGCCTCTGGATCGAGATCCGCCACCGCCACGAGGTCCACCTCGGGGAGCTCGTTCAGGACCCGGGCATGGTTGGCGCCCATCATCCCGAGGCCGATGACGGCGGCCCGCGCCGACGGTCCTCCCGCCCTGCTGCCGCTCATACCGCGACCCGGCTCTCCGGATGCGACCCGAGCTCGGTGGCGACCGCGTTCACGGCCTCGATCACCGTGTCCACGTCCGCGTCGCTCAGGCCCGGATGGACCGGGATGGAGACGACCTCCTCGCACAGCTGCTCGCTGACCGGGAACGACTGGTCGCCATAGCCGAGCTCGATGAACGGCTTCTGCCGATGCAGCGGGATCGGGTAGTAGACCCCGGTGCCCACGCCCCGCTCGCGGAGCGCGCTCGACGAACGCGTCGCGCTTGAGGACGCGAATGGTGTACTGGTGGAAGACGTGGACCGTCCCGGGCCGGACCCATGGCGTGACCACGCCGCGGAGCTCGGCCTCGTAGCGGGCGGCGGTCGCGATCCGGCGGTCGTTGAAGCCGGCCAGCTTGTCGAGCTGCGCCAGCCCGATGGCCGCGTGGATATCGCTCATCCGGAAGTTGTAGCCGAGCACGTCGTGGTGGTAGCGCACCTTCATCCCGTGCTCGCGGCGAAGGCGCGCCCACTCGGAGATGCGCGCCATCGGCGGTCGTGATCATGCCGCCCTCGCCGGTGGTCATGTTCTTGGTCGGGTAGAAGCTGAACACGCCCTGTCCGAAGCTCCCCGACGCGCGTCCGTCGATGGAGGCCCCATGGGTCTGGGCCGCGTCCTCGATGAGCGCCAGGCCGTGCTGCTCGGCGATGGCCTCGATGGCGGGCATGTCGGCGGGCTGGCCGTAGAGGCTGACCGGCATGATCGCCTTCGTCCGGGGCGTGATGGCGGCCTCGATCGCGATCCGGGACCGCCATGAACGAGCGGGCGTCGACGTCGACGAAGACCGGCCGGGCCCCGACATAGAGAATGCTCGTGCCGCTGGCCATGAAGGTGAACGGGACGGTGATGACCTCGTCGCTCGGGCCCGACGCCGGCGGCCAGCAGGGCGAGATGGAGCGCCGTCGTCCCCGAGGAGGTGGCGACCGCGTGCGGACACGCCGACCAGGGCCGCGAAGCGCTCCTCGAGCTCGCGGACGCGGGGGCCCTGGGCCAGCGAGCCGGACGCGAGCGTCTCCGCCACGAGGGCCTGCTCCTCGGGGCCGATCTGGGGCTGCGCGATCGGGATCACGAGGCCACCGGTGCCGCTTCGCGGTGAGCCGCCAGCCGCTCGAGGGAATCCACGATCCGCCCGGCCGCATGTCCATCCCCATACAGAGCGGGACGCGGCAACGAAGACGGCGTGGCGGCGGCCTCGACCAGGGCCGGACCGAGGTCCGAGGGGTTGGGGGCCAGGCGGTTCCACCCGGCCTCGATGGTCTCGACCCATTCGGTCTCGCTTCGCAGGGTCACGCAGGGAACGCCGGCCAGGTAGGCCTCCTTCTGAACGCCTCCCGAGTCGGTGGCGATCACCCGAGCGCCACGCTCGAGGGCAATCATGGTGAGGTAGCCGACCGGCTCCATGAGCGTCACCGCCGCTCGGGACCGCCACCCCAGCCCGGTCGAGCACCGCGCGCGTCCGGGGATGGACCGGGAAGACGACCGGTCCGGCTGGTGCCGCGGCGGCGAGCCAGGCGCCGAGCCGCACCGGATCGTCGACGTTCGACGGCCGATGCAGGGTCAGGAGCACGTATCCCGGGGCATCCTGCGCTTCCGGTGGCAGCGCGCCGGGCGCCCGTTCGACGGCGGCGTCCATCGCGTCGACCATCACGTCTCCGACCAGCGTGGCCCGATCGGCCAGGCCCTCGCGGGCCAGGTTCGCCATGGCTGGCGGGGTCGGCGCCAGGAGGAGGTCGGAGAGGTGGTCAGCCACGATCCGGTTCCGTTCCTCGGGCATGGATGGGTTGAATGAGCGGAGACCGGCCTCTACGTGGGCGAGCAGGGGTCGTTGCTCGGCCAGGTCGCTGAGCTTGGCGGCCGCCAGGGCGCCGGCCAGGGTCGAGTTCGTGTCGCCGTAGAGCAGGACGACGTCAGGACGCTCATCGACCAGCACCGGCTCGAGCCGACGCAGCATCTCGGCCGTCTGGGTCGCGTGCGACCCGCTGCCGACCCCGAGATCGCGGTCGGGCGGCGGCAGGCCGAGGTCTCGGAAGAAGACGTCACTCATCGCGTCGTCGTAGTGCTGCCCGGTATGCACCAGGATTTCGCGATGGCGGGTGCGCAGCTGGCGGCTGACCGGAGCGGCCTTCACGAACTGCGGCCGGGCGCCAACCACGGAGAGCGACCTTCACAGCGCATCCTCCGGCGGCGGGAAGGGGCGGCCGCAGCTGGGGCACGCGCCGCGGAACGCGGTCCCGTCCGGCCCGTCGCGGAGCGGCTCGCCGCACGGGCAGGCGCTGCCGATCCGGCGCGCGGGGTTGCCGACCACGAGCGCGTAGTCGGCGACGTCGGCGGTCACCACGCTGCCGGCACCCACCAGCGCCCATCGGCCGATCGTCACGCCCGGAACGACGACGCGTCGAGGCCCCCACGGCCGCACCGGTGCGGACGCGGATGGGGCCGACTTCCCAGTCGTCGTCGGTCTTGGCCGATCCATCGGGGTTCACCGCCCGCGGCAGGCGGTCGTTCGTGAAGCACACATGCGGACCGATGAACACGCCGTCCTCGACGGTGACGCCGTGGTAGAGCGACGCATTGTTCTGGATCTTGACCCGGTCGCCGACCACGACGTCGAAGTCCACGTACACGTTCTTGCCGATCACGCAGCCCACCCCGATCCGGGCACGCTCGCGGACCTGGGCCTGGTTCCAGATGCTGGTGCCGGCGCCGATGCTCGCCTCGGCGGAGACATCGGCGGTGGGGTGGACGCGCACGGGCGAGGCCTCGTTCATGCGTCCTCCGCTATGGCGGGCATTCTAGCGTGGCGCGCGACCAACTCTCGGAGGCGTGGCATGGCCGCCGCGACCGCCAGTCCCCGGTGCGAGACCAGATCCTTGCCGTCGTCGTCGAGCTCGGCGGTGGTCCGGCCGTCCGGGAGCTCGAAGACCGGGTCGTAGCCGAAGCCGCCGCTCCCCCGCCGCTGATCCGCGACAGCGGCCCTCGACCATGCCGGCGAAGAGCTCGACCGTCGGTTCGCCGGCCCGCTCGTCGGACGGCTGGGCCAGCGCAAGCCAGCAGACCATCCGGGCCCGTCGGTCGCTCGACGCCGGCCAGCCGTTTGAGGAGCAGGTCCGCCCCGGTGATCCGATCCGGTCCCGCGAACCGCGCCGACCGGACGCCAGGGCCCCAGTCCAGGGCCGCGACCTCGATGCCCGAGTCGTCGGCCAGGGTGATCTCGCCCGATGCGCGGCAGAAGGCGATCGCCTTGTCGGCGGCGTTCTCGGCGTACGTGTCATGGGGCTCGGGAACGTCGAGGTCGAGGCCCAGGTCCGCGGCGCTGACGACCTCGGCACCGAGCCCGCTGAGCAGCCGCTGGAACTCGGCCAGCTTGCCCGGGTTGTGGGTGGCGACCAGGAGGCGGCTCACTCGGCGGCGGGAGCCGCAATCGCCTCGCGCTGGAGCTCGTACAGCTGCCGGATGCCGGCGGAGGCGAGGGAGACCATCTCGGTCATCTGGTCCGAGCTGAACGGGATGTGCTCCGCGGTGCCCTGGATCTCGACGAACCGCCCGTCGTCGAGCATCACGACGTTGAAGTCCACCCCCGCGGTCGAGTCCTCGGCGTAGTCGAGGTCGAGGAGGAGGCCGCTCGCCGACATCCCGACGCTGACGGCCGCCACCTGGCCGGTCAGCAGCCGCTCCATGCCGTACTTGTGGAGGGCGCGGGCGAGGGCCACGTAGGCGCCGGTGATGGACGCGGTGCGGGTCCCGCCATCGGCCTGGATGACGTCGCAGTCGAGGGTCAGGCTCCGTTCGCCGAGGCCGGCCATGTCCACCACCGAACGCAGGGAGCGTCCGATCAGGCGCTGGATCTCGTGGGTCCGGCCGCCGATCCGGCCTTTGCTCGCCTCACGCTGCGACCGCTCGGTGCCGGCGCGCGGCAGCATGCTGTACTCGGCGGTCACCCAGCCGGTGCCCTTCCCCCGCAGGAAGGGCGGGACGCGATCCTCGAGTGTGGCCGCACACAGGACGCGCGTATCGCCCACCCGAATCAGGGCCGAGCCCTCGGCGAACTTCAGGTAGTCGGGCACGATCTTCACCGGGCGCAGCTGGTTCGGCAGGCGTCCGTCGGCACGGCGCGGCGGGGCGATCGTCGACATTGCCCGCGATTCTACCCGTGCTACCGTCGGGCTCCATGCGCCTGCTGGTGGTGACGACCCGCTACCCGACCGCTGACCGGCCGGCCGCAGGTGTATTCGTCCGAGATCGGCTCGCCGATCCCAGGCTGCGGGCTACCGTCGTGGCGCCGCATCGGTACGATGGCTCGCGTTGGGGACGGTTCGCGCGGCTGGCCTGGGAGGCGATGACCGCCCGTGGCCGTTTCGACGGTGTGGAAGCGCACTTCGTCCTCGCCAGCGGGCCACCAGCCCTGCTGGCCGCGCGCCTGCGCGGCCTGCCGCTGGTCGTCTACGCCCATGGCGCGGACGTTCGCAGCGCGGCCCAGCGTTCCGCGGTCCATCGATGGCTGGCGCGCACCGTGATCCGGTCGGCTGCAGCCGTGGTCGCGAATTCGCCCGAGACCGCTGCGCTCGTCGAGCGCCTCGGGCGTCGGGCGGAAGTCATTCCGCCCGGTATCGACCTCGCGCGCTTTCGCCCCACGCCGCGGCCGTCCCCTCGCCGCGTCCTCTACCTCGGAGGGGACGTGGCGGAGAAAGGGGTGGACGTGGCAGCCAGACTGGCGGATACGCTCGTCGGGCCAGGACTGCGGGAGGTCGACCCCGCCGAGGTGCCGGCCCTGATGGAGAGCCACGACGTCGTGCTCGTTCCGTCGAGGGTCGAGCCCTACGGCCTCGTCGCCGCGGAGGCGATCGCGTCAGGGCGCTGGGTGGTCGCCGCCGCGGTCGGAGGGCTGCGGGAAATCGTGACCGATGGGGTGAATGGGTCCCTCGTCACCGATGGCGCCTACGAGGCAGCGCTCGCGGTGGTGCCCGACTACGATCCTGCGCTGGTCGCGGCTACGGCGGCGCGGTTCAGCGTCCAGCGCTACCGCGACGCGATGTGGGAGCTCTGGAGTCGTGTCCTGGAGGGTGGTCAGGGCACGAAGTAGCCGGTCACGTCGAACAGGAGGTGGGTCGTCCCGGTGTAGCCGAAGGTCGCGCTCAGGGTCCCGCCCGGGCCGAGGGCCACCGTCACCCCGCCCGCCCGGGTGTCCCCCGCCGGCACGTTCAAGGTCGAGCTCGTCGGGGTGGCCGTCGGATCGGGACCGAGGAACACGAAGCCGGGGCCGCTCGAGCCGGTGGCGGTCAGGGTGCCGGTCACGCCCACCGCGTTGGCCGGGACCCCGCCCCGGCCGGCGACCTGGAACGTGCGCGGGGTGCCCGCCGCGAACGTCCCGGACAGGCCGTTGCCGACCCGGGTGTCGAGGAGGCGAGAGGGGGCGAGCGGGATGTAGGTCGCGCCGCTGGCATCGGGCACGAAGTAGCCGGTCACGTCGAACAGGAGGTGGGTCGTCCCGGTGTAGCCGAAGGTCGCGCTCAAGGTCCCGCCCGGGCCGAGGGCCACCGTCACCCCGCCCGCCCGGGTGTCCCCCGCCGGCACGTTCAAGGTCGAGCTCGTCGGGGTGGCCGTCGGATCGGGACCGAGGAACACGAAGCCGGGGCCGCTCGAGCCGGTGGCGGTCAGGGTGCCGGTCACGCCCACCGCGTTGGCCGGGACCCCGCCCCGGCCGGCGACCTGGAACGTGCGCGGGGTGCCCGCCGCGAACGTCCCGGACAGGCCGTTGCCGACCCGGGTGTCGAGGAGGCGAGAGGGGGCGAGCGGGATGTAGGTCGCGCCGCTGGCATCGGGCACGAAGTAGCCGGTCACGTCGAACAGGAGGTGGGTCGTCCCGGTGTAGCCGAAGGTCGCGCTCAGGGTCCCGCCCGGGCCGAGGGCCACCGTCACCCCGCCCGCCCGGGTGTCCCCCGCCGGCACGTTCAAGGTCGAGCTCGTCGGGGTGGCCGTCGGATCGGGACCGAGGAACACGAAGCCGGGGCCGCTCGAGCCGGTGGCGGTCAGGGTGCCGGTCACGCCCACCGCGTTGGCCGGGACCCCGCCCCGGCCGGCGACCTGGAACGTGCGCGGGGTGCCCGCCGCGAACGTCCCGGCCAGGCCGTTGCCGACCCGGGTGTCGAGGAGGCGAGAGGGGGCGAGCGGGATGTAGGTCGCGCCCGGCGGCGTCACGCTCGCGACGACGCCCCACGTCGACAGCGCGCTCCAGTCGACCCCCGCCACCGGCGCGACGTGGGACCCGGCACCGTCGACCACCGTGAGGCGGAGCAGGTACACACCGTCGGCGACCGGGGCACCGGCCGCGCGGCCATCCCAGGAAACGGCTTGCGTGCCGGGTGCGAGGGGACCGAGGGCCTGGCTCGCGACCACCGTGCCGCCGCCATTGATCACGTCGAGGCGGGCATCGCTGGCCGCGGCGGCCAGCGAGAAGGTGACCGCGGTGCTCTCGGCGGTCCCGTCCCCGTTTGGCGAGATGCGCCGCGGACTCACGGCGTACCCGGAGATGGCTGGGCTGATCGTGGTGACCGTCGGGGCCGGCGCCGGCACGAGGAAGGGACCACTCGCGTCGCCGGCGGCTGCCCAGCCATACCGCGGGAACGACGACGATGGCCATTCGGTCCAGTCGAACTGGACCCAGTACCACTGCAGTCCGCCGGCCAGCACCGGGCCGCCGAGAATCGCGAGCCGGTCACCCGCCGCCAGCTGGTCGAGCACGGCGAATCCCGTGCCCGTCCCGGACCGGACGTTCAGGACCCCGACGTTCACCCCCGCGAACCCGCCGACCTGGAGGCTCGAGCTGACGTCGAGCGCCGCTGGCGTCCACGGCTGGCGGTTGCCGACCATATCCACGGCCGAGACCCGAAACTCGTAGGAATGGCCTTCGGTCCCCACGAAGTGGGCCGACGTCCAGCTGACATCGGTCTGCCAGGACGTCCATTCGCCGCCCGCGCGATCGCGAACCTGCACCGTGTACGAACCGACCCCAGAGCCGATGTCGAGGTGGCGCCAGGACACGCCGACGCCGGAGGCGTCCGTTCCCGCCGGCAGCGGCACGATGCCGCCGGTCGGCGGCGCGACATCCGAGACGAACTTCGTGGCGAGCAGGTTCCACAGGTCGCTGCTGCCCTCGTCCATGAGCAGGGCCCAGATCCCCGTGCCCGCCAGGCCACGCTGGTTGACCATGTCCCATTTCACCGCCAGGGACTGGACGTCGTCGTAGTAGCCCTCGACCCACGATCCGGCAACGCTGTCGTAGTACGCGAACCAGGGCACCTGGCCGACCGCGTCCCATCGGCGCCCATGCTGGGCCTGGCAGGACCTGGTTGCCGACGTAGTAGTAGGCCACCGATGACGCGGATGCGCCGGGTACGGTCGCGGCGTTCAGCGCGTCGGAGGTCGTTCGCCAGGCTCGGCCGTAGTAGGGAACGCCCCAGATGAGCTTGGATGGCGGGCACGCGGCGCAGGTAGTCATCGACCGACTGGCTGACGTCGAGCATGTACGGCGACTCCATCGGCGCCACGCCACCCGCCCGCGCAGAGCCCGACCAGCTGTAGTCGTAGCCCATCACGAAGATGCTGTCGGCGGCGCCGGGGGCCACGAGCCCCGCGAGGTCATAGCCGGTCGCCCAGCTCGCAGCTCCGCCGGTCGTGCAAACCGTCAGGTACGACCCCACGCCGGCCGCGACGAGCGCCGCCTTGAGCTGCCGGACGAAAGACGTGTACTGGTCCCGCTGCGGCACGTAGACCGGCTCGAAGTCGAGGTTCACCCCGTCCGCGCTCCGATCCCGGACGGCCGCCACGATGGCGTTGACGAGTCGAGCCCGTGCAGCCGCGTCGGCGAGGAGGGCGGCCTGGGCGGCGCCACCATCCCAGGCCATCATCGTCACGGTCAGCACCACCCGGACGCCGTGAGCATGGGCCGCGTTGATGACCCCGGTCATGGCCGACGATGTCCAGCCGTTCCAGCCCGTCGAAGCCGTCGCCAGGCGTTCCATCGCTGCCGGCCGCCACGCCGAAGTACGCGATCGTCGACACCAGGTCGTAGCGCATCCACTGGAGCTTGGAATCGGCCAGCATCCAGTACGGCAGGAACCCGAACACTTCCTTGCGCAGGCCGTTCGGCAATGCGGCGAACCCGCCGCTTGGAGCCGCCAGTAACTGCTCTGGGTTGGCGACCGTCGAGTTGCCGGGGGGAACGCTCGGAGACCCGGTGCCAGCCGCGCCGGGTTGGGCGCCCGCTGCGAGTGTCGGCGCGTCGTCCGCATGCTGGGCGAGCATCTCGGCCTGGATGCCCGGGACCTCGAACTCATCGGGCATCGGCGGCAGGACCTCGCCGCTCGGCAGCGTGATTGGTCCGTCGGGGAGAGCCGGCGGAATGGACCAGTCGGTCCCAGACGCGCCGGGTCGGGCGGTCGTCGGTTCGGTCGCGAGTGCCGGTGACAGGCTCGACGGCGCACCGATGAGCAGAACAACGGCGAGGGCGAAGTGAGCGGGGAGCCTGAAGCGGTTCACGCGGGCGATGGCCTCGAGTCTGCGGGTCCGGGACGCGCCAACCGCCCTAGACTCCAGCAGGCCACACCCTACCGACCACCGCGGCCCGGACCCATGGTACTAATTGGCCGCGGACCACCCCCAGAGCGTCAGTCCATGTAGAAGTAGCCGGTCACGTCGTACACGAGGTGCGTGCTTCCGGTCAGGGCGAGGGTCGCGGCCAGGGTCCCGCCCGCACCCAGAGCCACGGTGGCCCCGTTGGCCCGCGTGTCCCCGGCAGGGAAGTTCAGGGTCGAGCTGGTCGGGTTGGCGACCGGATCCGGACCAAGGTAGGTGTAGCCCGCGCCGCTCTGGCCGGTCACCGTCAGGTTGCCGGTGACCGCCACCGCAGTGGCCGGCACGCCGCCACGGCCGTGGACCTGGTAGGACCGCGGGTTGTTCGCGCTGAACGGCCCACTCAGGCCGTTGCCCACCCGGGTGTCGAGCAGGCGAGACGGTGAGAGGGCGACGTAGGTCGCGCCCGATCCGTCGGTCACGAAGTAGCCAGTCACGTCGAACAGGAGGTGGGTCGTGCCCGGGACGCCGAGCGTGGCCGCCAGCGTTCCCCCTGGCCCGAGCGCAACAGTCACACCGTTGGCACGGCTGTCGCCGGCCGGGAAGTTCAGCGTCGAGCTGGAGGGGTTGGCGACCTGATCGGGACCGAGATAGACATAGCCGCCGCCGCTCTGTCCGGTGACGGTCAGGTTGCCGGTCACGGCCACCGCACCGGCCGGGACGCCGCCGAGCCCGGCAACCTGGAAGGCACGCGGCGTGTTCGCGGCGAACGGCCCGCTCAGGCCGGTGCCATCACGGGTATCGAGCAGACGGGCGGGGGCCAGCGGAACGTAGGTCCCCTGCGCGCTGCCGGGCAGGAAGTAGCCGGTCACGTCGAACAGGAGATCGGCGCCGCCCGCCATTCCCGGACCGAGCGTTGCGGCCAGCGTTCCGCCGGGGCCGAGTGCCACGGTCACGCCGTTGGCCCGGGTGTCACCAGCGGGGAAGTTGATGGTCGAGCTGGTCGGACCGATGACCGGGTCGGGACCCAGGTACGCGTAGCCGGCCGAGCCCTGGTTGGTGACCGTCAGGTTGCCCGTGACAGCGACCGCGTTGGCCGGGACTCCGCCCCGCCCCGCGACCTGGAACGTCCGCGGCACGTTCGCGCTGAACGCCCCACTCAGGCCGTTGCCCGCCCGCGTGTCGAGCAGGCGGGCGGGCGGGAGCGGGACATAGGTGCCCGGCACCGGGGTTCGAACGGTGATGTAGTTCGTCCGGGTCACGACATCGGTGCCCAGGCTGTTCGTCGCCGTCATCGTCACCGAGTAGGTGCCTGCCGTGGGGTAGGACCACACCGGGGACTGGGCGGTGGAGTCGACCGAGCCGTTGGCGTCAAAATCCCATGTGTAGGTGGTTGAACCATAGGTCGCGGTCTCGTTGAAGAACGAGACCGTGAGCTGCAGCAGGCCGGCGGTTGGCGAGGCGGTGAAGTCGGCGTTGGGCGGGCCAGCCTGCGGCATCTGGTTCGGGTTCCCGGCGAACGCGTACCAGTAGCTCATGAGCCCACCTACGCCCACGGTCCTCTGGATCCAGGCCTCCGCGCCGCTGGTAAACCAGTGCGGGAAGTGGCGGATGGCAGTCGGGCTATAGCCGGTGCCCATCTCGAAGATGTCGCCCAGGCTGGAGGTCGGGTGGTCGAGGATTGCCTCCACCACCGAACGCGCGCCCAGGTCACTTGCGAAATACGAGCCCCCGAGCGCGAGGATCGGTCGCGAGTAGTAGTTCACGCGGGTGAGGGCCGTCCCCTCGCTGCTCGGGGTGCTCTCCTCCGTCTCGCCGGCGCCCGGCGCGTAGCAGGCGTTCGAGTACACCATCACGAAGCCCGGCGCGGGCGTGATGGGCCCAGGCGAGCAGTAGGCCGCGGTGGCGGTTCCGGCAGGCAGCGCCTGGCCTTGCAACGCGGCCTCGCCGCAATAGACCATCTGGCTGTTGATGCCGTGGCCGTGGCCCGTCGGGTCGGCGGAATCGGCGCCCGCGATCTTGTTCAGTCCCCAGCCGTTGTTGTAGGCCGGCTGGTTGTTCGCGGCGTACGGGTTCGGGTAGCCGCTGCCGTGCCCGATGTAGACGATGATGTTGGCCCCGTTGGCCGCCGCACGGGCCGCCGCCCAGGTCGCGTTCGGCGAGAACACGCGCACGACCGTGGCCCCACGGGCTTCGGCCGAGGCAGCGATCTGCTCGCCGCGGTTGAGGTAGTTGGTCTGGATCGAGCCGCCCCCCACCGGGCCGACGATGACGACCACCTTCTGGGTCGCCGCAGCACGAACCGGGAGTGGTCCGAGAATCGCGGTTACGGCGAGCGCAAAGGCGACCGCAAGCAAGAGGGCCAGGCGCCAAGGACTGAGCAGCGTTCGCTCGTGCAACAGGGTCTCCGAGAACAGATAAGTACGGAATTGACCCTACGCAGCGAACGTGATTCCTCCCATGGGGCGATGGTTCGGCCGATCGCCGGACCTTGTGCCCATGTGCGCGCCGGCAACACCGCCCGCCGAACCGGCGCATGGCCGGCTCGATCGGCTCAGTCGATCGTCGCGGACCGAACCACCATCAGCCATTCGACGGCACGGGGATCCAGAGCCGGGCGGACGAACACCGTCCGGGTCAGACCGTTCGCATCGGTCTCGAGAGCGGATACGGTTCCGATGAGCAGCCCCGCCGGGTACGGAGAGGCGGCCACCCCTTCGATCTCCAGCCCGGCGGTGACGATCGTGTCGCCGACCGCGGCTTCGTCGGTGACGGCGACCTGGGTCATGACCAGCTGACCACCCGGCTGGCCCTGGACCACGCCGAGCGCGTCGGTCTCCTGGTCCCGGGCGACGACTCGACTTCGCGGGTCAACGGTGAGCAGAACGATGGCCCGATCGCTGCGGGCCTCGACGACCATGCCGGCCAGCGCGCCGCCGCCCGGGGCGGCCCCGATCACCGGCATGCCCACCGCGACGCCATCGTCCCGACCGGCGTCGATCGCCACCTCCCAGGTCAGGGCCCCGGTCCCCACCGCGACCACTCGTGCCGGCAGCAGATCCCAGCCCAGGACGGCGCGCAGGCCGAGGAGGGCCCGCAGCCGCGCATTCTCGCGCGCCGCCTCCTGGAGCTCGGCGATGCGCTGCTCCGCGGCGGCCAGGGTGCTCCGCAGCTCGTCGTTCTCGGCGCGGAGCTGACCGATTGCGCCGATCGTCCCGACGACGTCGGCGATCCCCCTTCCGATGCTGCTGACCGCGGCATGGACCGGGGCCATCGCCCGGGCGCCGAGCTCCTGGACGGACCGGGCAGGATCCGTTCCCGAGACGACGACCAGTCCGAGCGACACGAGGAGCAGGACGGCCCACCAGATCCCATGCCCGGTGCGGCGGTGCGGGCTCGAGGTGTGGCGACCAGGCTGCAGCGAGGACAGGCGCATGCCCGGCCTATCGGGGGGCGCGGGTGTACTGCTCGGTGATGAGCACCCGCTCCAGGGTGTCGAGCTCTTCCAGCACCCGGCCCGTCCCGCGCACGACGCAGGTCAGGGGATCATCAGCGACGTGGACCGGCATCTGGGTCGTCTCGGCCACCCGACGGTCGAGCCCGGCCAGCAGAGCGCCGCCACCGGCCAGCACGATCCCCTGGTCCATGATGTCCGCCACCAGTTCGGGCGGCGTTTCCTCGATCGTGTCGCGGATGGCCTGGATGATCGCGGCCACGGACGGCTCCAGCGCTTCACGGATCTGGTCGCTGCTCACCTCCACGCTGCGCGGGAGTCCGGTCAGCAGGTCGCGGCCGCGGAAGGTCACGGTCCGCGGGTCGAGGTCGGGGTACGCCGAGCCGACGGCGATCTTGATCTCCTCCGCCGTCCGCTCGCCCATCAGCAGGTTGTACTCGCGGCGGGCGAAGTTGACGATGTCCTGGTCCATCTCGTCCCCGCCGATCCGGATCGATCGACTGACGACGATGCCGCCGAGCGAGATGACCGCAACCTCGGTGGTTCCACCTCCGATGTCGACGATGAGCGACCCTGATGGCTCGCTGACCGGCAGGCCGGCGCCGATGGCGGCGGCCATCGGCTCCTCGATGAGACGAGCCCAGCGGGCGTGGGCATTGAGGGTGGCGTCGCGCACCGCTCGCTTCTCGACCTCGGTCACGCCGGACGGGATGCCGACCAGGACCCGGGGCCGCGGGATCCGGAAGTAGCGGTCGTGCACCTTCTCGATGAAGTACCGGATCATCTGCTCGGTCACGTCGAAGTCGCTGATCACCCCGTCGCGCAGGGGCCGGATGGCGACGATGTTGGCCGGCGTCCGACCGACCATCCGCTTCGCCTCGGCGCCGATGGCGAGGACCCGCTTCGAGCGCGTCTCCATGGCCACCACCGACGGCTCGCTGATGACGATCCCGCGATGGCGGACGGTGACCAGGGTGTTGGCCGTTCCGAGATCGATCCCCAGGTCGTGGCTGAAGATGCCGAGGACGCCGTCGAAGATGCCCACCGGCCCCCTATCCCTGCTCGGCGGCGATCCAGCGCTTCAGCTGCCGGTGGACGGCCGGGGCGCCCATCAGGCGCCCATCGGGCGCCGGCCAATCCGCGGGATAGACCAGGCACGGCTGGGTCTGCCATCCACCCATCCCGCCGTGGCTGCCGATGAGCTCCTCGAAGGCGGCCACCTCGTCGGTGCCGGTGTCGAGCCGGCTGATCAGGACAAGGTCGCCGACGTGGTCGATGCCGTCGAGGTGGCGCAGCTGGTCGGGTGCGTCGGGGCCGAACTGGGCGACCGGATCGACGCCGGTCACGCTCCCGTCCGACAGGTCGTGGCGGCCGTTCGGGCCGATGGCCAGGGCGATGGCCGTCCCCGGATCGGACGAGCGCGAAGCCGATGCCTTCGTGGGCGACGAGCTCGTCCATCATGCCCGGGAAGGCGGCCTCGATCTCGGGCAACGACATGCGATGTTCGGCGACCCCGAAGTAGACCAGCCCCAGGTTGCCCGACGCGCAGACGACGAGATCGGGCAGCTCGCCGGTCGGCTCCTCGGCCACCTCGTCACCGAGCGCGCCCAGCTCGACCGCGCCGTCGTCCATGCTGCCTTCGAGGGCGCGACGGCTGAGGGCGGCAGTTGCGCCGTCGGCGGAGCTGGCCTCGGTCAGGACGGTCGAGAGGCGACCCGCGTCCTCCACCGGCGCGGTCGCCGTGCGCGTGACGTCCGCGCCGATTCGGGTGCGAAGCCAGTCCTCGATCGTCTACCCCGTATCGCTGGCGGAACGTCGCCCCCTGGCTCTGGCCATGGTCGGAGACGATCACGAAGCGGTACGGTCGCGGACAGTCGGGCACCATCCGCTCCAGGCGACCGATGGAGCGGTCGATCCCGGCCAGCGACTGGAGGGCTTCCTGCCGCTCCGGCCCGGTGTGATGGGCGATGTCGTCGTAGTCCACGAAGTCGCAGTACATCACCGGCGTCCCGCGCAGCATCTGCTCGGCGACGAGGGCGTGGTTCAGGTCGCGGAGGACGACGTTGGTAGTGGCCCGCAGGCCGGCGAACTTCAGGCCGCGGTGCATCCGCGGCTCGATCCCCCGCCGCCGCTGCTGCCAGCCCTGGTACAGCTCCTTCAGGATCTCGCCGAGCGGTGCGGACGATGGTCCGACCGATGCTGTACGGGTTGAGCAGGAAGTAGTACATGCTCCGATCGCGGCCGGCCTTGTCCAGGTTGCTGTTCAGCTTGCTCATCACCATTCGGACGTGGGTGGCGTCGCCGGAGAACATGTTGTCGATCGATGCGCCGCCGTTGGCCAAGAGCCCGTTGCCATCGCTGAGGCGGGCCTCGATCTCGGCGGCGTCGGCGGGGCGGTTGGAGACCATCATTCGCCGCCGCTCCTTCTCGTACCAGCGGAAGGCGGGGATGCCGGCGGCGTTGCCGTGGAGCAGGCCGGCCTGCCCGGTGGAGGTCTGGGACGGGAGGTCGGCGGTGTACTCCATCATCCGGTGCGAGCCTGATCGGATCCATCGCGACAGCGTGGAGAGGGTGCCCGAGCGGACCTGAGCCACCAGGAGCGGGAACGCGAGGCCGTCGACCTGGATCACGACCACCCCGGGCACGTCGCTGTGGGGAACCTTCTCCTGGTCCTTGATGACCTGGTTGACGACCCGCTGGCCGTACGACTCGTCGTCGGTCATGCCCACCAGGCCGCCGAAGATCGTGCTGACCAGGGCGTAGATCCCGGCCCCCACCACCGCGCTCCCGAATCCGCCGAGATCGAAGCCGAGGAGCGGCAGGATGAAGAAGAACGAAGCCGCGCGGTACAGGAAGCCGACCGCGAAGACCGCGATGAAGCCGATGGGCAGGACGGCCGCCAGAAGGAGCGGCCGGATGAGGAAGTCCGCCGCCCCGATGACGGCGACCGCCAGCAGGACCGAGGTCCCCGGCTCCCGCTCGATGCCCGGCGCGAGGGCGATCGTGATCAGCAGGCTCAACCACGCGGAAACCACGGATAGGAGGACGCGAACGAGCAGGCCGAGCGGGGTCGGGCGGAGGCGACGGAGGGCGTGGGCCTGCGCGCGATACGCGGCGGCCGTACGGCTGAACCAGGAGCTCATGACGTGCTGGAATCCTCGGGTCGGGGCCGGGGGGATCAGGGAATGAAGGGTACCCGCTCGCCGGGAAGGGCGATGAGAGGCTCGCGCACCGATCTCCGCCTCCCGCTCGGCGAGGCCACGGGCGAACGCGGCTGGAGGGCCTGTCGAGATGGCCGGGTGACATCCGATCCAGGCCGTATGGCCACAGCGTGCCCCAGTGGATGGGCACCGCGAACCGCGGCTGGATTCGGGCCGCGGCCTCGACCGCACGTGCCGGATCCAGGTGGCCGCTGCCCAGCCGCGGCCCCCAGCCGCCGATCGGGAGCAGCGCCACGTCGAGCTCGCCCGGACAGCATGGTCGCCATCTCGGGGAACAGGTCCGTGTCGCCGGCGAAGTAGATGCGGGCCGCACCCGACTCGAGCAGGTAGCCGACGGCCGTCCCGCGCGGCCCGAACGGCGGCCGTGACCCGGGATGGGCGGCCGGCAGGGCCGTGACCGTGACCTCGCCGACCCGGTGCGACTGCCCCGGCGCGAGCTCCGTGACCCGGGTCCAGCCCCACCGTCGCGCGAGCGCCTCGCCCACCGGGACCGACCACGAGCTCTGGCTCGGAATCCAGGCGGGCCAGCGAGAGCCGATCGAAATGGTCCATGTGCAGGTGGCTGAGGAGGACGAGGTCGACCGCGGCGAAGAGCGACGGGCTCGACCGGACGGACGACCCGGGTCAGGAACATCAGGCGGTCGACGAGGATGGGGTCGGTCAGGATCCGCAGCCCCCCGAGCTCGATGAGCACCGTGGCGTGACCGAGGAAGGTCAGCCCGGGGAGTGGCACCTGGTCAGCGCCTCTGGACGACCCGAGTCTCAGGGCCTCGGTCGCGCGCTCGTCCGGCGCGGGCGGCGTGCGGTCCGCGCGGTGGGCGCCTTCGGCCCGGGATCCTGCGAGAGGGTGAAGATCACGAACGGGCGATCGGGGCCAAGGGTCACGGTGATGGTCCGCGCCCTTCGGACCCGGCTGGCGCCGGTCACCAGGTCCACGTAGCGATAGGGACGCTTCGGATCGATCCCCACCTCGGCCAGGTTCGGGCGGAGGACGGCCTGCTCCGACCGGGTGGGGCTCACGTTGACCGCGACCCAGACCGGCTGGCGCCATCGCGTCGGCTCCTCGGACAGCAGGTCGACCCGGCCCACCGGGAGGGCCTTCCGGTAGAACATCGTGCGCGTGCCGCGCACCGTTTCGAATCGCAGGGTCTCGGTTCGGCGCAGGGCGGGCCAGGCGCGCCGGAGTCGCATTCAGGGTGGCGATCAGGGGCTTGAGGTTCCCGGGGGCATCCCAGTCGCGAACGATGATCTCGTACTTCTCGCTGTCGGCGTACTCCTCTGTGCGGCCGATGCGGCGGTGCTCGAGGAGCTCGAACCCGGAGTAGATGCCATACAAGCCCGACAGGGTGGCGGCCAGGACGAGGCGGCTGACGAAGGTCGGGCGCCCTCGGGCCAGGTAGTGCGGGTTGATGTCCGGCGTGTTGGTGAAGAGGTTGCCGCGGTAGTACTGGCGCATCTCGGTGAGGGTCAGCTCGACGAGATAGGTGCGCAGGGCCTTCGCCTCGGTCCGCCAGGTGAAGTAGGTATACGACTGGGTGAAGCCCGCCTTCGAGAACAGGCGCATCGGCTTATGGCGGGTAAAGGCCTCGGCCAGGAAGATGACGTCGGGGTGATCGGCCTGCACCTCGCGGATGAGCCACGCCCAGAAGGCGACCGGCTTGGTGTGCGGGTTGTCGACCCGGAAGATCCGGACTCCACGCTCGACCCAGGTCAGGACGACCTCGCGCCACGCCTTCCACAGCTCGGCCCGGACCCGCTGATCGGGGGCCCGGAAGTCGAACGGGTAGACGTCCTGGTAGCGCTTCGGAGGGTTTTCGGCGTACCGGATCGAGCCATCGGGGGCATGCCGGAACCATTCGGGGTGCTCGCGCACCCAGGGGTGGTCGGGTGACGCCTGGAGGGCGAGGTCGAGGGCCACTTCCAGGCCGACCCGCTGGGCCGCCCGCTGAAAATGAAGGAATCCCTCCAGGCCGCCCAGCTCCGGGGCGACCGCTTCGTGGCCGCCGTCGGGAGATCCCACCGCCCACGGACTGCCGACGTCGCCCGGCCGGGCCTGCTCGGCGTTGTTGCGGCCCTTGCGGTTGGTGGTCCCGATCGGGTGGATCGGCGGGAGGTAGATGACGTCAAAGCCCAGCCGGGCCAGCTCCGGAAGGCGCCACTCGGCCTCCGGCAGGGTGGTGGCCTGCCGGGCCTCGCGACCCTGGGAGCGCGGGAACAGCTCGTACCACGCGCCGGTCGCCGCCGACGGCCGGTCAACGACGAGCGTCAGCTCCCGGTCGTAACGAGTGGCAGTGCTGCGGTCCGGATGGCGAGCGCCGGCCGCGAGCAGGGCAGGCTCCCGGGCGACGCGGGCCGCGGCCCGGCGCGTCCACGGCAGCGGCCAGCCGGGTGCGCGCCGCGCGCAGGATCGCCGCATCGTCGGCGGCGCCGGCGCTCCGGGCCCGGTCGGCCGTGACCTCGAGCAGGGGCCGCGCCCTCCGCCAGCTCGATGTCGATGGCCAGCCCCGCGCGGGCCTTGCGGTCGAAGACGGTCGGACCAGCTGGCGACCTCATCGCGCCACGCCTCGATCGTGTAGTGGTGCCATCGATTCCGCCTGAGCCGGACCGTGCCGGACCAGCGGTCGTGGCGGCCCGCGCGCATCGGAATCTCCTGCCACTCCGCTTCGTCGTCGGCCCGGATGAGCAGAGCCGCGCCGAGCTGGTCGTGGCCATCGGCCAGGATGTCGGCGCTGACCGTGAACCAGTCGCCCTGGACCCGCTTGGCCGGGTACCGGCCCCCGTCGAGCTCGGGTTCGACCCGCTCGATGACGATCGTCCGAGCGGTGCCGATGCCGTCGGGGTCGAGATCGGCGGCCGTGGCCAGGCGGCGCAGGCTCGCTCGGGTGGTCGTCATCGGCCCTTGAACCCTACCCCATTCGAGCGGGTACGCTGTATGACCCATGACTGATCGGTCCGTGCGTCGGCCAGCCCCGCAGCCGGGTCGCCCTGCTCGCGATCGGCGCTCGTGCTGCGTGGCCGCCTGCAACAGCCCGTCCGCCAGCCCGTCGGCGGCAGCCGTCCGCGGGGAATCGCCCGCCGAGTCCGCGTCGCCGTCGCCCACGCCCTCGGTCGGGCCCGAGACGCAGCCACCGCTGGCATCCGGACCCGATGCCCTCGAGGTGGAGCTCGTGGTCGGGCGGATTCGCGAACCCGACGGCCGTCACGAGTGCCGGCGATGGGTCCGACCGCCTGTTCGTCCTTGAGCGAGAGGGCCGCATCCAGATCGTCAGACCCGACGGCACGAGAGCGAGCGCGCCGTTCCTCGACATCGTGTCGCGCGTCCTGTCCGGCGGAGAGCGCGGACTGCTGGGCCTGGCGTTCCACCCCCACTACGAGGGCAATGGCCGCCTGTTCGTGGCCTACACCCGCCAGCCGGACGGCGCCAACGTCATCGCCGAGTACCACGTCTCGCAGCAACCCGGACCAGGCCGATCCGGCCTCGGAGCGCATCCTCATCGCGGTCGCCGGACCCGGCGGCCAACCACAACGGCGGCGCGCTGGCTTTCGGGCCGGACGGGTACCTGTACATCTCGATGGGCGACGGCGGTGGGCAGAACGACCAGTTCGGCAACGCCCAGAACCCCAACAGCGTGCTCGGGAAGATCCTCCGGATCGACGTGAATGGCCCGCCGGCTGCGGGTCGCGCGTACGCCATCCCGCCGACCAATCCCTTCGCCACCGGGGGTGGGGCGCCCGAGGCCTGGGCCATCGGCATGCGCAACCCGTGGCGCATCAGCTTCGACCGGGAGTGGGGCGACCTGTTCATCGGCGACGTCGGCGGCGGGTCATGGGAAGAGATCAACCGCCAGCCGGCCGATGCGCCCGGCGGGCTGAACTATGGCTGGCCGGTCATGGAGGGACGGCATTGCCTGAGTGGCTCGTGCACCGTCACCGGCTTCGTGCAGCCGATTGCCGAATACGACCATTCGCTTGGCTGCTCGATCATCGGCGGCTACGTGTATCGCGGAACGGCGCAGCCCGAGCTGGAGGGCGTCTACATCTTCGGGGACTGGTGCAGTGGCCTCGTGTTCACGCTCCAGGTCGACGAGGGCACGATCACGCCCAAGGTCGTGCTCCAGAGCGGGCTGCAGGTGAGCTCCTTCGGCGAGGGTGAATCCGGCGAGATCTACCTCGTCGACCTTGGCGGTGGCGGCCTGTACCACGTGGTCGCTGCCCTAGGCGTCACAGGCGCCGGCGGCCCGCAGGCTGACCCATCGGTCGTGGCCGATGACCAGGTGGTCGAGGAGCTCGATATCCAGGAGCCGCCCCGCATCGGCCAGGTCGGCGGTGATCCGCAGGTCGTCGCTCGAGGGCGAGGGGTCACCCGAGGGGTGGTTGTGCGCCACGATGACCGCCGCGGCCTGGCGCCGAATGGCTTCGCGGTAGACCTCGCCGATGCGGACCGGGGACCCGGCCAGGTTGCCGACGTACACCGTCGAGCGGCCGAGGACCACGTTCCGGGTGTTGAGCAGGCAGACGAGCAGCTCCTCGCGGTCGAGGTGGCGCATCTCGGGCAGCAGCCGCTCGGCCACGTCAGCCGGGGTCCGCACCCGCCAGCCGGGCAGCGGCCAGCGGGACGTCGCCCGCCGGGACAGCTCGAAGGCGGCCGCCACGGCCGCGCCTCGCCGAGGGCCGATCGCCTCGGCCTCCGCCAGCTCGGACACGAGCATGGTGGAGATCCGGGCCAGGCCGTAGTGGTCGAGCAGGCTCCGGGCCGCGGACAGCGCGGCGCGGCCGCCGAGGACGAGGGCGAGGAGCTCATCGTCGGGCACGGACGACGGCCCGACCGTCATCAGGCGGTCGGCCGCCGGCCGGGCTGGGGTCATGCGCGACACGGTGGCAGCCGCGTCGTTTTTCGCCGGCTTAGCGCGCGGTTGCGCCCCGGGCCACGGGCTCAGATGCCGACGAGGAACAGGACCGCCAGCGAGAGGCAGTTGAACGTGGCATGGACGCCAATCACCAGCGGCAGGCTGCGGGTGGCCACGTACGCCGCGGCGAGGATCAGGCCGAGCAGGAAGATCGAGGGCAGCGCGAGCAACGTCCCACCGAGGACGTGGGCGGCGCCGAACAGGGCGGCCGAGCCGAGGATGGCCATCCGGGTCCCATGCTCGCGTTCCCAGGCGTTGACCGCGATCCAGCGGAAGAAGAACTCCTCGGCCATCGGCGTGAGGATGCCGATCAGACCGATCGCGACCAGCGGCGGGAGGGTGGTCGCCATCTCGGCGACGATCTGGTTGTCGGCCGGCTCCTGGCCGGTGAGCTGGGTGATGATCCAGCCGAGACCCGCCGCGATGGCGGCCGATACGACCCAGGCCACCGGCCCCGAGGGCCACGCCGCGCCCGACGTTGAACGCCGTCCGTGACCCATCGGTGAATCGCGCGCCGGCCAGGGCGTCGGGTCGGATGACGAACACGGCGCCCGACCGCCGCGAAGATGGCCGGGGTCACCAGCAGCAGGATGGTGAGGGCGATCGGTCCTGGATTGGTCACCTCCCGTCCGGCCGTTGCCGCGGAGACGAGAACCGGCAGCGAGAGCAGGTTGGCCGTCGCCACCGCCAGGACGAACAGCAGGATGACGCTGGGGCCCCGATAGCGCTCCGGCGGCGAGGTCACGCCGCGCGCGGATCCCGCGCTCGGCCAGCCACGCCAGGCTACCGAGGAGGGCCAGCCCGCCGAGCGCGGTCAGGGCACCGGGCAGCAGCCAGTCCGCGGTCACGACCCCGGACGCGGCGATGAACAGCAGCCACGTCGTCCCGCCCAGGGTCACCAGCAGTCCGAGGCCGGCCAGGACCCAGCCCGGCCACGCAGGCGGGACGGCCGCGTGACCGCCGGCGGGGCGGGCGGCGTCGGCTCAGCCGGGGCGGAGATCAGGTCGGGCGGTTGTGGGGCCGGGGCGTCGGCCGCGTCGGTCAGGGGTTATGCGCCGGTTGCGGGACGGCGCCCTTCTCGGGGGCGTACTCCGGGCGGTCGACCGCCGCGGCAGCGGCCACGGGCGCGGCAGCGGCCGCGGGCCGCGTTCGGGTCGGAAGCTCCGTGCCGCAGAAGGCGCAGATCGACCACGAGGGCTCCGTCAACCGCTGGCAGGCGGGGCAGATCCGGTGCAGTCGGGTCCGGCAGTTCGGGCAGACGATCCAGTCGTCGGAGACGCGGGCTCGACAGGTCGGGCAGCTGCGATGCTTCTCCATCTCGGCCAGGAGCGACTCTTCGGCGAGCGAGCGCTCGTACACCTCGGCCATCGTCTCGCGCGGGCGAATGATGATGTACATCAGCCATGCGAACAGGAAGACGAGCGGGGTGAAGAAGATGATGAGGGCCGAGGCGAAGTAGGGCAGGATCGGGTTCTCGGTCCGCGCCTGCATATCGCGGAACGCCCAGTACGCGGTGCCCAGCCAGAGCATCACGACGTACACGACGATCAGGGTCGCAGCCAGCTGCACAACCGGGTTGCTGGTGAAGTCGCTCCAGATCTGGCCCGGGTCCGGCAGACCTTCCATTCGCGATAGTGCCTCACTGATGGGGACGTGCCGAACCGGCACGAAGCGCGCCGGTCATCCTAGCAGATGGGTGCGGCGATCCCGTTTCGGGGGCCAGGCGGCCGCCGGAGGTCCGGGGCGGGTACTGCACCGGACCGCACTACGACCAAAACGTGCCGCCGCGTGTCGGCCGCCGCGGCCACTCCCTGACGAACAGCCCATGGCCCGCAGAGCGGCTGTCGACGATGCTTGTCGCGAACTCATCACCACGACCTGGAGGACGGCTTGCTCTGGCTCCTGCGGCTGCTCGGCTTCCTGTATCCGGTCGTGGCGGTCGCGTGCCTGACCCTCCTCGGCGTCATGCTCGTCTACCAGCCCCCGGAGACGCGGGGCTTCATGGTCGGCCTGGTCGGGCTCGCCATCGGTCTGGGCGCCACGGCCATGGCGCTGACCACGTGGTTCTACTTCGGCCTTCGCCTGTCGAGGCTGGCCAAGGACCTGGAGCAGACCGTTGACCAGGGGACCCCGATCACCCTCAAGGAGTCCGGCGTGCCCGCGGAGCGGCGCCTGGCGCGGGCGTTCAACCGGGCGGCCGGCACGTTCGCGGTCGCGGAGGCACAGGCCACCCGAGACCGGCTGACCGGCATCCCGAACCGCGAGTCACTCCTCCGGACCCTTGGCGGCGAGGTGGAGCGGGCGAACCGCCACTCGAAACCGCTGTCGGTCGCGTTCATGGACATCGACCGATTCAAGTCGATCAACGACAGCCACGGCCACCGCATCGGTGACGCGGTCCTCCAGCAGCTCGCCGGCCTCATCACGCGGAGCATCCGGGCCAGCGACATCTTCGGCCGCTATGGCGGCGAGGAGTTCATGCTCATCCTGCCCGAGACCACGCCGGAGGATGCGTTCGTCCTGGTCGAGGAGCTGCGCGAGCTGGTCATGCGCCGACCGCTCAGCGTGGCGTCCGGAATCCTCGTCGACGCGACGATCAGCATCGGGGTGGCCGGCGGGCACAGCTCGGAGCTCCAGGTCGACCGCCTCGTGGATGCGGCCGATGCGGCGATGTACGTCGCGAAGTCCGAGGGACGCAACCGCAGCTTCCTGTTCGGGAGCGTCACCGATGAATCGGTCGTTCGCCGCGCCGCCATCACGCCAGAGCGGCGGGATGCCGCGGCGGCCATCGGTCGCTGGGCAAGCGCGAGCGCTGCCCAGGCGCTGGCGTCGGTCCTGGCGCCCCAGCCGCATCACCGCGGCCGACCGTCCGACATGATCGCCGCGCTGGCGATCGGGGTCAGTCTCCACATGGGCCTGTCGCGGGTCGAGATGGATCGGATTCGCGTCGCGGCCCTGCTCCACGACCTCGGCAAGCTGGCCCTCCCCGGCGAGATCCTCGACAAGCCCTCCTCGCTGACCGACCTCGAGTGGCAGGTCGTGGGCGAGCACCCGCGGATCGGCCAGGTCATCCTCGAGCAGGCGACGAGCATGCGCGACGCGGTTCCGATCGTGCTCCACCACCACGAGCGCTACGACGGCACCGGCTACCCACATGGGCTGCGTGGCGAGGAGATCCCTCTCGGCGCACGGATCGTGGCCGTGGCCGACGCGTACCACGCCATGGTGCACGAGCGTCCGTACAAGTCGGCGCTCACCCACGCCCAGGCCCTCGCCGAGCTTCGGCGCCACGCCGCGACCCAGTTCGACCCGACCGTGGTCGATGTCTTCATTGCGGTCTTCGGGGACGAGGTCCCGGTCGACGGACAGGAGGAGATCCAGCGCCTCCACGATCATGCGGAGGGTGGGGTCGAGGCCTTCGACCCCAAGGTCGCGGCGCTGCTCCGAGCCGCCCAGCCCCAGCCTGCCGAGGCGCTCCGCCGGTACGCGCCAGTCGCGCACGTCGGCCGACCGCGCAGCCAAGGCCGCCGCCACGCCCGGCGAAGTCGGCGCCGAGCCCCCGGTCCTCGCCCCGGCAAGCAGGCCAGCTAGCGGCCTTCCGGGAGCCTCGGTCAGCCCCCAGCCAGACGGGTCACGCCCCCGATGGCGCCGATCACGCCCGACAGGAAGCCGATCAGGCCGGCCGGCGACAGGCCCCGGAGCAGATCGATGAGGTCGTTTCCAAGCCCGGAGCCGACCTCGACCACCACGAACAGGACCGCGAAGGCGACGCACCAGGCGATGGCCACGCCGAGGCCGACGCGCTGGGCTCGGCCGGGCACCGCTCGCACGATCCCGAGCCCGGCGAGGATCAGCAGCAGCCCGACGAGGATCGGGAGTGGCGCGGCGATGCCGAAATACGCCGCCTCGAGCAGGCCGCCGTCGGCGGGATAGGCCGTCCAGAAGGCCACGCCGTACCCGTCCGCGCCCAGCGCCTGCTCGGCCAGCGATCCGTCACCGACCGCGAACGGCAGCATCCAGGCCGTCGCCATGCCCACCGCGGCAATGGTCAGCACCAACGGGCCGAGCCACGCGCGGGTCGCGCGACGGGCCGCCGCCACGGGCGCGGCCACGGGCGTCGCGCCAGAGGCCGGTGCCGTGAGGGACACGCCGGCGGCGGCCACCGCTGGACGGATGTTGAACCCGCAGTCGGAGCAGAACGCCGAGCCGGAACGGTTGATCGCGCCGCAGCGCGGGCAGGGGCTGGTCTCGGCAACCGATCCGGGACGGGCCATGGTGGCGTCTTCGGCCGCGACCAGCCGCTCGCCGCAGTTGGCGCAGAACGAGACCCCGGGGGCGTTCTGGGTGCCGCAGCGACGGCAGACCGGGTTCTCGGTCATTGGTGATCCCCGGTGGCGCCGTCGGGCTCGTTGTCACCCTCCGGCGGGAGGACGCCCACGTCACGGGCGACGTCCGCCACCCGGTCGAGGATCCACAGCGTGACCAGGACCATGGCGGTTGCGGCCACGGCGATGACGTAGAGCCCGGCGCCGGTCGCCATCCCGACCGCGGCCATGGCCCACAGCGACGCCGCGGTGGTGAGCCCCTTCACGTTGCCGCGGTAATGGAGGATGGCTCCGGCCCCGATGAACCCGATGCCGGACACGATCTGGGCCGCGATCCGGGTTGGGTCCGCCAGCTCGCTCGAGAAGCCGTAGGCGCTGACGATCGTGAACAGCGCCGCGCCCACGGTCACCAGCATGTGGGTCCGCAGCCCGGCCGGTTGGCGATGCCTCTCGCGCTCGACACCGACGACAGCGCCCAAGCCCGAGGCTGAGTGCCAGCCGGGCGATGAGTTCCAGCTGAACCGCCGCGGACCACTGTGGCGTGATGTCCAAGCGCTCAATCTCCGAAGCCCGATCGAGACGAAAGCCTAGCAGCAGGACACGGCTCGTCGGCTCCCCCGGATCAACCTATGGGGACGGCGACGGAGCGGGAGTCCCGGTCAGCTCGGCGATCCGGTCCAGGACCCGACCCAGCTCGTCGACCGCATCCTGGTATGCGCCCAGGTCACCGGCGTCGAGCGCGGTTTGCGCCTGGTCGTACAGCTCGCCGGCCAATGCGATCAGACCGGCCACGTCCGCGGGCAGCTCGCCACCCCCGCCGCCTCCACCACCCCCGCCATCCGGTTCGGGGATCTCGACCTCGCCGAGGATCTGGCGCAGTGCCTCGTCGATGTTCTCGGCGAACGCCACCCGCGTCTGGTCGGCCAGGATGACCCGCTTGAACTCGGGGAAGCTCGACTGCGTGGAGCGGAGGTAGATCGGCTCCACGTACAGGATCGAGTCGCCCATCGGCAGGACCAGCAGGTCGCCGCGGACGACGTCGGAACCGGCCTGGCTCCACAGCGTGAACTGCTCGCTGATGCGCGAGTCCTGGTTGATCCGGGCCTGGACCTGCGCCGGGCCCAGGGTGGTGGTGTCGACGGGGAACCGGAACTCGATCCGCTCGCCGTAGTCGCCCGGGTCCATTCGGGCCGCGACCCACGCGATCATGTTCGGCCGGTTGGCGGCAACCAGCGGCTGGATGAGGACGAACTCACTGTGGTCCTCGCCGGGGACCTTCATGATCACGTAGTACGGCTCGACCGGCCCGCCCTCGCCGGATACGTCCGACACCTGGGTCGGGATCGCCCATCGGTCGTCCTGGTTGTAGAAGGTGCCCGCGCCCGATTCGGTGGGCGCGATGTGGTAGAGCAGGTACGCCGTGTTCTGGGCGGTGAACAGGTCCTCGGGGTACCGCAGGTGGGCGACCAGCGACTCGGGCATCTCCGAGATCGGCTCGAACAGGCCGGGGAAGATCGCCGACCAGGCCGCGATGATCGGCTCGTCCGGATCGATCACGTAGTAGTGGACCTCCCCGGTGTAGGCATCCACCACGACCTTCACCGAGTTGCGCACGTAGTTCGCGCCCGGGAACTGGGTCTCGACCGGGGAGCGGCTGGGCGTTCGGGTAGCGGTCGCTGAGTGGTGTAGGCGTCCCAGATCCAGACCAGGCGGTCATCGGCGACGACGAGATACGGATCGCGGTCGTAGGCCAGGAACGGCGCCAGCTCGGGGACGCGGTCGTCGGATGTCGCGTCGGAACAGGATCGCCGACTCATCGGTCAGCTGGTCGCTGATGAACAGGTTCAGGTCGCCGAATCGGATGGCGAACATGAGGCGGGACAGGACGTTGTCGACCGGCACCCCGGTCCCGCCGGTCCACGAGGTCGTCTCCCCGCCCTCGTCGCCGAGCGGGATAGTCGAACTCGAGGGTCCGGGTCCGGACCACGACGTAATCGGTCGTGGCCTCGCCGAAGTAGATGCGCGGCTCGCCGATCGGCAGGTCTGGCTCCGGTTGATGCCGCTGATGAGGTAGTCGGGCTGGCCCTCGGGCGTGATCGCGTTCGAGCGGACGGCGGTCAGCCCGTAGCCGTGGGTGAAGACCAGCCGCTCGTTGGTCCACGTCCGGGCGGCATCGGCCAGGCGGTCGATCTCGATCTCGCGGCCCGAGAGCATGATCTGGCGCTCCGCGTCGTCGATCTGGTACCGGTCGATGTCGACGTCGAGGAAGTTGTAGTACTGGCGCAGGATCTGCTGCTGGCCGAACGTCACCAGCAGCGGGCGGTAGTCCCACAGCCGCAGGTTGTCGAGCGTCTCCGCGTTCTCCTCGAACAGCGCCCGCGTGATCCGCTGCTCGCCGGTGAAGTCGCGCTCCTCGATGACTCCAGGTCGAAGGCCGCGCGCGTCGCGGCCAGGTGGCGCTCGAGGTAGACCCGCTCGCGCTCCAGCTCGTTCGGCTCGACGCTGAAGCGCTGGACGACGCCCGGGATAGAACCCGCCGACCACGAGCGAGAGCACGAACCAGGCGCCCGCCGCCAGCCCGATGAGCCACAGGGTCTTGAACCAGATGTTCGCGAGCAGCAGGCCGGCCGAGACGACCGCGACCCCGGTCAGGATGGTGTAGGCCGGGACCTGGGCGTTCATGTCGGTGTACATCGCGGCCTGGACCGTCCCGCCGATGCCGCGCGTCGAGTACACCAGCTCGGCGGCGTCGAGCTGGTAGCCCGCGGCGATGGCCAGCAGGAGACCGGCGCCCAGCAGGCTCAGGTGCGCGCGCACCGGGGCGGTGAAATGGAACGACCAGCGGGTCGCCGACACGGCGTAGGCCCCCACCGTCAGACCGATGATCACGGCCAGGGCGAGCACCGCCCAGCCCTGGACGAACCGCCAGAACGGCAGGTCGAAGATGTAGAAGCCGATGTCGCGGCCGAAGGCCGCGTCGGCGGTCCCGAACTCGCCGCCGTTGAAGTACAGAGCAGCAGCGTCTGCCAGTTGCCGCCCCACGCGAACGCGCTGAACAGCCCGCCGACGAGGGCCAGGGCGACCAGGACGATGCCCACCGGCCGCGAGATGTCCGGCATCTCGACCGATCCCACCCGTCGGATCGGGACCTGCGGCCCGAGGCGGCGGGCGACCCACAGGCTGAGCAGGGCCGGGACGGCGAACAGCCCGAATCCGACGACGAACCAGCCGAGGTTGGCGACGAAACGGGTCAGCAGGACGTCGCGGCGTCCGAGCGAGTCGTACCACGCCAGGTCGGTGAACAGCTGGACCAGGCCGCCGAGCAGCTGGAGCAGCGAGGAACGCGCCGACCAGGAACAGGACGGGACGGACCCAGTTCCCGGGGAGCGATCCGGGCGCCGTCCTCGGGGGCGGAGCCGGCGCGGGGGAGGTGGGCCGTCCCCGCCGTCGTCATCGTCGTCGGGGATCTGCTCCTCGGGCGGGCCGACCGGCGGGCGTGGCGGCAGCGGACGGCCCTCGCGGGCGTAGTCCTGCTCCATCTGCCGTCGCTGCATCTCTTCGAGCAGCTTGTCGAACCACGAGGACATCTGCCGCAATCCTACGGGGGATCGGTCACTCCCACTCGATGGTGGCCGGGCGGCTTGGAGCTGATGTCGTAGACGACCCGGTTGACGCCGGGTACCTCGTTCACGATCCGGCTGCTGATCCGCGCCAACAGGTCGTAGGGCAGCCGGGCCCAGTCCGCGGTCATCCCGTCGTCGGAGGTCACCGCCCGGACGGCGACCACGTTGGCGTAGGTGCGGCCGTCGCCCATGACCCCGACCGTGTCGATGGGGGTCAGGATGGCGAAGCTCTGCCACAGCTCGCCGTACAGGTCCGCGGCCTTGATCTCGTCCAGGACGATCCAATCGGCCTCCCGCAGCGTCTCCAGCCGGGAGGCGGTCACTTCTCCGATGACCCGGATGGCGAGCCCGGGGCCGGGGAACGGCTGGCGCTGGATCATGGCCTCCGGCAGCCCAAGCTCGGCCCCGACCCGGCGCACCTCGTCCTTGAACAGGTAGCGCAGCGGCTCGATGAGGCGGAAGCGCAGGTCGGCCGGAAGGCCGCCGACGTTGTGATGGGTCTTGATCTTGGCCGCGGCCTTCGACTCCACGGTCTTCGACTCGATGACGTCGGGGTACAGCGTGCCCTGGACCAGGAACTCGATCGGTCCGAGCGTCGCGGCCTCCTCCTCGAACACGCGGATGAACTCGTCGCCGATGATCCGGCGTTTCTCCTCGGGATCGGTCACGCCGCGCAGGCGGCCGAGGAAGCGCTCGCGGGCGTCGACCATGCGCAGCTGCATGCCCGAGGTTCTGCTCGAAGGTCGCTCGCAGCAGCTCCGACTCGCGCTTGCGCATGAGCCCGGTGTCGACGTAGATGCAGGTCAGCTGGTCCCCCACCGCGCGATGGACCAGGGTGGCGGCCACCGCGCTGTCCACCCCGCCGGACAGGGCGCAGATGACCCGACCGTCACCGACCTCGGCCCGGATGGTGGCGACGGTGGAGCCGATGAACGAGCCCGGTGTCCAGTCGCCACGGGCGCCGGCGATGCCCAGGGCGAAGTTGGCGAGGATCTCGCGGCCGTTCGGCGTGTGGACCACTTCGGGGTGGAACTGGAGGCCCATCAGGCCGTGGTCGTTGGCCATCGCGGCGTACGGCGTCGACTCGCTCGAGGCGATCGTCCGGAACCCCGGAGGCGGTTCGAGGATCGAGTCCCCATGGCTCATCCAGACCGGAGCGCTGGACGGCAGGCCGGACAGCAGCGGCTCGTCGCCGACGGCACGGATGGTGGCCGGGCCGTACTCGCGCCGCTCCGCCGGAGCCACCCGACCGCCGAGCTGATGGGCCATCAGCTGGACGCCGTAGCAGATGCCCAGGACCGGGATCCTTCCCTCCCACAGCCGCGGGTCGGCCTGCGGCGCGTCGGCGTCGTAGACCGATGCCGGTCCGCCGGACAGGATGATGCCCACCGGCCGGCGCCGCTCGATCTCGTCCCACGGCGTGTCATGGGGGAGCAGCACCGAATAGACGTTCAGCTCCCGGATCCGCCGCGCGATGAGCTGGGCGTACTGCCCGCCGAAGTCGAGCACGATGATCGTCTGCGGGTCCGATGGCTCCCCTTCGGGCCGATCGATCGGTGCATGGAGGGCCTGCTCGAGGTAGGTCTCGACCTCGAGGTCGTCCGGGGCCAGGACGCGGTGCCCGGCATTCGCCTCCTCGCCGTGGACGGTCCGGCCGCGCGTCGTCATCGGTCCCAGCTAGCTCCGGTCCCGTAGTCGGCGTCGGTCACCGCGGCCCCGTCCCACTCGGTGCCGCCCTCTCCGGTGATCGACACGTGGCTCATGGAAGAATCGGGGTCGGCACCGTGCCAGTGCTGGACGCCGGACGGCACGGAGATCGCGTCCCCGGCACCGAACGTTGCCAGCTCGCCGCCCGCTTCCTGCGTTCGGCCACGGCCCTCGGTGACGATCAGGACCTGGCCGCCGGGGTGCGAGTGCCAGTGGGTCCGCGCCGAGGGGGCGAATCGAACCTCGTGCGAGTTCAGGGAACCGGGACCGTCCGCCAGGAAGTTGGTGGCGATCCACACCTCCCCGGTGAATGTCTCGCTGCCGGCCGGCTCGAGCCGGCGCTCTGCTGCGCGGGTGACCTTCATCGGTCGCCCAGCGTCATCGGTCGCCCGAGCTCGCCAGCTGGTGCGACTTCCCTTCGGTGGCGATGGCGGGTGCGAACACCATCTCGACGCGGTGCATGTCCGCGATCGTCCGCGCGCCGAGCGCGCCCATGGACTGGCGGAGCGCGCCGACCAGGTTCTGGGTGCCATGGGTGGTGGCCGCCGGCCCGAACAGGATCTGCTCCAGGGGAAGCCGCTCCCCGAGCTGGATCCGCGTCCCTCGCGGGAGCGTGGGCGATGGAGCGGCCATGCCCCAGTTCACGCCGCGCCCCGGCGCCTCGAGGGCGGCGGCAAACGGCGACCCGAGCATCACCGCGTCGGCACCGGACGCGATGGCCTTCGCGATGTCACCCGCCGGTCTTCATTCCGCCGTCGGTGATGATCGGCACGTAGCGCCCCGTCTCGGCCGCGAACCGGTCGCGCGCCGCCGCCACCTCCAGCGTGGCCGAGACCTGCGGCACGCCGATGCCGAGCACCTCGCGGGTCGTGCATGCGGCTCCCGGCCCGATGCCGACCAGGATCCCGGCCGCGCCCTGGGCGAGGAGCTGAGCGGTGGCCTCGCCGCTCACCGTGTTGCCCACGATGACCGGGATGTGGAGCGCCCCGGTCAGATCGGCCAGGGACAGGACCCGGCCGGACGTCGAGATGTGCTGGGCGCTCGACACCTGGGACTGGACGACGAAGACGTCGGCCCCGGCCGCGGCGGCCAGCTCGGCGTGCTCCCAGGCCGAGGCCGGCGTGGTGGCCACGGCCGCGGCCGCGCCGGCGGCCTTGATGCGGGTGATGATGGCCTGGATCAGGTCGGGTCGGATCGGCTCGTCGTACGCCTCGGCCAGGATGCGTCCGGCCGCCAGCCCGTCCGCCGCCGCGACGACCCGCTCGATGATCGGTCCCGCATCCGGGAACCTGGTGTGCAGGCCCTCGAGGTTCACGACCGCCAGCCCACCCAGTCGGTGGAGTCGGACGGCCATGTCGGCGTCACTGACGGCGTCCATGGCCGCGGCCAGGAAGGGAATCTCGAGCGTCAGCTCGCCGATCTGGACGGAGGTGTCGACCTCGGCCGGGTCGACGGTCACCGCACCGGGGACCAGGGAGACCTCCTCGAAGCCGTAGGCCCGCCGCAGGCGACCGCCGCCACCGATCAGAGCGTCGATCGGGGAATCGAGGAGCGTGCCGGACTCCATCGGGAAGCCTCCGGTGCGGTCAGCCGGGTGGGGCCGCAGTATAGGCGGCGGAAGACCGCGTCAGGGAACGGTCAGGAGCGGGCGCGGACCTTGTCGAAGCAGGTGCTGCAGTAGACCGGCCGGTCGTTGCGGGGCAGGAACGGGACCAGCGCCTGGCCCCCACATTCGGCGCAGACCGCGGCATGCATCTCCCGCGCGCCCCCACCGGTGCCGATGCCCAGGGCTCGATTCTGCTTGGCGACGGCACGACAGCTCGGACAGCGCTGGGGCTCGTGGGTCAGGCCCTTCTCCTGGTAGAACTGCTGCTCGCCGGCCGAGAACACGAAGTCCATCCCGCAGTCGCGGCACGCGATGGTCTTGTCGGTGAACACAGGGCCCTGCCTCTCCTTCGGGTTCCGGACGTACCAGCCGCCGATGATGCCACGCCGCGCGAGCGTGGGAAACCCTTTAGTACGGCGTAACTTCGACCTCTTCGCGAGCCGCCACCGAGTAGAACCGGGTCTGCGTCCGGCGGAACTGGAGCGGAACCTCGCCGATGGGCCCGTTGCGGTGCTTGGCGATCTTGGCCTTCACCAGCTCGAGGTCGGCATCGGGGTTGGTCTCCTGTTCGGCCCGGTACAGGAAGATGACGACATCGGCGTCCTGCTCCAGGGATCCGGACTCACGGAGGTCCGACAGGCGCGGCTCGCCCATCCCGCCCCGCTGCTCGACGTTGCGCGACAGCTGGGAGAGGGCGAGCACCGGCACCTTCAGCTCGCGGGCGAGGTTCTTCAGGCCACGGCTGATCTCGCTCACCTCCTGGACGCGGTTCGGATCCCGGGAGGGGGTCGAGGCCTGCATCAGCTGCAGGTAGTCGACGATCACCAGGTCGAGCCCCTGCTGCTCGACCTCCAGCCGCCGGGTCTTGGTCCGCAGCTCGAGAACCGACAGGGTGGGCGAGTCGTCGATCCACATCCGGGCGCTGGCCATCTCGTTCATGACCTTCGCGATCTTCGACCAGTCCGTCTCTTCCATGAACCCGGTCTGCAGGGGGCGGGGGTTGATCCCCGTCTCGGAGGACAGCAGGCGGAGGGCAAGCTGCTCGCGGCTCATCTCCAGCGAGAAGATGGCGACCCGCTTCTGCTCGTGGATGGCGGCATGGAGCGCCACGTTCAGGGCGAGGCTCGTCTTCCCGACGCTGGGCCGGGCGGCCAGGATGACGAGGTCCGAGGGCTGGAACCCGCCGAGCAGGGTATCCAGCCCGGCCAGGCCGGTGGGGATGCCCAGAATCTGGCCGCGGTGCTCGTGGAGGTACTCGAGCCGGTCGTACGCCTGGCCGAGGAGGGTGGCCAGCGTTTCGAAGCCGGCCACCGTTCGGCGCTGGCTGATCTCGAACAGGATGGACTCGGCCCGATCGATGGCCGCGGCGGTGTCGTGGGCCTCCTCGTAGCCCACCGCCGCGATCTTGCCCGCGGCCGCGATCAGGTTCCGGAGAACCGCCTTCTGCTCGACGATCCGCCCGTAGTGCTCGACGTGGACGGCGGTCGGGACCGCGTTCATCAGGGTGGCCAGGTACGCCGGCCCGCCGACCCCCTCCAGGCGGTCGTGACGGGTCAGCTCGTCGCCGAGCGTGACGAGGTCGATGGGCTCCCGCTGCGAGTGGAGAGCCAGCATGGCCTCGTAGATGTCCGAGTGCTGGGGCCGGTAGAAATCGGTCGCGTGCAGGAAGTCGCGCGACCTTGAGAATGGCGTCGGGGTCGATGAGGATCGACCCGAGCACGCTCTGCTCGGCTTCGACCGACTGGGGGGCGACGCGGTCAATGCTCATCGGTTCAAGGACGGTACGGACCCGCGCCCGCCGCGGGAATGGGCTTGTCCACCGATGTCAAACGGCGTCGGGGATAACGGCCCTCAACCTGTCGGCCCGCGGTGGAGAACACACCGCCAGTGAAATCGGGTCCCGTGACAGCTCACCTGTCGCGCACCGGTTCAGTGCTCGGGGATGACCTCGACCCGGAGCTGCGCCTCGACGCCGGCCATGACGTGGACCCGGACCGGGTGCTCGCCGACGGTCTTGATCGGCTCGCGGAGGTGGATGTCGTGGCGATCGATCTCGATCCCTTCCTGCCGCAGCCGGTCCGCGATGTCGCGGGTCGTGACCGACCCGAACAGCCGATCGCGCTCGCCGGCCTTGACGCCGATCTGGACGGTGAGCTCGTTCAGGCGGGCAGCGAGCGCGTCGGCATCCGCCTGCGACGGCGAGGTCGCGTTGCTCGCGCTGATCGCGGTGGCGCTCCCAGTTCCGCACCGCTCCGAGGTCGGCGAGGACCGCGGCCCCGGTCGGGATGAGGTGGTTGCGGGCATACCCGTCCTTGACCTCGCGGAGGTCGCCCTCGCGGCCGAGACCCTTCACGTCACGCTTGAGGATGACCTTCATCGCCCAGCGACCTCCTTCGCCGGCGTGGCCCGCGCGGCTCGCGGCGCGCCACTCGGCGATCTGGTGCTTGACCTCGTCGGAGTCGCCGAGCGCGCCGAACCGCTCGAGCAGCTGCGGGAGCGCGTCGCGAATCCGGTCGAACCGTGCCGCCGAGCAGGGACCGCAGCTGGGCGAGGTCCTCGTCGAGGACCGCCTGGCCCGTACGGGCCCGGGCGAGGTGCTCGTCGCGGACGGCCGCCGGCGCGTTGCTGATGAACACGTCCAGCACCAGGAGCAGGACGGTGAGGTCGTCGGCGTGGCCGAGGATGGGAACCACGTCCGGGATCAGGTCGAGCGGGGTGACGACGTAGGTGATCGCCGCGCCCAGCAGGAGCTTCAGACCGATCGGGGTCCGCGCGTCGCGGGCGAGCCCCCACACCAGGCGGGCGTAGGTGGGGAACTGGAGCATGACCTTGGCGGTGCGCAGATAGCGCCACCGGCCGGGACGCATCACGATCGGTATCGGTCTCCGGTCCGACGCAGATTTGGTGGGCGCGGATCATAGCAGAGCAATTGACAATAGAACAGGTGTTCTGCTAGGCTGCGACGGCGTGACCCGGCACGACGCCGAGCGGCGGCAGCGCATCATCGAGTTCATTGCCCGGACCGTGGCGGAGCGGGGCTACCCGCCATCCGTGCGCGAGATCGCCGACGCGGTCGGGCTGGCGTCCACGTCGGCCGTCCATCACCACCTGGTTGCCCTGGAACGCTCCGGACTGCTCGAGCGTGGCAGCCGCTCGTCGCGTGCGCTCCGGCTCACGGCCGAGGCCGAGGCCTCGCCTGGCGCCGCCGCACTCGACGGGTGGGACGATCACCCCCTTCCGGATGCCGATCGAACGCGATCCCATCGCGCTGCCGCTGGTCGGCGAGATCGCCGCCGGCCAGCCCATCGAGGCCTACCAGGACCCGGAGCCGATGGAGGTTCCGCGATCCATCCAGGCTCGCGAGGATTCGTACGTTCTCCGGGTTCGGGGCAAGAGCATGATCGATGCCCTCATCGACGACGGCGACTTCGTCATCGTCCAGCCCCAGGCCACCGCCCAGGACGGCGACATCGTCGTGGCACTGCTCGAGGACAACGGCGTGACGCTGAAGCGGTTCTTCCGCGAGGACGGACGCATCCGCCTCCAGCCGGCCAATGCGGAGCTCGAACCCATCTACGCCACCGATCTCCAGATCCAGGGCAAGGTCGTCGGCGTCATTCGCAAGCTCTGACCACGTGACCCGTGGCGGCGGCAGCGCCGTCGCTAGGCTGGAGCCAGACCGATGTCTCCGCCGCTCCTGACCCTCCGCGCGCTGAACCGGGCCACGCTCGCCCGCCAGGGCCTGCTGACGCCGTTGCCACACGCGTCGGCGGCGCGGCTCGTCGAGCGGGCCGGATCGCTGCAGGCCCAGCACCCGGATTGGCCGCCGCTCGCGCTCATGGCGCGGCTGCCCGCGACCGCGGCGCCGGTCGACCTCTACCGGGCACGCGCCCGTCGCACCGTCGTCCGCGGCTCGCTGATGCGGATGACGGTCCACGTCGTGAGCGCGGCGGACTTCTGGCCGATGTCCACGCTCACCCATCCGTTCCGCCTCGACCAGTGGCGGCTCCTCTTCAAGCGCGATCCGGCCACCTCGCCGCTCGGCAAGCGGATCGGGAAGGCGCACGCGGTCGGTCCTGGCGGCCATGGCCGAGCGACCGCTGGCGATCCACGAGATCGAGGCCATCCTCCAGTCGGAGATGGGGCGGACCGCGATCCCGCCCAACCGACCGCTGTGGCGGCATTTCAGCGGCACGGTCCCGCTCATCCACGTCCCCTATCCCGAGGAGACCTACGGCCGGGCCCGGTACCTGCCCGCCGCGGAGTGGCTCGGGCCGCCGCGCGCGGATGAGGCCGACCCCGATCTCGCCGCGGCACGGCTGACCCGCCACTACCTCGCCGCCTTCGGCCCGGCGAGCGTCGAGGATCTGGTCGCCTACGTCGGGCGAGGGAGAAACGTCGGCCGCTGGCGGTCGGTGGTGAACGGCATGCGACGAGGAGCTGATCGAGTTCAGCGACGAAGCGGGCCGGACCCTGGTCGACCTGCCTGGCGCACCGCGACCGGACGCGGACACGCCCGCCCCTCCCCGGCTCCTCGCCCGTTGGGACAGCCTGCTGCTGGCCTACGGCACCGCCCACCGAGCGCGGGTCCTGCCGCCGGAGCACCAGGCCACCGTCATCACCAAGAACGCGGACGTGCTCCCCACCTTCCTGGTCGACGGCTTGGTCGCCGGGACGTGGCTGCCGAAGCTGGACAGCGGCGGGTCGCCGCGGCTCGACCTGCGGCCCTTCGGCCGCCTGAGGGCGAGCGACCGCGAAGCGCTCGAGTCGGAGGCGGCCCGCCTGCTGCCGCTGCTCGGGCAGAGTGCGTACCATCGGTACCCGGGAACCGACCTGACCGAGCCTGACCGATGCGCACGATCATCCACGCCGACATGGACGCGTTCTACGCCTCGGTCGAGGTCCACGACGACCCGTCCCTGCGTCGGTCGCCCGGTCATCGTCGGCGGCGGACCCGGACGACCGCGGCGTGGTGAGCGCCGCGTCGTACGAGGCTCGCGCGTTCGGGGTCCATTCCGCCATGCCGCTGCGGACGGCGGCCCGCCTCTGTCCCCAGGCCGCGTTCCTGCCGGGCCGCTTCGAGCGGTACGCCGAGGTCAGCCACCAGGTGATGGCCATCTTCGACGACTACACCCCGCTGGTGGAGCCGATCAGCATGGACGAGGCCTTCCTCGACGTCAGCGGAGCACCCGCGGGTGACGGGCCGACCATCGGTCGGGCGCTGAAGTCTCGCGTCCGCGAGGAAGTCGGGCTGGTGGTCAGCGTCGGGGTGGCGACGAACAAGCTTGTCGCCAAGGTGGCCTCGGACCTTCGCAAGCCCGATGCCCTGGTCATCGTCGAGCCCGGCGAGGAGGCCGCATTCCTGGCCCCGCTGCCGGTGACCCGCCTCTGGGGAGTGGGCCCCCGCGTCCGCCAGGCACTGGCCGACTACGGGGTGACGACCATCGGTCAGCTGGCAGCGGTCCCCGCAGAGACGTTGCGCCGCCGGTTCGGGCGGATGGGGGTGGAGCTCGGGCAACGGGCTCGCGGGATCGACCCCTCTCGGGTGACCTCCGGGCAGGCGCCGAAATCCATCGGTCATGAGCACACGTTCAACGCCGACGTCACCGAGCGGAGCGGCCTGGACGGGTCCCTGCTGTGGATCGCCGAATCGGTGGCCAGCCGGCTGCGGCGTCACGGGCTTGCGGCGGGCGGGGTGCAGCTGAAGCTCCGGTACGAGGGTTTCGAGACGCTGACGCGCCAGAGCCACCTCCCCCACCCGACGACCGACAGCCAGCTCATCCTGGAGGCCGCTCGGGCGCTGCTGGACAAGACCCTCGAGCCGGGTCGCGCGGTTCGGTTGATCGGGATCACCGGCATCTCCCTGGCGAACGCCCAGCAGCTCACCCTGTTCGAGGACGGACAGCGTGTCCAGCGCCTGGCGGAGGCGACCGATGCGGTTCGTGACCGGTTCGGCGACAAGGCCATCACGCGGGCCCGACTGCTCCGCGAGGCGCCCGATCGGCGGTTCTCCGATCGTCCGACGGAACGGGCGACGAAGGATCTTGACAACTAGAACATCTGTTCGTATTGTGACGGGCATGGCACT
Organism: uncultured Chloroflexia bacterium; assembly: GCA_963843015.1. GTDB lineage: Bacteria > Chloroflexota > Limnocylindria > QHBO01 > QHBO01 > DASTEQ01. The sequence goes on along the minus strand of CAWJIR010000009.1, from coordinate 190,866 downwards.
CGTCTCCATCACCCCGGTCGCGGCCTCGGTGGCCTGGGACGCGCGGCACGCGCTCCCGGCCCGGGTCCGGTTCGCGGACCGCGACCTGCGGGTCGTCCGGGTCGGGGCCGTCCGCGACGAGCGGGCCGCCTATCCGGCGGGCAGCTCACCTCGGCTGACGGTGGTGGTGGACGTTGATTCGGGTGAATCGCTGGAGCTGGTCTTCGACGCCCGCCGGCGGCGCTGGTTCGTCGACGCCCTGGACGCCGCCGCCTAGACGCCCCGGTCCCAATCCGCCGCCCGGTGGGTGCCGCGTCCCCTCTCCCGCGCACCCGCCGGGCATCCACGTGCCTGCCCGTACAATCGGCTGCCGATGAGCAGCGCCCCGCCTCCCTCGCTCGCTGAGCTGACCGTCCGTGACCTCACGGAACGGCTCGCCTCGCGCGCGCCGACGCCGGGCGGTGGAAGCGCGAGCGCCCTCGGCGGAGCGCTGGGAGCCGCGCTGGTCGAGATGGTCTGCGAGCTGACGGTCGGACACCCGCAGTACGAGGAGGTGGACCCCGTCGCCCGCCAGATCGGTGCGGCTGCCGGCGAGCTGCGCGTTGCCCTGCTCGACGCCGCCCAGGAGGACGCCGCCGCGTACGACCGCGTGGCGGAGGCGCGTCGCCTGCCACGCGAGACGGACGACGAGAAGGCAGCCCGCAAGGCCGCCATTGCCGATGCCTCGGTTGCGGCCACCGAGGTCCCGCTCCGCGTCATGCGCCTGGCCCTCGATGTCCTGGACCTGGCGGCCCGCATGGCGCCCATCGGGAACCGGAACGCGATCAGCGATGCCGGCGTCGCCGCCCTGTTCGCGGCGGCCGCCGCCCGGGGAGCGGCCTTCAACGTGGCCATCAACCTGCCGGCGCTGCCGGACGACCACCCGCTGCGGCTGGACGGCGCTCGACGGCTCGCGGAGCTGGAGTCGGCGGTGGCGCAGCGCGAGGGAGAGGCGCTCGCGGCGGTCCGGCAGCGGATCGCCGGATGAGTGGCCAGATCCTCGACGGCCGCTCGATCGCGGCCCTCCATCGCGAGGACCTCACCGAACCGCGTCGCGCAGCTGACCCGCGGCGGGAGCGGTCCCGGCCTGGCCATCGTCCGCTTCGCGGACACCGGACCCGAGGTCGCCTATGCCCAGAGCCTCGCCCGAGCCGCCAGCGCCATCGGCGTGGCTCCGTCGGACGTTCGACTGGCGGACGACGTCGACCTGACCGATGCCGCCGCCGCCATCGGCGCCCTGAACGCCGACCCCGCAGTGGCGGGGATCGTGGTCATCTATCCCGTGCCCGCCCACCTCGACCCCGACGCGGTCGGCAGCCTGGTCGACCCGGCCAAGGACGTGGACGGCGCAAGCCCGGTCAATGCCGACCGGCTGGCCCGCGGCGAGGAGGCCTTCGTCCCGGCCACCGCGGTGGCCGTTCTCGAGATCCTCCGCCACTACCAGGTCCCCATCACCGGCCGCCGGGTCGTGGTCGTCGGCCGGTCGAAGGTGGTCGGCCAGCCCACCGCCGCCCTCCTCGCCAACCACCGGGCGGAGGTGACGGTCGCCCACAGCGAGACCGAGGACGTCGTCGCCGAGACCCAGCAGGCCGAGATCCTGGTCGTCGCGGTCGGCAAGCCGAGACTCATCGGTCCGGAGCACGTCAATGCCCAGACGGTGGTCGTGGACTGCGGCATCAACGTCACCCCGGACGGCGTGGTCGGCGACGTGGACTACGAGCGGGTTCAGCCGCTGGTGGCCGCCATCACCCCGGTCCCGGGCGGCGTTGGTCCGGTGACCACGATCATGCTCCTCGACCAGGTCGTCACCGCCGCGGAACGCCTGGCGGCATCCGCTCCGCGCGCCTGACCGATACCGATGGCGGGCCCCGTCATCGAGCTCCTCCCCGAGGTAGCCCTGCTGCTGGCCGCCGCCTTCGCGGCCAGCATCGTGGCCGCGGTCGCCGGTTTCGGCGGAGCGGCCATCCTGCTCCCGGTCCTGGTCGCGCTGTTCGGGCCACGCGATGCGATCCCGATCCTGGCCGTCGCCGGGCTTGTCAGCAATGGCTCGCGGGTTGCCCTCAACCGCGGCGCGATCGCGTGGCCGATCGTCGGCTGGTTCGCGCTGGGCGGCATCCCGGCCGCGCTGATCGGCGGTTTCCTGTTCGCGGCCGCCCCGCTCGAGGCGTTGACCCGGCTCATCGGCGCGTTCCTGCTGGCCTCGGTCGCGTGGCGCCACCTCCGGCCGCGGCCGTCCGGTGTCCTCGGGCCCGAGACCTTCACCGTCATCGGCGCCGTCTTCGCGTTCGCGTCCGCCCTGGTCGGATCCATCGGGCCGATCATGGCGCCGTTCTTCCTCGCCGCCGGGCTGGTGAAGAGCGCCTACATCGGGACCGAAGCGGCGGCGACGCGTCGTCATGCACGCTGGCCAAGCTCGTCGCCTACGGCATTGCGGCGATCCTGACCGCCGCTCACTGTGGGCATCGGCCTGCTGATGGCGCCGGCCATGATCGCCGGCTCGTGGATCGGCAAGCGGATCGTGGACCGGATGTCCGGAGCGGATCTTCGTCGCCGTCATCGAGGTCGTCCTCGTCGGTGGCCGGCCTCGTATTCCTGATCGGCGGCTAGCTGGTCGGATCGCGGTCGTGGACCGGCTCGATCATGTCCTCCATCGGGACCGACCCGTCGATGAACCCGAGATCGAGCATGATCTGCGTGCCCGCTCTGCCAGACGGCTTCGTTGATCACTCGCCGTCGATTCCGGGCTCCGGCGCCGAGCCAGATCGGGATCGTCGCCTCGAGCACGGCCATGGCCGTCGCCTCGTCCTCGGCGATGCGTGGGGACCGCCTCGACGGCCGCCTGAAGGCCGACCTCGGGCTCTGCGCTCGATCGCCTGCTGGGCGAGCACCACGGCGGCGGCGAAGGAGGACGCGAGCTCGACGTCGGTGTCCAGCAGCTCGTCTCCGGCGATCACTCCCGGCCCCGGCAGCGGCGCGACCTCGTCGACCGTCAGGAGCTCCGTGTCCATGCCCTCGGCCGCCAGGCGCAGCGGTTCGTTGTTGCGGAAGCCCGTGATGAGGTCGACGTCGCCGTTCGAGCAGCCCCTCGACCTGGTTGAACTGCGGGTACTCGCGGATCGTCACGTCATCCGGCGTCAGCCCGCCGGCATCCAGCAGCGCCAGCAGAGCGTGCCATGAGGAGCCGAACCGGCCGGGCGTCCCGATGGTCATCCCGGCCAGGTCTGCCGGATCCGACGGCACCGCTCCGACCGGGCCGATCACGGCAACCGGGAAGATACTGATAGAGGGTCGAGATGTAGCTTGATCGGGATGCCGCCGTGTGCGGGCGATCATCACGTCGGTCGCATCCGCCACCCCGAACTCGGCCTGGCCGTCGGCCACCAGGCGGATGAGCTCGCCGGCATCGGCATGCTCGATGGTGACCTCCAGCCCAGCGCGCTCGAAATAGCCGTCCTGCTGGGCCAGGTAGAACGGCGCGAACTGGACGTCGGGTCGGAAGCCGAGCAGGAGGCGCACCTGGCGCAGCTCGCCACGGCGGGCTGCCGGAGGCCGCTTGGCGCACGGCTCCGCGCTGGCGCTCGGGCTCGGCGACGCGCTCGGGGTGCAGGCCGCAACGGCCAGGGTGAGAGCGACGGCCAGGGACAGGGCGCGAGGACGCATCGGTTTCCTTTCGGGGCTCAACGGGGAACCATCACGCGCTCGGCGAGGAGCACGACGGCATAGAAGGTCAGGCCCAGCAGGGCCAGGGTGGCGAGGGCCACGAACATGAGCGGGGTGTCGAACAGGCCCTGGTCGGCAATGTTGATCAGGACGCCCAGGCCCGACGCTGGCGCCGGCCCACTCGGCCACGACCGCACCGATGACCGCCAGGGTCACGCCCACCCGCAGCCCGCCGAACAGGACGGGCATGGCCGTCGGAATCTCGAGCAGCCGGGTGATCTGCGGACCGCGGGCGCCGTTGGCGCGCGCCATCTCGACCAGCAGCGGGTCGGTGCCGCGGATGCCGACCATGGTCGCGATCGCGATCGGGAAGAACACGATCAGGGCGCAGATCACGACCCGCGCGGTCAGCCCGCCGCCGAACCAGATGTCGATCAGCGGGCGCGAGGGCGAGGATGGGCACCGCCTGGGCGGCGACGAGGTACGGCGACAGGACCCGCTCGGCGGTCAGGCTCTTGGCCAACAGGATGCCCGACCGCGACCGCCACCGCGGCCCCGACGACGAAGCCGATGACGCTCTCCTCCAGCGTCGCCGCCAGGTGCGGCTGGAGCGTCCCGTTCTGGATGGCCTCCACCGCACGGGCGGCCACGACCTCCGGCGCGGGGAGGATGTACTCGGGGTAGTCGCCGATGACCACCACGAGCCTCCAGACGACGCAGGAACCCGGCGGCGCTCAGCAGCGACCAGCGCCGAGCCGGCGCAGAACGGCGCTCATGCCGCGACCTCCGGCGGCGCCTCGGCCCAGCCCTCGAGCTCGGGCGCATGGACCGATGCCAGCGCGGCGCGAACCTGGGCCTCGACGGCGGCTGCCGCACGGATCCGCCGACGCACTGGCCGGCCGAGGGCGCGGCAGCGGAACCGGGATCTCGGCCGCGACCCGGCCCGGGCGCGGAGTCAGGACCCAGATCCGGTCGGCCAGCCGGACGGCCTCGCTGACCGAGTGCGTGACCAGGACCACCGTCCGCCGGTCGGCCAGCCACAGCGCCTCGAGCTGGGCATCGAACGCGTCGCGCGTCAGGGCGTCGAGGGCGCTGAACGGCTCGTCGAGGAGCAGGATCGGCGGGTCGGTGACCAGCGACCGGGCCAGCGCGACCCGCTGCTGCATCCCGCCCGACAGCTCGCGGGGCCGAAGGCCGGCGACATCGGTCAGGCCGACCTGGGCCAGAGCCCGCTCCCCCGCCGCTCGGCGCTCGGCGGCCGGCACGCCCTCCAGCTCGAGCGGGAGGGTGACGTTGTCCAGCGTCGATCGCCAGCCGAGGAGGCGCGGCTGCTGGAAGACGAGCCCGACCCGGCCATCACCGGCGCGCGGCGGTGATCCATCGGGCGCCAGACCGATGCGCCCCGCGGTCGGCGGCAGCAGCCCGGCCAGCGCCCGCAGGAGGGTGCTCTTGCCGGATCCGTTCGGACCGATGACCGCCAGCAGCTCCCCGCCGGCCACCTCCCCGCTCAACCCGTCCAGGGCGGTGAGCGGCCCGGCAGGGCCGGAAAACGTGACGGCCAGGTCCTCGATCGTGATCGCCGGACCGGATCGGGGTTCGCTCGCCATTGGTCTCCCATGCGCCAGCGCCAGCGGGGCGGGGGAGCGGCGAGGCCATCGGTCCGTCTCGCCGCGGATCCGGCGGGCGCGCAGCGCCGATCGGTCTCGCGGGTCGTCGGAGGAACGCCTCGTGCTCGCCCTCTCCCATCCGGACTGTGACCGTCGGCCCTGTCTGCCCGGCTGATGCCGGGGTCAGGTCGGCCCCGCGAGGTGGTTCCGGCGGCCTTCTCCGTGCCGCCGGCCTCGAGGGGTTCGCGGGCTGGTCCGCTACGCGGACCGACCGCCGGTGGGGAATTTCACCCCGCCCCGAGAGCGATGAATTCGTTCAGTTGCGCCGATCGTGCCACTACCTCGACCGTCGGACCGGTCAAACCTCCCGAGGCGAGCCGCGACCGCGGATCCAGCGGAAGCAGGATGAAGGCGCCGCCCACGCACGACGACGACGTAGATCAGGATCTCGAACGGGCGGATCGCCTCGTACAGGGCCTCGTAGTTCTCGCCCAGCAGCCAGCCGGCGGTGACGAGGGCCAGGTTCCACGGGATCGAGCCCGCGACCGAGAAGACCATGTACCGGCCCAGCGGCATGCGGGCCACGCCGGCGGGGTAGCTGATCAAGGCGCGCAGGAGCGGCACGAAGCGGGCGAAGAACACGGCCCATCCGCCGTAGCGCGCGAACCAGGCGTCGGCGCGGTCGAGGTCATCGGCGTTGATGTGGACGTAGCGTCCATATCGGTCCAGCAGTGGGCGACCACCCCAGGCGCCGATGAGATAGCCGGCCAGCGAGCCGACCGCCGCCCCGATGGTGGCCGCCACCATGACCCCGATGAAGGTCCAGGGCGCATCGGTCAGCCATTCGGTCACCGTCGGATCCGCTGCCGACTGGGAGATCTTCCAGCCCGCCATGGGCACGATGATCTCGGACGGGATGATGGGGATGAAGGTCTCCAGGGCCACGCCCACCGCCACGCCGACGTAGCCGAGGGTGTCGTACAGGTCCAGGAAGAACGGGATGACCGTCTGGTCGATGAACTCCAGCACGTCCGGCCGCTAGGTCTCGGCCGTCGCAGGTCTGGTCTGCCCCGGCTCCGCCGCCGCGCGCTGCCGCTCGGTCACGCGCATCTGCTCGTCGACGTTCAGGACGTGGATGGCCACCAGGACCGATACGAGGGCCGCACCGGCGATCCAGCCGCCAAGGACGTCGAGCGGGTAGTGGAGGTTGAGATAGATCCGGACCAGACCGATGGCTGACGATGAGCACCCCGGCCACCGCATAGGCGATCATCCCCTGCCGCCGATCCGACGAGAGGCGCGCGATGCAGAACGCGACGAGGCCGTAGAACGCCATGGCTCGCAGCGCATGGCCGGCCGGGAAGACGGCGATGTCGTCGAGGCCGAACCCCTCGACGTTGAACATGGACGCCACGAGCTCCGCGAAGGAGATGGGTGGCATGGCGACGAAGAACTTCAGCGCCCACTCCATCGGGAACGCCAGGGTGCCGAGGGCCAGCAGCAGCGCGAGGTCCCGTCGTCCCTTGGCGAGGGCGACCAGGCCGCAGACGGCGAAGCCGAGGGCCACGAACCAGCCCGACCCCAGGGCGCTGATCGCGGTCAGCGTGGCATCCACGATGGACAGGTTGTCCTGCATCCACGCCTGGAGGGGAACGACGACGTTCTGCATCAGCCACTCCTCGGGCTGGAGGTAGGTCGTCGTCCGCTTGAGGGCGACCAGCCAGAACAGGGTGGGGAGCAGGATGAGCGCGACGAGGAACGCCGCCGCGGGGCTGGGGACCGCGCCGCCGAGCTGGTACTGCGCGCCGCGGCTGGTGACCAGGCGGCTCGTCGGGTCCGGGAACCTCCGCACGTCCGTAGTATAGGAACGAGGTGGCTTCCCAACCCCCGCTCGAGCTGTCCGGCCGTGACCTGACCGTCGCCGACGTCGTGTCGGTGGCTCGGGGCGGGCGAGCCGTGGCGGTCTCCGACCCGGCGCGCGAGCGGATGAGCGTGTCCCGGGCGGTGATCGAGCAGGTGGTGGCCTCGGGCCAGACCGTGTACGGGGTCACGACCGGCTTCGGCGACCTGGCCGACGTCCGCATCTCCCCTGAGCAGACCGCCACCCTCCAGCGCAACCTGGTCCGCAGCCACGCCGCCGGAGCCGGGGATCCGCTCCCCGCCGAGGTGGTGCGGGCCATGCTCCTGCTCCGGGCCAACGCCCTGGCCGTGGGCCTGTCCGGCATCCGCCCGGAGGTGGTGGACCTGCTCGTCGCGATGCTGAACGCCGGCGTCCACCCCGTCGTGCCGTCACGCGGAAGCGTGGGCGCCTCCGGGGACCTCGCGCCGCTTGCCCACCTGGCCCTGGTCGTCATCGGCGAGGGCGAGGCGGACGTGGCGGGCGCCATGCTCCCCGGCGCGGAGGCCCTGGCCGCCGCCGGTTTGGAGCCGATGGAGCTGCAGGCCAAGGAAGGACTCGCCCTGCTGAACGGCACCCAGCTCATGGCGGCGATCGGTGCCCTGTCTCTGACCGATGCGCACGCTCCTGGTCAGGACCGCCGATGTGACCGGCGCCATGAGCCTGGAGGCACTGCTCGGCACGGCGACCGCGTTCGACGAGTCGCTGATCTCGGGCGCGGCCGCACCCCGGCCAGCTCGCGTCGGCGGCGCGGCTGCGTGCGCTGCTCGCCGACAGCGAGATCGGCGACAGCCATCGGTCCAGTCCGCACAAGGTCCAGGATCCCTACTCGCTGCGCTGCATGCCGCAGGTCCATGGCGCGGTGGCCGATGCCCTGGCACCCCTCGACGACGCCCTGTCGGTGGAGATCAATGCCGCGACCGACAACCCGCTGGTGTTCCCCGACGGCCGCGTGGTGAGCGGCGGGAACTTCCATGGCGAGCCGTTGGCCCTGGCGCTCGATCACGCGCGATTGGCGCTCACCGCCCTCGCGACCATCTCCGAGCGGCGAACGGCGCGGATCCTCGACACCCGCCTGTCGGGACTGCCCGCGTTCCTTGCCGATGAGCCCGGGATCGAGAGCGGCCTGATGCTGGCCCAGTACACCGCCGCGGCGGCGGTCAACGAGCTGAAGACGATCGCCCACCCGGCGAGCGCCGACACGATCCCCACCAGCGCCAACCAGGAGGACCACGTCAGCATGGGCGCCACCTCGGCCCTGCTGCTGCGCACGCGGTCGAGCTGACGACGACCGTGCTCGCGGCCGAGGCCCTGTGCGCGGCCCGCGGCCTGGACCTCCGCGCGCCGCTGCGTCCCGGGCGGGGCGTCGCCGCCGCCCATGCGGCGGTGCGCGAAGCGGTCCCGCCCCTCGACGGCGACCGACCCCCGGCGCCCGACATCGCGGCCCTGGCGGAGGCGATTCGCGACGGGTCGACTGGCAGCCGTGGCAACGGGCTGACCGATGGGCGAGCTCACCTTCTCCCTCGTCGACGAAGCGAGCATCGAGGACATCCCCGCGCCGGCTCGGCCTGGCGCCCGGTGCCAGACATGCGACTACTGGGAGCGGCTCGAGGGGAGCCGCGAAGGTGACGACACCACGCCGCGTCGCGAGGCCAAGCGGATCGCCCTCATGGCCGGCGCCCGGCTGGCCGGCTCGTACGGGATGCTGGCGACCGATGAAGGCGGCAGCCGTCGTCGGCTACGCCCAGTTCGGACCGCTCAGCGCGTACCCGCGGGCCCAGCTCATCCGCGACCGGTATCCCGATCTGCCCGAGTCCCCCGCCCCGTGGGTCCTGACCTGCCTCCAGGTCGTGCCCGGAGCTGGCGGACCGCGAGCGCATCGGTCAGGCGCTGGCGGAGGCCGTCTGTGCCGACCTCGACCGCCGCGGGCGTGATCGCGGTCGAGACCTATCTCGAGCGGGCCGCCGATCCGTGGCTCCCGCCGGGCGGGCCGTCATCGGTCTACGAGGCCGCCGGCTTCGTCCGGGCCGCCGGCGACGACCAGTTCCCGGTCTACCGCCGCGAGCTGGCCGGCGAGGTGGAAGTCGGCTGGGACGACCTCCTGTCCAAGGCGCGACCGCCGGACGAGGGCGATGCCTGGCCGCTGCCGCTGCCCAAAGGACCGAGCGAGGAGGATGTCTTTCGCCTCCCGCCGAAGCCGACCCGTCCGAACCCGTTCGGGGACGACTGACCGATGATCGAAGCCTTCGGCTGGGCGTTCCTCGCCGCGTCCGCCCTGCTGCTGGGCGCGGTGGCCGGCCCTGGTCATGAAGGTCAGCCGCACGCTGGTCGGGCTGGCTCTCGCATTCGGTGCCGGAGCGTTGTTCAGTGCGGTCGCCTTCGAGCTCTCGATCGAGGCGTTCGAGGAGGGTGGCGGCACGCTCTTCGCGCGCGGGGCTGGCGGCCGGCGCGCTGACCTACTTCGCCGGCAACCGCGTGCTGAAGGCACGCGGCAAGGCGCGGACCAAGGCGACCGTAAAGCGGGGGAGCCAAGGCCAGGGCCTCTCGATCGTCCTCGGCGCGATGCTCGACGGCATCCCGGAGTCGGTCGTTCTCGGCGCATCACTCCTGGGCGGTGGCGCCGTGTCGCCGGCCTTCTTCGCGGCCGTCCTGCTGTCCAACGTGCCGGAAGGGTTCTCGGCCTCCGCCGACCTCCGCGAGGAAGGTCGCTCCGCGCGCTGGATCCTGGGCTTGTGGCTGGCCGTGGTGCTCGTGTCCGCGGCTTCTGCCGCGCTCGCGTTCCTGCTCTTCGACGTGGCCGGGCCGGCGGTCCCGTTCGTCCAGGCCTTCGCCGCCGGCGGCCTGCTGACGATGCTGGTCGACACCATGATCCCCGAGGCCTTCGAGGATGGCGGCGACCTGGCCGGCCTCGTCACCGTCTTCGGTTTCACCCTCGCCTTCCTGCTCTCCGCCGTGACCTGACGGCGCGAGAGCGCGCTATGCTGACCGGCCCGATGCGCGCGGGGCTCCGCATCCTCGCGGCGAGCTCCTCGTCGCCGGCTGCGCATCACAGACGCCATCGGCATCACCGTCCCCGTCGGCGCAGCCAATCCCCGAGCGTGCCAGCCGAGCACGGTCAGCCGAGCGCCATCGAGCTCGACCCATCGCGCCATGGGACGGTGACCGGGTCCTTCAACCAGCCGGGCGGCTTCTCGCTGGTGATCGACCTCGCGGAGTGGCACCGCGGGCGTCCTGGCCGTCGGGACCCAGTTCGATCAGCCGCTCCCGAACCTTGGCCCGTTGCCGCCGCACGAAGGACGGGTCTGGCTTTCGGCGGATGGGCCGGCGTGGGAGGACGTGACCCCCACTGGCGTTTTCGGAGACGTCTCGCTGGAGCACCTCGCGGTGGCACCGAACGGCAGCTTCGTGGCCTTCGGCTCCGGACCAAACGCTCGAACTGTGGGGATCTCCCGACGGCCTGGCCTGGACCGAGATCCCCAGCCCGTTCCCGGCCAATGCGTTCGTCCGTGATCTGGCCTCGGGCGGCCAGGGCCACCTGGCGCTCGTCCAGGCGACGACCAGCCAGCTGTGGTTCTCGGCGGATGCGAGTACCTGGAGCCTCACCTACACCTTCACCGATGAGGTCGTTGCCATCGGGGCGGGCGACGAAGGCTTCGTCGCGGCCGGCGCCCACTACCCGGGAGGAGTCCCCGGTGCGCCGATGGCCATCGCCTCCGCGGACGGCTCGGCGTGGTTCACGGCCTCGGTCCCGCCGTCCCCGCCGCTCGGGGCCGCGGTCGTTGCGCCGGTAGCCGGCGATTGGTACGCGTTGCCGTCGGGCGCGAACACATCCGGGTTCGACTCGGCCGCGGCCACGTGGTTCTCGGCCAACGGGCTGCAATGGAGTGCAATCGGATCGATGCCGCTCATCGACCGTGCCCGTCGACCCGTCCACCACCTGCCACGAGTATCGTGACGGCGCTACATGGCTCGACACCATGGCTCGTCGCCAACACCACTCTCTCCTATCCCTGCAGCGAGGGCGGCTTCGTCGTCCACGGCACGCAGCGCGCGTCCACCGATGGCGTCGCCTGGATGGATCTCCCCTTCGCCGCCGGGACGCCGGGGACCACCGGTTCGGGCTCCGCCGTCTATGCCACGATCGTGATCGGTGAATGTCCTCATCCTGGCTGGCCAGTCCAACAGCGCCGCCACGTTCTGGGTCGGCGACTCTCCTTGACATCGGGCCCCGCGGACCGTCCGGGCGCCGCGTGGGACGGAGCTTTCCTGCAAGCGGGTGGCAGCAGGAAGCGGCGCTCCGGATGCTGATGAACAACCTCGACCCCGACGTGGCCGAGGATCCGGACCACCTCATCGTGTACGGCGGCACGGGCCGGGCGGCGCGATCGTGGGAGGCGTTCGACGCCATCGTCCGCGAGCTGCGGCGGCTGGAGAACGACGAGACGCTGCTCGTCCAGAGCGGGAAGCCGGTCGGCGTGTTCCGCACCACGCCTGACGCCCCGCGCGTCCTGATCGCGAACGCGCTGCTCGTCCCCCACTGGGCCACCTGGGAGCACTTCCGCGAGCTGGAGCGGGCCGGCCTGACGATGTACGGCCAGATGACGGCCGGGTCGTGGATCTACATCGCGACCCAGGGAATCATCCAGGGGACCTACGAGACGTTCGCCGAGGTCGCGCGGCAGCATTTCGGCGGCTCCCTGCGCGGGACGGCGACCCTGACCGCGGGCCTGGGCGGGATGGGCGGCGCCCAGCCGCTGGCGGTGACGATGAACGAGGGCGCGGTGCTGGCCGTCGAAGTGGACCCGGCCCGCGCCGAGCGGCGGCATGCGGCCGGCTACGTGGACGAGGTCACGACCGACCTCGACGAAGCGATCCGGAAGGTCGACGCCTGGCGCGCCGCCGGCGAGGCGCGGAGCATCGCCCTGGTGGCCAACGCGGCGGACGTCGAGCCGGAGCTGGTCCGTCGCGGCTGGCGGCCCGACGTGGTCACCGACCAGACATCCGCCCACGACCCGCTTGGCGGCTACGTGCCGGGAAACATCGGTCTGTCAGAAGCCCTGGCGCTGCGCGAATCGCGATCCCGACGAGTACGTCCGACTGGCCAAGGCCTCGATCGCGGACCACGTCCGGGCCATGCTCGCCTTCCAGCAGGCCGGGTCGGTCGTGTTCGACTACGGCAACAACATCCGCGCCTTTGCCCAGGAGGCGGGCGTGACCGATGCCTTCGCCTTCCCCGGCTTCGTGCCGGCCTTCATCCGGCCCGCTCTTCTGCGAGGGGAAGGGCCCGTTCCGCTGGGCGGCGCTTTCGGGCGACCCGGACGACATCCTGAAGACCGATGCGGCCCTGGCCGAGCTCTTCCCGGAGGACGCGTCGCTCCACCGATGGCTGCGCCTGGCCGAGGAGAAGGTCCCGTTCCAGGGCCTGCCGGCCCGCATCTGCTGGCTGGGCTACGGCGAGCGGGCGAAGGCGGGGCTGCGGATCAACGAGATGGTGCGCTCCGGGGAGCTGGCCGCGCCGATCGTCATCGGGCGGGACCACCTCGACGCGGGGAGCGTCGCCAGCCCCTACCGCGAGACCGAGGGCATGCTCGACGGGTCCGATGCCATCGCCGACTGGCCGGTCCTGAACGCGCTCCTGAACACGGCCGCGGGGGCGACCTGGGTCAGCGTCCACCACGGCGGTGGCGTGGGCATCGGGTACTCGCTGCACGCGGGGATGGTCATCGTGGCCGACGGGACCGATGCGGCCGCCGCCCGCCTGGAGCGGGTGCTGACGACCGATCCGGGGATGGGCGTCATCCGCCATGCCGATGCGGGCTACGAGCGAGCGCTCGAGGTCGCCCGCGAGCGCGGCGTTCGGATCCCGATGGCCGACGCGGACGCGCGGGGCCGCTAGGCCGACACCACCAGGTCCGGGGTCAGAGTCCGCGGTCGAGGCTGCGCCGGCGAGCGCCATCGCCAGCTCCGTCTCGGCGGTCAGCAGGTCGAGGATCCGTCCCACCCCGGCTTCGCCATCCACCGCGAGGCCCCACAGCGCCGGTCGGCCGATGCCCACCGCCGCGGCGCCGAGGGCGAGCGCGATGACGACGTCCGACCCGCGACGAATGCCGCCATCGACCAGGACCGGGACGCGACCGGCAACCGCCTCGACCACGGCCGGCAATGCGTCCAGGCTGGCGATCGCGCCGTCGAGCTGGCGCCCGCCGTGGTTGCTGACCTGGATGGCGGCCGCGCCGTGCTCGACCGCGAGCCGCGCGTCGTCGGGGTGGAGGATGCCCTTGACCACCACCGGTCGACCGAAACCCACCAGCCAGTCCACGTCGTCCCACGTCATGTGGTCGACGAACGGCACGCTCAGGCCCTCCGTCTCGGGCACGCCCGGCGGCGACGGCGGGATTCGGAACGTGGACGTCGTCGGGAATCGCGAACCCGACGCGGATGTCGCGCTCGCGGCGGCCGATGCGGGGCAGGTCCACGGTCAGGACCAGCGCCTCGTAGCCGGCCGCCACGGCCCGCTCGACGAGCGCCCGGCGGGCGCCGGGGTCGGCGAGGAGATAGACCTGGAACCAGCGCGGGCCATCGACCTCCGCCACCGTCGGCCAGGTCGGTGCTCGACGAGGTCGAGAGGGTCATCGTGATGCCGCGTGCGGCGGCCGCTCGGGCCGTGCCCAGCTCCCCGTCGGGGTGGGCCATCCGGTGGAATGCGGTCGGGCACAGGAAGAGTGGCCACGGCCATCGACGGCCGAGCAGCTCGACCGAGGCGTCGACGGTGGAGACGTCCCGGAGGACGCGAGGCACGATCCGGCGCCGGGCGAACGCGGCGCGGTTATCGGTCAGCGTCCGCTCGTCGTTCGCGCCGCCGCTGAAGTACGCCAGCGCCCCCGGCGTCAGGCGGGTGGCGGCCGCCTGCTCGTAGTCATGGAGGTTGATGAGGGTGGGATCGTCGACCCGTTCGGGTTGGAAACCGGCGAGCGCCGGCCGGATCGGTTCGCTCACCGCGCCCCGGCCGTGGATCCGCCGCTTTCGCCTTGCGCTTGGCGGCCTGCGCCTCGCGGTCGGCGATCGTCTTCTCGATGTACGGGATGGCGGCGGGAGTGACGCGTCCGGTCTCGCCGTGGTCGACCACCACCGGACCGATGCTGGCGGCGGCCAACATGGCTGCCTCGCGAAGGTCCTCATTCCGCAGTCCGATCGCGATCAGCGCCCCATTCATGGCATGCCGCGTCCGGTTCCCGGCCTGGCCGATCTCGTGCTCGATCTTGGCCAGCAGATCGAGGAAGAAGCGGTCGGACAGGTTCTCGTCCCGCGCGGCGAGGACGCCGGCGAGGTCCCAACCGGCCTGGGCGGTCCAATCGCGGGCGGACCGGGTCCAGCGTTCCATCCGGGGGCGCAGACCGGGGACCTGGCTGGCGACGCTCGACACGAACTCATCCACCAGGACGTAGTACGAGATGGCGGCGATCCAGTCGTCCAGCTCCTCCTCGTCCATGCGGGCCGGCTCAGCCACCATGCACGCCAGCAGGCGAGCGTCGGCGTTCCCGGTCAACCACAGGGTGCGGGCCAGCGGCTGGTCATGGCCGATCCGCTTGGCGAGCGCGCGGAGGTCCTTGAACGACACGCCGTACTGGTTCTCCCCGGCGCCGTGGCGGAGGTAGATCGCCCGGTTTCGTTCGGTGCCGGCTGCCTCGAGCGCCGCGAGCGCGGTGCGGGTGTCCATGCCGCGATGGTAGCGCGGAGGCGGCTGCGACGGCCGACGTGCCGGGTAGGATCGGGCCGATGCCGTTCGACCCCGCCGCAGCGCTGCCCGGCGCTCCCGATCCCTGGGCCGGGTCCGAGATGCCGGCCTGGCGCGACCGACCGCCGTATGCCATGACCGAGATGATCGCCGCCGAGCCGGCGGTCGCCCGGCGGCTCACGCGCCGCCTTCGGGCCGACCCGGCACTCGGACGCGTTGCTGCCGCTGTCATCGACGCCTCAGGCGATGGCCGGCCGGTCACGATCACCGGCTGCGGGACGAGCCAGCACGGCGCGATCGCGTGGCGGCGCTGCTCGCGGACGGACTGGCCACGATCGGGCGGCGTGGCGAGGTCGTGCGCGCGGTCCAGGCGTTCGAGCTGGCCGGCCGGGCGCCTCACCGCGGGCGTCGTCATCGGGATTTCGCACGAGGGCGGAACCGAGGCCACCAACCTGGCGTTGCGATGGGCTGGCGGGCGCGACGGGAAGACCGCACTGGTCACGGTCAGCGACCGCTCGCCGGGTGCCGCACTGGCGCGTGAGGTCCTCACCACCGGAGAGCAGGATCAATCGTGGTGCCACACCGTCGGCTATCTCTCCCCGCTCGTGGCCGGCGCCTGCCTCCATGCCGCGATCACCTCCACCGAGCTCTCGGAGGAGGCCGTCGAGCGTCAGGTCGCCGCCGGTGCCGATGACGCCGTCGCCGAACGACTCGCTGCCGGCCTCGCGGGCACCGACCACGTCGTCGTCGTCGGTTCGGGGGCCGACTACGCGGCGCGCGCGTGAGCTGGCCCTGAAGATCGAGGAGGGAGCCAGGCTCCCGGCGGTAGCCCATGAGCTCGAGACGATCCGTCATGGCCACCTCGCCGCCGCCACCGAGAGGACCGGCCTGGTCGTGCTCCTGACCGATGCCGAGGCCCGCGGTGAGGCACTGCGCGATCGCGCCCGATCCGTCCTCCGCGCTGCCGCGGCACTCGGGATGCCATCGGTTCTCATCGGCTCATCCGACATGGCCGATGTCGGCCCGGAGGCCAGCGTTGGAGCCCACCTTGTCGGTCTCGATGGCGATCTGCCCCGGATCGTCGCGGGTGTGCTCGCGGTCGTCCTTCCCCTCCAGCTGCTGACCGAGCGCCTGGCGCGGGCCCGCGGCACGAACCCCGACGCCATCGGTCGGGAGGACCCTCGACAGGCGGCTGCCGCCTCAGCCTGACCCCTATCATCGGTCCGTGGCGAGCCTGATCGAATGCGTCCCGAACTTCAGCGAGGGACGGCGGCCCGAGGTCCTCGACGAGATCACCCGCGCGATTCGCCAGATCGAGGGCGTGACCCTGCTCGATGCCAGCCGGGATGAGTCGCACAACCGGAGCGTGGTGACCTTTGCCGGCGGGCCCGAGCCGGTGGTGCGGGCCGCCATGGCTGCCGTGGGGCGCGCGCTCGAGCTCATCGACATGGAGCAGCAGACCGGAGTCCATCCGCGCATCGGCGCGGTGGATGTGATCCCGTTCGTGCCGCTCGGCGGCACCGGCATGGACGAGTGCGTGGACCTCGCGCGACGTTTCGGCGAGCAGGTGGCCAAGGTGTTCGGCCTCCCGGTCTACCTCTATGGCGAAGCCGCTCAGCGACCGGACCGGCGCCGACTGGCGGACATCCGCCGCGGCCAGTACGAGGCGCTCAAGGAGGAGATCGGCGTGAACCCCGATCGGGCCCCGGACTTCGGACCGGCCCGGCTCCATCCCCGCGGCGGGGCCGTGGCGGTCGGCGCCCGCAAGCCGCTCATCGCGTTCAACCTCAACCTCGCGACCGACGACCTGGAGATTGCGCAGCGGATCGCGGAAACGATCCGCGAGTCGTCCGGCGGGCTGCCCGCGGTCCAGGCGATGGGGGTCCTGGTCGCCGTCCCCGACGGCCGCCACCTGGCCCAGGTCAGCATGAACCTCGCCGACTGGGAGCAGACCGGCATCCCGACCGTCGTTCAGGAGGTTCGTCGCCTCGCGCGCCAGGCCGGGACCGACGTCGACCACGCCGAGCTCATCGGTCTCGCGCCAACAGCCGCGCTGCTGGAAGTCGCGGCCGACGCGCTCGGCATGCGCGGCTTCAGTGCCGACCAGGCCCTCGAGCTTCGCCTGGCCAAAGAGCGATGAGCATCCGCGAGGAGCTGGCGACTGCGGTTCGTGCCGCGCGGGACCGGGCCGTGGAGGCCGGAGAGCTGACCATCCCCGCGGGTGCGGCATTGCCCCAGCCCGGCGTGGAGCGGCCGGCGCTCGCCGAGCACGGCGATTACGCGACCAACGCGGCGATGCAGCTCGCGCCGCTCGCGCGCTCCGCGCCGATGGCCATTGCCGAGATCCTCGTCCGCCACCTCGTCCCGCCACCGGCCGTGGGCGAGACCACCGTGGAGCGGCCGGGATTCATCAACTGGCGGCTCGACCCGGCGTGGGTCGCCGTCCCAGGTGCCGGCCATCGAGGCCGCCGGTCCCGACTGGGGGCGGACCGACGGGCTCGCGGCCGAGCGGTTCAACGTCGAGTTCATCAGCGCCAACCCGACCGGGCCGCTCCACATCGGCAACGGGCGCGGCGGCTTCATCGGTGACGCGCTGGCGAACCTGCTGGAGGCGTCCGGGGCGGCGGTCGGGCGCGAGTACTACGTGAACGACTACGGCAGCCAGGTCCGGGACTTCGGCCAGTCGGTCTACCTGGCGCGGACCGGGCAGTCGGGCGAGGCCGGGTATCGCGGCGCATACATCGGTCAGCTGGCGGCGGAGGTGCCCGAGGAGGTCGTCGCATCGGTCAACCCGCTGGAGGCCATCGGCGAGTGGGCCTGGAACCGGGTCTACGAGGACATCAAGCGCACCATCGGTCGGCTCCGGATGCGGATCGACGTGTACCGATCCGAGCGCGAGCTGCACGAGGCGGGGAAGGTGACCGCGGCCATCGAGCAGCTCCGGGCCGCCGGCCACGTGTACGACGATGAGGGCGCCACCTGGTTTCGGTCGACGACCTTCGGGGACGACAAGGACCGGGTGCTGATCCGCTCCAACGGGCCAGCCAACGTACTTCGCGGCCGACATCGCCTACCTGCTCGACAAGTTCGAGCGCGGGTTCACCCGCCTGGTCTACATCCTCGGTCCGGACCACCACGGGACGATCAAGCGCTGGAAGGGAGCGGCCTCCGGGCTGGGCCACGATCCCGATGCCGTCGAGTTCATCATCTACCAGCACGTGTCGTTGGCCGGTGGGGCGGCGATGAGCAAGCGCGAGGGGAAGTACGTCACGCTGGACGAGCTGGTGGACGAGGTCGGAGTCGATGCGACCCGGTTCCTCTTCACCCTCCGATCCGCGAACCAGCACCTCGAATTTGACCTCGACCTGGCCCGTCAGCAGACGAACGAGAACCCGGTCTACTACGTCCAGTACGCCCACGCCCGCTGCTCGTCCATCCTCCGCCAGCCGGCCGCCGCGGCCGTGGTCGAAGCGCAGAGCGCAGACCCGGCCGAGTCGAGCGCCCTCCTGCTGCACCCCGCCGAGCAGGCGCTCATCCGCCATCTCGTCCGCCTGCCGGAAGTGGTGGCCGACGGCGCCGAGCGGCGCGAGACGCACGAGGTGCCCCGCTACGCGATGGAGGTCGCGAACCTGTTCAGCCAGTTCTACCGCGACTGCCGGGTGCTGACCGATGACGCCGCCCTCAGCGCCGCGCGGCTGAGCCTGGTCCGGGCCACGCGCCAGGTGCTGGCCAACAGCCTGGCCCTGATCGGAGTCGCCGCTCCCGATTCGATGTAGAGCTCAGGGGCCGGCCAACGTCGCCAGGAGGGCCTCGGTCGAGGCCTGCACGACCTCGACCTCGGTCTCGTTCACCCGCTCCAGGCGGCCGAAGACCGGCAGGCGCTCGAGCGCCTGCGTCGTAGGCGGCGGCGAACTGGTCGGCGTCGGCCGCGGTGTCCCACGCCATGCGGAGGATCACGGCCACCTCGCCGTCGGGAGTGACCAGCGTCGTGATGCGGTCGCCGCCCCACCCGGCGGCCGCCGGGGTGGCATCGGACGCGTCGACGCCGAGCGCCCCGAGCCAGATCGCGGTCATCGCCTCCCCGAGGGTCGTGTTCGCCCACGACGTCCACCCCCAGCGCGCGGATATCGGGATCGACCTCCACGACCTCGACCGGGGGCTCGTCCTCGAGGTAGGCGGCGAAGTGGAGCACCTGCTCGGTCGAGCGCGGAGGATCGGCCCACGCCTCGTCCACCGCGGCGAACCCGCCGTTGGCGTACAGCTGGGCGACGAACTCGGCTCCGTCGGCGTACGGGAACTCGAGCTGGCGGACCATCCAGGCCGGCACGCCGGTGGTGTCGGGGAGCGGCGTCTGGCTGATGTCGACCATGTCCTCCACGGTGAGGTTGTCGATGGCCCACAGGACCATCGCGGTCGAGGCGTCTCCCTCGACCAGCCCCAGCCGGGCGAAGGCCCCGTCGTCGTCGCCGTCGGCATCGAGCTGCATCGAGTCGATGCCGAACGCCGCGTCCTGGAGCGCGTGGGTGTACTCGTGGGCATAGGTGACCTGAGCCTCGGCGGTGAAGCCGGCGTCGGTCACGATCACCATCGAGCGGGTGACGTCGTCGTAGTAGCCGAGCACCTGCCCGGACAGCAGCTGGAGCTGCAGCTCGGCGATGTCCTGGCTCGGGTCGAGCAGGCCGAGGGCCTGGTACAGCGCGTTGTCGGCGGCCACGTCCTCGGGCGGGTAGTCCTCCGCGAACTGGTCGGCGAGCCGCTGCTCCAGCTCCTCGCGGGTGACGAACTCCGCGGGGCCGATGTCGGCCGGCGGCAGGTCCCGGATGTCGGCGACGTCACCCTCCAGCTGGGCCAGCGCGTCCGCGAGATCGGGGGAGGCCGCTCCGCTCGGGGCCGGCGTCCGCGTCGGTGAAGGTGATGGCGTCGCTTCCGGTCCGAGGGCGATCGGGACGCCGAAGGCTCGCAGGGTCAGGACCGCCACCACGGCCAGGGCCAGGACCAGGGTGACGATGGCGACGAGCCGTCGGACGCCGGACTCATCGGCTGCGAGATGTCATCGGTCAGACATTGTGGGGCAAAGGTTCAGGTTTCTTCACATTGGCGGGATTGTGCCTTCACGTGACCGACCTATCTTCGTCGCGCGAGTCAGAGATCCGGAAGGATTTCTCCTCCACCCTCCCTCCTTCGGGCGCCGGTGTCATTGGGCGGGCACCGGCGCTCGTGCTTTTCCGGCGCAGTTGTGCGGTAGCATCGATCACCCGTGGAGATCACCTGGTACGGACGCGCCTGCTTCCGGCTGAAGGGCCGACGCGCGAGCGTCATCACCGACCCCTGCCCGCCCAAGACCGGGTTCGTGGCGGGCAAGCATGACGTCGACCTCCTGACGATCTCCCACGACCACCCCGACCACGTCTACACCCGATCGATCAGCGCCGGCCTGACCCTGACCCGCCCCGGGGAGTACGAGTTCGCGGACCTGCTCGTCAGCGGCGTGCGCACCTGGCATGACAACGAGGGCGGTGCCAAGCAGGGGCCGAACGTCATCTTCACCTTCGAGGT
Organism: uncultured Chloroflexia bacterium; assembly: GCA_963843015.1. GTDB lineage: Bacteria > Chloroflexota > Limnocylindria > QHBO01 > QHBO01 > DASTEQ01. The sequence continues at coordinate 170,393 of CAWJIR010000009.1, read as the reverse complement.
CGACGGCGTCCACGTCTGCCACCTCGGCGACCTGGGCCACCTGCTGACCGATGAGCAGCTCCACGAGATCGGCCCGATCGACGTCCTGCTCGTCCCGGCCGGCGGGAACACGACCATCTCCCCGGCCGAGGCCGCGGAGGTCGTGGCCCAGCTCGAGCCGAAGGTCGTGATCCCCATGCACTACGCCACCGATGGCGGCTCGAAGGACCTGCTCGGCCCCGAGACATTCCTTCACGAGCTGGCCACCGAGCCGATCCGCCTGCCGAAGGCGGTCCTCACGCCAAGCACGCTGCCCGAGGAGTCGCAGGTCGTCCTGCTGGAGGCGCGCGGCCGCACCGGCTGACGTCCGCGGTCCACCGCTGCCGAGGAGGTACCCGAGTCCTGGGTCGCGGCACCGGTACTCCTGGGTGGTCCGCGTTGCCCAACCGCAACACAAACGGCAGGCCCGTCCTCACCAGACCCCACCCGACCGCACGATCAGCCGTCAGAAAGTACTAGGCAGGGCCGGACCCAGCCTGTATCGTTCGGCTCCTGAAACGCCCTAGGGGGGCCGGTAAGCGGACGCTGCCGGAACCAGGGGAGGAATTGGAAGGAGATCCGGCATTGACCGTTACAAGCACAGGCACCACCCGTTCTGCGGCCCGGCTGATCATCGCCCTCGCCGCTATCGCAGGACTCATCCTCGCCACGTTCTGTGGCCGTAGCCCAGCACTCGGTACCCACACCGGCCCGTTGGTCACGCCGACCGTCACCGGGTCAGGCCACGAACTTCGACTGCGATGACCTCGTAGATGAGGGCTTCATCGACGGCTACGACGACGAGGACAAGTCCGGCGACAGCCCTTCGGGCGATGTCGACCTCGAGCACGTGTCGTTCAACGCCACCGGAAGCTTCGTCTCGTTCCAGGCCGATCCCGGATGGCTGGTGGCCGCCGTCAACGTCAAGGGCGGCTCGCAGGGCGGCAACGTCTATGTCTATGACGGCTTCCCGGGTGGCGGTGTCGACCATGACAACGGTCTGGTTACAGCGGACAACCCGCCTGGTCAGCCCGCTGGCATCAGTCACCTCGTGTTCTGCCTGGTCACGAGCAGAGGAGCCGAGTCCGAGCCGCAGTCGGAGCCGCAGTCGGAGCTCCGCGAGTCGGAGCCTGAGGGCATCGTCGGTGGCGGAACCGGTACGCCGGCCGCATCGGTGCCCAACACGGCCATGAGCCTTGGCGGCTTCGCCGGCCCGCTGGCCACGATCGTGTTCGGCCTGATCCTCCTCGGCTCCCTCGGTGCGCTGGCCTACGCCAACGTCACCGCGGTGCGCCGCCGCAGCTAACCGCTCGCTCGACAGGCCCCCGGACCAACCGGGGGCCTGATCGGTACCCGGGCGGGGGGCGCCCATGGGCCGACATTCAGCCAGCCCCCCTGGCAGGGACGGGGTACGGATTCGTCCGTACCCCGTTCTCTGTTGTGGCAGGCTGATTTCGGGGATGCTTGAAAGGATCGCTCCCTCGACCCTGAATCGCTCCTTGCTGCCATCGGTACCAGGTCCGTCCGGTGCCCGCCGACACCACTTTCGGCCGGGTACTGCACCAGACCCCACCCGACCGGCCTGATCTGCCCCCAGATCAAGGGGGTACCAAAGTCCGGGAAGCCCGGCCTACAGTGGCGATCCATTCCACACCAGAGGGGCTCAATCGATGGACCGATCCCAGGCGCGGACTCACCGATTCACGGTGCTGCCCGCAGCGTTTGCCATCATCTTCAACATCATTGCCGGGCCACTGCTGCCCATCGCCGCATCCGCTGCGACGAATATCTCTGACTACAGCCAGTGTCAGATCGGCAATCCCAAGCCGGCGACGCTCGACTGTGACAGCTGGATCAACGGCATCCTGAATGCCACCCACAACGACTACGCAGAAGATGAGGTCGTCCCTCAGCGGCTCGTCGTCGACTTCGACACGACCGGCGCCCACTCGGTCCAGATCTCATACATGGCCCGCAAGGACAGCGGTTCGCAGGTTCACGCATACGATTACCTGGCGACCTGGAACTACACCTACGTCAACGCCGACAAGTGCCAGGACCTGAACCCGGCGAGCCTCTGCATTCCGGACTCGGACCCGACCGCCAGCGTCTTCCCGATCCCCTCTGATCCGAACAGCGTGACGCCGGGCGGCCCCCAGCCGACCTCTGCCCATGAGCTACCCCAGGCTGACCGCCAGTTCGTCATGTACGGCGGTGACATCACCGGGACGTCGGGGATCACCCACACCACCGACCCGGCCGAGGCTGGCTCCGATTACGGCGTGATCACCATTAACTTCGACGTGACCGATGCCGATGGCCGGGTCATGCTCCTGTTCGGCGGTCACCTGGCCTCAGGCCTCGGCCCGCGCGGCTGGGGCGCCGGGCTCGGCGCCGGCAGCATCAGTGGCGGCCCATACCACCTTCGCCTTACGGCTATCGACGGCGAGTCGATCGGCAAACGCGACAACCAGATCATGTCCGACGCGATCACGCCGCTCTTCCCGTCGCTGCAGGTCACCAAGACCGCCTGATGCGCGACACGGTGAGTGCCGGCAGCAACATCGGCTTCACGATCACCGTCACCAACAACGGGCCGGGGGCGGCGACCAACGCCACCCTCAACGACCCGCTGCCATTCGGGACCGGCGTCAGCTGGGCGATCAGCCCCGCCTACGCGGGACCCGGCACCTGCTCGATCACCGGCGCTCCTGCCGACCGAGACCCTGACCTGTGCCTTCGGCGACCTGGCCGATGACGCCAGTGCGACGGTCCATGTCCAGAGCGCGACGACGTTCGATTCGTGCAAGGCCTACCCGAACACGGCGACCGCCGATGCGGACAACTTCGACCCGATCACGGCCTCGGCCACCACGACCGTTCCAGTGCCCTGATCTGGACATCACCAAGACGGCCGATGCCGCGACCGTCAATGCCGGATCGAACATCGGCTTCACGATCACCGTCACCAACAACGGCGCCGGGGCGGCGACCAACGCCACCCTCAACGACCCGCTGCCGGCTGGCACCGGCGTCGACTGGGCGATCAGCCCCGCCGTACGCGGGACCCGGCACCTGCTCGATCACCGGCGCTCCGCCGACCGCAGACCCTGAACTGTGCCTTCGGCGACCTCGGCCGATGACGCGAGCGCCACGGTCCACGTCCAGAGCGCGACGACGTTCGCGAGTCGTGCAAGGCCTACCCGAACACGGCGACCGCCGATGCGGACAACCACGCCGCGATCACGGCCTCGGCCACCACGACCGTCCAGTGCCCGGCGCTCCAGATCAGCAAGACCGCCGATGCCGCGACCGTCAATGCCGGCAGCAACATCGGCTTCACGATCACCGTCACCAACAACGGGCCGGGGGCGGCGACCAACGCCACCCTCAACGACCCGCTGCCATTCGGGACCGGCGTCAGCTGGGCGATCAGCCCCGCCTATGCGGGCCGGCACCTGCTCGATCACCGGCGCTCCTCCGACCCAGACCCTGAGCTGTGCCTTCGGCGACCTCGCCGATGACGCGAGTGTCACGGTCCACGTCCAGAGCGCGACGACGTTCGATTCGTGCAAGGCCTACCCGAACACGGCGACCGCCGATGCGGACAACTTCGATCCGATCACGGCGTCGGCCACCACGACCGTCCAGTGCCCGGCGCTGGAGATCACCAAGACGGCCGATGCCGCGACGTCAATGCCGGATCGAACATCGGCTTCACGATCACCGTCACCAACAATGGGCCGGGGGCGGCGACCAACGCCACCCTCAACGACCCGCTGCCGGCTGGCACCGGCGTGAGCTGGGCGATCAGCCCCGCCTACGCGGGACCGGGCACTGCTCGATCACCGGCGCTCCACCGACCCAGACCCTGAGCTGCGCCTTCGGCGACCTCGCCGATGACGCCAGTGCCACGGTCCATGTCCAGAGCGCGACGACGTTCGCCTCGTGCAAGGCCTACCCGAACACGGCGACCGCCGACGCGGACAACCACGACTCGCGATCACGGCGTCGGCCACCACGACCGTCCAGTGCCCTGACCTGACGGCCATCAAGGACGCCGACGGGGACAGCCCGGAGGTCGTGAGTGCCGGTCAGCCGATCGGATTCACGATCACCGTCATGAACTCGGATGCCGCGGGGACCGGCACGGCCAAGGACGTCGAGCTCGACCGACCTGCTGCCCGGCGGGGACCGGCATCGACTGGGCGATCGAGCTCCGACGACGCAGGACCGGCTACCTGCGAGATCCATGGGCAGCCCGCCGGCTGAGACGCTGCACTGCGAGTTCGGTGACCTGGCTCCGGGTGCGACCGCCAGCGTCCACGTCGTGAGCAACACGACCCAGGAAAGCTGCAAGACCTACCCGAACGAGGCGAGCATCACCGCCACGAATCACCCGGAGCTGACTCCGAGTGACTCAGTGACGGTGGAGTGCCCGGGCCTGAACATCGCGAAGATCGCGACGGATGACGAGATCGATCGCCGGCGAGACCGCCGAATTCGAGATCGTCGTCTGGAACACCGGACCGGGCACCGCGCTGGACGTGACCCTCGATGACGACCTGCCGGGTGCCGACATCGAGTGGTTCGAGGTCGATGACCCGAGCGACCCTGCGACGACCCTCGTCAACAACGCGCTCCACTGCGACTTCGGCGACCTCGGCGTTACGACCATGGAAGATTCACCCGCTCGGGTGACCGTGGCCGCCGAGACCGACCGCGACGACTGCGGCGTCCTCGACAACGAGGCGTTCGCGGATGCGAGCAACCAGGACCAGATCTTCGCTGACGGCCTCGATCCTCGTCCACTGCCCGCTCGTCGAGATCGTCAAGACCAACGACCAGCCGGACCCGGTCCTGCCGGGGACGGTGGTCAGCTACACCCTGAGTGACCGTCAGCGACGGGCCGGCCGACGACGTCATCGTCGTTGACACGCTGCCGGCGGGCCTCGATGACCCGACCGACATCAGCGCTCGGTGGCGTGTGGGACGGCACGACCCGGACGATCACCTGGGACCTTGGGGATGACGTGGCCAACGACGAAGTACATCCTGACCTACCAGGCCGCGGTGAGCCTCGACGCCCAGCATGGCGACGAGCTGACCAACGTGGCCATCGTCACCAGCTCGGACAGCCAGTGCCCGGACTGGGAGAGCCACCGGCCGACGAGTGCGATGACGACTCCACGGTCACCGTCCGTGTCCCGACCCTGGTGATCGACAAGGCAGCCGATGTCGAGCTCATCACGAAGCTCCTGGACAACCAGGGCAACGTGATCAGCATCACCCCCGATACGGTCACCTGGACCCTGACGTACACCCTGACCAACGGGCCGGTCACCAACGCGGTGATCACCGAGCCGATCCCGGCCGGGCTGACCTATGTGGTGGACAGCGCCGACCCTGACGCCGACTTTGACGCCGTCACCAACGAGCTGACCTGGACGTTCCCGTTGCTCGAGGAAAGCGGCTTCGTGACCTTCGAGACGACGGTCGACGAAGACGCGCCGGTGGGCGAGATCCTGAACGTGGCGACGATCGAGTCCGACGAGACCCCGCTCGACGAGGGCGAGGACTCGATCCGGATCGTCGAGGAGACGACGGGTGGCGGAACCGGGACACCGGCGCAGTCGATCCCGAACACCGCCATGAGCGCGTCGCAGAGTGGCGGACTGGCCGCACTCCTGTTCGCGTTCATCCTGATGACCGCCCTCGGCGGCCTGGCCTACGCGAACGTGACCGCGGTCCGGCGCCGCCGCTAGCATCCCGGCGCCACTCCATGGGTCAGGCCCCCGGACAACCGGGGGCCTGATTCGTTTCCAGGTGGGCCTGCCTCAGATGAGGGCCAGTTCGCGTCCCACCTTCTCGAAGGCCGTGAGGCAGGTGTCGAGGTCCTCGTCGGTGTGCTCGGCGGTGACGATCGTCCGCACCCGGCTCTTCGCCTCGGGCACGGTCGGGATAGCCGATCCCCTGGGCGAACACGCCCTCCTCGAACAGCCGATCCGACAGCTGCATCGCGAGCGCGCCCGAGCCGGCGATGACCGGGGTGATGGGCGTCTCCGACTGACCGATGTCGAAGCCCAGCCGGCGGAGGCCCTCCTTGAACCGATCGGGTGTTGGCCCACAGCCGCTCGATCCGCTCCGGCTCGGTCTCGAGGACCTCGATCGCGGCCAGGCAGGCCGCGGCCACGCCCGGCGGGTGCGAGGTCGAGAACAGGAACGGTCGCGCGCGATGGATGAGCACCTCGCGCAGCGCGGTCGAGCCGGCGACGTAGCCCCCCAGGACGCCGATCGCCTTCGACAGCGTCCCGACCTGGACGTGGACCCGGCCGTGGAGGTCGAAATGGTCGACCGTGCCGCGACCGTTGCGGCCCAGCACCCCCGACGCGTGGGCGTCGTCGACGAAGACGATGGCCTCCGCCTCTTCGGCCGCCTCGACGATCGCCGGCAACGGGGCGATGTCGCCATCCATCGAGAACACGCCATCGGTGATGACCAGGATCGTCCGCTCCGCGCCGCCGTCCGCGGCCCGCAGCTCGCGGAGGGTGGTCCGCAGCGCATCGGTATCCCCGTGGGGGAAGACCTTCCGCTCGGCCTTGGTCAGCCGAATGCCGTCGATGATGCTGGCGTGGTTCAGCTCGTCGGAGACGATGACCGCGCCCTCGCCGGCCAGGACCGGGATGGTGCCGGTGTTGGCCGTGAACCCTGACTGGAAGGTCAAGCGTCGCCTCGACGTGCTTGAACTCGGCCAGGCGGGCCTCGAGCTGCTGGTGGAGGGCCATCGTGCCGGCGATGGTGCGAACCGCGCCCGACCCGGCACCCAGGGCCTGGGTCGCGAAGATCGTCGCCTCCCGCAGCTTCGGATGGGTGGTCAGCCCCAGGTAGTTGTTCGACGAGAGGGTGATGACCTCCTGGCCGTCGATCCGGCAGCGGGCCGCCTGCTCGCTCTCCACCACCCGCAGGCGCCGGTACAGGCCCTTGGCCCGCAGCTCGTCGAGGTCGGCGTCGAGGAAGGCCAGGGGGTTGCGGCTCATGGCACGAACGCGTTTCACGGCAGGAGCACCACCTTACCGGCATGGCGCGACCCGAGGAGGTCGAAGCCCTGCTCCCAGTCGGCGAGGTCGAACCGATGGGTGAGGATGGGAGCCACGTTCAGCGCTCCCGACCGCAACAGGTCCTGGGTCCGCTCCCACGTGTCGTAGATCCGCCGCCCGAAGATGCCGTACGCCCGCAGGCCCTTCTCGATGAACAGGTTCGAGAGGTCCACCGCCACCGGTTCGCCGAAGATGCCGAGGAGGCTGATGCGCCCCCCGCGCGTCGCGAAGCGCAGCGCCTGGTCCAGGGCCGCCGCCGACCCGCTCATCTCGAGCACGACCTCGACGCCGTCGCCGCCGGTGGCGGCCAGCACCCGCTCGACGGTGTCCGGCTCCCGTCCGTCGAGGGCGAGGTCGGCGCCCATCCGGGTCGCCAGCTCGAGCCGGTACGGCTCGGTGTCGGTCGCCACCACCCACGACGCGCCGGCCGCCTTGGCGATGCCCACCGCGCACAGACCGATGGGCCCGCAGCCGGTGACGGCCACCGTCCGGCCCTCGATGGGCTCGACGAACGCGGCGTGAACGGCGTTGCCCATCGGCTCCTGGAGGGCGACCACGGCCGGGTCGAGCCCGTTCGACTCGACGGCATTGGCCTCGGGAATGACCACGAATTCGGCGTAGCCACCGTCGACGTGGGCGCCGATGACCCGCAGCTCGCGGCACAGGTGCGGCGAGCCGGCCACGCACTGGGCGCAGGCCCCACAGAACAGGTGCGACTCGACGCCGACCAGGTCACCCTCGCTTCACCCGGGTCACGCCCGCCCCGGCGGCCGCCACCCGCCCCGCCAGCTCGTGGCCGAGGATGACGGGTGGCTTCACGTTCTCCGCCGCCCACTGGTCCCACAGGTAGAGGTGGCGATCGGTGCCGCACACGCTGGCGGCCTCGATCCGCAGCTGCACCTCGCCCGGCCCCGGGGTCGGGACCGGGGCGTCGATGATCTCGAGCCCTGGCTCCGGCCGCGTCTTGGCCAGGGCCCGCATCAGCCGGCGCTCGTCGGCGGTCGCAGCCGTCAGGTCGCCCAGGCCAGCGGCAGCGGCGTGGTCGTCGGCGCGGGGCTGCTCGTCGACGATCGTGGTTCTCCAGGACGCCGATGCCAGCGATCTCGCACGCGATGACGTCCCCGCCGGTGAGGTAGCGCGGCGGGTCGTGGAAGTGGCCGACCCCCGCCGGCGTCCCGGTGGCCACCACGTCGCCGGGCTCGAGGGTGATCGAGCGGGTGATGAACGCGAGGAGGGTCGGGACGTCCCAGATCATCTCCTTGGTGGTCGAGTCCTGCCACGTCTCGCCGTTGACGCGGGACCGGATGGCCAGGTCAGCCGGATCGCCGATCTCGTCGCGGGTCACGACCGCCGGGCCCAGCGGCGCGAAGCCGTCCCAGCCCTTGGCCCGCAGCCACTGCCGATCCTCGCGCTGGAGGTCGCGGGCGGTGACGTCGTTGAGGATGGTGTAGCCGAAGACGTGGTCCATGGCCCGCGCCACCGACACGCGGGATGCCCGCCAGCCGATGACCACCGCCAGCTCGCACTCGAGGTCGAGCATCTCGGTGGCTGCGCGGCCGCATGACCGGGGCTCCCGGATCGGTGATCGCGTTGGCGAACTTCGCGAAGAGCATCGGGTAGGCCGGGACTTCAACGCCCTGTTCGCGGCAGTGATCGTGGTAGTTCAGCCCCACGCACACGACCTTTCCCGGGTGGGCGAGGGGCGCGAGGAGCCGGAACTCCTCGGGCGCGACATGGGGCTGGCCCTCGTAGGCCGCTTCCGCCTCGGCATCGGTCAGCACCGCCAGCGGGTCGGGTCCGGCGAGGACGGCGCCGAGGTCGGCGCCGAGCAGATCGGTCAGGTCGAGGATCCCGTCCGGTCGCTCGAGGCCCAGGCGGCGGCCGGGCGGTCCATCGGCGAGGGTTGAGGAAAAGGCCACCAGGCGCATCGGTCAGTCCTCCGTGAACCAGGCGCGGGCGCCAGGGCGGGTCAGGGCGATCAGGAGCACCGCCGAGATGGCGAGGCCGATGGGGACCATCAGCGTGGTCCATCCGGCGGCCGCGGCCGGGCGGCATGGCGAGGAGCAGCGGGATCAGGCCGGCCAGGATGGGCACCGGCAGGAGCGAGATGCCGATGGCGAAGCCGAACCCGGCGCGCTTGTGCTGGAGGACCAGGGTCAGGCCGAAGAAGACGACCGCCAGCTCGGCCATCATCACGATGCCGAGCAGGGAGAACGGTGCCCGTTCGCTGAAGTCCACGAAGGCGATGATCTGCGGCAGGAGCAGCCCGGTGATCGCCAGCAGGACGACCACCCAGGCGAACCAGGCGACGATGCCGATGGCGGGTCGTGGACGGGTGGCAGGCGCAGCCGGATCCATGGCGGGCATCGTAGCAAGGGGTCGTCCACTACCATGCGGCGTCATGCCGGCCCGCCTCCCGTTCCGCCGTGCGCGCCACCCTGTGCGGCGATTGGCGCTGCTGTTTGTGGTGCTCGTGGGCGCCGGAGCCTGCATCCCGCTTCCCACCGAGACGCCGACCCCGAGCCCGACCGCCACCCCGCGGCCGACCCCGGCTCCGACCCCGGCGCCGAGCGTCACCCCCGAGCCGACGCCCGAGCCCTACTCTCTCGCCGACCCGTCCGCGTTCGACGCGCGCCGGATCCAGGTCACCGTGGCTCCCAACCTGGCGACCGATGCCTCGGGCCAGATCGTGGTGACCGTGACCAACCTCGACCCCACGCCGCGTCCAGGAGCTCGCCCTGCGCTGGTCCACCGCCCTCGACGAGCATCTGTTCCTCGCGCCGTTCACCCCCTCGCCCGAGCGCATCTGCGATGGGTGCCTGCCGCTGGTCCAGCCGTGGACCAGGTGGGTCGTCGGCCCCGGCGCCGACGGGGAGCCGGCCGGCACGACGACCCTGGGCTGGGGACCCGCTCGACAGCAGCGCGACGCTCACCATCCCGATCGTGGCCAACCGCCGCATGAATGGCCCGGTGTCGTTCGACCTCCAGCTCCTGGCCGGCGAGGCCCTGCTTGACCCTCGAGGATGGCGGCCCGGCATGGCTGCGGGTGTCCGTGCCGTGAGGACGATCCAGCCGTGATGCGCGGCATCCTCCCCGCCTGGACCGAGCCGGATCCGGACCTGTACCACCGCCTCGGCGAGATGGTCGACCCCGGCCGCAAGGTGCTCGCCGGCCTGGAACGGATCATTCCGCTGTCCGGGAAGCGGATCGCCGACGTCGGGACCGGGATCGGCCACTACCCGATGCTCCTCGCCCGGCGAACCGCCCGGACCTACGGCATCGAGTCCGACCCGGCGCTGCTGGGCGAAGCCCGCGCTGCGGGCCAGCGCGGCCCACCAGCCGAACATCCGGATGGTCGAGGGCGAGCCGACGTCGCTGCCGCTGCGGGACGGGGCGGTGGACATCGTGCTCCACGGCCTGATCGAGGCCGAGGACGCGTGGCTGCCGGCCATCGCGGAGGCGATGCGCGTCATCCGACCCGGCGGCCGGCTGGTGGTCATCGGCTACTACGGCCGCGACGACGTCGCGCCCGCTGCTCGAGCCGGAGGTCGTGGCCGAGGCCCGCCGGACCACCCAGCGGCGAACGGGGTGGTGGCTGCGCCACGGGTTCAAGATCAAGGTCGTCCACGCGCAGCTCGACCTGCGCGACGCCGAGGCCGCCCACGCCATCCTCCCGCGGCTCTACGGGGACCGGGCCCGCGCCTACCTGATGAGCTCCCATCCGGCCATGCCGGAGCTCAAGCTGGGGCTGTACCACCGGGCGAAGGCCGCTGCCTGAAACCGGTCCCCCGGGCCCAGGCATGCGTCTATCATCGCGGGCTGGGAGGCCAGGTTCTTCTCCCCCCGGAGCCTGGCCTCCCGCTGTGCCCGGAACGCGCGTGAGCCGATGCGATAATCGGGCGCCATCCGCAGCCTTCCAGGAGTGCTGATTCGTGACGGCCACCACGCCCCGACTGAAGATCACCTACGCCACCCTCAGCGCCGACAACCCCGAGCTGCAGGAGGCCTTCGACGCCGCGGTGGAATCCGCTCGCGCCGAGCTTGGCCGGACGTATCCGATGCTCATCGGCTCCGAGCTGCGGTCCTCGACCAAGACGTTCGAACATCGGTCTCCGATCGACACGGACATCGTCGTCAGCCGTTTCCCGGTCGGCACCCGCCAGGACGTTCGCGACGCCGTAGAGGCCGCACGCGCGGCCTTCCCGGGCTGGCGCGACCTCGGCTGGCGGAAGCGGCTCGAGATCATCCGCCGCGCCGCGGACCTCATCAGCGAGCGACAGTTCGCGTACGCCGCGCTCATGACCTTCGAGGTCGGCAAGAACCGGCTCGAGGCCCTCGGCGACGTGGAGGAGACGGCCGACCTGCTGCGCTACTACGCCGACCAGATGGAGGCCCATGACGGCTTCGTCCAGCCCATGGGCTCCCTGTCGCCGGAGGAGCACACCCGGTCCATCCTCAAGCCCCACGGCGTGTGGGCGGTCATCAGCCCCTTCAACTTCCCGATGGCCCTGGCCGGTGGTCCGGCCTCGGGGGCCCTGATCGCGGGCAACACGGTGGTCATGAAGCCTTCCTCCGACGCCCCGCTCATGGGCTGGAAGTTCGTCGAGGCCCTGCGCGATGCCGGCATCCCGGACGGGGTCGTGAACTTCGTGACCGGCCCGGGCGACACGGTCGGCGCCGAGCTGGAGGAGAACTCCGGGCATCGACGGCATGGTGTTCACCGGCTCGTACGAGGTCGGGATGCGGCTGTACCGCAACTTCACCCGCAACTACCCGCGGCCGATCATCACCGAGATGGGTGGCAAGAACCCGGCCATCGTGACCGCCAGCGCGGACCTCGACGAGGCGGCCGAAGGCGTGGCCCGCTCGGCATTCGGCTTCGATGGCCAGAAGTGCAGCGCGAACTCGCGGGTGTACGTGGATCGCCGGGTCGCGGACGAGTTCGTGCGGCGGCTCGCCGAGCGCGCGCGGGCGATCCGGGTGGGCGACCCAACCAAACGCGAGAACTGGATGGGACCGGTCATCAACGAGCGGTCGCTGCGCAAGTTCACCGACGCGGTGGCCGAAGCGCGACGCGACGGCGGCACGATCGTGGCCGGCGGCGAGGTCCTCGACAGCGGCGACGAGGCGCGCGGCTACTTCCCGACGCCCACCGTGGTCACCGGGTTGCCGGCCGACCACCGCCTGTTCCGCGACGAGCTGTTCGTCCCGTTCGTGGTCGTGGCCGAGGTCGACTCCCTCGACGAGGCGCTGCACCTGGCCAACGACACCGCGTACGGCCTGACGGCCGGCATCTTCTCCGGTGACCGATCGGAGATCGAGCGCTTCCTGTCCACCATCCAGGCCGGGGTGACGTACGTGAACCGGCGGAGTGGGGCGACCACCGGGGCGTGGCCCGGGATCCAGTCGTTCGGTGGCTGGAAGGGATCCGGCTCGTCCGGCAAGAGCGGCCTGGGCCCGTACTACGTCATGCAGTTCATGCGCGAGCAGTCGCAGACGGTGATGGGCGAGGAGCCGCCGCCCGCGTGACCGGAAGTCGCCGCTCGATCGCGGTCGAGGCCGACCCGGCCGCCGTCCGGGTCGTCAGCAGCGGCTGGTTCGCGGTGGAGCTGCGCTACGCCTACCTCGTGGAGGACGACGAGGCGGGCGCGGATCCCTATCTCGTCGAGGACCGCGTCGTGCTGGTCGACGGGGACGATGAAGAGACGGCCATGGGCCATGCGGTCGAGCTGGCAACCGGGTACGAGGACGACTTCGAGACCGATGACGGTCGGCCCGGCACCATCCGCTTCGACGGGATCGTGGCGATCAAGGAGCTGGACGACCCGCCGGCCGCCGGCACCGAGGTCTGGCACGAGTTCATGTCCCCGACCGGGATGCGGACCGATGCGTCCGGCGAGCCGCTGCCCCCGGTCTGGCCCGCGGAGATGGCGTTTCCCCGCGCCCACGACACGTGACCGCAACCCGCCCCGAGGGGCGGCATTGGCAGCGGCGACTTCTACGAGGGCATCCGGCCGCTCCTGTTCTCGGCTGACGCGGAGTCCATCCACCGCTGGACGGTCACCGGCCTGCGCAAGGTGGCCGAGGGCTCGTACGGTCGGTCGCTGCTCAGCCACCTCGTCCGCGACGAGCCGGCGGGGACGTGGGCCGGGACGGCCCCGCAGGAGCACATGGGGATCCGATTCCGCAACCCGGTCGGTCTGGCGGCCGGCTTCGACAAGAACGGCGAGGCGCTGCTCGGGCTGGGGCGCGCTGGGCTACGGGTTCGCGGAGGTCGGGACGGTGACGCCGCAGGCCCAGGCCGGCAATCCCCGGCCACGCGTCTGGCGCCTGGCCGATGACGACGCGCTCGTGAACCGGATGGGATTCAACAACGACGGCGCGGCGGCGCTGGCCGACCGGGTCCGGCGGGCGCGACCGTGGCTGCCGCCGGACTTCGTGGTGGGGGTTTCCATCGGCCGCGGCGACAGCGACCGACGACGCGTCGGCCGAGGAGGACTACCTCGCCGCGGCCAGGGCCGTGGCCCCGGTCGCCGACTACCTGGCGATCAACGTCAGCTCACCGAACACGGCGGGGCTGGCCGCGCTCGAGGAGCCGGATCGACTGGCGGCGCTGGTGGTGGCCCTCGACGCGGTCGAGCCGCGGCGGCCGCTGGTCGTGAAGCTGTCGCCGGACCAGCCGGTGCATCGGCTGCGCCTCTTCGTCGACGCCCTGGAATCCACGCCGGCGGCCGGCCTCATCCTGTCGAACACCTCACGCTCGCGGGACGGACTGCGGACACCATTCCCGCCCGGCGCCGACCAGGGTGGGCTCTCCGGCCGTCCGCTGCTGCCCGGCATGCTGGCCGCCATCGGTGCGGTGAAGGCCGAGGCCGGAGATCGGTTCACCCTGATCGCGTCCGGCGGGATCTTCTCCGGCGACGACGCCCGCCGAGCCCGGGACGCGGGGGCCGATCTCGTCCAGCTGTGGACCGGGATGGTCTATGCGGGGCCGGGGTTGATCGGAGAGGTGGTCGAGGCGCTAACATCTGCGGCAATCTAGCCAGGGGCGCGGGCAGGACGCGCCGCTTTCGACCAGGTATCCGCACATGACCGTTCGGGCCTTTCGTCAAGCGGCCGACGACGCGCCGGCTGTCCCCCATCTCGTCACCGAGCTCCCAGGGCCGCGCGCCCGGGAGATCCTCGCCCGCGACGCCGCCGTCACCAGCCCGTCGCTGACCCGCGCCTATCCGCTCGTCGCCGAGTCCGGCAGCGGCGACGGTCGTGACCGACGTCGACGGCAACCAGTTCCTCGACTTCGCGGCCGGCATCGCGGTCGCGGCCACCGGCCACGCTCATCCGAACGTGACCGCGGCCATCAGCCGAGCAGGCCGAGAAGCTCATCCACATTGCCGCCACCGACTTCTACGAGCCGCGCTATCTCGAGCTGTCCGAGCGGCTGGCCGCCCTCGCCCCGTTCGAGGAGCAAGGCCCGCGTCTTCCTCACCAACTCCGGCACGGAAGCGGTGGAGGGGGCCATCAAGCTGGCCCGCCATCACACCGGGCGCCCGGCGATCATCGCGTTCGAGGGCGCGTTCCACGGCCGGACGATGGGCTCGCTCTCCCTCACCAACTCGAAGATCAAGCAGCGGGCCGGCTTCGGGCCGCTCCTGCCCATGGTCTACCACGCCCCGTTCCCACGCGTCCGTTCCTGGAAGGAGGGCTCCGGCGGCGATGGCAGCGCCGAGCTGGAGCAGCTCCGCACCGCCATCCTGGGCCGGCTCGTCTCGCCCGAGGACGTGGCGGCCATCGTGTTCGAGCCCATCCAGGGCGAGGGCGGCTACTTCCCCGCGCCCGGAGGCTTCGTCCGCGGCCTGCGCGAGATCTGCGACGAGCACGGCATCGTCCTCATCGCCGACGAGATCCAGTCCGGGCATGGGCCGCACCGGGCGGATGTGGGCCATGGAGTGGTACGGCGTGGAGCCGGACGTCGCGACCATCGCCAAGGGCATCGCGTCGGGCATGCCGCTCGGTGCCTTCATCGGCAGGGAGAAGCTGTTCACCTGGCCGGCCGGATCCCACGGCAGCACGTTCGCCGGCAACCCGGTGTGCTGCGCCGCGTCGCTGGCGACCCTCGACCTGCTGGAGGGCGGGCTGATCGCCAACGCCGAGGCCATGGGCCAACGGCTGCGGGCCGGGGTCGAGTACGCGTCGGAGGAATGCGGCGTCGTCCGCGACATCCGGGGCAAGGGGCTCATGCTCGGCGTCGAGTTCGCCAGCCACGGCGAGGCCAATGCCGTCGAGCTGGCGTGCTTCGAGCGCGGCCTGCTCGTCCTGGAGTGCGGGGAGGCGTCCATCCGCTTCTGCCCACCGCTCATCGTGGACGAGGCCGCGGTGGACACCGCCATCGACCTGTACGCCGAGGCGCTGGCATCGGTCGGCTGCCCCATCCGCCCGCGACCGGGGATGCACGAGACCGGAGGCTGACCGCACGCCCGGCAAGGTTCTCTCGCTGGCGGAGGCCGTCGCCGCCCACGTCCATGACGGGGACCTGGTCGCGATCGAGGGGTTCACCCACCTCATCTCGTTCGCGGCCGGGCACGAGATCATCCGCCAGGGCCGGCGCGACCTGACCCTGGCCCGGCTGACCCCGGACCTGGTGTACGACCAGATGGTGGCCGCCGGCTGCGCCCGGAAGCTCGTCTTCTCGTGGCTCGGGAACCCCGGCGTGGGCTCGCTCCACGCCATCCGGCGCGCCATCGAGGCCGGGAGCCTGGAGATCGAGGAGTACAGCCACTTCGGGATGGTCGGCCGATACGTGGCGGGGGCGGCGCATCTCCCCTTCTACCCGCTCCGCTCGTATGCCGGATCGGACCTGCCGGCGGCCAACCCGCTCATCCAGTGGGTCGCCTCGCCCTACGCGCCCGACGACGAGGTCGCGGTCGTTCCGCCGCTCAACCCCGACGTCACGATCATCCACGCCCAGCGCGCCGACGCCGAGGGCAACGTCCAGGTCTGGGGCCTGGTCGGGGTCCAGCGCGAGGCGGCCCTCGCCGCCGAGCGGGTCATCGTCGTGGTCGAGGAGCTGGTGGACGGGGACGTCGTCCGCTCCGACCCGGATCGCACCCTGCTCCCCGGCGTGGCGGTCACCGCCGTCTGCGTCGAGCCGTACGGGGCGCATCCGTCGTTCGCCCAGGGCTACTACGACCGCGACAACGCGTTCTACCGCGACTGGGATGCCATCAGCCGCGACCCGGCACGCCTGGACGCGTGGCTGGACGAATGGGTCCGCGACGTCCCCGATCGGGCGGGCTACCTCGCCAAGCTGGACCACGAGACGCTCGACGCGCCTCCGGCCCGGCCCACGGCCGTCCGGATCGGTCGACTACGGCGAATACCGATGAGCGCGTCACCGGACGAGCTCATGATCGCGGCCGCGGCCGCGGAGCTGGTCGGGGTCCGGACCGTCTTCGTCGGCATCGGCCTGCCCAACGCCGCCGCCAACCTCGCCCGCCAGACCGTGGCGCCGGACCTGGAGCTCATCTACGAGTCGGGCGTCATCGGCTCCCGACCGACGCGCCTGCCGGACAGCATCGGCGACCCCGCTCTCGTGTCGGGTGCAACCGCGACGATGTCGATGCACGACCTGTTCGCCTACTTCCTCCAGGGCGGACGGATCGAGGTCGGGATGCTGGGTGCCGCCCAGATCGACCGCTGGGGCAACCTGAACACCACCGTCATCGGTCCATATGACCACCCCTCCACCCGACTTCCGGGGTCAGGGGGAGCGTGCGAGATCGCCCTGAACGCGGCACGCGTGGTCGTCGTCATGAACCAGACGCCACGGACGTTCGTCGAGAAGGTCGACTTCGTGACCTCGCCCGGCCACCGACACCCGAATGGCTCTCCCCGCCCGAGCTGGGCCAGCGCCGGACCGACATCGGTCATCACCCAGCTGGGCGTCTACCGATTCGGGACCGATGGCGAAATGGAGCTGGCCGCCCTCCACCCCGGCGTCACCGATGCCGACGTCGACGCCGCCTCCGGCTGGCAGATCCGCCGCGCCGGTGGACGAGGCCGCCTCGAGCTAGTTCAGGAGGTCGCTGACCGAGGTCAGCAGCAGGCCGCGATCACGCAGGGCCGGGACCATGATCTCGAGCGCGGCGAGGGTCTCGTAGCCGCCCAGGTGCATGAGGACGATGGAGCCGCTGCTGGCAAGGGTCACGACCTCGGTCGCCATCAGCTCGGCAGTCGGCCCGCCGTCGGCGATCGGTCGCCAGTCGATCGTGTCGTTGCTCCACATGATCGTCTTCGTGTAGCCCAGCCCGGCCGCCGTGGCGAGCACGTCATCGGTGTAGGCGCCGTACGGAGGACGCCAGTAGGGAACCGGGTTCTGTCCGGTGCCGGCCCGGAGGATGGCCGCCGCATCGGTCAGCTCGGCGGCAACGAACTCCTGGTCCGGAGGTCCGCCGATGTCGCACGGCGCTTCGGTCGGCGAGCCCAGCCCGCCGTCGCGCAGGTTGCAGTGGTGCATCGTGTGGTTGCCCACCTCGAACAGCTCCGGGTGGGCGGCGACGATGGCCAGGACGGCCTGCCCGGTCGGGGTCTCGCTCATGGCGCCGGTCGGGAACAGGGTGGCGCAGACCTGGTTCGCGACCAGGAAGGCCATGATGTCCAGCGCCGGGTCCAGCCGGCCGCCCATGTCGAAGGTCAGGGCCATGGCCTCGCCGGCATCGGGCGCTCGGGCGATGATCTCGGGCTCCCCCACCGCCACCCGGTTGCTGGCGGAACATCCACTGGCCACCGGCGTCGGGCCAGGAGTGGGATCGGGAGTCGGCTCCTCGGAGGGCTCGGCGCGTGGCAGTGGGCTCGGCAGAACTGGCCGATGCGGCCGCACTGGCTGAGGGTGATGGCGACGGCGAGCCCTGGCAGGCGGTCACGGTCAGCAGGACCGCGAGGAATATCAGGGCCAGACGGCGGTGAATGCCCGCCGGCGAGGCTAGTTGGCGTGGTACTCGAACCGGCCCATGGGGGCCAGGGATGCGTTCCCGAGGAACTGCGCCTCGCGCTGGAGAAGGCTGAGCTCGGCGCGGAGACGCGCGGCGGCATCGGGGGCTTCCAGGAGGCGCTGCTTGCGCGAGAGCTCGACCTGGAGGACGCCCGCCACCGCGTAGCTGGCGGCCAGTGGATCGGTCGGCAGGCTGATCGGCCGAATGAGGCGGTCCATCCGGGTCACGCGCTTGACGTCACCGGCCGACGACTCGTGGATCAGGTCGGGGTCGATGTCGAACTCGGCCTCGGCGAGGAGGTCCTCCATGTCGGCGGCATCTCGCTCGGCGAGGAACTCGCGGATGGTGGACAGGTACGCGTCGAGCGCGACCTGGACGTCGGGAATCAGCGTCTCGGCGTCCTCGCCGCGCCGCTCGTCGAGCGGCGTCACGTCGGCCACTGCATACGTGCCCGGTGTGATCGACCTTGCGGATGCGCGCGCGCCCAACCCCCACGGCCAGCAGGGCGTAGCGCCCGTCGGCGAACTTGTCGGCGCGGCGAATCTCGCAGATGGTCCCCACCCGCCGCACGGTGAGCTGGCCGGTGCCCGGCTTGCGTCGCCACCTCACGTCCGGCCGAGATCATGGTCACCACGAACCGCCCGCCGTACTCGTTGCCCTCGGCCAGGAGGTCAGCGGTCATCGTCCGGTACTTCCGCTCGAAGATGTGGAGCGGAAGCGGGAGATGCGGGAACGCCACGACGTGGAGCGGGAACAGGGGCAGCCGCATGGGCCGCCATCATAGTCGCGAAGGCCAAAGACGACCCGAGGACGGCCTCGGTCAGGGGCTGGCGGCCGGGAATCGGATGGTCCGGAGTGTCGTCGACTCGGGTCCAGGTGGTGACGTCGAGGCTGTACCCGGGGCCGAAGTCCGGCGACTCGGACTCGTCGGTCTTCGTCAAGGTGATGTCGGCGTTCGTCCCGCCGTCCCCGACCTCGATCTGCAACGTGATGACCCCACCCCGATGTACAGGTCGGCGTCATTGCGAACGCCACCGATAACATGGTCGCTGGCGGCGACCGTTGACCACGGACCGGCAACGGTGAAGTCCGAATTGACCCGGCCGAAGAACAGCATCGAGTACGTCGCGCTTTGCCCGATCCACCACAGGCAATCGCCGAACTGGCGCATCTGGTACGGCCCCAGGTCGTTGCCCTCCCAGCTGCCGGTCAGGTCAAGCGGCTCGCCCGAAGGGAGGAGCAGATCCAGGGGCTGACAGTCGGCGATGCCGGACACGGGCATCTCGCCGGAGGTCGCCGCTGGGCCGGACTGGACTGGCGATTGTGCGGGCGTGCCCGAGGGCGAGGCACAGGCAGCCAGGGCACCGGTCAGGATCAGGACGGCCGCTCCCCGACGGACAGTGGCGACCCGGGCCACCATCGGTCTAGTCCTGGTCAACGAACTCCATGTCGATCTGGGCCCGCTGGAGCTTGCCGGAGTAGTCGATGTAGACGCTCTTCCACTCGGTGTAGAAGTCGAGCGCGGACTGCCCGATCTCGCGGTGGCCGTTGCCGGTTGCCTTGGTGCCGCCGAACGGGAGGTGCGCCTCGGCCCCGATCGTGCCGTGGTTGACGTACCCCTGGCCCGAGTCGAAGTCGCGGATGGAGCGGAACGCGAGGTTCACGTCCTTGGTGAACAGCGAGGTCGACAGCCCGTACTGGACCGAGTTCACGACCTCCACCGCCTCGTCCCAGGTGTCCACCGGGATGACGGCGGTCACCGGCCCGAAGATCTCCTCCTGCGCAATCCGCGCGTCGCCCTTCACCTCGGCGAACACGGTCGGCTCGAAGAACGAGCCCTTGGCCAGGTCGCCGTCGCGGGCCGGGTTGCCGCCGACCACCAGGTCGGCTTCCTTCTGACCGATGCCGACGTACGAACCGATGCGCTCGACCGCCTTGTCGTTGATGACCGGCCCGACATCGGTCGTCTCCAGCAGTCCGTCGCCCATGACCAGGGCGGCCGCTCGCTTCTGGAGCTTCTGGACGAAGTCGTCATGGATGGACCGATGGACGACGATCCGGCTGGCAGCCGTGCACCGCTGGCCGCTGGTCCCGAACGCGGACCAGATGACCGAGTCGAGGGCGAGGTCGAGATCGGCGTCTTCCCAGATGACGATGGGGTTCTTCCCGCCCAGCTCGAGGCTGACGCGCTTGAGCGTCTTCGCCGCGCGGCTCGAGATGTCCACCCCGGTCTCGGTATGGCCGGTGAACGAGATGAGCTTCACGTCCGGATGCTCGACCAGCGGATGGCCGACGTCGTTCCCCGAGCCGGTGACAACGTTGACGACGCCCTCGGGGATCCCGCCCTCGAGCAGGAGCTCGGTGAATCGGATCATGCAGGCCGGCGTGTCCGAGGCCGGCTTCATGACCGCGGTGTTGCCGGAGATGAGGGCCGGGAAGAGCTTCCAGGCCGGGATGGCGATCGGGAAGTTCCAGGGCGCGATGATGGCGGCCACCCCGATCGGCTTGCGGATGGCCATCGCGAACTTGTCGGGCATCTCCGACGGCACGGTGTAGCCGAACAGGCGCCGCCCCTCGCCGGCCATGTAGTACGCGACGTCGATCGCCTCCTGGACGTCGCCGCGGGCCTCGGGCAGGACCTTGCCCATCTCGCGGGTCAGGAGCCGCGACAGCTCCTCCTTGTGCTCGTTCAGGATCCGCGCGACCTTGAACAGGATCTCGCCCCGCTTGGGGGCCGGCATCATCGACCACGCCGGATACGCCGCCTTGGCCGCCGCGACCGCGGCATTGACGTCGTCCTTCCCGCTGGCCGGAAACTCCCCGATGACGTCGTCCCGGTTGGCCGGGCTGGTCGAGGTGAAGGTCTTGCCGGATCGGGCGTCTACCCACGCTCCGCCGATGAGGTTGCGATGGGCCTTGGTCAATGTGGTCGTCATGAACACTCGTCGTTGCGGGAAATCGGAAGAGCCATTGTAGGGTCAGCCGCGCCAATGACCACGACCAAGACCATTCCGCAGACAGGAGCCTTGACGGGATAACGGCTCGCGGCACTCGCGGGCAGCTAGCCGTAGAGACCTTCCCGAAGGTACTTGAGGCCGGTGTCGACCACGATGGTCACGACACGACTGCCCGGTTGGAGGTTCCGGGCCACGCCGAGCGCCGCGACCACATTCGCCCCGGACGACACCCCTCCGAGGATGCCTTCGACGCGTGCAAGGCGCCGGGCCATGTCCTCGGCGTCGTCGTCAGACACGGAGACGATTTCGTCGACGAGGTCCATGCGCATGATCGACGTGACGAATCCCGGGCCGATCCCCTCGATTCGGTGACCGCTGAGGGTTCCGCCTGACAGGTGGCGGGACGAATCCGGCTCGACCGCGACGCAGCGGATTCCGGGGATCGACTCCTTGAGGATCTCGGCGGTGCCCGAGAAGGACCCGCCCGTTCCGACTCCCTGCACGAATGCGTCAACGCGGCCATCCAGCTGGCGCAGGATTTCCTCTGCCATTCGGTGATACGCGGACCGATTGTCCGCGTTGTTGTATTGGTCGACCCAGAACGTGTCCGGCTCGGACGACAGTTCGCGAGCTCGAGCGACAATCGCCGCGACGAGGTCCGGGGTGATCTGGCGGTTCTCGCTGGGAATCACCTCTACCTCCGCCCCGTACGCACGCATCGTTTGCAGCTTCTCTTCCGAGAAGGCGTCAGACGACACGAAGGTCGCGGCATAGCCCTTGGCGGCACAGACCATCGCCAGCGACGAGCCGGTGCTGCCTCCGGTGTACTCAACCACCCGACCTCCGCGGCGAAGGTCTCCGCGCTTCTCGGCTCCCTCGATCATCGAGAGTGCCATGCGATCTTTCATGCTTCCGGTCGGGTTCCCACCCTCCCACTTGACCCATACTTCGGCCCCTCCCTCTGAGGTCAGCCGCGTGAGCCGGATCGCAGGCGTATTCCCGATCGCGCCGAGCGCGCCCTCGCTCACGGCGATGTTCGCGTCATCCGGGAGACGTCGAGGAGGCGGTCGAGGTCCTCGAGGGTGATCGTGCCCTTCTCGACGTGGCCACGCTCGATGACGACGTCCCGGATGGACTTCCGCTCGGCGAGGGCCTGTTTGGCGATGCTCGCCGCCTCCTCGTAGCCGAGGACCGGGTTCAAGGCCGTCGCCACCGCGGGTGAGCCCTCGGCGAACTCCCGGGCGCGGGCCTCGTCAGCGGTGATGCCGCTGACGCATCGGTCTGCGAACAGGCGGGACGACGAGCTGCCAGCAGCCGGATGGACTCGAGCACGTTGCGGGCCAGCACGGGCAGCATGATGTTCAGCTCGAAGTTGCCGGCCGCGCCGCCGAACGCGATGGCCGCGTCGTTGCCGATGACCTGGGCGCAGACCATGGACAGCGCCTCGGGGATCACCGGGTTCACCTTGCCGGGCATGATGCTGCTCCCCGGCTGCAGGTCCGGGACGTGGATCTCGGCCAGGCCGGCGCGCGGGCCGGAGGCCATCCAGCGAATGTCGGTCGCGATCTTGTACAGACCGATGGCGATGGTCCGCAGCTGCCCGCTCAGCTCGACCAGCCCGTCCTGGGCGCCCTGCGCCTCGAAGTGGTTCCGGGCCTCGGTCAGCGGCAGCCCGGTGGACTGGCGCAGATCCTCGATGACCGCCGCCGCGAACCCGGCCGGGGCGTTGATGCCGGTCCCGACCGCGGTGCCGCCCAGCGCCAGCTCCGCCACCCGGGGCAGCGTGGCCTCCAGCCGCTCGATCCCGTACCGGACCTGCGCCGCGTAGCCACCGAACTCCTGGCCCAGGGTCACCGGGGTGGCGTCCATGAGGTGCGTGCGCCCCGACTTCACGACATCCGCGAACTCATCGGCCTTGGCCTCCAGCGCCTCGGCCAGGCTGCGTGAGCGCCGGGATGAGGTCGTTGACCACGCCCTCGGTGGCCGCCAGGTGGATGGCCGACGGGATGACGTCGTTGCTCGACTGGCTGGCGTTGACCTGGTCGTTGGGATGGACCGGCTGCCCGAACTGCTCGGCGGCCAGGGTGGCGATGACCTCGTTGGCGTTCATGTTCGACGAGGTGCCGGACCCGGTCTGGTACACGTCGATCGGGAACTGGTCGTCCCAACCTCCGGCCGCCACTTCCTCGGCGGCGGCGCGGATGGCCGCCGCCGCATCGGCATCCAGCACCCCGAGCTGCGCATTGACCGATGCCGCCGCGGCCTTGATCCGCCCCAGGGCATGGATGACCGCGGGGTCCATCGGCTGGCCGGAGATCGGGAAGTTCTCGACCGCCCGCTGGGTGGTGGCGCCCCACTTGGCGCCGGCCGGGACCGCGACCTCGCCCATGGAATCGTGCTCCAGCCGGGTTGCCTCCTCCGTCATCGCGCGGTGCGGATCATCGGTTGACCGTGGTCGAGGCCACGAAGCGGATGCTGGGCGGGATCAGGTACGGGATCGCGCCGCCATTCAGATCGGCCAGGATCTCCTTGGCCTTGCCCACCAGCTCGCTGACGCCGATCCCGCCGTGAACCGGCTCGTACGGCCGGAGGTGGGCGATCCCCTCGCCCAGCTTGTTCCGCGCCCCGCGCCGGTTGCGACGGGAGAGGTGGAGAAGGCCGGCCGCGACCAGGATCAGCCCCTGGTAGAAGTCGCGCTCCTCGTCGGATGCGGCCCGCCACAGGGTCTCCCACGCCTCGTGAGCGTGCCAGTAGCGCGCCCCGTTGAAGAGGGCCACGCCCTCGCGGAAGAGGCGGTCCGCCTCGGCGGGGTCCAGCGGCGCGGTTCGGCCGCGAGGCGGCGTCGCGTCCGCGGGAACGGAGCCGGCTTCCGTCATGGGACCGATCGTACAGCGGCCGCGTGCGCCGAGCATTCGGCGGCTGGGGAGGCGGCTCAGCGCCGATCGGCGGCGGCTATCCGGACCTCGCGGAGGACCTGCTCGATCGCGCTGCGGTAGCGGATGCCCGACGAGTGGCGGGCGAGCCAGCGCAGGTAATCGGGGTCGCGGCGCGCCAGCTCGCGGAGATGCCAGCCCTCGTACCGGCCGAAGTCGAGTACCGATCCTGGCCCCGGCGTGCCCGACTCGTCGACCACGACCTCCGCCTGCTGGAAGCGAGACCGAAGGTCGGAGGTTGGCGACGGAGCGGCTGGCGCCGGCCCGACGGCGTGGAAGCGCCGGCCCACGTCGTACCGGCGACGGAGCTCCGGGGTGCGGACCATGGCGTACGCGCGGTTGATATCGGCCATGCGGGCCGGATTCGGCGAATCGCCATCGGGGTGGTACCGCCGAGCCAGCGCGCGATAGGCGGCATCGAGCACGACCTCCTCGGCGAGGGGGTCAATCTGCAACAGACTGTAGGCGTCGAATTCTGGCTCCAAACCCCGGACCCGTAGGGGTTCCATCAGCGACGACAACCCTGACCCATGAGGCGGACTCGCGTCAGCGGGCCTATCGGGTGGGCGAGAGTCAGTACTTCCCACCCCGGCCTGAAGCCGCCGCCGTAGCCGATTCGTCCGGGAGCAGCTGGGCGATCTGGTTCCGATAGCGCACGCCCGACGAGTGGCGCTGCAGCCATCGCAGGTAGTCGGGGTCGTGCTTCGCCAGGTCCTTCAGGGTCCAGCCCAGGTATCGGCCGAAGTCGACCGTCATCAGCGCCCCTTCCCCGGACCTGGGCCCGGACCCGTTGGCCGGTGGCGGAACGCGGCCGCCGAAGGCCTGGGCGGCCATGCTCGGCGACTCGCCGGCCAGGCCGGGGCCCATCGGTCGAATGTGGTGCAGCCGCTCGTAGCGCTTGCGCCGCTCCGGGGTGCGGAGCAGGTCGTAGGCGCGGTTGATCTCCGCCATGCGGACCGAATCGGGGGTTTTGCCGTCGGGATGGAAGTGCCGGGCGAGGGACCGATACGCGGCTTCCAGGACGAAATCCTCGGCGGCGGGCGTGATCCGCAGGGTGGCGTAGGCGTCGAATTCTTCGTCGGTCACAGGACTTTTGATCCTAGTCCGATAGGACTTTTCGCGCCACCTCACCAGACTGCACAAATATCTCCCCCTGGCCATTGGCGAAGATCGGTTCGTAGCCCGCGGCCAGGATCCGGTCCCGGGTGTCGTCCGGGAGCCCCTCGGGCTCGAGCAGGACGTAGGGGAAATCGGCGGCGAGCATCGGTTCCAGGTCGGTGAACGGGTAGAGCCGCCCGCCGGCCGTGTGGCTGCTGACCTCGGTCTCGATCGAGACCATGGTCTCGAGCATGCCGCCGAACACGCCGACCGGCGTCGCGTCCCATTGCTGGAAGTTGAACGCCACGTGGAGGACCGGCGTCGTCGACCGCAGGAGACCGGCCGACACCTCGTCCCGCAGCCGGTCCACGAGCTCCTCCTGCTCGTCGTTGATCACGTACCGCGCGTCGGGGTAGCCCGGCCCAGAACCCGGTCTGGGCGAACCGCAGATCGATCGACAGCGTCTCGCTCATCCGATGCTCGCCGAGGTAGAACGCCTCGATCGGCGCCGCGCGAAGGGGAAGCGCCGCGATCACCAGGAACGCGCCGATGATCCCGAGCTTGAGCCACCCACGGAGGTCCGGCCGCTGCCACACCGCCCACAGGGCGAAGGCGGCGAAGACCGCCATGAACACCGGGGTCCAGTAGTGCAGGGTCTTGGCGACCTCGAAGTCGAGGCCCTCGATCCCGACGTCCTGCCACGGAATGGCGGCCGCGGCCACCACCGCCAACAGACCGATGAAGAAGGCCGCAACCGGCGCGGCGGGGAACGTCCGCCGACCGGCAATCGCCCCGCCCAGGACCACGGTCAGCCCCAGCACCGGGTATTGCTGGAAGAAGTCGCTGAACGAGCTCAGCAACGCCTCCGCCCTGGGCACGGCCGCGATCAGCACGGCCACGACCGCCACGGCGCCCGACGACGCGGAGCCCGAGGGCGAACCAACGACGCCCGGCGTCCCATCGGTCGAACAGCCAGACGGCGCCGATGGCGGGCGGGATGACGAGCAGGCCCAGCGCCGATGGCAGATCGACGCCGACCATGGTGGTCGCCTGGGGGAGGGCCAGGATCCCGCCCCCGACGAGCGCGGGGACGCCCAGCCGTCCGTACCGATCCGGGTGCATGGCGACCAGGACCACGACCACGGCGGCGGTCATCACGCCGACCAGGGGATGGAAGAAGACGGTGGCCGCCAGCGCCACGGCGAGCGTGAGTGGTTTCGCTCGCTCGTCCCCTTCCAGCAGCTCGATCACGCAGAACGCCATGAGCGGGAGCGCGATGACCGTGGCTCGCGCGTCGGCCATCCGGGCGAACGACTCGGTCAGGGTGAAGGCGACGCAGCATCCACCAGCCCACGCCGACGCCATGGATGCCCGATGCCAGGCGGACCATGCCCGCTCCGACCAGCACGGTGGCCGGAAGGATGAACGCGGAGACGGCCAACCCCGCGGGCTGCCCGCTCAGGACCGTGGCCGAGCCGAGCAGCCCGGTGTAGCCCAGGAACATCCGTGACGGGCCGTAGATCGGAGAGGGGGCCGTGGTCAGCACCTCGAACGCGCCGAACGTCGCGCAGGTGCTCGGCCGGCGCGACGTGGTTGGGCAGGACGTCGATGAACGGCACGACCGGCGACGCGAGCTGGAGGATCACCGCACCCGACCACGCCAGGACGACGAGGGCGCCCGCCACCGTTGGCCAGCCGAGCCGCAGGCGTGGAGGATCGGCGAAGAAGGGCCGCACGAACCAGCCCAGACCGATGATCACGCCGTTGAGCAGCAGGAGGGCCGGCACGCGGAACCACCCCAGGCTGCCGAGGAGCATGAGGGCCACCAGGCCGATGGTCACCGCCCCGACCAGGGCGCCCAGCAGCGCGTCGATCACCGAGCGGTACGGCCGGCCTCTCATCGCGCGCACCACGACCGATCCGGCCGCCAGCTGAACGGCCGTCGTCCCGAGCACGATCAACGCCGCCGGGAGCGTCACCGGCAGCTGGCTCGCGACCCCGTCCCACGCCCCCTCCCAGGTGGACCCGATGCCGGTCCCGTCCAGCATCCGGATGCCGACCAGGATGGCGGCGACCGCCACCACGCCCAGCCCGTCGAGTCCGCGGTCCCTCACGGCCGCGTACGGTACAGGCACCGCCTCACGTCGCTCGGTGCGAACGCGACGCCTCGCCTCCGCGAAACCTCCATGCGGCGTTCACAATTCGCCCACATCCCGGGTTCAGGCTCCTCGTGAACGGACCGCACATCGGTCCGAAACAGAAGGAGTCTCATTTCATGTCTGGGTTCTTCCGCTTCCTCGCCTTCCTGCTGGCCCTGGGCCTGCTGGCGGCGGTCGGGATCGGTATCTACAACGCCGGCGTCTCGGCCGGCATCGGGGCCGATGCCGTGGCCGCCATACGTCGGAGCAGCCGTGGGGCTTCGGATGGGTCGGCGGGATCTTCGGGTTCGTCTTCGGCCTGTTCTTCCTGTTCCTGTTCTTCGGCCTGATCTTCGGCCTGTTCCGCGCCGCCTTCGGCTGGGGCCACGGCGGTCGGCACCATGGCTGGGGCCACTACCGCGGCTACCGCCACAGCGGCTATGGCCAGGATCGTCACGGCCGCGAGCGCGACTACTTCGAGGAGTGGCACCGCGAGCTGCACGGCGAGACGCCGGACGGGCCGGACGGACCCGACGCGCCGCCGGCCGACGCTCCAGGCAAGCCGGCCACGGGCAAGACGTAGTCCGCTCGTCAGACCGATGCGGGCGGGCGGCCGGCGCCGCCCGCCCGACTACCATGCCGACCATGGCGCGGGTCCTCGTCGTCGACGACGAGCCCAGAATCGTCCAGCTCGTCCGCGACTACCTGGAGCGGGCGGGCTTCGCGGTTTCCGTCGCCCGGACCGGTCCCGAGGCGCTGATGCGGGCGCGCCAGGATCGGCCCGACCTCATCGTTCTCGACCTCGGCCTGCCCGGGCTCGACGGGCTCGAGGTGACGCGACGCCTGCGCCGGGACTCGGGCGTCCCGATCATCATGCTCACCGCTCGCGACGACGAGACCGACAAGGTGGTCGGCCTCGAGCTCGGGGCGGACGACTACGTCACCAAGCCGTTCAGCCCCCGCGAGCTCACCGCGCGGGCACGCGCCGTCCTTCGCCGCCACGCCGGCGACGCGGGCGCCGACGTCGTGCGCGCCGGTGACCTGGTCCTCGACGTGCCTCGCCTCCGGGCGGAGGTGGGCGGGCGCGCGGTCGAGCTGACCGCCACCGAGTTCCAGCTCCTCACCGCTCTCGCACGGCAGCCCGGTCGGGTCTTCACCCGCTCCCAGCTCCTCGACGCCATCCATGGGGTCGCGTACGAGTCATACGAGCGCGCGATCGACGCCCACGTGAAGAACATCCGCCGCAAGCTCGAGCCGGATCCGCGGGCCCCACGCTACCTGCTGACGGTGTACGGGGTCGGCTACCGGTTGGCCGATGTCTGACTGGGGGCACGGCCGCCGGCATCACGGATACGGCCGCCACCGACCCCCGTGGTGGCCCGAGGACGAATCCTGGCCACCAGCCGACGCCGAGGGGCCGGAGCAATGGCACGACCGGCGCGGCGCGTTCATGTGGCGCATGGGCTGCTTCTTCATCGTGATGGTGGTCGTGCTCGTCCTGATCGTGGGCGCGCTTGCGTCGCTCATCGGAGGAGCCCTGACCGGGGGGCAGTCCGGGATCGGAACGGTGCTCGTCGGCCTGCTCGTCATCGTCCTGCTCGTGGGACTGGCGCGGGCACGTCCGCCGGGCGGCGGTACCCGTCGGGGAGCTGATCGAGGCCTCGGGCCGGGTCGAATCCGGCGACTTCAGCACCCGCGTGGCTGAGGAAGGCCCGCGCGAAGTCCGCCACCTCGCCCGCGCGTTCAACGCGATGAGCGCGCGCCTGGAGGAGGTCGAGCAGCAGCGGCAATCGACCCTGGCCGACGTTTCGCACGAGCTCCGCACACCGCTCGCCGTGATCCAGGGCAACGTCGAAGCCCTGCTCGACGGCGTCTACCCGGCGGATGCTGAGCACCTCGAGCCAATCCTCGAGGCGACCCGGGTCATGGAGCGTCTCATCGAGGACCTGCGCACCCTGTCGCTGGCCGAGGCTCACCGCCTCGTGCTTCACCGCGAGCCCACCGACCTCGACACGCTCCTCGCGCGAGGTCGCCGCCGGTTACCGCAGCCAGGCAGAGCAGGCCAGCGTCGAGCTCATCGTTTCCGTGGCGGACGCCGTTCCGGTCATGGACGTTGATCCGGCGCGCCTCCGCGAGGTCGTCGCGAACCTCGTTGCCAACGCCCTCCGCCACACGCCCGCCGGCGGGAGTGTGGACCTCGCTGCGCGTCTGGTTGGAAACGAGGTCGAGGTCACCGTGCGCGACACCGGGAGCGGCATGGAACCCGACGAGCTCGGCCGGATCTTCGAGCGCTTCTACCGCTCGCCCGACTCCCCGGGGAGCGGCCTCGGCCTGTCCATCGCCCGGGACCTCGTCGAGGCCCACGGCGGGGCCATCTCCGCCACCTCAGCTCCGGGCCAGGGCACCACCCTCCGCTTCACGCTGCCGCTCGGCGCTCCCGCGCTGGAGGGCTAGAGCTCTCCGGCTTCCATCATCCGTTTCAGGTTCGCCAGCCCGGTCTTCCACGACTTCGAGTACCAGTTCATGAAGGGCCTCATGAACAGACGCATCGCGCGATTTGCTGAGGCGTCGAACGTAAAGTCCAGCTTGGTTCCGTCCGGGACCGGCTGACACTCAATGGTGCCCGTCCACCGCACGCCCTGCGCCTTGCCGGCCATGACGCCGCGATGCGGCGGATCGAACTCGGTCACCGTCGCGTCGTTCTCCGATCGACGACCCATCACCGTCACGACGGCGTGACGGACGCTGCCGACGCCATGTGGCGGCGGGGTAGTCCAGAACTCGCGGACGTCGCCCGGGAACCAGAGCCCAGTTTTCTCCACGTCGGTCACGACCGCGAACACCTCTTCGATGGGTCGCGAAATGGTCACCGTGTGGGTCTGCCTTGCCATGGTGGCCGGTCCGATCGACCTCGCCCTAGTCGGCGATCCTGGCCATCACGTGCTTGATGACCGAACGGGACGAAAGCCCCCATCCGCAACGCGGGCCATCACGAAGAGCAGGTCGGCGAGGCGGTTCAGGTAGCGGAGGACTTCGGAGTCGGGGAGGTCGCCGGCCTCGGCCAGGGCCACGGCCCGGCGTTCGGCGCGACGGGTGATGGAGCGGGCGAGGTCCAGGGCCGCTCCCGGTTCGGACTCGCCGGGAACGATGAACTCGGCGGGCATCGGGTTCTTCGCCGTCCAGTCGTCGATCTCGGCTTCCAGGGCGGTGACCATGTCGGCCGTCACCCGGCTCACGCCATCGGTCAGACGCGCGCGGCGGTCGTTGTGGGTCGCGATCTCGGCGCCGACCACGAACAGCTCGCGCTGGAGGCGGATGATCAGTCTCGCTGAGGCGGGCTTCCTTGCGATCGGTGATCGCCCCCAGCGCGGCCCGGGCCATCCCGAGCGCCGCCACCGCTTCGTCCACCGATCCGGCCGCCTCGATCCGGGCGCTGTCCTTGCCGACTCGGGCGCCGCCGAACAGCAGCCCGGTGTCACCTGGTCGCCCTTGCGGGTGTAGATCTTCATGCCGGACTGATGCTATCCACTGCTCGGAGGATCCGGAGGGCTCGCAGTGTGTTCCATCGGCTCTCGCCGCCGGGCTTTTCCATCTCGACCAGGAGCGTGCCCGGGATCCTCGATTGGAGCGGCCAGCGACCGTTGGGGCGGCGAGCGGACCGGAGCAGCTCAAGAGCGTCCGTCGCCCGCTCGTCGTTCAGGGCCGGCGTGAGACGGAGGTAGTCCATTCCGCGCAAGACGTTGTAGTGCCAGTGCCACGGATAGGTGAGCAGCGGAAACCGGTGATCCGCCACCTCGCCGGTGGTATGAGACCGATACAGCCGATGGGCGAGCAGGAACTCGATGGCGGGATTCTCCGCCGCCCGAAATGCCGCCCGTCCACCACTCCCCGGACATGCGCTATGCGCAGGTTCTCGAGGATGTTGAGCGTCGTATGGAACGAGCTGTGGGTCGTGGATGGTCGATTGCGGATGTGGCAGTTCCACCCGCCGTCGCCGAGCTGGGCGCTGATGACCGTCTCAGCCAGGGACCGAGACGCGGGTCGCCGGCCACGTAGGTCGAGCCCAGGCCGAGCCAGAAGCCCAGGTGGCACAGGTCCATCCGCGTGAGCAGAACCTTCCGGTCGACGGGCTTGCCACGCGGCATGAGCCGGTCCATCAGGCCATCCCGCGGAGCCCATGGGGCCGGGTGATCCTCGGGCAGGCCGAGCGCCATGAGCAGGAGTGGTGTCCACGGCGAGTCCGTCCAACGCCCCTTCGGCCAGCTGCCGTCCGCGCCCTGGATGGCGAGGATCTGCGCCACCCAACCTGTCTTGAGCGTGCGGCGCTGCTCGGCCTTCCAGCGTCGCGGGCTCGTCGAGAAGATCCCGCATGACCTGCCAGCGGATCGAGGGGTCGCCTTCGAGCAGCCAGGCTACGACCGGATCGTCTCCCGTCAGTGTCGTCACGTCCGCCCGATGCTAGCGCCGGCGGGAGAAGCCTAGAAGAGGCCGGGCGGGGGCTCCCAGCGATCAGCGAGCAGGGTGACCTTGACCGGGGGACCGACCACGTCCTCGGTCTTCGTCTTGATCTCCTGGATCAGGTCACCGGCCCACGGGCAGAAGGGCGTGGTCAGGACCATCTTGATCTCG
This sequence comes from uncultured Chloroflexia bacterium, assembly GCA_963843015.1. GTDB lineage: Bacteria > Chloroflexota > Limnocylindria > QHBO01 > QHBO01 > DASTEQ01. The sequence continues at coordinate 138,535 of CAWJIR010000009.1, read as the reverse complement.
GTCGGGGCGCCATCGGTTCCGATCTCGACGTTCTTGATGAGGTCGAGGTCGACGATGCTCATCCCGATCTCCGGATCGTGGATGTCATAGAGGGCGGTCATCACCTCGTCCACCTTGGCGAGGTTCGAATCAATCGTCATACCCGACCACATTAGCAGGGATTCGCGAGCGGAGCCTCCAACCGGCCTAGAAGAGGCTGGTGTCGTACTTCGGGTGTGGGGCCAGAACCTCGGGGCGGACGCGGGTGAAGGCCTCGTAGATCGGTTCGCCGGCCTCGATGGCCTTGCGCAGCGCGGAGATGGCATCGGCGGTATCGGCCTGCGAGGCGTGGCTCTCGAGCGCGGCCAGGCGCCGGTCGGCCACCTCGGTGACCTCGATCCGATGGGTCGCGCCCTGCTCCTCGCCGGACAGGTCGTAGCGGTTCGGGCCGGGCCCATAGCCCGGGGCGATGACGAACACCGCGTGCGGGGCCACGCCCTGGGGGGCGAGGCGCTCGACCGCCCAGCGCGCCGCGCTGCCCACCGCCACGTGATCCGGATCGCCCGTCACGCCGTGCGCCCCGAACGTGACCAGCACGTCCGGTCGCCGGTTCCCGAGCCAGGCCCCGATCTCGGTGATCAGCCGCTCCTGCGGCTCGGCCGCCACCGCGCCATCGGGATAGCCGTCGAGGAGCGTCACCTCGTTCAGGCCGATGGCCTCGGCAGAGCGGACCATTTCCGACTCGCGAACGGCCGCCAGGTCGGCGTCGGGCGCTCGCTCCGGGTTGCCGGCCTCGCCCCGGGTCACGATCAGGAGACGGGTCGTCTCGCCGGCGTCATGGGCGAGGGCCAGCGCGCCGGCGCAGGTGAACGCCTCGTCGGCAGGGTGAGCGAGGATGACCGCCAGTCCCCCGGTTCGGTCGTACGTCACGGACTCTCCGATTGCGGCTCGGGTGCGGGATCGTCTTCGGCCAGGCGCCGCCAGCCCTGGCGCTCGACCGCGGTGCGCATCGTACGCAGGACGGCCACCTTGGCGCTCGCGACCTCGGTCACGAATCGGGCCGTTCCCGCCTCGTCCAGCGGTGATCCGGGCGGGGCGGAGTCGCGGCCGACGTTCAGCCAGGCCAGGTGGTATCGGTCCATTCGCCCCCAGACCGATTCGAGCAGCTGGTCCGATTCCAGCAGCCACGCCCGGAAGGCGTCCCAGTCGGGCGCGGCAGCCAGTCGATCGCCTTCGGCGATGAGGGCGTCGGTCGCGGCCAGGAAGGCGCTCCGGGTCATGACGTGCTCGGTCTGCACGTCCCGAGTATGGCGCGGGCGGGCTGAAACCGGTCCGCGTCGGCCGTTCGTACTATTGCTGCTGACCCCCAGCGATCAGGACACTCGCGGTGACAAAACGCACCGGCGAATTGATGCTCCGATCCGATGTGACCGCAGCGATCGCGCGGGCGGCGGGCACCGGGTTGGCCCTGGCGCTCCCCGTGGCCGTGGTGGCCATGCTGCGCGCTCTTCCCGCCGCTCGCCCTCGAACCCGACCAGCTCAGTGGTTGGCTGGCCCCGGCGACCCTCGGGATCATCGCCCTGTTTTCCGCCATCGCGGTGGTCCCGCTGCTCGGCCTGCTGGTCGCGACCGGGCCGCATCGCGGCGGGCGCCGCCGGCCTGAGCGCCACGGCCCTGACCGCCGGAACGCGCGGCGCTGGCCTTGAGCGGTCCGGCCGTGTCCGCAAACCCTCCCGAACAGCGGGTTGGCCCTGACACTGATCGTCGTGGCCGTCGGCTTCGGCGTCGTGGCGTGGGCCGGTCCTCGGTCCGTGCCGGACGAGCGGGGCCGATGGCTGGGCGTGATCCTCGCGCTGGTCCTGGCCGAGGCCGCGCTCGCCGGCGCCCTGCTCGCCCCCGGGTCGCCGCTCGATGACATGGCGGCGATGCTCTTCCTGGTGGCGGCCATCGTGGCCGGCGCCGCGGTGGGCGCCTGGTTCCGACGTCGCCGCTGGATCTCCGCGCTGGCACCGCTGACGTTGATCGTGGCTGCGGTCCTCCTGGCGTGGGCACGGCCGGGCACGCCTCGAGGCCGTCGTCGCGCTGACGCCGCTCGTCCTGACCCCACCGCTCGCTGGTCCTGGGCTTCGTGTCGCGCGCCACCGCGACGAGCCCCGCGTCGGCATTCCGAGCCGCGGCCGTGGCCGAAGCCTCGGCGGCGACGGCAGGCGCCATCGCGGCCGCGAACCCGGGAACCGACGAAACAGCATCGCCTTCCGAGGCGGACCCGGTCGCAGCCGTCGACGGTCGGCCGAGGACGCCGAGCGTGACCGCCTCGGACGCGAGCTGCGCGCCGCATTGGGCGAGCTGACCGATGCCCGTCACACGATCGCCCTCCAGCGGGCTGAGCTGGAGCGAGCGGCAGAAGTCGATACCCTGACCGGCGTGGCCAGCCGCACGGCAATCATGGATCGCCTCCGCGAGGAGGTCGCCAGCGCCCGCCGGTACCCGCACCCGGTCTCCATCGTGGTCGTCGACATCGACGGCATGGGCGAGCTCAACGCGCAGCACGGGACGGCGGTCGGCGACACGGTCCTCCGCGAGCTCGCGCTCCGCATCCGGGTCCGCGTCCGCGAGGCGGACGCCATCGGTCGCCTGGCGGGCGACGCCTTCCTGGCCATCCTTCCCCATACCGATGAGAAGGGCGCAACCGTCTTCGCCGAGGCCATCCGCGACCGCGCCACGCAGCGACCGATCTCCACGGGGCGGGGCGAGGTCTCGGTCACGGTCTCCATCGGCGTCACGACCATGCGCTCTCGCCAGGAGATGAGCGCCGACACCCTCCTGTCGTGGGCCGACGAGGCCGTCGCCTCGGCCCGCGCCGGGGGCGGCAACGTCATCGCCTACGACCGTCTCCACGGCCTCGCCCGCCTCGACGAGCGGCGCAAGGAGCCGCCGAACGCGCGCGACGAGGGCATCGAGCGGTACCGAGCCGACTGAGCAGGTCGCACGCGGGACCACAAGATATCGGCCTGAAGGTTATCCACACCACTACAGGTTGTGGATAAGGGCCTCCATTCGGCATCGGTCCGGTGCTAGACTCGGCCCCTTACCACCACTGCTGCATTGCTGCCAGGACTGCTGCCGAGACCATGCCGCCAACCTCGCCGAACCTGTCTGCCAAGCTGATCTTCCCGACCGCGGAGATCGTGGAGGAGTACTACCTCCCGATCATCTACACCGCCTGCCGGACCTGCTACTCCGAGCAGCTGCCGGACGTGATCTGGGACAAGGCGGTCAGCCGATCGGTCGCCGACGAGAAGCAGCAGGCCCTCGTCCGCAAGGTCATGGAATCGGGCCACGGATCGACCATCGAGCACGTGAACTTCACGTTCGCGATCAGCGGCGTGACCCGGACCCTGTCCCACCAGCTCGTCCGCCATCGGGCGGGCACCGCCTTCGACCAGCAGTCCCAGCGATACGTCTCGTTCAAGGGCCGGGACAACTACACGATCCCCGACTCGATCACGAAGGGCGACCTGCCCGACGACCTGGCCGGTCGCTTCCAGCGTGCGGTCGACGAGAACCTCGATCTCTACGGCCAGCTCCTGCAGGCCGAGGTCCCGGCCGAGGATGCGCGGTTCATCTTCCCCAACGCCATGCAGACCAACCTGATCATGACCGTGAACCTGCGCCAGCTCATCCACATGAGCGGGCTGCGCCTGTGCACCATGGCCCAGTGGGAGATCCGCCAGCTGTTCAAGCAGATCCGACACGAGATCTTCCGGGTCTCGCCGTTCTTCGGATCGTTCCTGGCGCCGAAGTGCGTGCCGCTCGGCTACTGCGACGAGATGGGCAACCGCGACGAGCACTGTCGGATCCGGCCCCACCGCGACACGGTCATGGCCGTGTGGGAGGCCTACCGCGGCGGCGAGCTCAGCGAGACCGATGGCCCGGTCGTCCCCGAGACCTCTCCCTTCAGGCCCAACCGCGTCGGACCGATCGAGTTCCCGTCGCGATGGAAGCACCCGAGGCCGCCGTCGGCCAGGCAGCCCAGGCCGACCGCTTCTGACCGATAGCCCGGGCTAGTAGCCCGGTCCGGATCCGTTCTGCGAGCAGGCCGCGATGAGCAGCGGCAGGAGCGCAACGGCCACCCACGATCAGGCGGCTGTCGAATTCCGCGTGTTCGTCGCATGGCGCCATGCGTACCCATTCACCCGTTCGGCTCCTTTCGGCCTGCCAAGCAGGCGTTTGACCGATTCGCCCGCGCGGCGGACGCGAGTCTCGGGCCGCTTCGCCTCCGCCACCCAATCGGCGTACGCCTTCTGGTGGCTGAACGAGAGCTTGTCGGTAGATGGCGCGCGCTTTCGGCGCGCCGGCCAGGGAAGCCGCCAGCTCGGGAGGCGGTTCGACGACCCGCGGGTCGGTGTCGAGCTCGATCCGGATTCGAACCCGGTCGCCGTGGTCCAGCCCACCCATCGCCTCGCGGTTCGCGCGGTTCACGACCAGGAAGTACTCGGTGCCATATCGGGCGGGCGTGGTGCGGTAGGTGTGGCCGCGGATCGTGACCCGCACCGGCGGGCGGTGGCGGCCGAACACCGCCTGGAAATCGACCGGGACGATGAAGTAGTACTCGCCCTTTTCGCCGGTGAGGGTCGCGGTCGTCGTGACGGAACGCGTGGGCATCGGTCAGTAGTTGGCGTCGCCGATGGCGAACTCGCGGAGGGCCGCGTCGCATGCCTCGGCATGGGCCTGGGCCTGGGCGAGGAGGAACGGCGTCATCTTCGTCGAGTCGACGATGAGGATGGTCCGGCCCCGCTCGGTGGCGCCGATGACGATCCGATCCTCGCCGTGGAACGAGAGGCTCCAGTTCGACTGGAGCTGGACGAGCTCGGCCAGGACGACGTCCTCCGCGAACGACCAGTCGAGGTAGGCGGCGTTCAAGGCCGTGACCACGTCGCGCAGCTGGTGGGTCACGTTGCGCGTCAGACGGGACAGGCCGACCACGATCCGGAGTGACGCAAACGGGTCCCCGGCCCGCGCCACCTGCGGCGGGGCGACATCCGGGTCCGGCATGCCTTCGGGGGTGGCCCCGAGGAGGGGCTCGTTGGCGACGGTCACGGTCCGCCGAGTATGGCCGATCCGGTGCCGCTAACCGATGCGCAGGCCCTCGGGTGACGCCGGGTCAGGCTCGAGGAGGTACACCTCGCCGCCGTCGCCCATGGCCCCCAGGACGAGGACCTGGCTCGGGAAGCCGGCAATCCGTCGTGGCGGAAAGTTCACGACGGCGACGACCTGGCGACCGATGAGCGCGGCCGGGTCTGGGTAGGTCACGGTCAGCTGGGCGGCCGACTCCCGCTCGCCGAGGTCTGGGCCGAAATCGATGCGCAGCTTGTACGACGGGTTGCGCGCTTCGGGAAACGGCTCGGCGGCCACGATGCGGCCGACCCGCATGTCAACCTGTTCGAAGTCGGAGAACTCGATCACGCCCGCGACGATATCAGTCGCCGGCGTCGTCTCCCTCGGCGGGCTTGTCCTTCGCGTGACCCTGGCCCTGGCCCTGCCCATGACCGTTCCCGTTCGCCGTTGCCGTGTCCCATGATCCACCCGATTCCCGGCCCCAGGTCAAAGTCCGGGTGCTCTTCGGCAAGCGCCCTGGCGATCTCCCCCCAGCCCATCCCGTCGTCGCGCATGGCGGTGATCTCGGACGGGTCGACGCCGGCCGCATCGGCGAAGGCGAGAACCCGAACCGCACCGCCCACGCCGTATACATCGGCCAGGGCATCGAGCTCGTCGGTGTCGGTCGTGATGCCGGCGTCGGCGAGTCGGTCGACCACGCGTTCGGCGTTGTCGCCCGCTCCCTGGTTCTCGGAATCCTCCGTGCCAGTCCCCGCCTCGCCCCTGAAGGCGAGGGCGCCCGCCGTCGACAGGACAGCGACGAGGACGACCAGGAGGAAGATGCGAACGGTTTTTGTCACGGTGAATATGTACTACCAGCGACCGGACCCGGCAATAGCCCGTGGTGCTCCTCAGCAACGCTTGTCGGTGCCTGATCGCTAGTACTCTCGTGCCGTGGCTTCCGGCCTTGGCACCGGGTAGCGTCGGGGCGTGACCTTCTGGAACTGGCGGCGGGGAAGTGGTGGGTCGGCAACGTCCGGTTCCGCCGCCCTCGCCAACGGCACCGACCTGGCCCCGATCGAGCTGTACACGCCCGACACGCGGGTGGTGGGGTGGATTGCGTCGAATGGCCAGCGAGTCACCGATCTGCTCCTCGCCAGCGACAAGCTGCGGCTATGGCAGCCGAGCGCGGGTGGCGACGACATGACGGTCCGGCCCGTGCTCGACAAGAACGGCGAGTGGCGCACCGTCCCGACCGACGAGGTCGTCGTGGTCATGCCGCCCGAGTGGCGGACGAACCGCCAGCTGCGGCTTCATCGGCGCATCCAGCGCGTCGCGGCTCACACCGCCACGTTCACGGTCACCGGCAACCTGCACCTCACGCCTGGGACCGTATTCCCTGAGCCGTACCAGATGCAGGGTTTCATCCCGCTCACCGAGGCGCACCTCCTCCATCACGGCGTGCCGGCGTTCGAGCACGTGGTATCGGTCGCCATCGTCAACACCAAGTACATCGAGACCCTCGTTCCGCTCGTCAGCCTCGCCTGACCGATTCGGGCCGCATGCGGCCCGCCCATAATCGGCCGGTCATGGCCGTCCTTCGATCCGCGCTCGATCCGGCGTCGCCGCTCGTTCGCCGAAAACGCGGACGCGATGCGCTACCTGGTGGATGACCTTCGCGAGCGAACGGCGCGGGTCGCGAGCGCCGGCGCCGGCGGAGACGAGCGAGCCATCGCTCGCCATCGCGAGCGCGGCAAGCTCCTGGTCCGGGAGCGCGTGGATCGGCTGATCGACCCCGGCTCCGCGTTCCTCGAGCTGTCGACCCTGGCCGCAACCGGGCTCTATGACGACGAGGCGCCCGGGGCGGGGATCGTCACCGGCATCGGCCGGGTGGAGGGCGTCGAGTGCGTGATCGTCGCCAACGACGCGACGGTCAAGGGCGGGACCTACTTCCCGATGACGGTCAAGAAGCACCTCCGCGCCCAGGAGATCGCGCTCGAGAACCGGCTCCCGTGCCTGTACCTGGTGGACAGCGGAGGTGCGTTCCTCCCCCTCCAGGACGAGGTCTTCCCCGACCGCGAGCACTTCGGCCGCATCTTCTTCAACCAGGCCCGACTATCTGCGCGCGGGGTGCCGCAGATCGCGATCGTGATGGGCCAGTCCACGGCGGGCGGCGCATACGTGCCGGCCATGAGCGACGAGACGGTCATCGTCCGGGGGACCGGCGCCATCTTCATCGGCGGCCCGCCGCTGGTGAAGGCCGCCACCGGCGAAGAGGTCAGCGCCGAGGACCTCGGCGGCGCGGAGGTCCACACCGTGACCAGCGGCGTGGCCGACCACTACGCCCTGACCGACGAGCATGCCCTGGCCATCGGTCGCTCGATCGTCCGCAACCTGGCCTGGCGCAAGCCGGACCCGCCGTGGGAGGTGGCCGCCGCGCGGCCGCCATCGGTCAATCCCGCCGAGCTGTACGGGGTCATCCCGGCCGACCCACGGGTGGCGTACGACGTCCACGAGGTGATCGCCCGCCTGGTGGACGACTCGGAGCTCCACGAGTTCAAGGAGCGCTATGGCGAGACGCTCGTCTGTGGGTTCGCCCGGCTCGAGGGCTACCCGGTCGGGATCCTGGCCAACAACGGCATCCTGTTCCGCGAGTCGGCGCTGAAGGGCGCGCACTTCATCGAGCTCGCGTCACAGCGGCGGATCCCGCTCGTGTTCCTCCAGAACATCACCGGCTTCATGGTCGGCCGCGAGTACGAGGCCGGTGGGCTGGCGAAGGACGGCGCCAAGCTGGTGACCGCGGTCTCGACCACGGCCGTGCCCAAGTTCACGGTCATCATCGGTGGGTCGTTCGGCGCGGGGAACTACGGGATGGCAGGGCGGGCGTACAGCCCGCGCCAGCTGTGGATGTGGCCGAACGCCCGGATCAGCGTCATGGGTGGGCAACAGGCGGCCCGGGTCCTGTCCACCGTTCGTGGCGACTTCGCGACCGATGCGGAACGGGACGCTTTCGAGGCACCGATCCTCGACGAGTACGAGCGCCAGGGCTCGCCGTACTACTCCACCGCTCGCCTGTGGGATGACGGGGTGATCGACCCGATGGACACGCGGCGCGTGCTGGCCATGGGCATCAGCGCCGCGCTGAATGCGCCGATTCCGGAACCCGGCTTCAGCCTGTACCGGATGTAGGCGCTCGCCGCCATTCGTCGAGGTCTAGGCTTGAGCCGATGCGGATCTGGAGCGAGGTCCCGAGGCGCCGGACGCAGGAGGTCGTGGCCGACCTCGCCACGGCCGCGTGGGTCGCGTTCTGGGCCTCGCTCGGCTTTCGGCTGTACGACGCGCTGGACGAGCTGGCGATCGGTGGGGACGAGCATCGGCGACGCGGGGGACGGGCTTCCAGGATGCGGGGGCGACCATCGAGCGTGCCCTGTCCCAGATCCCGCTCGTCGGGGAGGGCGCCGGAAACATCATCGGCGATGCCTTCGACGGCATCGGTACGCCGCTGGTCGACGCCGGCGCCGACCTCGAACGGCTGCTTCTGATCATCGCGGCCGTGTTGGGCCTGCTGCTGGTCGCGGTGTTCGTCATCCCGTGGCTGAATCGGTACCTTCCGTGGCGCCGGCGCCGATGGCGGGAGCTGAACGCCGGCGACCGGGCGATACGACGATCGCCCGCTCGGCAAGAGAGCCGCGTCGATGCCGCGGACATGCAACGCGTGCTGGCCACCCGCGCGATGTACCGCCTGGAGTACTCGGAGCTCCTGGACCAGACCTCCGACCCGATCGGGGACTTCGTCGAGGGCCGCTACGACCGGCTGGCGAAGGCCGAGATGGAAAGCGTGGGATTGACCGAACGGGGCAAGAGTGGCGGCTAGACTGCGCCGTAAGGAGGGTCCGACATGATTGCTCTCGGAGTTGTCCTCGTCATCCTGGGGGTCGGGTCGCTGGTCCTGCCGAATCTCGGCCTTGACCTCGCGTTCCTGGACACGATGAACACCTACCAGCCCTGGGCCGGGATCATCGTGGCCGCGCTCGGGCTCATTACCGTCCTGTTCGGGGCACAGCGGCGCGGTCGGAAGGAGGTGGTGGTCGAGGCAGCTGCTGCAGCTCCGGCGGCCGCGGTTCCACCACCCGCCGCGAGCTCGACCGCGGTCGCGTCCACGCCAGCGGCCCAGCCGGCGACAGACGTCGACGCCGTGCCACCGCCTCCACCGCCTGACGCCTCTCCGGATCCAGCGGCTCCAACGCCGTCGGATCGAGCCTGGCCAACCGAGCCTCCGGAGCGTTCGGACGACTAGCGACCCGGAGCGGCCACTCCCCGGCTCCCACGCGCGCGGCGTCCCGAGCGGGACGCTGGAGGAGAGCGCCGCCACCCTGTACGAGGCGGCGATCGCGGCGCGGGACGCCGAAGGCGGCGACGATCCCGGACCGCTCCGGGCGTTCTATCGCGCGATAGGGACGCGCGACCCTGCTCATGCCCGTCCCGCCCGGGGCGGAGGAGGCCGCCCAGGAAGCGGCCGGACAGGCGGTGGAGGACGCCGAGGAGGTCGAGATCGGCGTGCTGCTTGGCCGTGGGATCGACGGCGACCCGGTGAGCATCGCGTTCGGCTCGCACGCCGCGCTGGCCGCGTGGTCGCCGCTGGGCGCCACCTCGCTGGCGCTGCCGGCGCGGATTGCCCTGTCCAACCTCGCGTCGGCCGGATTGCCCGTCATCCTCGACCCGGCGGGACCAATCCCCTATCGCTTCGAGCCCGATGAGATTGCCGACCTGGCCGCGGGCCGAATGCCCGGCACCGACGAGCCCTTGTTCAGCAGCGCGGGCGGGACATCGGTGCGGGTGCGACTGCCCGGTCCCGAGGCGCGCGAAACCGAGCGCCGGCTGGCGGCTGAGATGGCCGACTGGCCGGGCCTTCGCGAGGCGTACCTGGTGGAGGCCGATACCGGAGCAGGCTGGGGGCTGCTCGTCGGTCTCGTTGGCGGAGGTGGACCGCTGCCGCCGCTGCCCGACGACGTGGAGGGCCGCTGGCTGACCGAGCCGCTCCTGGGCAGCGTCCGCGCCGTCTCGGATCCGTTCCACCGCGGCCACCGATGAGCGAGCCGCTCAGAGTCGAGCGGCTGGGCCCGGTGGCCCGGGTGGTGCTGGCTCGGCCCGATGTCCGCAACGCGTTCAACGCCGAGCTCATCGGCGCCCTGACCGACGCCTTCGCGACCCTCGCCGATGAGCCTCCCGATGCCCTGCGGGCCGTGGTCCTGGCCGGTGACGGACCGGTGTTCTGTGCCGGCGCCGACGTCGCGTGGCTCCGTGCCGCGGCCGCGATGAGCGTCGAGGAGAACGAGGCCGATGCCGGTCGACTGGCCACCCTGCTCGAGACCATCGACACCTGCCCGGTGCCGGTCGTCGCCCGTGTCCACGGCGCGGCGCTCGGTGGCGGGATGGGGCTGTGCGCCGTTTCGGACATCGTGATCTCCACCGCCGATGCACAGTTCGGCTTCACCGAGACCCGGCTCGGGATCCTGCCGGCGGTCATCGGTCCGTACGCAGTGGCCAAGATCGGGGAGACCCACGCCCGGGCCCTGTTCCTGCCGGGAAGCCGCTTCGGCGCCGACCGCGCACGGCAGATCGGCCTGGTCCACGAGGTCCTCGCCGACGAAGCAGCCCTGGATGCACGGGTGAGCGAGCTCGTCGAGGAGCTGCTCGCCGCGGGACCGACCGCGGTCCGCGAGGCGAAGGCCCTCGTCCGTCGCCTGCGGGGCCAGCCCGGTCCCCAGGCGCGGGCGCTGACCGTGGCCGCCATTGCCCGCCAGCGGACGAGCGCCGAAGGGCAGGAGGGCCTGGCGGCGTTCCTCGAGAAGCGCGACCCCGACTGGCGCCGGTAGGAGACGACCCGGCGCTGACGCCTGCGACAATCGCGACGTGCGCGACGAGCTGACGCCACGCGAGGTCGCCCAGGAGCTGGGGGTCAGCGTCCGCACCGTCCAGCGCTGGATCGCCTGAGGGGCGGCTGCCCGGCACTCGGGTCGGGGCGCGGATGCGGGTCCCGCGGGACCTGGCGATCGTGCGGCGGTCGCCGAGCCGCGTCAGCCCGGCGGGTTGCGACCCATTCGTGCGCTGCTCATCGCCAACCGCGGTGAGATCGCGACGCGCGTCGCGCGGACGGCGCGCGGCCTCGGGATGCGGGTCATCCGGGTCCACGAACCAGACGAGCCGGCCCCGGACGATGGTGACCTGGCCCTCGTCATCGATTCGTACCTCAGTCCGAGCGCGGTGCTGGATGCCGCGCGGCGGGGCGGCGCCGACGCGATCCATCCGGGCTACGGCTTCCTGGCCGAGAACGCCGCGTTCGCCGCCGCCGTGGAAGCCGCCGGCATGGCGTGGGTCGGCCCGCCGCCGGCGGCCATCACGGCCATGGGCGACAAAGCGGCCGCCCGACGGCTCGCAGCCGGCCCAGGGCGTGCCCATCGTCCCCGGCTACGACGGACCCGAGCAGGACGACGCCACCCTGCTGGCCGCCGGGCGGAAGATCGGTCTCCCACTGCTCGTCAAGCCGGCGGGCGGCGGCGGCGGAAAGGGGATGCGGATCGTCCGCGCCGAGGATGAGATGGCCGAGGCACTGGCCGCCAGCCGGCGGGAGGCGCGCGCCGCGTTCGACGACGATCGGCTCATCCTCGAGCGCCTGCTCGACGGCCCACGCCACGTCGAGGTCCAGGTCCTGTTCGACGCCCACGGCGCCGGTGTCCACCTGGGGGAGCGCGACTGCAGCGCTCAGCGTCGCCAGCAGAAGATCCTCGAGGAATCGCCCGGCGCCGTCGGTCAGTGCGCCACTCCGCGCGGCGCTGGGTGACGCGGCGCTTCGAGTGGCCGGTGCGGCGGGTTACGTCGGGGCCGGAACGGTCGAATTCCTGGTGACCGATGACGACGACTTCTTCTTCCTCGAGATGAACACCCGGCTCCAGGTCGAGCATCCGGTCACCGAGGCGGTGACCGGCCGAGACCTCGTCGCCGATCAGCTGCGGATCGCGGCCGGGGAGCCGCTCGGCATCGAGCAGCGCAGCGTCCGCCTCGACGGCCACGCCATCGAGGCCCGGGTCTACGCCGAGGACCCGGAGCACGGGTTCCTGCCTGCGACCGGGCGGATCGTGGACCTCCGCCTGCCGAGTGGCGCCGGCATCCGGGTGGATGCCGGTGTTCAGGCGGGCGACCTGGTGTCGGACCGATACGACCCGCTGCTGGCCAAGATCATCGCCCACGGCCCGACCAGGGCCGCGGCACTCGCGCGGTTGCGCACAGCCCTGGCCGAAACCACGCTCCTCGGGGTCCGGACGAACCTTCGCTTCCTCCGCTGGCTCGTGGATCAGCCAGCGCTCACGGCCGGTGACCTGCGCACCGACACCCTGTCGACGCTCTCGCTGCCCGGGCCCATCTCGCCGCCGGACGAGGCGTGGCAGTCAGCGGCCGCGGCCCTGGCCGAGGCGACCGCCGGTCCATGGGCCGGCGGGTGGCGGGTCAACGCCAATCCGAGCATCCGCCTCGTCCACGGCGAGGTTGAACGAGCCGTCGAGCCGCGGGCCGGCCCGCCGTGCAGCGCGTCACGGAGGCCGAGGCGTTCGTCGACGTCGAGGGCCAGTCCCTCGAGTTCCGGCTCGCACCACCGCCGGCGGTCGACGAGGCCGTCCGCCACGCGGCACTGGCCGAGGGATCGGCGATCCTCACCGCGCCGATGCCGGGGCGAGTGCTGGCCGTCCACCACCGCCCAGGCGATGCGGTGGCCGCCCACCAGGCGATCGTCGTCCTGGAGGCGATGAAGATGGAGCACGCCGTCAGCGCCCCGCTGGCCGGCACCGTGACCGTCGTCCATGTGCAGCCCGGCGACCAGGTCCAGCGCGGCGACCTGCTGGCCGAGGTCTCGGCGTAGGATGCGCCGGCCATGACCCACGTCGACGTGCGGGTCTACGAGGTCGGCCCGCGCGATGGCCTCCAGAACGAGGCGCAGCCGATCCCGACCGAGAAGAAGCTCGCGTTCATCGGTCTGCTGGCCGATGCGGGGCTGCGCGAGATCGAGGCCACGTCCTTCGTCTCCCCCGCGGCGATCCCCCAGCTGGCCGACGCCGACGACCTGATGGCCGGCCTCGAGCGCCGGCCCGGTGTCCGCTATCCGGTCCTGGTCCCGAACGAGCGCGGCCTCGTGAGGGCCATCGCCGCCAAGGTGGACGCGGTCTGCGTCTTCACCGCGGCCTCCGAGACCTTCACCCGTCACAACATCGGGATGTCCATCGCCGAGTCGCTCGCCGCGTTCGAGCCGGTGGTCGCCCACGGCCGGCGCGAGGGGTGGTGGATCCGTGGCTATCTGTCGACCGCGTTCGGCTGCCCATACGAAGGCCCGATCTCCGAGGCCGCCGTGGTCGACGTCGCCGAGCGGCTGCTGGCGCTCGGCGTGGACGAGCTGAGCATCGGCGACACGATCGGGGTCGCCGGACCGGCCGATGTCCGCCGCGTCGTCGGCGCTCTCCTCGGCGCCGGCATCGGTCCGGATCGGCTCGCCATGCACTTCCACGACACCCGGGGCACCGCGGTCGCCAACGTGGCGACCGCCATCGGTCTGGGCATCCGCTGCTTCGATGCCAGCACCGGGGGGACCGGAGGCTGCCCGTATGCGCCTGGAGCGGCCGGTAACCTGGCCACCGAGGACCTCGTCTACCTGCTCGACCGCGAGGGCCTGCGCCACGGGGTGGACCTCGAACGCGTCCTCGATGCGGCGCGGTTCATCGCCGAGGCGCTCGGGCGTCCGCTGGCCTCCAAGGTCGGTCAGGCCGGCGGCTGGCCAGCGTAGGATGCGACCGATGGCCGATGCCCCGACCGATCGGCGCCCCGTGATCCTGGACGTGGACACCGGGATCGACGACATGGTGGCGCTGCTCATCGCGGCCACCGCCCCGGAGCTGAACCTGCGCGGGGTGACCTGTGTCGCCGGCAACGTGGAGCTCCAGCACGTGGCCCGCAACACCGGGACCCTGCTCCAGCTCGTCGGCCGTGGCGACGTGCCGGTGTCGATCGGCGCCGCCCGACCGCTGAGCCGGCGACTGCGCACCGCCCCCGAGACGCACGGCCCCACCGGGACCGGCTACGCCGAGCTGCGCGGCGACCAGCGCGTCCTGGAGACCACCGATTTCACCGCGGTTCCCGCCGCCCGCTACTTCGAGGCGCACCTCACCCGCCATCCCGGTCAGATGACGATCGTGGCCACCGGCCCGCTCACGAACGTCGCCGCGGCCGCGAACAATGGAGTGGACCTCTCGGGCGGGGCCCGCGAGGTGATCTGGATGGGCGGCGCGCTCGACGTGCGGGGCAACACCACCGAGCACGGGGAGTGGAACGCCTGTGTCGACCCGGAGGCCGCCGAGATCTGCCTCTCGGGCGGAGCGGTGGATCGGCTGTTCCCGCTCGACGCCACCCAGCAGGCCGTCTTCGGGCTGGATGATCTCGAACGCCTGCCGGACACCCATCTGGCCAACGTCGTTCGCGATGCCATCCGCTTCTACGTGGGCTACCACCGCGTCGCCGACGGCATCGACGGCTGCTACCTCCACGATCCGGTCACGCTCGTCGGTTCCCTGCTCCGGCCCGATCTCGTGACCGCCAGCCGCGACCGGCGCCTGGCGTGCGACACCGCCAGTGACCCGGCGGTGGCCGGCACCATTCGTCCAGCCGACGATGATCCGCGACCAATGTTGAACGTGGTGACCGCCATTGACGGACCGGCCATTCGCGAGGAAGTCCTGGAGCGCCTCGCCCTGGCCGTTGCCTGATTCGCGCACGGAAGGAGACGAACCGATGACCACCGAGGAACCGACCGCCCCGGCAGAGAGCTCCGCGAGCGGAAGCTCCGGCTGGCTCCGCGTGGCAGCGGGGGTGGTGGCGTTCATCATCACCACCGTGGCGGGGGTCGTGGCCTTTGGCCAGTTCGGCGACGCGACGGTTGATCCCGAACACCGGGGCCTACGCCACGGCGGCCAACTCGTTCGCGCTCATCCTGGCCGTCGCCATGCTCATCGGCGCGGCCGTGACCCTGGGACTGGAGCGGATCCAGACCGGCCGTCTGGATTCACTGTCGCGACAGTTCACGCTGCGCGTCGTCGTGCTCATGCCGTTTGCCATCGCGATCAACATCGTCCTCGGCCAGACCGTTGCCGCCGCGCTGAAGATCCCGATCTACCTCGACTCGATCGGCACGGTCCTGGTCGGCGTCCTGGCCGGGCCGATCGCCGGCGCGGCCACCGGGGCCCTGACGAACATCCTGTGGTCCTACGTCGTCCCGCCGCCGTTCCAGTACCCGCCGGCCGCCGCGTTCGCGGTCGTGGCCGCGGTCATCGGCATCTCGGCGGGCCTTGCCGGGCGCTACGGGCTGATGCGCCCTCGGCCGAATCGACCGACCGGCGAGCTCGTCGTGGCCGGGGTGCTGGTGGGCGGGATCATCATCGGTCTGGCGTGGCTGGCCTCGGTCGGCTACACCGCTGATCTTCGGCATTGACATCAACCCACTCCCGTCGGGCGACAGCCAGCTCTTCGTGATCCTGGGCTATGTCGCCATCCTGCTGGTCGTCGCGGCGGTGCTCGGGGTCTTCGCGCTGCTCTTCGGGCGACGCGACATCACCGCGGCCTACGCGGTCGTGACCGGCGTGGCGACGGGCATCGTGGCCGCGTTGATCAGCGCCCCCATCGCCGCGGGCGTGTTCGGCGGCGTCACCGGTTCGGGCACCGACTTCCTGGTCGCCGCGCTACGGCAGGCCGGGGTCGACATCTACGCCGCCACCACCGGCCAGGGCCTGATCAGCGACCCGATCGACAAGGCCACGACCTTCGTGATCGTGTACCTCATCACGGTGGCCATGGCCGTCCGGCTGAAGGCCCGCTTCCCGCAGGGCGAGCAGCTGATCGAGGAGCCTGCGACCACGCCGGAGGTCACGGGCTGAGCGTTGCGGTCGAGCCGGCGGCCCCGGCATTCCTGGTCCCGCCCACGCCGACCGCCTGGCATCGGCTCAACCCGCTGACCCGGCTGGTGGCGGCCACCGTCACCGCGGTCAACGCCACCATCCTCGGGGGCGTGATCGGCCCGGTGGGTCTGACCGTGGTCGCGGTCCTGCTGCCCGCGGCGGTGGCCGGCGTGCTGCCCCGTCTCCTCCGCGTCGGGCTGCTCCTCGCCCTGCCGCTGGCGGTCAGCGTGCTCGTCGTCAACCTGTTCTTCTATCCGTCCGGCTCGACGGTCCTGTTCCGCATCGGTCCCGTTACCGCCACCGCGGAGGGCCTGGCGTTCGCGATCGAGACGCTCGTCCGCCTGGTCGCGATCACCGGCGCGCTGGCCCTGTTCTACCTCACCACGCCCGTCGGCTCGCTGGTCGTCGACCTCGAGCGGCGTGGCGTGAGCCCGCGGCTGGCGTTCGTGGTGAGCGCATCGGTGCGGGCGGTGCCGGCCATCGTGGAGCGGGCGGGCCACATCGCCGAGGCTCAACGGGCGCGGGGTCTCGACACCGAGGGCAACGTGTGGCGCCGCGTCCGAGGACTCCTTCCGATGGCCGCGCCGGTCCTCCTCGGCTCGATCGTCGAAGTGGAGGAGCGGGCGATGGCGCTCGAGGCGCGCGGCTTCTCTCGCCCGGGCCGCCGCTCGCTGCTGTGGGCGCCGGCCGATCGCGAGTGGGAGCGCCTGGCGCGCTGGCTGATGGCCCTCAGCGTTCCCGTCCTGGTCGTCGCCGGCTTCGCCGGCTGGCTGGGCTGAGGGCAGGATGCTCAGCCTCGAGTCGGTCACGTATCGATACGCGGGGGCCCGCTCCCCTTCACTGGTCGACGTCTCGTTGACGCTGAATCCGGGGGAGGTCGTCGGCCTGTTGGGCCCGAACGAGGCGGGCAAGTCGACGACGTGCCTGGTGGCGGCCGGCCTCGCGCCCCGCGCGGTGGGCGGGGTGATGACCGGACAGGCGCGTGTCGACGGCCGGTCCCTGGCCGAAGTGCCGACCGGCGAGTTGGCCGGGCTCGTCGGCATCGCCTTCGCGGCAGCCAACCTGAGCGGCATCTGCTCGACGGTGTACGAGGAAGTCGCCTTCGGACCGATGAACCTGGGCCTGCCGCGGGGCGAGGTCATGGCCCGAACCGAGCGGGCGCTCGAGACGGTGGCTATTCCCGAGCTCGCCGACCGCGATCCGGAGCACCTGTCCGGCGGTCAGCGCCAGCTGGTGGCCCTGGCCGGGGTCCTCGCCATGGAGCCGCAACACCTGGTTCTCGACGAGCCAACGGCCATGCTCGACCCCGCCGGGACCCGCCTCGTCGGCGAGGCCATCGCCGCCCTCGCATCTGGTGGCGCGTCCATCCTCGTTGCCGAGCAGAAGACCGACCTGCTGGCGAGGATCTGCGGCCGCGCGATCGTCCTGGAGGCCGGACGGGTCGTCCGTGAGGGTCCGGCGACGTCGGTGTTCGCCGATCCGATCCTCGACGACATGGGCGTCGATCCACCGACCTCGGTTCGGCTCGAGCGGATGGCGGTCGCCGCCGGGCTCGACCCGGCCCGGCTGGTCCCGACGTGATCGATCTCGTCATCGAGGAGCTGGTCTACGAGTACCCCGCGGGGGTTCGTGCCCTGGACGGGCTCAGCCTGCGGATCGGTGCCGGCGAGGCGGTGGCCCTCGTCGGCCAGAACGGCTCGGGCAAGACGACGCTCGCCCGCCATCTCAACGGTCTCCTGCGGCCGACCTCCGGCCGGGTGCTCCTCGGCGGGGTGGACGCGGCCGGATCTACGGTGGCGGCACTCTCCCGCCAGGTCGGGCTCGTCTTCCAGGAGCCGGACCGTCAGATCTTCGCCGGGTCGGTCCAGCGCGAGGTCGAGTTCGGGCCGCGCAACCTGGGGTTGCGCGGAGCCGCTCTCGCGGCAGCGACGGCGGAGGCATTGGCATCGGTCGGGCTCACGGGGGTCGAGGCGACGAATCCGTACGATCTCGGCGCGGCACGGCGAAAGCTGCTTGCGATCGCATCGGTCCTGGCCATGCGGACCCCGGTTCTCGTCCTGGACGAGCCGACCACCGGCCAGGACGGGAGTGGCCGGCGCCGGATCCAGGAGGTCGTCCGGCGGGCGGCGGGCGAGGGCCGCACCGTGATCGCGGTGAGCCACGACCTGCGATTCGTGGCGGAAACGTTCCCCCGGGTGGTGGTCCTGCGCGCCGGCCAGGTCGTGCTCGATGCGCCGCCTGATCAGGCGTTCGCGCACGGCGAACCGGGACGTCCTGCGGAGCACCGGGCTGGAGCCGCCGCCCGTCGCCGAGCTCGCCGACCGGCTTGGGCTGGGGCCGCTGGCGACCGATGCGGGTCTCATCGCCGCGGCGGTCAATGCGGCCTGAGCCGCTCGTGCCGCAGCCGCGGCACGCAGGTGAGCTCTAGGAGATCGCGGGGAGGAGGCAGCCGTCGTCCGGTGGCGTCGACGCGCTCTTCCGCCGGCAGCTCGTCCCGGTGTTTTCGTCCGTCGGTCGGGCCGGGAATGGGAACGGCCATCACCGAGTTCGGGCACTTCGTCGAGCCGCTGCCCGACGCCGCGAAGACCCAGCTCGCGGAGCGCGGCGCCGAACCGCTCGGCAGCGGCCCGGTCACGGAGCAGGTTGAACAGGAATGAGGGGTGGGCGCGGTTGAGGAGCTCGAGGGCGCGCGCCGTCTCGGTGGCGTTCACCTGGTTGCGGCCGAGCTGCGCCTCGAGCGTGTCGATCGCGCGGTTGACCTCGCGGCGGGTCCCGCTGCTGAAGCTCACCCGGTTGGCCACAATGCGAGTCTCGCGCAGGGCGTCGCGAACGGCGTCGTCGCGGCTGCGCGGCGTGGAGGTCATGTGGCCATCTTACGGGCTGAGGACGACTGGCAGACAGCGGTGGCAAATGCCCTGGCCACCGCGGACCGGCCGATCCCGGTGGACCCACGGTTCGTCCCGCGGCGCGCGGTTCCCGATCCCGCCCTGGCCGAGGAGGACGCGCGACGATTCGATCGAGCGCGCTTCCCCGAGGCCAGAGCCGCCGCCACGCTGCTGCTCATCTACCCCGCCGACGGGGAGCTCGTCATTCCACTGACCGTCCGCCACGCGGCGCTGGCGACCCATCCCGGCGAGGTCAGCCTGCCCGGCGGCGCGGTCGAGGCCGGCGACGCGAGCCTGGAGGCAGCCGCGCTCCGCGAGGCCCACGAGGAGATCGGGCTGGCGCCCGAATCGGTCCGGACCGTTGGACGGCTCGACCCGGTCTGGATCCCGGTCTCGAACTTCGAGCTGGTACCGGTCGTTGCGGTCGCGGACGAGCGGCCGATGCTGACCCTGGGCCTGGATGAGGTGGCCGAGCTGATCGAGCTGCCACTGGCGCAGCTGCTCGCCGCCGATGGCGTCACCGAGGAGGAGATCACCGTCCCCGGCGCCGTCCTGCGGACGGGGGTCTACTTCTGGGCCGGCCACCGGATCTGGGGCGCCACCGCGCGCACGTTGTCGATGCTGGGGACGGCGCTCGGGGGCGCCTCCGAGGTCTGACCGCTGTCCTGTCGCCGCTAGGGCGATTCGTCGGTCCGATACCAGATCACCGGAGCGGGGCAGTCGAAGTTGGCAATCACACACCGATCGGCGTGGCCCCCTTGCTCGCGTACCTCCCTCAGCCGAAGACGGCCCTCCTCGTCCCATTCGACAACCATGACCATCGCGCTCAGCTCACCGAACCGGAAGATGGCCGTCTGAAGCACGATGGCAATCTCCACGTCCATGGTGAAGTCCGGATGCAGCCGGCCGGTAAGGTTGGTCACCGCCTGGGCGCCATCGGAGTCGTAGCCCGAGACCGAGCCGAAGACGCATTCGCCGATCTGGTTCAGCAGGGCGATTTCATTGTCTTGGGCCAGCACGCCGCTGCCGGCCCACTCGCCTGTCAGGTCGACGCGCGCGCCATCTGGCCCGCGCAGGTCGATTGGCGGGCATTCGGATGGGAACTCTCCCTGCGCGGCCGACTCTGCCAACGTTGGCGTCGAGGAGGTGCCGGGAGCCGACGCGACGCAGCCGGTGACGAAGGCCGTCGCAAGCACCACGACGGCGAGCACAGGCTGACGGAAAAGCATCAGGGGCGGCGAGCCCGGACCCGGGTGCCCGCCTCGCGAAGGAGGCGGAGGATCTCGGCGTGGTGAGGCTCCGGCGCGGCCACGATGTTCAGGACCGCGCCGTCGCCGCTTCGGCTGCCACCACGGGCCGCCGGTCAGGTTGGTGACCGTCGCCCCTCCCCGTTCGGCGATGAGCCCGGCGGCGGCCACGTCCCAGCGCGACAGTCCCCCGTTCTGGATGAAGGCATCGAATCGGCCGGCCCCGACCGACGCCAGCGACAGCGCCGCGCTGCCCATCCGGCGGTGGATCCGGATCTCGGGCGCGATCTTCCGCTCGCGGGCCAGGCCGCCGCGACCCAGGATCGCGAGGCTGACCACGTAGTCGCCGATGGCGTCCTTGGACGAGGCCTTGGCCAGCGACCCGTTGAGCCGGGCCGCGCCCTGGGCGGTGGCGGTGTACAGGTCACCACGGAGCGGGTCGAACACCACGCCCAGCACCGGCACGAGGTCCTCGATGAGCGCCACCGAGACGCAGAAATACGGGATCCCGTTGGCGTAATTCACCGTCCCATCGAGCGGGTCCACGGCCCACCACCGACGGGCGCCATCTGGTCCCCCCACCCGATCTGGCCCGGCCTCCTCGGCCAGGATCCCGTCGTCGGGGAAGCGGCGCTTGATGCGCTTGGCGATGAGTGCCTCGGAGCGATAGTCGATATCGGTCACGACGTCGCGCCGGCTCTTGTGGCGGACGCGGCCGACCCGGCCGTACGACTCGAGGATCAGGGTCCCGGCCGCCCGGACGAGGCGGACCGCGAACTCGAGCTCGTCGCCGTACCGATTCATCCCGGCATGCTAGCCGAGGCCCCGACCGGCTAGGCTACCTCCGTGCCGCAGATCCACCTTCACGCCGAGCCGGGCGACTACGCCCCGTTCGTGCTGCTCCCCGGCGATCCGGGCCGCGCGACGACCATCGCGTCCCGTTTCGACGGGGGGCTCGAGGCGACCCGCCTCGTGACCGAGCACCGCGGACTGCTCGGGTACACCGGGACGGTCAATGGCCGGCCGGTCAGCGTCCAGACCACGGGGATGGGCGGCCCGTCCATCGGCGTCGTCGGCGAGGAGCTGATCCGCCTTGGCGGTCGGCAGCTGGTGCGGGTGGGGACGACCGGCGCGCTGACGACCAAGATCGGTCTCGGCGACCTGATCATCGCCACGTCGGCGGCCCCGATCGACGGCACGGTTGCCACGTTGATGGACGGGAAGCCATCCGCGCCTGCGGCGGACTTCGCTCTGACCCACGCGCTCGTGCATGCCGCCGAGCGGTTGGGCGTTCCTCATCACATCGGCCCCATCGCGAGCATCGACGTGTTTTCGCACTACCACCCCGACCCGCAGTTCGTGCGCCCGTGGCGCGAGGCGGGGGTCCTGGCGGTCGAGATGGAGGCCAGCGTGCTGTTCCACCTCGCCGCCGTCCGAGGCGTTCAGGCGGCCTGCCTGGGAGTCGCGGTCGACATCGACAGCGGCGAGGAGAACCAGGAGCACACCTACCTCAGTCCCGAGGAGCTGGCGGCGGCCGTCGACCGGATGATCGACGTGGCCCTGGCCGCCGAGGTCGACTAATCGCCGATCAGCGGGAGCCCATTCGGGATCGAATCGGTCCGTACAGAGCCAGGATGAGGATGGCGCCCACGGTGGCGCCGATGAACCCCCCGAACCGCAAGTCGAAGCCCTCGCCCAGCAGCAGGCTGAACAGGGTTCCGCCGACCACCGATCCGGCCAGGCCGGCCACCAAGAGCTCCAGCTGGCTGTAGCCCCGGCCCTTGCCGACCACGAGGTTGGCGAGGTAGCCGGCCACCAGGCCGATGATGATGATGGCGATGAATATCATGGGCCGCAGGATACCGCGAGTCGCTGGCACTAGTCGGCCCGCTTGAGGACGAGCGGCGCGCGGGCAGTAGCCGCCGGGATCCGGGCAGCGCGGCCCTCGACGCCTGGTTCGCGGTCCTCGCGCAGGACAACCTCGCCCGCGTCGTCGAAGTCGATGAGCATGCGCAGGGGCGCGGATAGGCTCGGATTGCCGGGAGCGCCCACCGGGAGCGGCCAGCCAGACGATCTCCCCAGTGATCACGAAGTCTGACCCCAGCCGACCGTTCAGACTCTGGACGTTGTCCGGCCCGATGTCGAATTGCCCCGCCGACAGTGACATCGTCGACGACGCCGGCACCCCACACGCAGTCCCCCTCCGTGCGAATCCACCACGTCGTCGGCGAGGCTTGCGACATCCTCGATCCACGTGCCGTCCAGGACGACGCGCTCCCCGCTTGGTACCTCGCAGCTCGATCGGCTCGCAGCCGGGCGGCAGGTTGCCTGACGCCGAGGTCGAGCTCGGCGGACGGGAGGGCGGACACCGACGGGCTCAGTCGACGCGTGCAGCGCCGAGACGAGCACAGGAGACCGACGAGGATGCCAGATAGTCGCGATGTGGGCCGAGCATGGCGAGTCGAGCATACGGTTTGGGCCGACGGCGTACCATCGGCCGTGAACAGGAGGCGCCTGGACCGATGACCACGACGAAGCCCGCTCCCACGACCGAGACCACCGACTTCCTGCCCCTCAAGGGGATCGACCACATCGAGTTCTGGGTCGGCAACGCCAAGCAGGCGGCGCACTACTTCCGGACGCTGTGGGGCTTTACCCCGGTCGCGTACGCCGGGCTCGAAACCGGCGTCCGGGACCGCGCCAGCTACGTCCTGGTCCAGAACGACATCCGGTTCGTCTTCACCGCTCCCATCACCCCGGACGGCGAGGTGGCCGAGCACGTCCGCAAGCACGGCGATGGGGTTCATGACATCGCGTTCGCGGTCGACGACGTGGCATCCGCCTGGCGCGAGACGACCTCCCGTGGCGCGCGATCGGCGCTGGAGCCGACCGAGACGCCCGGCGACAAGGGCGTCCTGCGGACGTCTGCGATCCACACCTACGGCGAGGTGATCCACACCTTCGTCGATCGGTCCGACTACGCGGGAACCTATGCGCCCGGCTTCCATCGGATCAAGGATCCGGCATCGGCGGCCACCGGCCAGACCCTCGAGATGATCGACCACTGCGTGGGCAACGTGCCGCTTGGGGACATGAATCGGTTCGTCGACTTCTACCGCGAGGTGCTGGGATTCAGCCAGCTCGTCCACTTCGACGACAACGCCATCCATACCGAGTATTCGGCGCTCATGAGCAAGGTCATGCAGAACGGCGACGGGCGGATCAAGTTCCCGATCAACGAGCCGGCCGAAGGGAAGAAGAAGAGCCAGATCCAGGAGTTCCTCGACTACTACCTCGACGCGGGGACCCAGCACATCGCGCTGCTCACGACCGACATTGTCGGCACGGTACGGGCCTTGCGGAGGCGCGGAGTCGAGTTCCTGGGCCTGCCCCATGAGTACTTCGCGGCGCTTCCCGGACCGCGTCGGCGACGTGGGAATCCCGATCGACACGCTGGAGGAGCTCGGGATCGAGGCCGACCGCGACGAAGAGGGGTACCTGCTCCAGATCTTCACCAAGCCGATCCAGGACCGCCCGACGTTCTTCTTCGAGATCATCGAGCGCCACGGGTCACGCGGCTTTGGGCTGGGAAACTTCAAGGCCCTCTTCGAGGCGATCGAGCTCGAGCAGGAGAAGCGCGGCAACCTCTAGGCCGCCTACTGCTGCGGAGGATTGGCGGACTCAGGGAGTGGACCCACCAGGCGCAGCTCGTCCGTCGGATACTGCGCATCGGTGATGCCAGCACCGACGCGGGTGAGGGTGGTCGCAACCCCGGTGTCGGGATCGAATCCGATGACGAACCCAAGGGAGCCTTCCTGAGGTCCGGGGTAGTACATCACTGGACTCCCCGGTCGCACGATCGTCGTGAAGCCGCCCGAAACGGTGAAGTCGCTGGCGAGCTGCCCGAAGAACGCGAGCGTGGCGAGTTCGCCCGGTTCGGTGCCTGGCCATCGGCCGTAGCCAATCCACCAGACGCAGCCTCCAACCTGGCGGACATGGTGGAGGAAAACGCCGCCTTCCCAGGTGCCGGTCAAGTCGACTGGGTGACCCGTTGGGCCGAGGAGGTCCAGCGTTCCACAGTCCAGTTCCGCCGCAGGAGCGGCCTCGGCTGGAGACGCCGGCCCGGCGCTCGGCTCCGACGAACCAGCGACGCAGGCCATCACGCCGATCAGCAGGGCAAGCGCGGCCAGCATCGGGACCGCTCGACGGTTGCGCAGCCGACGAACCATTGGGGCTAGCATCCCACGCATGCTGGTGACCCTGGACCGGATTCGCGACGCCGCGGAGCGGATCCGGGGCGTCGCGGTTCGAACCCCGCTGCTTCGGTGGGAGGACGGCGTGTGGCTCAAGCCCGAGAGCCTGCAGCCGGTCGGCGCGTTCAAGATGCGCGGCGCCTATTTCCGCCTCTCCACGCTGACCGATGCGGAACGGGAGGCGGGGGTCATCACCTATTCGAGTGGCAACCACGCCCAGGCCGTGGCCCGCGCGGCGCGGCTGCTCGGCATCCACGCCGTCATCGTCATGCCCGAGGACGCGCCCCAGCTGAAGGTCGACCGGGTCCGGGCCGATGAGGCCGAGCTCATGCTCGCCGCCCCGGGCAACGACGCCCGGCGGGCCCTCGCCGAGCAGCTCGCCATCGAGCGCGGGCTCACCCTGGTCGCGCCGTACGACGACCTCGAGATCATCGCGGGCCAGGGCACGTGCGGCCTGGAGATCGCCGAGGACCTGCCCGACGTCGGGGACGTCGTGGTCCCGGTCAGCGGCGGTGGGCTGATCAGCGGTATCGCGGCCGCGGTCAAGGCCCTCGTGCCGCAGGCGCGGATCATCGGGGTCGAGCCGGAGGACGCCGCCGATGCCCGCGAGTCGCTGGCTGCCGGGGAGATCCGGACGTGGCCAACCGAGCAGACGCATCGGACGATCGCGGACGGCCTCCGGGTCAACCGCGTCGGCGACCTGCCGTGGGCCCACATCCAGGCCCTGGTCGACGACATCGTGACCGTCTCCGACGACGCGATGCGGGACGCGATCCGCGAGCTGGCGCGTCGGTGCACGGCTCGTCGTCGAACCGTCCGGCGCGGCCAGCATGGCCGCGCACCTCACCGGCGCGGCGGGCCCGGTCCGCGGCTCACGCGTGATCGTCCTGAGCGGCGGAAACATCGATCCCGAGATGTATCGGTCCATTCTCGCGGAGGGTTCCAGCGCCTAGCCGAAGTCACTAGCATCCGCGCATGGCGGAACGCCCCGACGAGCTGCGCCCCATCACCGCCCTGTTTGCCGACATTTCCGGCTCGACTGGGCTTGGCGAGCGGCTCGCGCCCGGACGAGGTCAAGGCCCTCATCGGCGAGTGTGTGACCCGGATGAGCCGCGCGGTCGAGGAGTACGGCGGGCACGGTCCAGGCCTACCAGGGCGACGGCATCTGCGCGTACTTCGGCGTCCCGGTGGCCCACGAGGATGACCCCGAGCGAGCGGCGCGGGCCGCGCTGCGGATCGTCGAGGAGATGGCGGCCTACGGTCGCGAGGTCGAGGCGGCATGGGGCGTCGCCGAGCTCGGGGTCCGGGTCGGCGTCAACAGCGGTCGGGCCGGCGTCGGCCTGGTCGGAGGGAATGACCCCCAGGTCGTGGCGCTGGGCGACGCGACGAACGTCGCCGCCCGGCTCGAGTCACGGGCTGCTCCGGGCACGATCGTGATCGGGGAGGAGACCGCGCGACGCCTGGCCGGACGCTTCGTGACCGAGCCTCTCGGCGAGATCACGGTCAAGGGACGTGCTGAGCCAGTCGCAACCTGGCGCCTGGTCGGACCCGAGCCGGTCGGCGAGGTCCCGGCCGACCGTCCGATGGTCGGGCGGGACGCCGAGATGGGCCGTCTCGCGGCCGCGCTCGACCGCCTCGTGAGCGGGCAGGGACAGGTCGTGCTCATCGTGGGAGAAGCCGGGATCGGCAAGACGCGGCTCGTGTCCGAGGTCCGCCGAGCGGGCCGAAGGTCGCGTGGCGTGGCTCGAGGGGCACAGCCGGTCGTACGGCGCCAGGTCGCCGTTCGCGCCATTCGTCGAGATCCTGCGCACCTGGCTGGGCGACGCGCACGGATCCGACCTCGCGGTGCGCACGCGTCTCCGGGCCCGAATGGGCGCGGAGGGCTCGAAGTACCTCCCGGAGCTGGCACGCCTGCTGGGCATCCGGCTCGATCCGGAGGGCGACGGCGACCTGACGGACCTGGCGCCGACGGAAATCGCAGCCCGCCTTCGCGCGGCCTACGTCGAGTGGCTCCGCCTCGTGGCCGCGGACGGACCAACCTGCGTCATCGTCGAGGATGTGAACTGGGCGGACGATTCCTCGGCGGATCTGGCGGTCGAAGTGATGGCCTTGACCGATCACGCGCCGATCGGCCTGATCGTGACCCTTCGACCCGACCCCGGCACGCGGGGCTGGCGCCTCCGGACCCAGGCCCTGAGCGATTACAGCCATCGGCTGACCACGATCGATCTCGAGCCGCTCAGCCCCGCGGCAACCGAAGAGCTCGCCGCAATGCTCCTGCCGGGCGAGGGTCTCGACCCGGCGACTCGCCGGACCCTGGGGGAGGTCAGCGAGGGTAATCCCCTGTTCCTCGAGGAGTTGGTGGCTCGCCTCCAGGAGACAGGCGCCCTCGCCGCGGATCACCAGGCGTGGACCCTCACCGTGCCGCGCCAGGTCCTGCCGCCGGCACTCGAGGGTCTCCTCGTGGCCCGGATCGACTATCTCTCTCCGGAAGTCCGATCGGTGGCGCAGGCCGCTGCGATCCTGGGTCGTGAGTTCGGCCGTCCGACGCTCGAGCGCATGACGGAGTCGAACGGGACGCTGGACGCAACCCTCGATGCGCTCGTCCGTGGAGGCGTGATCGTCGAGC
The DNA here is from genome assembly GCA_963843015.1 of uncultured Chloroflexia bacterium. Lineage (GTDB taxonomy): Bacteria > Chloroflexota > Limnocylindria > QHBO01 > QHBO01 > DASTEQ01. The sequence continues at coordinate 111,457 of CAWJIR010000009.1, read as the reverse complement.
GCGGCCGATTCCCGGAACCGTCGTACGCCTTCCGACACGGCCTGATCCAGGAAGCTGTTCTCAGCACGTTGACCGACGCCCGTCGGGTGGAGCTTCACCTGGCCGCGGCGCGCGCCTTCGAGGAGCGCGACGCCGCCGTGGTCGAGAGCCATCTCGAGGAGCTGGCGCACCATTACGCGCGCGCCAACGACCTGGGCAAGGCACTCGCCTATCTCGAACGCGGCGCCGAGCGAGCGGTGGAGCTCGGAGCCACTGACGAGGCGGGGCGGCTCTGGCTGCGCGCACTCCGGGCCGCGAACAAGCTCGGCGACGAGGCCGCTGCCGAACGGATCCGAACCCGGATCAGCGAGGCGCCGGCCGACCGTCCCTAGTCGGCCGACGATCCGGATCTGCTCCGGGAACAGCAGACCCGTAGTGCGCGTCGAGCGGGGTGATCACCAGGCCGTCGACGCGCGGAGCCACGAGCGCGAAGCCGCCCGGCCATTGGACGAAGATGTGCGGCACTCGTCTCGACCAGGACGCGCTGGGCCTGGCCGTAGAGGTCCAGCTGTTGCGGCTTCATCGATCGTGGCGGCCGCTTCCGCCAGCAGGCGATCGAGCTCGGGATGCAGTATCCCGACGGTTGCGCGGCGGACTCGCACGCCCAGAGGGGCTCGAGGTAGGTCTGCGGATGGGGATAGTCCGCGAACCATTGCAGCCAGAACATGTCGAACTCGTGTCCGCCGGAATACACCGCTCGAAGTACTGATCGGACTCGAGGCCGGTGAACGCGACCTCGATTCCGAGGACGTCGCGCCACTGCTGCTCGAGATACCGCGGGCCGTCGCCGACCAGCGTCCCGTGCAGGAACGTCAGATCTCAGCTCGTCCGGGCCACTCAGCCCCAGCTCGTCGAGCGCGGTGTCGAGGTTCTGTCGCGCTGCCTCGGGGTCGAAGACCGATACCAGCTCGGCGTCATGCCCGGGCACGCCGGGCGGAATCGGGCTGCTGGCGGCCGGCCCGCTGAACCCCACGACTCGATTGAGCGCCTCGCGGTCGACGGCCAGGCTCAGCGCCTCGCGCAGAGTCCGGGCTCTGGCCGGTCTGGCTCTCGGGCTTGACTCATGTCGAACGTCGATATGCCAGAACGCGGCTCCCGGGCTTCTCGACGGCCTCCGCCGCCAGCGCCGGGTCGCCCGGCACCGCGCTCAAGTCGAGGATGTCGATGCTCGTCCATCCGCGAAACGCCGCCACCGCATCCGCCTCCGAGGGGTACGCCTGCATCTCGATCCGCTCGAGGGTGATCGGCTCGCCCCACCACATCGGGTTCGGCTCCAGCGTCCGCCGCTGGTCGTGCACCCATTCGGTCAGGACGAACGGTCCGGACGACCAGAAGCCGCCCGCCTCGGTCGCACCTGGTCGCGTGATCCATCCTCCGCAATCGGCGCCAGGGCCGGGTTCGCCACCGCGGTCGGGAAAGTAGGACGGCCGGCCGGCCGAGTGTGACCTCGAGCGTCCGTCGGTCGGGAGCCGAACAGCCGAGCCCGTCCAGGAGGGCCTCGATCTCCTCGTCGCTCGGAAGAGCCGTCCGGGCCACAGGGCCAGCAGCGCCGGGGCCCCGACCACGTCGGCGAGCAGGTAGCCGAGACCGCTGCTCAGTCCGAGGATCGATGCAGGCGTCGCCAGCTGTAGACGAAGTCGTCCAGCCACGATGGGCTCGCCGGAGCTGTAGGACGCGTCGCGCAGATGGAACGTCACGTGGCGGCCGTCCTCGGGTGATATCCCAGGACTCGGCCAGGGCCGGAACCGTGCGCAGATCCTCGTCGAACCAGGTCAGTCCGCGGACGAGCAGCGATACGCGTCGGATCCGGCGACAGCTGCGGGATCCAGCGTTCCGACTTCGGTGTAGGCCATGCGCAGGACCTGGTCGGCGGCCGCCGGCCCGAGCCGCCCGACGGCTGGAGAGACTCGAGGGCGAGGCGGACTCGCAAGCGCCCAGGAGGGCGATCAGCGACCACGACGATGATCCGAGGAGCGACTCATCGAGCCGGCGTCCTCGCGGACCCAGCGCTTGATGCGGTGGATGTCACCGGTCGAGCCGACCAGCGCGATCTCCACCTCGTAACGGTCGCCGACTGGGCACGAACACGATCGTCGGCCATCAACGTGCCCCGGTCGCCCTCGGGCACGTTCTCCCACGGGCCGGCGACCGTGAAATCCGGTCCGGATCTGCGCCGGCGAACGACTCGATCCACGACGCCCCGAGCGCTTCCCCATCCTCCGCGCTGAGCCCGACCCAGACGAGGCAGCTGTTCGTCTGGCGAAGGAGAAAGACCGATGGCGCCGGCACCGCGTTCGGATCGCCGCTCCCGATCCACCGGCCAGTCAGAAACACCGGCTCGCCATTCGGGTCACGGAGCGCCACGTCCACGCAGGCCCGGGTTCGGCGCCCGCCTCGGTGCGGCCGGTCGGTGGACGGCCATCGGGCGTAGGGCGTGGCGCCGACGCTCCGCACGCGGTCGCGACGACGGCCACCGACCGCCAGGATCGGCCGCGATCCGGATCAGGGCCCCGCGACCGCGACCCACACCGTCGTCCCCGAAACCGCGATTCCGGTCGGCGACCCCCCGATCGTGATCGTCGCGGCAACCGTGTTCGTCGCCGGATCGATCCGCGACACGGTCCCGTCCGATGCATTCGCGACCCAGGCCGAGCCATCGCCAACGGCGACGGCCACCGGCCGCGCGCCGACCGTGACCCGGCTCACCTCGCGCCGGGTGCGGGTGTCGAACCGAATGACCGAATCGTCCGCCGTATTCACGATCCACAGGGTGCCCGTCTCCACGTCCAGGGCAAGCGCGCCCGGCGAGAAGTCGAGGTCGATGGGCGCGTCAGCGCCGGTGAGACTCGGTCTGCACCCGGCTCAGGCTCCGGTCGAGGCTGTTTGCGACCCACACCGCCCCGCCGCCGGCCGCCACCGCCACTGGGCCCGGCGCCGACCTCGATTGGGTCGCCGACGACCCCGAGCGACTCGGCGTCGATCTGGACGATGCTGTCCGCGCTGGGCGTCGATGACCCACAGGAACCCGTCGGCATAGGCGAGGCCGCCGGGTCGGAAGAGGAGGGCCAGGGTCGTGGGTGCGCGATCCGGCTGCTCGGCATCGATCTCCGACATGCGTCTCGGCGCTCGCGTTGGCAACCCAGACGAGCCCCTCCGCAGCCGGTCACGGCCTGCGGCCCGGCGCCGACGCCGATGGTCGTCAGCTCGTGGGGGCTTGCCGCCGCGACGCGCGACACCGATCCGACCGAGAAGTGGGCCACCCAGGCGGCCGTGGCGTCGGCGGCAATGGCGGTCGGCTCGTCGTCGAACGTGGCCGCCGCCGTGGCCCCGTTCGTCGTGGCGTCGATGATCGCCAGCCCACGACCCTCGATCAATGGCGCGCCGGATCCGAGATTCTGCATGCACGACGACCGCGCCGACGGCCACGACGAGCGCCAGGGCAGCAGCCAACGCCGAGGACAAGCCGCCGCCGCGCCGAGCGCTGACTGCCCGGCTTGGTGAGGACCGGCACCGGGCTGCTGCCGGTCGTCGAGACATTGGCGGCCTGCGCCAGGTCCTCGGCCATGTCCCCACAGGAGGCTATCGGTCGGCCGGCTGCTTGGCGGCGGCTCGGGCCAGGATCGCGTCGATCGCCGGCGCCAGCTCGGGCCCCACCGCCTCGCCGACGCTCGGGAACGGGTCCCGGATGTGGGCATAGAGCGTCGCGATGTCGGTTTCCCGCTCGAACGGGCGGTGGCCGGTCAGGCACTCGTACGTCAGGCAGGCGAGCGAGTACTGGTCGGCCTTGGCGTCCACCGGCCGCCCCTCGATCTGCTCGGGCGCGACGTAGGCGATCGTCCCCAGGAACGCCGAGGTGCCGGTGACCCCCGACTCGGACAGCACCCGCTTGGTCAATCCGAAGTCGCCAAGGTACGCGTGCTCGCCGCGACCGGCGCCACGGGCCGGGAGCAGCACGTTGCTCGGCTTCACGTCGCGATGGACCAGCCCCGCCTCGTGGGCCGCATCGAGTGCGCTGGCCACCTGGGCCACGATCCGCGCCGTACGCGCCGGCTCGAGCGGGCCGTCGCGGCTGATCATGGTGGCCAGGTCCACCCCGTCCACGAACCGCATCGCGATGTACAGGACGCCGTCCGCCTCGCCGGCGTCGTACATCGGCACGACGTTCGGGTGGTCGAGCGTGCCGGCCGTCCGCGACTCGCGGAGGAACCGCTCGCGGAACTTCTCCTCGCGGGCGATCTGCGGGGCAACGACCTTCAGCGCGACCTTCCGGCCGAGGCGGATGTGCTCGGCGCGATACACGACACCCATTCCGCCGCGGCCGATGATCTCCTCGATCTGGTAGCCGGCGATCTCGCGCCCCAGGTAGCTGTCGGGCTCGGTGGCAGTCATCGGTTATCGGCCCTGCAGGCCTCCCAGGAAGCTGACCGCGTTGGCGCCGATGGCGTCCAGCGCGTAGCCGCCCTCCTGGAGGGCGATCACCGGCAGCCCGAGCTCCGCGATGGCGGCCCCGATGCGGGCGTAGTCGTCGGTCGTGATCGCGAGGTCGGCGATCGGGTCGCGCTCGAAGGTATCGAACCCCAGCGACAGGACGAGCGGCGCGTCGGGGTCGTGGTCGCGAATGGCCTGCAGGCCGACGTCCAGGGCGGCGAGGTACGCGTCGCCATCGGTTCGGGGCGGCAGGGGAAGGTTGATGTTTCGACCCTCGCCGGCCCCGAAGCCGACCTCGCTGGCATAGCCCGAGTAGTACGGGTACGCCCGGCTCGGGTCGCCATGGAGCGAGACGTACAGCACGTCGTGCCGTTCCCAGAACAGCTGCTGGGTGCCGTTCCCGTGGTGATAGTCGATGTCGAGGATCGCGATCCGCGACGCGCCGCCGTCCGACAGCGCCTGGGCCACGATCGCCGCATTGTTGAAGAAGCAGTAGCCGCCGTACAGCGCCCGCCCGGCGTGGTGGCCCGGGGGCCGGCACAGGCCGTAGGCGAGGTGGGCCCCGCCGCGGGACAGATCGAGGGCGGTGAGCGCCACGTCCACCGAGACCCGGGCGGCGCGATAGGTGCCGGCCACGATCGGGGTCGCCGTGTCGAAGGTGTAGGCGAAGAGCCGATGACCGGGCCCCGGCAGGCCGGTGTCGTGACCGGCGGCGAAGGCGGTGGTCAGCAGCGTCCCGGGAATGAGCGGCTGCGACCCGTCGGTCACGCCGGCGGCGATCGCGTCCTCCCAGGCGGTGGCCAGGACCTCGAGCAGGGCCGGGTCGTGGACGGCGAGGATCGGCTGCTCGCCATGGTGGGTCGGCTCCTCGAACCGATAGCCGCCGGCCTCGGTCAGGGCCCGCTCGATCTCGATGGCGCGCGCGGGCACCTCGTAGCCGGGAATCGGCTGCCCGAAGTCGACCTCGACGAGGCCGTCGTGCGCCAGGTGAGCGTCCGAGCGAATGACGGGTACCGGCATGGGCGCCCCCGAGTGTACGGGTAGACTGCCGCCGACCGATGGGCAGCCTCGCCAGTTACCGGCGCGTCTTCGCCAACCCGGCCCTTGCCCGCCTGTTCATCGGGGAGTTCGTGTCCTCCATCGGCGACTGGCTGTACCTGGTCGCCCTCCTCGTGGTGGTGTACAACGCGGGCGCCTCGCCGGTCGTGCTCGGCGTCGTCGGGGCGGCGCGGATCGTGCCCTACATCCTGCTCTCGGTGCCGGCGGGCATCGCCGCCGACCGGTACGACCGGCGGCTGATCCTGATCGTGCACCGATCTCGCCCGCGGGGTGATCATGCTGGCCCTCACCGGCCCTGACCATCGTCAACGGCCCGATCATCCTGATCGTCGTCCTCAGCCTCCTGGCGGCCTGCTTCTCGGCGTTCTTCTCGCCGGCCATCGGTTCGCTCATCCCGACCCTGGTGACGCGACGAAACCGAGCTCGGGCCGGCCAATGCCGCCTGGTCCAGCCTCGACAACCTCGCGTTCATCATCGGTCCGGCGGTGGCCGCCATCCTCATCGCCCTCGGCAGCATTCCCGCTCGCGTTCTTCCTGAACGCGGTGACCTTCCTCGTCGTCGCGGCCGTCCTCTGGCGCCTGCCCACGCGAGGCCGCTCGATCGCGGGATACGCGAAGTCGCCGACGCGGACGCGACCGCCCCGAGCTTCCGCGAGGCGGTGCGGCCGGCGATTCGCCCGCTGTCCGGGCTGGGCCTCATCAACCTGGTCGACGGCTTCGTGTCCGGAGGCCTGGCGGTCCTCACCGTCGTGATCGCCATCGAAGTCCTGGGCGCGGGCGATGCCGGGACTGGCTGGCTGAACGCGGCCATCGGCCTGGGCGGGCTGATCGGCGCCCTGCTGGCCGGACCGATGACCCTCCGTCGCCGGCTCGACCTCCCGCTGGCCGTTGGCGGCGTGACGCTCGGGGTCGGGATCATCCTCGTCGGCCAGTCCGCCGTGCTCCTGGCCGCCATCGCGGCCATGGCGGTCGCCACCGCCGGGCATGCTCGTCCTCGAGGTCGTGGCCACGACCATCTTCCAGCGCGAGGTGCCCGACGCGATCCGGGGCCGGACGATCGGCGCGATGGACACCGTCACCGTCTCCGCCTACGCGCTGGGCGCCTTCCTGGCTCCCATCCTCGCCTCGCTCGTCGGACCGGTCGTCGTCCTGCTCGGCTTCGGCGTCGCCATGGTGCTGGCCACCCTGGTCGGGACGCCTGGTGGTCGGGCCGATCCGCGGCCCCGCACCTCGATCCGGGCGCCGAGCGCTTCGTCCGCCTGCCGCTCTTCAACGGCCTGTCGCCGGCCTCGCTGGAGCAGGCCGCGCAGCACCTGTCCCGCGTCCGCGTCACGCCCGGCGAGGTGGTCGTGCGCCAGGGAGAGCCCGCCGATCGGTTCTTCCACATCCTCGACGGCTCGTTCGAGGTGACCCAGACCAAGGATCCCGGGCGGCACGCCCCGGTTCCTCCGCACGCTCGGGCCGGACGAGGTGTTCGGGGAGATCGGCCTGCTGCGAGGCGGCCCGCGGACGGCAACGGTCACCGCCGCTGGTGATGGCGCGCTGCTGGTGCTCGACGGCCAGCGGTTCCTGGAGCTGGTGAGTGCCGGACCCGGCCTGACCTCGCGCATGCTCGACCTGCATCGCGGGGCGGCGGCGCGGCTCGACGGCTGACCGGCGGAGGCGAACGAATGACATCCGACGACCGCGACGCTCGCCCTCCTGCGTCGCTGCCCGCTGTTCGCCGGCGCCTCGCCGGAGGATCTCCAGGAGGTGGCGCGGCCACCTCCGCCGGCGCCGATTCCGCCGGGGCGAGGTGATCTTCCACCAGGACGACCCGGGCGACGCCCTGCACGTCGTCGCCGCCGGGCGGTGAAGATCGTGCTCTCGTCGGACGAAGGGGACGAGGCGATCATCGCCACCCTGCACCCGGGCGACTTCTTCGGGGAGCTGTCGCTGCTCGACGGCTCGCCGCGGTCCGCGACCGCTGCGGCGGTCGAGGCCGCCGAGACGCTGAGCCTGCCCCGCGACACGTTCCTCGAGGCGCTGGGCCGCAGCGCGGGTCTCCGCGACAGCCTGCTCCGTTCGCTGGCCGGCGAGCTGCGTCGGCTGACCGGCCACGTCGAGGAGCTCCACTTCCTGGACCTGTCGGGGCGCCTGGCCAGCCGCCTGGTTCGGCTCGCCAACGAGGCCGATCCCGGCCCGCACCGGACGGATGAGGGCCGACTCGAGGCCACGCTCGAATGGCCCTTCACACAATCCGATCTGGCTGCCATGATTGGGGCCACGCGTCAGAGCGTGAATCGGCTGCTGGTGGATCTCGTCGACCGAGGCCTGGTTCGCATCGAGCGCGAGACATTGGTGATCCCCGACCTCGAACGCCTCGAGCAGCTGGCCACCCGCTAACCTGACGAGGCGCCACGATGTCGGCATAGTTGACAGCAGAGCTGTCGCCGGGGTGATCGGTACCGGAGACGCTCATTCCATACCGTCAAGCCCGAGATTCCGGGCCATCGGGTCCGGAGCAACTTTCGGGAGGCAACAGAAAGACTATGGACCAGAAGATCAGAGTCCGGGGCAGAGTCTCCGGGGACGACGACGACGTCGCCGGCCACGCCCACGTGAAGGCCCGGACACGGGTCGCCACCAAGGCCAAGACCAAGGCACGCAAGCGCGAGGACGAGGACACCGCGGGCCACGCGCCACCTCAAGGTCGAAGACGCGGGTCGCCACCAAGGCGAAGGCCAAGAGCGCGCACGCGCGAGGACGAGGACACCGCGGGCCACGCCGCACCTCAAGGCGAAGACGCGGGTCGCCACCAAGGCCAAGACCAGGGCGCGCACGCGCGAGGACGAGGACACCGCAGGGCCACGCGCACCGGCAAGGTCAAGACCGCGAGTCGCCGGACGACACCGAGGCGCACGACGGCGAAGGCCAAGGCGCTCCCGCGCCAAGCGCGAGGCACGAGGACACCCGAAGGCCACGCCCGCAGCCGAGCGAAGGCCAAGGCCACTTCAGCGAAGAAGCGATAACGTCAGCTTCCCGAGCAGGTAAGGCGGCGGGGCTCACCCCGCCGCCTTACGCTATGCCCCGATGACCGACTCGCCCGCTCGTCGCAGCCGCTGGACCAGGCCCTCGCCATCATCCGCGCCGGAGCCGATCGGGCCGCAGTGGCGGAACGCCTCCATCCCGGAGGCGAGCAGCGCCTCCTGCAGTCCATCGTGGATGCCACGGTTCGCCTGTTCGATGCCGAGGCAGCCTCCATCGCCCTGTTCGAGCGCGACCCTGACCGGCTCGAGTTCAAGGTCGCGGCCGGCCCGCGCGGTGCGGGGGCCATCGGCAAGAGCGTGAAGCCCAGCCAGGGCATCGCCGGGTTCGTCTTCTCATCGGGCCAGGCCCTCGCCCTGTCGGACGTGGCATCCGACCCGCGATTCGATCGGAAGACCGCCGAGAAGACCGGCTACGTCCCCCGCTCGATTGCCGCGGTGCCCCTGACCGATGAGCAGGGCACCCACGGCGTGCTGCAGGTGCTCGACAAGCGGAGCTCGGCCACCTTTGACCTGCGGGACATGGAGCTCATCGGCGTGTTCGCGGCCCAGGCCGCGACGGCCATTGCCGTGACCCGGGCCCAGCGCGAGCTGCCGCTGCCTCCTGCGCTCGGCCTTCGCCCGCGCAGCCAGCGACACCGCTGACCGATGCCCAGCTCGATGCGCTGGTCAGCGCGGCGTCGGCCGACCTCGATGTCAGACGACGAGACGCCGTTCTGGGCGCTCGCCGACCAGGTGGCGCGGCTGCGCGGGCTCGGCGAGGCGGAGCTCAGCCTGGTCAGCGAGATCCTCGCGGCGCGCTGGCCGCCCACGCCGCGGCGCGACGCCCCCGTTCCCGCTACCGCTGACCGTCCGTGTCGGTCGACCCCGAGGAGCTCCCGGCCTGGGCTGAGCCCTTTGCCGCCGCCGATCGCCTCGCCCGACGCGCCGGCCTGCGCCGCATCGACCGGGCATGGGCCTGGGGCGGCGCCAGCGGGAAGGGGGTCACCGTCGCCATCGTCGACAGCGGCGTGGAGGGCGGCCACCCGTGGATCGGCGACCGGCTCGTCGAGAGCGTGGCCGTCCGCATCGACCGGCGGGGCGACACCGAGGTCGTCCCGGACGAGCCGATCGACCTGTACGGCCACGGGACGGCGTGCGCCGGCATCGTCCTGGACATCGCGCCCGAACGTCGACATCATCTCGGTCCGGGTCCTGAACGAGGACCTCAAGGGCAAGGGCGCGGCCTTCGTCGAAGGCCTGTCGTGGGCCATCCAGCGCGGGGTCCAGGTCGCGAACCTCAGCCTGTCGCTCGAAGAGCGAGGCCCTGTACCCGGTCTTCCACGAGCTCGCCGACGAAGCCTACTTCCGCAACGTCATCCTGGTCAGTGCCGCGAACAACGTGAACGTGGCCTCCTATCCATCGCTGTTCAGCAGCGTGGTATCCGTTGCCGCTCACGCCGAGCCCGATCCGTGGCGGCTCTACTACAACCCCAACCCACCGGTCGAGTTCGGGGCCTGGGGCGTGGACGTCCCGATCGCGTGGAAGGACGGGACCGAGACGGTGGCCACCGGCAACTCGTTCGCCGCGCCCGCACGTGGCCGGCATGGCCGCCCTGATCCTGTCGAAGCATCCCGGGCTCACGCCGTTCGAGCTGAAGGCCGTGCTGACCGCGGTCGCCGACAACCCGCGGCCGGGCCGTCGTCGAGCGAGCCGCGACCAGCGGGCGGCTGACGCCCTACCGAACGAGCTTCCAGACGCTGCTCCAGCTCCAGCCGTGGTTGGCATTCAGCCAGATATTGAGCATGGCCATGCCCTCGAGCGCCGCGGCATTGGCCAGCGGCCCACAGTCCACCGGGGTGAAGCCCACGTCAGAGACGATGGTCATCGCGGCAGCTTTCGCCGCCTCGTCGTCGCCGGCCACGAACCCGTCGAGCGGTCGGCCGTCCTCGACCGGGTTGGCCATGCGGCCGGCGAAGGCGGAGTTGAAGGCCTTTACGACGTGCGCGTCGGGCAGCCATCCAGCGATCGCCTCAGCTGCGCTGTCAGCGTGCGGGGCAAGCTCCAACACCGCGCTCCGGGCACTGTTGGTTACGTCGACGATGACCTTGCTCGCGACATGAGGCCCGATCTCCCGAGCGACTTCTTCTCCGGCGGAGAAGGGCATGGCGAGGATGACCACCTCGGAGTCGCGCGCCGCCTCCGCGTTCGTCGCAGCCGACGCCGCCCCGAGCTCGGCGGCGGCCGCCGCGGCGTTCTCGGGGTGAGCGGCGGTGAAGATCACCGCGTGCCCCGCCTGCAGGAGGCGTCCACCCAGCGCCTTCCCGACATTGCCGCACCCAATCATGGCAATGCGCATGGTTCCGCTACCCTCGCTCTGAAAACTGAAGAACCTCAACTCTGGCGCTCGGACGCCTGATCCGCAAGCCGCCGCGCATCGGCTCGTAGAATGCAGGCGCCCGCAGCCTGAACCCCCAAACCCGCAGGAGCCGGCCCGTGTTCTACGTAAAGCGCGGCCAGGTGCCGCCCAAGCGCCACACCCAGTTCCGCAAGCCGGACGGCACGCTCTACGCCGAGGAGCTGTTCGGGGTCGAGGGCTTCACCGGCCGGGCGTCACTCCTCTACCACCACACGCCGCCGACCCGCACCAACCGCATCGAGAAGGTCCGCGAGGTCTCGCTGGAGGCCTGGACCGATGCGCCCCATCGCCATTACCTGGTCAACACGAAGGACGTCCAGCCGTCCGGCGACGCGGTCTCGGGTCGGATCCCGCTGTTCTTCAACCACGACGTCACCTTCGGCGTCGTCCGGCCGGCCGAGGCGATGACTCGCTACTACCGCAACGGTGAGGCGGACGAGATGCTCTTCGTCCACGAGGGGCATGGCACGCTGGAGACGATCTTCGGACCGATCGACTACGGCCCCGGCGACTACCTCGTCATCCCCATCGGCACCACGTACCGCGTCGTCCCGGCCGCGGGCGACGCGCAGCGCATGCTCTGGGTCGAGTCGCCGTCGGCCATCGTCCCGCCGAAGCGCTACCGCAACGAGTTCGGCCAGCTCCTCGAGCACTCACCGTACGCCGAGCGCGACATCCGGCCCCCGGCCGAGATGGACGCCCAGCACCGAGACACGGCGACTTCGTCATCGAGGTCAAGACCCGCGGCCGGGTCACCGCCTACCACTACCAGCACCATCCCTTCGACCTCGTCGGCTGGGACGGGCACCTGTGGCCGTTCGCCTTCAACATCTCCGACTTCGAGCCGATCACCGGGCGGGTCCACCAGCCCCCGCCGGTCCATCTCACCTTCCAGCCCCGCAACTACGTCATCTGCAGCTTCGTGCCGCGCAAGTTCGACTACCACCCCCTCGCCATCCCGGCCCCGTACAACCACTCGAACATCAACAGTGACGAGGTCATCTACTACGTGGCCGGCAACTTCATGAGCCGCCGCGGGGTCGACATCAGCTCGTTCACCGTCCATCCGGCCGGCATCCCGCACGGTCCGCATCCGGGCACGGTAGAGGCGTCCATCGGCAAGGAGGCGACCGAGGAGCTGGCGGTCATGATCGACACCTTCCATCCGCTCAACCTCACCCGCCAGGCTGGCGAGCTCGAAGACCCCGCCTATCCGTTCAGCTGGCTGCCCCCAGCGGACGCAGATGCTGAAGCCAGGGAGCTGGCCGACCGCGGCCCGGAAGCCTTCCCCGACTGACCGATGAGGACGCCGTGATCCTCTACTTCCTGCGGCACGGCAAGGCCGGCCACGGCGACCCGTCCGACCCGCAACGATGATGCGCGTGAGCTGACCGATGCTGGGGTTGCCGAGCTGCGTGCCGCCGCACCGCTGTGGCGGCGTCTGAACCTGCGCCCGGACGTCGTCCTGGCCTCTCCCCTGCCCCGGGCACGCCAGACGGCGGACCTCTTCGTCGAGGGTGTCCACCTGAAGCGCGACCCCATCGACGATGACCGGCTACGGCCGGGCGCCGACTGGTCGGACCTGGCTCAGGCCCTGGCCGACCACCGCGATGCCCGTCGAGTGATGTTCGTGAGCCACGAGCCCGACCTGTCCGAGGCCGTTGGCCTGCTCACCGGCGCGCGGGCCGTGCGGCTGCGGAAGGGCGGCCTGGCGTGCGTCGAGTTCCCCGGCATTCCCGAGCCCGGCTCGGGAGAGCTTGCCTGGCTGCTCGATCCCGACCTGTACACCGACGAGTGAGCGCAGCCGGCTCCCCGCCAGGGCGGCGGGTGACCCGCGTCGCTGCCTACGCCCTGTGCGTCGAGGATGGCCGGATCCTCCTGTGCCGAATTGCGCCGGGGCCCTGGTCGGCGGTCGGATCCTGGACGCTCCCGGGAGGAGGTCTCGAGTTCGGGGAGTCACCGCAGGCTGGCGCCTTGCGGGAGCTCGGCGAGGAGACCGGACTCGAGGGATCGATCGTTGCCCTGGCGGACGTCCTCGATTGGGCGGACCGATGGATCGATCCGGCCGACGGAGTCGAGGAGGCGTTCCACGCCATCCAGGTGGTCTACTCGGTCCATGTGACCGGCGGTGAGCTTCGCGACGAACTCGATGGATCGACCGATGTCGCTCGGTGGTTCAGCCGCGCTGAAGCGGAGTCACTCCCGCTCGTCGATCTCGCCCGCGCCGGCGTCCGCCTCGCGTTCGAGAACGCATCGGGCTAGCCCGCGACGACCACGACCTTGCCGAAGGCCCGCCGCGCGTCGAGATGCTCCTGCGCGGCCCGAGTCTCCGCCAGGGGAAACGTGCGATCGATCACCGGCGCCACGCGCCCGGCTGTCGATGAGCTCGAGCACCCCGGCCATGTCCGATCGGGTGGCGCCCATGGAGCCAAAAATCGTGAACTGGCGCCAGAACAGGTTCCACAGGTCGGTTTCGGCCATCCGGCCCGTCAGGCCGCCGCACGTCACCACCCGGCCGCCGGTGCGCAGGCTGGCCAGGCTGTGGCGCCAGGTCGCCGGTCCGATGTGCTCGAACACGACGTCGACGCCACGCCCCTCGGTGATCTTCATGACCTCCAGCTCGAAGCGGGGGGACTCGGCATGGTTGATGACGTGCGTCGCACCGAGCTCGCGAGCCTTCGCCAGCTTGTCCTCCGACCCGGCGGTGGCGATCACGGTGCAGCCCAGCTCGCGGGCGATCTGGATGGCGGCGCTCCCGATCCCCGATCCCGCGGCGAGCACCAGCACCCATTCGCCGGCCTTCGTCTGCGCCCGGGTGACGAGCATGTGCCATGCCGTCCCGAACGCCGCCGGCAATGCCGCGGCTTCCGCATCGGTCAGCGCGTCTGGGGTGCGCACGAGGCAGGAGGCCGGAGCCACCACATACTCGGCGAAGCCGCCATCGCGGCTGAGACCGATGATCTGGCGGTTTTCGCACAGGTTCTCGCGGCCATCGCGGCAGAACGCACAGGTGCCGTCGGCGGTGAAGGCGAGGACGATCACCCGATCCCCGACCGTCCAGTCGGTCACGTCCGATCCCACCGCGGCGATGGTCCCGGCCGGCTCCAGCCCGCCGATGTGGGGCAGCGGGGCCCGCATGCCGTTGCTCCCCTCCCGGACGTGGAGATCCAGGTGGTTCAGGCCGCAGGCACCGACCTTCACCAGCACTTCGTCGGCCGCCGGAACCGGGTCGGCGACATCCTCCCAGGCGAGGACCTCCGGTCCGCCGCGCCGGTGAAAGATGACTGCCTTCATCGGTATCGCTCCATAATCACGCCCGAGTATGCCAGCCACGCCTGACACGGCCCGGGTCGTCGTCACCGGGATGGGAGCCATCACGCCACTCGGCAACGACGTCGAGAGCCTGTGGCGCAACCTCCTCGCCGGGACGTCGGTCGCGAAGCACGTCGACCGATTCGCCTCCGCTGGATTCCGCACCCGCTTCGCGGCCGAGGTCGTCGACTTCGATCCCACGAAGTGGATGGACCCCAAGGATGCGCGCCGCGCCGATCGGGTCATCCAGTTCGCGATGGCCACCTCGACCCAGGCCCTGGCCCAGGCCGACCTGCGTCCGGAGGGCGATCTCGCCGACGAGGTGGGGGTGGTGATCGGGACCGGGATCGGCGGCCTGACCAGCCTCGACGATGCCGCGCGGGTCATGCATGAAGAAGGTCCCGATCGGGTGACGCCGCTGACCGCGGTGAACATGCTGCCCGACATGTCGTCCGGCCAGGTCGCCATCCAATTCGGCCTGACCGGGGTCAACTTCTGTGTCATCTCGGCCTGTGCGACGGGCACCAACGCGGTTGGCGAGGCGGCGGAAATCATCAAACGCGGCGATGCCCTCGCCATGGTCGTGGGCGGCACCGAGGCGACGGTCACGCCACTGGCCCTGGCCGCGTTCCACCGCACCGGCTCGCTGTCGACCCGCAATGACGACCCGGCCCACGCCTCGAGGCCGTTTGACAAGGAGCGGGACGGGTTCGTCGTCGGCGAGGGCGCCGGCGGGCTGGTCCTCGAGCGACTGGACTTCGCGCTCGAGCGCGGCGCCACGCCGTTGGCGGAGGTCATCGGGTATGGCAACTCGGCCGATGCGTACCACGTCAGCGCCCCCGAGCCTGAAGGAAAGGGCGCCGCCCGATCGATGAAGCGGGCCATGGCCAAGGCGGGCATCGGGCCCGCCGACATCGATTACATCAACGCCCACGGGACGAGCACCCAGCTCAACGATCGCAGCGAGACGGCGGCGATCAAGCTCGCCCTGGGCGAGGATGCCTACCGCGTTCCGGTCAGCTCGACCAAATCGATGACCGGCCACATGCTCGGCGCCGCGGGAGCGGTGGAGGCGGTCATCTGCGTGATGGCCATTCGCGGCGGCATCATCCCGCCAACGATCAACTACGAATTCCCCGACCCCGACTGCGACCTCGACTACGTGCCGAACGTGGCCCGCGAGTTGCCGGTCCGGACCGCGATGTCCAACTCGTTCGGCTTCGGCGGCCACAACGCGACGATCATCCTGCGCGCCTACCCCTGATCGGCGTTCGCGTCGGCTCCCTTCGCCCATCCCGATGCCGAGGGCGTGGAATCCGCCGTCGACGTGGATCATCTCGCCGGTCGTGAGCGACGCCCAGTCGCTGAGCAGGAAGCACACCATCCGGCCAACGGGCGTCGAGTCGGTGACGTCCCAGCCGAGCGGCGCCCGCTGCCCCCAGCCGCGGTGAGCTGGGCGAAGCCGGGGATGTTCTTGCCGGCCATCGAGCGGATCGGTCCGGCGGAAACGGTGTTCACCCGGATGTGGTGCGGGCCCCAGGTCGCGGGCCAGGTAGCGGGTGATCGACTCCAGGCCGGCCTTGGACACCCCCATCCAGTCGTAGATCGGCCACGCGTACCGCGCGTCGAAGGTCAGGCTGACCACCGACGCCCCGCCGTCGGCGCCCGGACACCTTGAGCAGCGGGAGCATGCCGGCGGTCAGCGCCTTGAGCGAGTAGGCGCTGGTCTGGAATCGCCATCGCCGACGCTCTCCCAGGGCGTGTCCAGAAAGCCGCCGCCCATGGCGTCCTGCGGGGCGAAGCCGATGGCGTGGAGCAGCCCGTCGAGGCGGCCCCAGCGGCGCTCGAGGTCGGCGGCCACGGCCGCGATCTGGGCGTCGTCGTTGACGTCCATCTCCAGCACGTCGGGCACCGGGTCAAGCCGTCGGGCGATCCGCTGGGTGAGGCTCATCGCCCGGCCGAAGCTGGTGAGGACGATCTCGGCTCCGGCCTCCTGGGCGACCTTCGCCACCGAGAACGCGATCGAGTCATCGGTCAGAACGCCGGTCACGAGGATCTTCTTGCCGTCGAGCAGCATGGGCCGGATTGTACTGGCCGTCGGAACGGCTACCCTGCAGGGACCGATGATGGTTCGCCTCTACGACTACGTGATCCCGGTCGCCGATGCCGCGGCCGAGCGTCCCGAACCTGCGCGAGGCGCTCGCCGACCTGTCAACCGACGAGCGGAAGACACTCCTCACCAGCCTGTTCAAGCCGGAGCGGATGCCCGGCTCGATGGAGCGGCTGACGACCCTCGTCGTCGGACGTCGACGCGAGCTTCGGCGACCTGCTCACCGTGCTGGACAATGCGGCGCGCGAGCGCCGGTTCGTGGCCATCGACGAAGCCCGACCCATCCTGGACCGATATCTCCCCCCGACCGCCATCGAGGGCACGCGGGAGTGGGACGTGGCTCGCCTGCACGAGCCCTACGGGGACGGGACGTACCACGGACGGCTCCTGAAACGAGTCCGCAAGCAGCTCCGATCGGTCGGGACCCGCGAGGCGCTCACGACCCCGTTCCTGTTCCGCCGCGAGTGGTGAGCCGATGACCCGAAAGCGGAGCCGGGGCCGGCCCTATCAGCCGCTGCCGAAGCGGACCAACCGGATCTATGCCCTCGTCCTGGTCTTCATCGGCATCGTGCTGGTGGTCGGCTTCGGCATCCTCAGCTCGATCCGCTAGGCGCGCGAGGGCGGCGCCTCAGAGGACTTCGGCACCGATATCGCGCAGGTACCAGAACAGCTTCCACAGCTCGGGCGCGGCCGCGCCAAGGTCCTGGGTCTGGGGTTGGACGTGGTCGAAGAGGCGGAACTCGCCAAGCCGGACGTCGACCCCTGCGTCCTCCATGGCGGCGAGCAGCTCGTGGGCATTCGAATACGGGATGTGGTGGTCGCCGGTGTCGTGCATGAGGTAGACGCGGGCCTTGATCCCGGCCACGTGCCGGAGTGGGCTGATCTCGTCGAGCAGCGTGAGACGTTCTGCAGGAACGGCGGCGAGCACGGCCTCCGCCTCCGGCAGCGTGTCGGCGAGGACGAGGGCCTCGACGGCGCGGCCGATGTCGGTGCGCAGCGGGATGTCAGCCTTGGGCAGGGGATGGATGCCCTCGTTGTTCAGTTCGTCGTAGGCCCCATACAGGTACCCGTGGTCCTGACCGTCGGTCACCTGGGCGGTGACCAGGCCGAAGACCATCTGGCGCACGAGGAGGGCGGGCATCCAGTCGTGCAGCGCGCCGTCGATCCGGTACTGGTGGCTCACCACGCTCGGAATGAGCTCGCCGAGGTCCGAGTACGCGCCGAACGAACCAACCCATGCCACGCGGTCCGCGATGGCCGGATCAGCGGCCGCGATGAGCGACAGGCTGCCGCCGACCGAGACCCCCATGATCCCGATCCGCTCCGGATCCACCTCCGGCCGGCGCGAGAGCGCCTCGAACGCGGCCACGATCCGTCCGACCTCGGATCCGTCGACCTTGGTATCGAAGAACACGGGCAGCTCGGGGACGTAGACCGCCGCTCCCGTCCGGGCGATGGCGCCCGCGATCCGTCGGAGGGCGGGATGGGCCCGGCCCTGGTCGTTGATGCCCGACACGAAGACGATCGCCCCCACCGGGGCCTCCGCGGACGCCGAGGCCGGAAGCCACAGGTCAGCGGGAAGCGACGCACCGTCGGGCGCCTCGTAGAAGACGGTCCGCTGCCTCGGCTCCGGTGCGAGGGCCAACGGCTGCGGCCCGACCTCCACCAGCGACGGGATCAGCGCCAGGGTCTGGAAGGTCACCCGGCTCGGCGGCCATGCGGCGAGGAACCCCACGACCGCGACGAGTCCCAGCGCCACCCACGGCCAGCGGCGTCGCCGGCGAGGCGCGGGATGTCCGTTGGTCGGTCAATCCAGGCGGAGTGGCTTGACGGTCATGACCTCGGCCACGCGGCCCTCCCACTCGTCCCGGGGCGCATCGCAGTAGAGCTCGATTTCGTTGCCGTCGGGGTCGACGGTGTAGAGGCTCTTGCTCACCCCATGGTCCGAGGCGCCGCGCAGCAGCCCGTGCTCGGACAGGAGCCGATGGGCATCGCGGACGGCGTCCATGTCGGACAGCTGGATGGCGACGTGGTAGAGGCCGACGGCCATGGGCACCGGCGACGGGGCCTGGTCGCCCACCCGGACGAGGCCGAGGTCATGGTGGTTCTCGCCGGTGGCGGTCAGGAACACCATGACGTTGCTCAGCTCCCCGGAGACGCGGAAGCCGAGCAGGTCGCGATAGAACGCGAGCGAGCGGTCGAGATCGCGCACCTTGAGCACGACGTGGCCGACCCCCAGGGGCTGGAGCATGGACCGATGCTAATTCAGATACAGGGTGACGGTGACGACCCCATAGACGTATCGGTCCGTGTCGGAGATGGCTTCCCAGGCGGCCGGTGACAGGTCGACCACCTTCTGGCCGGCCTCGCCCCAGTGGCAGCGCGCAGGCGTCGCCGATCGGGAAGCGTCGCGCACCGCTCAGCGCAGACGACCACCGTGCCGCCGCCGGGCGGCGGGTAGTAGTGACCGCCGAGCGCGACCGGCAGGGCGACGACCGCGGCGTCGCCCCAGTTCATCGTGCAGCAGTACCAGCTCGCCGTGCCGGTGATCGTGGCCGGACCGGCAGGCCGCGGAACGGATGGCGCCGGTATCCGCTCGATGGTGGGCGACATTGTCACGCTGGGGGGAGTGGCAAGACCGCCGCGGTGGAACTGCTCGGTCCCGGTCGGGACGGCGGGAGCGTTGGCCGCGGTGAGGGCGACGAGGCTCCGCTGGGATGTCGAGCCACGAACGACGAAGGCGGACTGCGGGCGAGGCTTCCACGGCGGCCAGCAGTCGTTCGGTGGCCGCGGTTCTCGGAGTGGCGGCGACCGCCTGGGGGGCCAGTGCGGCCACCAGGAGCGCAATGACAAGCACGTGGACGGCACCACGTCGGAAAGAGTCCGGCAATAGAATCCTCGGGCACAGTTTGACGGGATCCGGCTCGCCGCTGCCGGCTCACATCGGGTACCCGGAGGGCACCGCGCGACCACGACGTCCCGGGGACCCTACCATGTTCACCTTGCGCCCGCGGCACGCGCCGGGAGGACGATTGGATTGCAATGAGGTGACAAATGGCGACCGATGACAAGCCGCGGCGGAGCGGGCCGGTCGTCACCAGGGGTCCGGCAAACCGCCCGACGGAGGACCAGAAGCTTCTCCAGCGGCGGGCCCCCGCGGACTTCCAGGGGACCGACACGTGGCGCGCGCTCCGGATCCTGGGCGAGTTCGTCGAAGGCTTCGACGCGCTGGCGAACGTCGGTCCCGCGGTCAGCGTGTTCGGCTCGGCACGGGTCCGTCGCAGCCATCCGCAGTACCGCCTCGCCCGGCGCCTTGCGGCGCGCCTCGTCGGGGAGGGCTTCGCGATCATCACCGGCGGCGGACCGGGAATCATGGAAGCGGCCAACCGCGGCGCCCGCGATGCGGGCGGCCTGTCCATCGGCTGCAACATCGAGCTCCCCTTCGAGCAGGACGTCAATCCGTACGTCGACCTGCGGATCGAGTTCCGCTACTTCTTCGTCCGCAAGACGATGTTCGTGAAGTACGCGGAGGCGTTCGTCATCTTCCCGGGCGGGATGGGGACGATGGACGAGCTGTTCGAGGCCCTGACCCTGATCCAGACCGGCAAGATCGAGCACTTTCCGGTCGTGCTCGTCGGACGCGACTACTGGCGGGGGCTGATGACCTGGATGCGGGCCACGGTGCTGAAGGAGGGCAAGGTCAGCGCGAACGACCTGGACCTCGCCGTGGTGACCGATGACCTCGACGAGGTCGTGCGGGTCATCGTGGAGCGGAGCCAGGGTCGGGACAACATGCTCGAAGGACCCAAGGCGGACGACCTCATCCGCGGCCGCTGAGCGTCGAGAACGGTCTCAGTCGCCGTCAGCCCCGGACACTAGCGAAGGGTTGTCAACCCGTCTCAAGCTGACTCGGCGGCGCGCTTGATGCCCTGAGCCTCGATGGTCATGTAGCGGTTGGTCAGGCCCTTCCAGAACAGAGCCACGATCGGGACCAGCACGCCTCGCATCTCCAGTGTCAGGGTCAGGCGGGAGCGACCTTCCTCCAGCGCCTCGACACGATGGCCCGCGACGTTGGTGACGCCGCCGGACTGTTGGCGGAACTCGAAGTAGGACGGCGCATCCCAGACGGTGATCTCCCATATGCCGTCTGGCAGCCTGGGTTGTTCGAGACGCACGCGGCTGCCTTCACCCACAGGAGCGGGCGTCAGCAGCTCGACGACGTCGACCGTCTCGATCCGTTCCGGCCACGCTTCGAGGTCGCTGAGCACGTCCCACACACGCTGCTGCCGGGCGTCGATGTCGACGGATTGCTCAAAGCGCATGGTGGACGGTCACCTCGGAGTTCGCTCAACCATGCCGAGCATGGGTTGCGTTGGCACTGCCGGAGGAGGTTCGGGCGTGGTTTGGCGGGCCCGACCGGATTCGAACCGGCGATCTCCAGCGTGACAGGCTGGCATGTTGGGCCGCTACACCACGGGCCCGCGGCGGCGGGGGCGGAGTATATACCCGGTCAGGCCACTGACGCCTCGAGCGCGCGGCGGCCGGTAGCGGTCAGCGCCGCAATGACGGCATACAGGGCGGCCACCGCCCCGATGAGCCCTGCCCCGACGACGAGCGGGAGCGCTGCCTGGGGCTGGGCCGGGATCGCGACGAGCATGAACATCGCGGTCGCCCCGCAGGTGAACGCCACGAAGAGGCCCCCGATCACCGCCGCCGCATACGACCAGCGCTGCCCTCGCCGAAGCCCGACGGCGGTCGCGAGCTGGCCCGCACCGAGGAGGACCAGCCCAACCCCAAGGGCCGCGGCTGCCCGCTGAATGGTGGCCGGTGTCAGGAAGTCGGGCGGCAGCGTGGCCAGGGTGTCGGGGTCGATTTCAGCCAGCAGTCGGGCCAGGAGGCGGTCGGCGATCTCGGTCGCGCCGATGACCCCCCCAACGATGCAGACGAGGCCCCCACCGATGAGGATCCCCGACAGGACGAAGAGCAGGCGCGAGGCGGTCAGCAGGCGGTGCGGTGGGGCGTCCATCGGCCCCGACTCAGGGGCGGGGTCTGAGCAGGAGCAACCCCGCGATGCCCAGTGCCAGGGCGAGTCCGAGCAGGGTCAGGGCCAGGATCAGGTCCGAGGGGCCGCGGACGACGATGGCCACTGCCCCGCCGATGGCCACCAGCGCCGTCACGAGGGCGAGCGCGGCGGTCGGCACCCGGAGGCGGAGGCTCCCGGTCAGCAGCGCGAGGCCACCACCAGCCAGCGCCAATCCCACGGCGAACAGCGCGAAGCCGCCAATGATCTGCCAGGTCCCCAGCGTGGCGGCGTTCGGGGGAGGGTTAGCCGGGTCATATCCGGCCGATGCGGTGAGCCCCAAGACCACGATCCCCGACGGCCGCGATGAACATCGCGACGCCCAGGACGACGATCGCAAGCGCGGCGCCGGCCCAGACGTCGCCGAGGTGCTCGGGGGAGAGCGAGTGCGTTCGACTGCCCGGCTTGCTGCCGGCACTGCTGGTCATCGGGTGGTCCTCCGCGGGGCCGCGGCATTGTATGGGACTGGTGGTCCTGTTCACCACCCGCCCTATACTCGCCCGCGGAATGGCATTTCAGATGCCCGTCGATGCTCGGGAAGCTCGGCGGGCTCGGATGGTGGGCTGGGCCACGTTCTTCCTGTCCGCCCTGTTCATCGGCCTCCTGGCCTACCTCGCGTACGCCGCGTTCACCGGATCAGACGAGCTGGTCCATCCCGAGCGAAGCCGTACCTGCCGCCTGCCCTCGGATCTCGGCTGGGCCTACGAGGCCATCAACTACGACCTCGCATCCGATGCCAGCCTCGCCACCGAGGCGGACCGCGACAACTGCGGGTCGATCGGGCAGCCCGCGGGCACGGACCTCATGTCTGCCGACGGCATCCGCCTGGCCGGGTGGTACATCCCCGCCGCGACGCCAATTGGTCCCACCGGACCGACGGTGGTCGTCCTGCACGGGCACGGCAGCAACAAGAACGCCATGCTCCCGATCGCGGCGGTCCTTCACGACGACTACAACCTCGTCCTGTTCGACCAGCGCAACCACGGACAGAGTTTCGGCACCGAGACGACGGTCGGGGTCGAAGAACGGCTCGACCTCGAGGCGGTCGTCGGCTGGCTCCAGCAGACGCACTCTCCAAGCTGGATCGGCGTGCTCGGCACCTCGATGGGTGCGATGACCGCCACGGCCGCGGTGGCGAACGGCCTGCCGGTGCAGGCGCTCGTGCTGGACTCGGCCCCGGCTGGAGCGGCCGGTGCGACCGAACGGGAGATAGCGGCACAGGGCTATCCGCTGGCCCTCCCCGCGTCCTGGGCGGTGATGCTGGGCGCCCTCTTTCGCACCGGCGTCGACGTCACCGCCGCCGACCCGGCCGTCAACATCGACGACATCGGTTCGGTTCCGGTCCTCATCCTCGAGGCATCCGATGACCCGGCCATCGAGCCGGGCAGCGGCGCTCGGCTGCTGGCGGAAGCCACCGACGGCGGCGTCCAGGCGGAGCTGCAGACATGCGCCGGAGCGGGCCATAGCAAGCTCTACGAGGCCTGCGCCGCTGACTATCGGGCGTGGGTGCTAGGCTTCCTCGCCCGTTCCCAGGCTCCCTGACCGCCCGCCGAGGTACGCCGATGACGACGATTGCGCAGCCCGACGCCATCCTGACCGATCGAGGACACCCGCTTCGACGAGGTCATCGAGCGCTGGTTCCGCGACCGGCTCGAGCTGCAGCCGGAGTGGGCCACCTACCTTGGCATCCATGAGCACGACCATCGCCTGTCGCACGGCGGTCGGGACGGCATCGACGCAGGACGTTGCCTTCACCCGGGCCGCGATGGCCGCCATGGAAACGTTCAACCCGGCGGACCTGTCCCCGAACCGGGCCCTGGATCGCGACCTCGTCCTCCATGAAGGACGACTGAACCTGTTCGAGCTCACCGAGCGACGCTCGTGGGAGGGTCGCTCGGATGGGGCCGAAGCGATCGGCGGGGCCCTCTTTCCTCTGTTCACGCGCGACTTCGCGCCGCTCGCGGAGCGGGTCGAGAGCATCGCCGCCCGGCTCGAGGCCGCTCCCCGGTACCTTGCCCAGACCCGTGAGCGGGTGGAGCACCCGGTTCGGCTGTGGACCGAGATCGACCTCCAGTCGGGCGACACGCTCCCCGAGTTCCTGGACACGATCCTCGACGCGGCACGCGGCCAGGACGTGCCCGCAGCCACCACGGGCCGCCTCGAGCAGGCCATCGCCGGGACGAACGCCGCGCTCGACGAGCACCAGGCGTGGCTGCGCGACGACGTCCTCCCCCGCTCCGACGCCGAATGGCTCGCCGGCCCCGAGCGCTTCGAGGAGATGGTCCGTCTCCGGGCCCTCGAAGCCAGTGGCGACGAGATCCTGGCCGTGGGCGAGGAGATGCTGGCGCAGGCCCACGAGCAGCGGAACGCGGTGTGCGCCGAGATCGACTCCACGATCTCGCGCGAGGCGGTCGCGGACCTGGTGAAGAACGACTACCCGCCGTCCTTCGAGGCCGCGCTCGACGAGTACCGCCGGTCGATGGACCGCGCCCGCCAGTTCGTCGTCGACCATGACCTGGCGACGCTGCCCCCGAACGACATCCTCGTCGTCATCGAGACGCCGAGCTTCATCCGCCACCTCGTCCCGTTCGCGGCCTACTTCGACCCGGCGCGCTTCGATGACAACGCGCAGGGGACATACATCGTCACGCCGCCCGAGACGCCGGAGATGATGCGCGAGCACAACTACGCGTCGATCTCGAACACCTCGGTCCACGAGGCGTATCCCGGCCACCACCACCAGCTCGCGGCTGCCGTCACCAACCCCAGCCTGGCCCGCCTGTTCTCGACCTCACCCGAGTTCACCGAGGGGTGGGCCTTCTACACCGAGCGGATGATGAAAGAGGCTGGTTTCGAAAACACGCCCACCAATCGGTACATCCAGCTGACCGATGTCATCTGGCGCGCGACCCGGATCGTGCTTGATGTCCGCCTGCACCGGGGCGAGATCGGTTTCGAGGAAGCCGTCGACCGGCTGGTGGACGAAACCGGCTTCGAGCGGCCCGCCGCGCTGGCCGAGGTCAAGCGCTACACGAGCACGCCGACCTACCAGCTGTCGTACCTCTACGGTCGACACATGATCGAGGCCCTCCGCCGGGACGTGGAGGCGCGGCAGGGTTCGGCCTTCAGCCTGAAGCAGTTCCACGACACTCTGCTCTTCGGCGGGACGATGCCCGTCTCCTACGCGCGGCGCCAGTTCGACCTTTGAGGAGACCGATGAGCGCCGGCGGGCGCCGAATGCGCGCCGTCATGGCGGCCCTGCTCGTCCTGGTCGCTGCCTGCGAGGGTAACGGCCCGCTCGGTGCGCCGCCGGCGGAGTGCCCAATCGCGGCGCCCACCGCGACCGAGGCCGAGGCCATCCTGGCGGGCGTGACCACCGCGACCGTCGACACCAGCCTCGGGGTCTTCACGATCACGCTGAATCCATCGGCGGCGCCGATCGCGACCGCCAACTTCGTGGCCCTCGCCAGGTGCGGCTTCTACGAGGACGTCACGTTCCATCGCGTGCTCGCCGGGTTCGTCGTCCAGGCGGGTGACCCGAACACCAAGGAAAACCAGGCCGACTTCGAGGGACTGGGCTCGGGCGGACCGGGCTATGGCTTCGCGATCGAGGTCCCGCCCGAGGGGCTGAACTACGACCCGTACACGGTGGCCATGGCGAACTCCGGGATGGCGAACAGCAACGGGAGCCAGTTCTTCATCTGCCTGACCGATCTCGACAGCCAGCTTCAGCGGACGTACACGATCTTTGGGGTGGTGACGGAGGGCCAGGAGGTGGTCGACGCCATCGGCCAGGTCGAGGTGAGCGGCATCTCCGGCGTCCCGGTCGACCCGGTGGTCATTCGCAACATCGATGTCGCCGAGGCGGAAAGTACGCCCTCCTGACGCGGCGCCCGAGTACGAAAATCCGCTCCGAAAAGTAAAGGATTCTTCATTCCAAAGCATTGACCCGACCAGGGGCGTCGGATATCATCTGTTCGCTGTTCGCACAGCGATTCACCACTGGTCGCAGGGTCATGGGTAGGTTTGGGTAAGGGTAGTGCGGGAAACCGCGCGTGACAGATGCCCCCGCGATTAGCGAATCCGGCAGCAATGAAGGCCCCTCTTCGGAGGGGCCTTCGCTTTGTGGATCGGTCAGGCTACACTCGGCAGCCCGCGCCGGTAGCTCAGTGGATAGAGCGTTGGCCTCCGGAGCCAAAGGTCGCAGGTTCGAATCCTGTCCGGCGCGCCACGCCTGGCCCGCCAATGCCCGCGCCGGTCAAGGCCCTGCCATGACGAAGTAGCCGGTCACGTCGAAGACCAGGTGGGTGCTGGCGCCGCCGGCCGAGACGTACGTCGCGCTCAATGTGCCGCCCGGACCGAGCGCCACGGTCACCCCGGTGGCCCGCGCGTCCCCGGCCGGGAAGTTCAGCGTCGAGCTGGTTGGAGCAGCAACCGCGTTGGGACCGAGGAAGAAGTACCCAGCCCCAGCTCTGGTTCGTGACGGTCAGGGTGCCGCTGACGGCCACCGCGCCGGTTGGCACGCCTCCGAGTCCGGCCACCTGGAACGTGCGCGGCGCGTTGGCCGCGAAGGTCCCGGCAAGCCCGGTGCCGAACCGGGTATCGAGCAGACGGCTGGGCGATGCGGGAACGTAGGTGGCACCTGAAGCGCCAGGCACGAAGTAGCCGGTCACGTCGAAGACGAGGTGCGCCTGACTCGCGCCCGCCAGGGTCGCGCTCAAGGTGCCGTCCGGCGCGAGCGCCACCGTCACCCCGGTGGCCCGCACGTCACCAGCCGGGAAGTTCAGCGGTCGAGCTGGTTGGAGCAGCGACCGGGTCGGGACCGAGGAAGAAATACCCGCCTCCGCTCTGGTTCGTGACAGTCAGGGTGCCCGTGACGGCCAGCGCGCCGGTCGGCACGCCCCCGAGCCCGGCCACCTGGAACGTGCGCGGCGCCCCGGCTGCAAACGCCCCGGCAAGGCCGGTGCCGAACCGGGTGTCGAGGAGGCGGCTGGGTGGTTCGGGAACGTACGTGGCACCCGAAGCACCGGCCACGAAGTAGCCGGTCACGTCGAAGACGAGGTGGGTTGTCGCGGCCGCCTCCGAGTGTGGCGGAAAGGGTTCCGCCCGGGCTGAGCGCCATCGTCACGCCGGTCGCCCGCGAATCACCAGCCGGGAAGTTCACGGTCGAGCTGGCCGGATATGGTGCCGGGTCGGGTCCGAGATAGACAAACCCTGCGCCGCTCTGGTTCGTAACGGTCAGCGTGCCGGTGACGGCCACCGCGCCGGCGGGTACGCCGCCGACCCCGGCCACCTGGAACGTTCGCGGCACGTTGGCCGCAAACGCGCCGGCAAGCCCGGTGCCGATCCGGGAATCCAGCACCCGCGTCGGAGGCAGGGGAACGTACGTGCCGGGCTGCGAGTCCCGGACCGTGATGTTCGTCATCGTTTCGGTATCGGTGCCGATAAGGTCCGTCACGGTCATCGTCACCGAGTACGTGCCGGCGGCCGGGTAGGTAAAGGTCGGGGACTGGAGGGTCGAGTCGACCGTCCCATTGGAGTCGAAGTCCCACTTCCAGCTCGCTGGCCCATACGTGATCGACGTGTCCGTGAAGGCGACGGACAGTGGCGCGATGCCGGCGGTGAGCGACGAGTGGAATCCCGCCATCGGCAAGGTGCCCAGGGTCGTGCCCGGCTGCTCCGCGATCCAGTACCCCGACCATGTGCCGGCGGTGACGTAGAACCAGTTCCCGGGCAGGTTCGGGATCGTGCTCTTCTCGGTTGTCGGGACCATCGCCGGGGCGCCCAGGCTCGCCACGGTCGAGCCGATGACGTTGCCGTAGGTGTCGAACCGGTAGCCGGTGTACGTCCCGGGGGCGAGGGTCAGCGGTCGCCAGGGCCGATACGACTCGGCCGCCACCGATGGCGGAGCCGGCCCAACCACCACCCCGGCTCCGGCGGCAAGCCAGTAGCCGGCCCACACGCCGGCCGTGACGAAGTACCAGGTCCCGCTGTGGTTCGGCACCGTCGCGCTCTGGTTCGTCGGCGCCGATGACGGCAGCGCCGAGGGTGAATGGCAGCGAGGCCGTGACGGTGCCCGCCGAGTTGAAGCGGTATCCGACGTGGGTGCCGGCCGAGAACGACAGCGATCTCGGGGGGTTGAATTCCTGGCCGGGCCAGGAGTTGACCGCGGCGCTAACCGCACGCCGGATGGACGGCAGCAGGGCGTACAGCGCCGCGCCCGGGCAGCCGGTCTGGTTGTAGTCTCGATGGCCGGCGATGTTCGGCACGTAGCGGGTCACGCCGCTGACCGGGTTGACGTAGGTGCGAGCTGCCCAGTGGGTCGAGGCCGTGCGTCCCCGCCGCCCAGGTCAGCAGGCTGACGAGCGACGGACGGGCGGCCGGGGTGGGCGGCGGCCGACGTGAACGTGCCCAGCAGCGCGATGCCCATCGTGCCGGCGTTGTGGTACAGGGCGTGGCCACCGGCGATGACGAGGCCAGCCCCATCGTCGGAGGTGGGCGATGCGCCGTTCCAATACTCGCGCGAATGGCGGCCTTCGTAGATGCGGCCGGCGGCGTCGATGAGGTAGTTGTAGCCGATGTCACCCCAGTCCTGGGTGACGGCGTGGTAGTAGTAGATGGCCCGCACCGTGGCTGCCGGGTTCGGATCCCCGTTCGCGCCGGCGGTGTGATGGACGATGAGCTTTTGGAGCGGGAAGTACTGGCTCAGCCAGCGCTCCTCGCCCCACGGGTCGAACCGAATCGTCTCGTCCGCTCCCCAGCCGGCACGCGGAATCACGGGGGGAATGCCGCTCACGCCCGCGGCCTCGGCCCCCAACCCGAGCGGTTACCGGAACGTCTGCGGCCGCATCCAGTGACAGCACCGTGACATCGGCGAGCGGCCGGTCCGCGGTCACCCGCACGGCGCGCATCCCCCCGACGCTCATCAGGGCGCCGTAGGTCACGCCGTCATCCCGGGCGGCGCCGACCTCGTCGATCTCGACCTCGATCGGCTCGTCGTAGGTCGACCCATCCCGAGTGAGCGCCGCGAAGACGGTGGCGGTCGGGTGACCGGACCACCGAATGGCGATGTGGGTCGTCCCTGCCGCCAGGGGAAATTCGTGGCTCCGGTCGACGGCATGCGTGGTCTCGGAGGCGCGGACCTTGACCGGCTCGGCTTCCCTGGACGGGAGCGGCGGGTGCCAGGCCGACGACGACCACCGCCGTCATGAGGCCGACGAGTACGCGTCGGACCCGGCCTGACATCATCGGCATGCTCGTGGGCGACCTCCTGGCACGGAAAGGGCGAGGTGAGCACCGTACCCGCATCTCGCGTCGCTCACACCCTACCCGGTATGCCCAGTACGAAGGGACCGTCAGGCCCCCCGACCGAGGCAGGCACCGGTCCGCATCCGCCATGATCGGTAGGTGGGAGAGCTCAGGCGGCGTGACCGGCGAGTCCGCGAAGCCGAGGAGGCGGCGCAACTGTCGCCGGTGGCGACCCATTCCGCGTCATCGCGCGGTCGGATTCGCGAGGAGGAGCCAGATCCGTTCCGTACCGCGTTCGAGCGCGATCGGGACCGGATCATCCATTCGAAGGCATTTCGGCGCCTGAAGCACAAGACCCAGGTCTTCCTCAACCCCGAGGGCGACCACTTCGTCACCCGTCTGACCCACACCCTCCAGGTCGCGCAGATCGCTCGGTCACTGGCCGCCGCGCTGGCGCTCAACGAGGCCCTGGCGGAGGCGATCGCGCTCGGCCACGACGTCGGGCACACGCCCGTTCGGGCACACCGGCGAGGAGGCGCTCTCGCCCTACTTCCCGCCCGACGGATGGCACCACGCCGCCCAGAGCGTCCGGGTCTACGAGGTGCTCGAGGATCTCAACCTGACCTGGGAGGTGCGAGACGGCATTCGGGCCCACACCTGGAAGATCACCCCACCGCCGACGACCCCCGAGGCCATGTGCGTGCGCTATGCCGACCGGATCGCGTACCTCACCCACGACGCACTCGATGCCCTGCGCGCGGGTGTCCTTTCCGAATCCGACTTTCCACCCCATCTCCTTGAACGGCTCGGCCTGCCGGGGCGTCGGTGGATTGGCGAGCTCATCACGGCGGTGATCGACGAGAGCCTGCGCGGCGGGCACGGTCGGAATGGACGCCGAGACGCTCGGGCTCATGCACGAGCTGCGCGACTTCATGTTCGAGCGCGTCTACCTCCGGCCGGATCAGGCCGCCCCGCAGCAGGTCGCCATCGGTCTCCTCCGCGGTCTCATGGACCACCACCTGGCCCACCCCGAGGAGATCCCGTCGACCTACCGCGACACGGGCGCCGAGCTCGTGGTTCAGGTCGCGGACTACGTGTCGGGCATGACCGACCGATACGCCCAGGCGGCTGCCGACCGCCTGGCCACCGGGTCAGGGTGAGGGGCTGGCCGGCGTCGGGCAGGACCTCGCTGAACGCGTAGGTCTGGAAGGTCTCGTCGCCACAGGCCAGGGCGAGCTCCGTCGGTCGGTCGCGTGGGGAGCTGCCCTCCGGGCCGTACACCTCCCGCGACAGGGCGCCCACGAGGGTGGTTCCGAGCAGCACGGGATCGCCGTCGCCGACCACCGGATCCTCGGTCGGGGCCCCGACGGCGACATAGGCACGCCCGTCCCACACCAGCGTGGGCGGGCAACCGAGGCGACCGATGGCCAGGTTGAGGGCGAGGACGCCGAGCCCGATGAAGATGGCGGCGGCCAGCAGGGCACAGCCGAGGGCGCGCCAGTTCATCGGCGGATCTCGAAGCGGCTCAACCCGCCGCTCGCCGGGCCGCGGCTGACCTCGACCCGATCCACCAGCGCGGCGCTGGGCCCGCTTCCGAGCTGTGCCTCGAAGGTGTCGAGCGCAGCAGGGGGACCCTCCGCGACGACGTCGACGGCCCGCTCGTCATCGGCGTTGCGCACCCAGCCGACGAGGCCGAGCTGGGTCGCGGCGCTCACGGCCCACCATCGATAGCCGACGCCCTGGACGCGTCCCCGGACGCGGGCGGTCAGACGCTCGGCGGAGGCTCACCGAGGCGGCGGTCTCGGGCCACGCCAGCATGGCCGTCTCGAAGGCCAGCCGGGGGCTCACGTTCTCCTCGAGTGCGTCGCGGATCCGCTCGAGAGCCCGAGTCGTCTCGGCCCAGCGACGCGCGGGCACGCGACGGGCTGCGTCGGCGAGGCCGGGAACGAGCTCCGTGGATGCGGCAAGGTCAGCCGATCCGGCGGCCGCCAGCGCCAGATCCCGGGCAAGGTCAAGCCAGGCGTCGAGGATGGCCATCGCCGCCGCGCGAAGGACCGTCGGTCGGGGTCCGCGTCGCCGGCTCGGTTGCTTCTCCGTCCGCCGCCGGGGAGGCGGCAGGCGACAGGCGCGACGCCTCGTCGAGGAGCTCCCTGACGGCGGCCATCCGCTCGGCACGGCCGCGGTCGAGGAGGGCGGTCAGCTCCTGCGCGACGCGTCGACGCCACTCGACGAGGTCGGGCCGGTCCACGAGTGCCAGCGCCCTGCCCGCGCGCCCGTCGGCCAGGCGCGCCAGGGCCGTGGCCTGCTCGTCGGTGACCTGCGTCCGCGCGAGCGATCCATGCCGCCAGCTCGGCCCGCGGCACCCGACCGAGGCGGATCGGCCGAGCGCGCGAACGGATCGTCGGCAGGAGACGCCGTGCATCGTCGGCCACGAGGACGAAGAGCTGCCGGCCATTGGGCTCCTCGAGCGCCTTCAGCAGCGCGTTCTGGACCTGCTCTGTGGCGGTATCGGCCTGCTCGATGACGATGACGCGCCAGCGGGCCACGATCGGGGCGCCGGACACCTCGGTGAGCCAGCGTCGTGCCACGGCGACGATGCTCTCGCCGCTGCCGCGGTCATCCCGCCACCGGGAGGGCGAGGCGATCACGAGGTCCGGGTGGGTCCGAGCGCGGGCCTGGCGGCACCCCGGGCACCCGTTGCATGGTCGGTCTGCGGGATTGGCGGCCTCGCACAGGGCGGTGGCCAGCAGGTCATCGACGAAGACACCCTTCCCGGCACCCGACGGGCCGTGGACGAGGATCGTTGCCGGGCCGGAGCCCTCGGTCAGCATCCGGTGTGCCAGGCGCTCGGCGACCGGTTGACCGATGGTCAGAAAGCCTCGCGCGGCGGCCTCGGTACTCACCGTTTCGAGTATAGGCGGGGTAAGCCGGCGGTTAACGAGACCGTGCAGAATGCGCCGTCCTGCCCTGGCGGGCCGCCCGGGCGCGACCTGGGCGGCCGGTTGGCAACCGGCTTCGCCGTGCGGATCGACGGCCCCCAGGGCGCCAGATGGGTCAGGGGCGTTCGCCACCGGTCAGTGGCATACTGGGGTCAATACCACGTACCCAGAGGGCGGAAATGGGCAAGACCATCGAGATTACCGAAACCGATTTGGATTCGCGGGCGCAGGCCGTCGCCGACGCCATCGCGCAGGCAGCCGAAGAGGCGGCCGAGCGTGCCACCGCAGCGTGGCGCGAGACGCAGCCCGTACGCCGAGACGCGGCCAAGGCCCTGGAGCGCCAGGGTCGTGAGATCGGCAAATGGACACGGAAGATGTGGCGCCAGGAGCTCCGACCGAACCTTCGCCGGTTGTGGAGCCGGCGGACGGTGGCACTCGGGGCTGCCGGTGCGGCCGTCCCCGCCAGTCGCCAGCTGATCGAGGATGCGGCGGCCGAGCTGGGGCTCCGTCCACGAAGCGAGCGGCATTGGGGAGCGTTCCTGGTCGGGATCATCATCGGCGCGGCGACCGGAGTCGTGGTCGCCCTGTTGACGGCCCCCAAGCCGGGCGCTCAGACCCGCGAGGAGCTCGCGTCCCGTGCCCGGGATGCCGCGGAGGCGGCGGGCGAGTGGATCCCGGTCAACGTCCCGTCGACGAATGGCAACGGTGGCGGCACCGACGCTCCGCTGGCGGCCGAGGTCGAATCCGAGAGCTGAGCCTCTGAGGCCTACGCCTCGGATGGTGGCTCGGGGTTGGTCTTCTTGCTGGTGCTGCGTCCCGAGGTAAAGCGCTGCCAGATTCCCTGATCGGCTGACGCCGCGGCGTCCGCCGCCGACGGGTCGCCGGCGGAGGGCTTCTTCGTACTCCGCGGGGCTCGTGCACGAGGCTTCGGGGCGGCCGGTTCCGAATCCGCTGCGGACGCAGCGCCTGCGTGCGACTTCGTCGCACCGGGTCGAGGCGGCCTTCGGGGCCTTCGGCTTGCTGGCGGCGGTCTTCGCGCCAGCGGCCGACTTGGTCGTCGTTTTCGCCGAGGAGCTCCGAGCACGAGCACGCGGCTTCGCGGCCGTCGGGGTCTCCGGCACCGTCGCATCGGTCGGCGGAGCCGCTGGCTGCTCGCTCAAGCCGAGCTCGGCCAGGGTCGCTGCATCGGCTTCTTCGAACCCGACCTCTCGGTCAAGGCTCTGACCGATATCACCGTTGCCGCCGTCGAGCTGGTCGAGGCTGTCGACCTCGTCCCACTGGATCTCGGCCGGCTCGACACCGGCCGCGACTTCGACCGTGTCCTCGCTCGCGCCGCCCCGGCCACGACGTCCGCGGCCACGCCCACCCCGTCGGCGGCGGCGGCGACCGGTCCCTGCGGCGTCGTCGTCCGCGTCGGCTCGCGCGCTGCTCGCCGGTCGTCGTCGGCTCGACGACCGCCGTCGGTTCCTCGGCAGTCGTTCGGGTCCGTCCGCGCGATCCGCGTCCCGTGCTGTCCGCGCGACGCCCGGTACCGCGACCGCGGCCGCGGCTGGACGGCTCGTCGCCGTTGGTTCGGATCGCAGCGATGGCCGCGGCGGCGACCGATGGTGAGGCCTCGCGGAAGCCGACGTCGGGATTGACTTCCTTGGCTGGCATCTCGGGCGCGCCGACGCCCTTGGCGTCCTTCTGGCGACCGATGGCGCTGATCTTCATGACGTCGTGGAACTCGTCGGCGACGGCGAACAGGTCCGAGCTCGTATTCGGCCGGAAGCTGATGACCTCGCACCGGACGCCCTCGTCCTGGAGGGCACGGATGGCCGGCGCGAAGTCGCCGTCGCCCGAGACGATGACGGCGACGTCCATGCGCTCCGCCAATCGGAAGAGGTCGACGACGAGCTCGATGTCGAGGTTGGCCTTGACCCGGCCGTCGCCGAACTTCCGGATGTCCTTGGCGACGACCCGGTACCCGTTCTTGCTGAGGAAGTCCAGGAACTTCTTCTGGTTTTCGTTCTCGGGATCGAGGCCCGAATAGGCATAGGCGCGAATGAGGTCGCGCCCCTTGGTGGCGTGCTTCAGCAGCGCCACGTAATCGACGTCCACGTCCTGGCCGCGGGCGGCGTAGTAGAGGTTGGCAACGTCAACGAAGACGGCCACGTTCTTGCTCACGAGAGCATTTCTCCTTGTGTGTGATGGATGTGGCACCACGCGGGATTCCGGCTGCCTTCGCGCTCTGACACGACTCCCGTTGGAGCCTGGTCGGCGCGGGTCCGGCAGCACCCGTCGCTTCGCGAACCGATGAAGGTTTCCGCGGCGGCGGCGGGATCGGTGATCTCCACGTGGGAGGCCGGAGGAACCCAGCATACCATGCCGGCGTCGCGATCCCCGGACGACTGCCCGAGCGCTGCCGACTGAACCCGTCGACCGAGCGCGGGCGTATCTCAGAGTGACGGGTCGTCACCTTGCGCGCCCTGAAAGGCGCCCGTATGATGCCCGCCACACTATCCCGGGTGTAGCGCTGCGCTGTTCCCGGAATCAGTCGGAGGAGGATTGGATGGAGAAGTTTCTCAAATACAGTGCTGGCCTTGTTGTGCTGGCGCTGATTCTGGCCGCGTGTCAGCCGAGCGGAAGTGCCGCTCCGAGCGGAAGCGCAGCCCCCAGTGAGACGGGCGCGGAAGAGCCCGCCGCGGTCTGCGAAGCCCTGGAGACAGGTTGCTTCGAGGTTCCCGCGGGCGAGCCATTGACCATCGCCAGCGCCCTCTCGATCACGGGTGACACGTCCGTGCTCGGCATCGACAGCAACGTCGGTATCCAGGTCGCCCAGGAAGAGCGCGGCCAGGTCATGGGTCGCGACGTGGAAGTCCTCCACGAGGACGCGGGCTGTGGCGATGCCGCCACCGGCCAGACGGCCGCTGAGGCGATCGTGGCCAACAGCGCCGTTCTCGGCGTCATCGGCACGACCTGCTCGCGAACCGCGATCCCGGCCATGCCGGTGCTCGAGGAAGCGGGCCTGATCATGATCTCGCCGTCGAACACCGCGCCAGGACTGACCAACCCGGATCACGAGCAGTACGCCGGAACGAGCTACTTCCGCGTGGCGTACAACGACAAGGTCCAGGGCGCAGCCGTCGCACAGTTTGCGTGCGACGAGCTTGAGCGCGACGACCGCGGCCAC
Source organism: uncultured Chloroflexia bacterium (assembly GCA_963843015.1). Taxonomy (GTDB): domain Bacteria; phylum Chloroflexota; class Limnocylindria; order QHBO01; family QHBO01; genus DASTEQ01. The sequence continues at coordinate 76,645 of CAWJIR010000009.1, read as the reverse complement.
CATCCACGATGGCAGCCCATACGCTGAGCAGCTGCAGCAGGTGTTTGTTGACGAGTTCAACGCCATCTGTGGCGGCGAAACCGTTTCGCAGGACGCGATCAACGTGGGAGACACGGACTTCCGTCAGCTCCTCACGACGATCTCGACCGCGAATGCCGGTGCAGCTCCTGATGTTCTGTTCTTCCCGGTCTTCGACCCGGAGGGCCCGGCCATCGCCAACCAGAGCCAGGAGATCCCGGCTCTTGCCGACACGACCCTGATCGGCGCTGATGGCGTCAAGGACCAGGGCTTCATCGACGTGGCCGGCGACACCGCCGAGGCCGTGGGCATGTACTTCTCCGGACCGGACCTGAACTTCGGGACCCGGTACACCGATGAGTTCATCCCGGCCTACGAGGCGATCGCCGGCACTCCGCCGACCGCTCCGTACCACGCGCACGGTTACGACTCGTACAACATCCTCATGGATGCCATCGAGTTCGCGACCGTCGGGACCGACGAAGCGGGCACGACCTTCATCAGCAAGGAAGGCGATCCGCGCCTACGTGGCCGGCCTGACCGACTACGACGGACTGACGGGCACCCTCACCTGCGATGAGTTCAACGACTGTGGGTCGCCGTTCGTCGCGATCGCGCAGCTCGAGGACGGAGAGTTCGTCAACGTGTTCACCACCCGGCCGGAGTAACCGACGGGGTAGCGAACCAACGCTACGGGGCGGGTGGGCCGACAACGGCTCACCCGCCCTCTGTATAGTCCGCGGCATCGCTGGCTTTCCGGCCCCGCCAGCCCATCGCCCTGTCCCCTGCCCGGAGAGAGAAACTGGTGAGACGCCTCGCTCGGATCGAGCTGGTCGACGTTCTCCTTTGGATCCTCGGCGGCGGCATCGTGCTGTTCGTCGTCGTCGGCAGTTGGCTGACCCTCCAGTCGACCCATCTGGCCATGGAGGACTGGCGCTCGCTGGTCATCTTTGGCGTCGCGCAGGGAAGCGTCTACGCCCTCATCGCGCTCGGGTACACGCTGGTCTACGGCGTCCTGCTCATGATCAACTTCGCCCACGGCGACGTGTTCATGTTCGGGGCCATGACCTCCTTCTTCGTGGCCGACGCACTCGCCCAGGCCGGCTTCCTGAACTCGAACCCGATCATCGGCTACGCCCTCGTCCTCCTCGTCGCCACCATGAGCTCGATGATCGTCGCGGTCCTGCTCGAGCGGATCGCGTATCGACCGCTCCGGCGCGCCCCCCGTCTCGTCCCGCTCATCACCGCGATCGGCGCATCGCTGTTCATCAGCAACAGCGTCCGGGGCCTGTACGGCGAGCAGGTCAAGGCCTGGCCGCGGATCGATGCCCTCGAGGGCACGATCAATATCATCGGCATTCCCGTTCCTCAAGACCCAGGCGGTGGTGATCGTGGCGGCCATCGTGCTGATGGCGTTCCTGGTCTGGTTCGTGAACCGGACGAAGACCGGGCGCGCGATGCGGGCGGTGAGCGAGAACAAGGACACCGCGGCCCTGATGGGCATCGACGTCGACCGCACGATCGTGATCACCTTCGCGACCGGCGGCATCCTGGCTGGAGCCGCCGGTGTCCTGTACGGGATCGCCTTCTACCAGGTCCACTGGATCATGGGCTTCCTGCCCGGCATCAAGGCCTTTACGGCGGCCGTCCTGGGCGGGATCGGGAACATCGTCGGCGCAATGCTCGGCGGCCTGACTCTCGGCGTCCTCGAATCGGTGGCGCCCACGCTGCTCCTGAGCGGGTTCGGCGTGCCGACGCCCAACCAGATCAAGGACGTCGTCGCGTTCACCGTCCTCGTCCTGGTCCTCATCTTCCGGCCGTATGGCATCCTCGGCCGACCGGAGGGCAAGTAGATGGTGGACCGGGCAACTCTGCGTCGAGCCCTGACGGCCGGCCTGACCGCCGGCGTCGCGATGCTCTACCTGTGCCGCGGTCGGGCTCGTCGAGGCGTTCGTGGACCGCGAGGTCGTCACCGGCTATCTGACCCTGGGCCGGCTGATGCTGTTCGCCCCCCCGCTCCTGGTCGGGTACTGGATCGGTGGGAAGGTGACCGGCAGCTCGCGGCAGGTTCTTCTCCGGGCTGGTGGCCGGCCTCGCGGCAGGCGTCCTGTTCGCGGATTGGCTTCCTCGTCGCCTCGGCCCTGTCGCCCGGAATTCGAGACGTCCTGCTGCGAATCACGCCGGCGCTGCTCTCGTTCATCGCGTTCGGACTCGACCCGCTGCCCGGTGCGGTCGTCAACGTGGCGGTCGCGACCGGGCTCGGTCTGATCGGGGCAGGCAGCCGCGTCCTCCCTGGCCGGATCCTGCGGCCGCTGGTCGCCGGTGTCGGCGCCGTCGTTCTCATGAGCATGATCGAGCCGTTCCTCCGACCGCGCCTGCTGGACTTCGGGCTCATCGACCTCGCGCGCTGGATCTACGCCGACCATGGCCTCACCGTCCCGGCCACGCTGGTGACGTTCCTCATCGGCGCCGGCATCGCGGCCGGCTGGACCGCCGCTCCGCGCGACGACGCGACGCCGGCTGGCCGCCGCCGATCCGGGTCCGCGCCGGCTCGTCGGGTGGGTCGCGGCCCTCGTCCTCATCGCGCATCCTCTACACCCTGCCGGTCATCGCCGGCTCCTTCCTGAGCCAGGTGCTCGTGCTGGTCGGCCTGTACGTCCTCCTGGGTCTGGGCCTGAACATCGTCGTCGGCTTCGCCGGCCTGCTGGACCTCGGGTACGTCGCGTTCTACGCCGTGGGGGCCTACTTCACAGCGCTTGCTCACCTCGCCGACATCCTCGCTCGGCCTGGGGCTCAACTTCTGGGTGGCGCTGCCGATCGTGGTGGTCGGGGCCGCTGTCGTCGGCCTCTTCATCGGCGCGCCGGTCCTCCGGCTGCGCGGCGACTACCTGGCCATCGTGACTCTTGGCTTCGGTGAAATTGCCCGCCTGCTGTTCCTGTCCGAGGCCCTCCGACCGTGGTTCGGTGGCGTGCAGGGCATCCTCGGCATCCCGCCCATGATCGGCACCACCGGCTCGTACACCCTCCCGATCATCGGTGAGGTCAGCGGGCCGGCCGCGACGTATTACCCGCTCGTCGCCTTCTGCGCCCTGGCCGCGTTCTTCACCTGGCGGCTGAAGTTCTCACGGACCGGCCGCGCGTGGAACGCGATGCGCGAGGACGAGGATGTCGCACAGGCGACCGGCGTGAACATCGTCAACTACAAGCTCCTGGCCTTTGCCCTGGGCGCGTCGGTTGGCTGCATCGGTGGGGCGGTGTACGTCACCCATCTCGAGTCTGTCTTCCCCGGCGCGTTCAATATCTTCGTCTCGATCACGGCTCTCGCGGTCGTCATCGTCGGCGGGATGGGAAGCATTCCGGGCGTCATCCTCGGTGCCCTGGCCCTGGTCGGGCTTCCCGAGCTGCTCCGCGAGTTTGCCGAGTTCAAGCTCCTGGTCTACGGGGCGGTCCTGGTCGCCATGATGCTGTTGCGGCCCGAGGGTCTGTTGCCGGACAAGGCTCGCCGCCGCGAGCTGCACGAAGGGGAAGGGCGACGAGGAAGTCAACCCCGAGAACACGGAGGCCGCGGCCACCGCCGCGCCGAGTCAGGCATGACCAGCGCCACAAACGGCTCGGACACGCTGCTCCAGGCGACCGAGGTCACGAAGACCTTCGAAGGGCCTGGTCGCCAACCGCGACATCACGTTCGACATCCCGCGCCACTCGATCGTGTCGATCATCGGCCCCAATGGCGCGGGCAAGACCACGTTTTTCAACCAGCTGAGCGGCGTGTACCACCCCACCTCCGGCTCGATCAATCTCGACGGTGAGGACATCACCGACATGCCGCCGCACGCGGTCGCCCAGCTGGGCGTAGCTCGGACCTACCAGAACATTCGCCTGTTCAAGGACATGACCGTCCTGGCCAACGTCTCGGTCGGCCAGCACGTCAGGAGCCATGGGGCGTGGTTCGCGTCCGTCTTTCGGCTCCCCGGCATCCGGCGCGAAGAGGCCGCCATCGAGAAGAAGTCGTTCGAGATGCTCGAGCTGGTCGGCCTGCGGCGACGGGTGGCGGACGAGCTGGCCAAGAACCTGCCGTATGGCGACCAGCGCCGGCTCGAAGTGGCGCGCGCCCTGGCCTCCGATCCGGTGCTTCTCCTCCTCGACGAGCCGACCGCCGGGATGAACCCCGGCGAGACCCGCCAGATGACCGAGTTCATTGCCCGGCTGCAGCGCGACCTCAACCTGACGATCCTCCTCATCGAGCACGACATGAAGGTCGTCATGGGCGTCAGTGAGCGGATCACGGTCCTGGACTACGGCGAGAAGATCGCGGAGGGGACGCCGGCCGAGATCCGGGCCAACCCGCGGGTCATCGAGGCCTACCTCGGCAAGCAGGCAACCGCCTGATGACCCATCTGCTCGAGCTCGAGGACGTCCACACCTACTACGGCAACATCCACGCCCTCAAGGGCGTCTCGCTGACCGTCGACGAAGGCGAGATCGTGACCCTCATCGGCTCGAACGGCGCCGGCAAGTCCACCACGCTGCGGACGATCAGCGGCATCGCCCGGGCTCGCGAGGGCGCGGTCCGGTTCAAGGGCGAGGACATCCACACCCGCAAGCCGCACGAGATCGTGGCGCTGGGCATCGCGCAGGCCCCCGAGGGCCGCGGCGTGTTCGCGCGGATGAGCGTCTACGAGAACCTGCTGATGGGGGCGTTCAGCCGGAAGGGGTCGGTCACCGAGGACGTGGACAAGGTCTATGCCCTCTTCCCCCGCCTGGCCGAGCGCCGGAGCCAGAAGGCCGGGACGCTGTCGGGCGGCGAACAGCAGATGCTGGCCATCGGTCGGGCGCTGATGGCCAAGCCGATCGGTCCTGCTCCTGGACGAGCCGTCGATGGGGCTGTCGCCGATCCTGACCGAGCAGATCTTCGAGATCATTCGCGACATCAACGCCCAGGGCAACACCGTGCTGCTGGTGGAGCAGAACGCGCAGATGGCGCTCAACCTGGCCGGCCGCGGGTACGTCCTCCAGACCGGGCAGATCATCCTCGCCGACACGGCGGCGAACCTGGCCGCCAACCAGCAGGTCCGACAGGCGTACCTGGGCGAGATCTGAGCCGCCCGGAGGGCGGCTGAGGCAACGGGACCGATGTCGAAGCCGCCATACCGACCGGACCTCCGTCCCATGCTGTTGCTGGGCGCGGTGCTCGTGGCGGTCGTCGTGGGCTGGATCGTCCTCAGCCCGGGGCTGCTGCCGGCGCCCTAGAGCGGGCGGCGGGTTCCCACCCCGGTGCCGGCCCCGTAGAGCAGCAGCCCGACGCCGACGATGGCCACGATGAGCCCCGGCGAGGTCTGCGGCAGCGGCAGGTAGGCGACCGACCACAGCTCCCACCCACGCCACACGAGGGCGGCGGCGGCGGCCAGGCCGAGCAGGAGATACGCCCCGGGCACGTCGAGGGCGAAGCCCCAGCGTCCCCGGGCATAGCCGATGTCGAGCAGGGCGAGGGTCACGATGGCCGCCCCGAAGATGACGACGCCCGGCCCGTCAAGGCCGATCCCGCCGAAGGCGGGAAGCTCGACGCCACTCACCCGCTCCCCTCCGACCCGCCACCACGGCAGGAACGCGGCCCCGACCATGAGCACGCTGCCGAGAAGGACGGGGATCCGAAACCGCCGCGGCCGACCGAGGTCGTCCATCGGTCAACCCTCGGGGTTGTCGAGTCCGTAGACCGATGGGCGGAGGACTCCGACGTAGGGCAGGTTCCGGTAGCGCTCCCCGTAGTCCAGCCCGTAACCGACGACGAACCGATCGGGGATCGTGAAGCCGACGTAGTCGATGTCGATCTCCGTCAAGCGCCGCGCGGGCTTGTCGAGGAGGCAGCAGATCGTCAGCGAGGCGGGTCCCTTCTCGCGCAGGTAGCGGAGCAGGTAGTTCAGCGTCAACCCGGTGTCGATGATGTCCTCCACCACGATCACGTGGCGGCCCTCGATCGGGTTCGACAGGTCCTTGAGGATGCGGACCTGGCCGCTGCTCTCGGTGGCCGCCCCGTAGGAGCTGACCTCCATGATGTCGATCGAGAGCGAGAGCTCCATGCCGCGCACGAGGTCGGCCAGGAACACGATCGAGCCCTTCAGGACGCTGATGAGCACCGGGTCGCGGCCCGCATAGTCGGCGGTCAGCTCGAGACCCAGCTCCCTGACCCGCGCCTGGATCTGCTCCTCGGTGAGGAGGATCTGCTCGACGTCGGCATGGATCGTGGCCATCGTGGTTCCGCTCATCGGCCGGTGCCGCCGGCGGCCGAGCCGTGTGCGCGGCGCGGAGTCGCGCCGTGGCCGTTCGCGCCGTTGCCGTTCGCGCCGTTGCCGTTCGCGCCGTTGCCGTTCGTCCCGCTCATGTCGATCAGGAAGTCGACCCGACCGTATTTCACCATCAGGGCCGTGAAGTCCCGCATGTAGAGCAGCTTGATCCGCACCTCGGGATACAGCTGGCGCAGCAGGCGCAGCTTGCGGTTCTTCTTGCGCACCAGGGCCTGGCGCAAGCGTCGTCAGCTCCACGTAGAGACCCAGCTCGGGGAGGTAGAAGTCGGGCGCGAACGACTCGACCACCGCCCCCGAGGGGCTCCAGGTGAGGGGGAAGACGTCCGGTTCATAGCGCCACGCTACCTGGTAGAAGTCGAGAACCCGGGCCAATTCGGCTTCGCTGTCGTGAGCGAAACGCGGCGGCGAACTGTCGTTCAGCAGAACCGCCACCGATACCCGATCGTACTCGCCCCGAAGGGGTGAGGCGCCATCGAAGGCGAGTATAGCCGCGCGAGTTATCCACAGGTCGGGCTCTCGCGCGCGCGATTTGTGGATATTTTGACTTGTCCGCAACACTCGGCCGGAGGACACTGGCGGTCCTGCTTCCGCGGTGCCGAGTATGGGTAACCGGGGACGGCGCGGGGCCGATGCGAGAGCCGGCCGCGAAACCGCCCGTGTCCGGGAAGACCGAAAGGCGCCGAGGGAGCATTTCTCGTTACACTCGCCGGCCGATGCGCCTCGCCGTCCTGTCGGACATCCACGCCAACCTCGTCGCCCTGGACGCCGTCCTCGACGACCTGGCGAGCCTCGCCACCCGTCGACGAGCTGTGGGCCTGCGGCGACATCGTGGGCTACGGCCCCCAGCCGAACGAGGTCATCGGGCGGCTCCGGGAGCGGGATGCGCGCGCGGTGATGGGCAACCACGATGGCGCGGCGGTCGGGCTGGTCGAGATGGCGTGGTTCAACGACGCTGCCGCGGCGGCAATCCGCTGGACCGCCGAGGTCCTGACGGCGGAGTCACGGGACTACCTGGCCGCCCTCCCCGAGCGGCGCGTGGCGGGCGATCTGACGGCCGTGCACGGCTCGCCGCGAGATCCGATCTGGGAGTACGTCACCTCCGCGGCGGTCGCGGCCGCCAACCTCGACGCGTTCGAGACGCGGATCTGCCTGTTCGGCCACACCCATTTCCCGATGCTGTACGCGCAGACCGATGACGGGTTGCGCGAGACGATTGGTGCGCCCGGGGCTCCGTCGGCGCTCCCCGGCTGGTCGGTTGATGCTGAATCCCGGGAGCGTGGGTCAGCCTCGGGACGGCGATCCGGCGAGCGCCTATCTCGTCGTCGACCTCGATGCCGAGATCCTCGAGTTCCGACGGGTGCCGTACGACATCGAGCGGACGCAGGCGCTCATGCGCGAGGCGCACCTGCCGACCTGGCTGGCGGAGCGACTCAGCCACGGTCGGTAACGCTCGGCCGCGGAGCCCGGCCGCCCGATGGAGCGCGGTCGCCCTGTCGGTCGGGCTGGCTGTGGCGACCGGCGCCGCCTGCCAGCCGGGCTCAGGCGAAGCCAGCGCGACGTCGCCCTCCGCTCAGACGACAGCCGACCAGAGCGGCGGCCCGCCGAGCGGATCGGTCACGGTCGCCCGGCTGCCCGGGGCCGAGCCCGTCGAGCGCGAGGCCGCCGCGATCCTGGCGGCGTTCGATCCGGAGTCGGCGAACGCGCTCGCGACAGCACTGCCGTCCGACCTGGACTGGTCCACGACCGGGGTCATCTGCGTCTACCTCGGCCGACGGGCCGACGGCGGATGGGGGCTCGCCATCCAGAGCGCAAGCCTGGTGGACGGCGAGCTGCAGGTGCTCGCCCGGGAGACGCGGCCCGTGGCGGGCGTCGACCGACCCGGTCCGACGTTCCCGGCCGACTGCGCGACCATCGACCGCCTGGCGCTGCCGAATGGGACCGCTCCCGGCCCGGGCCGACGACACGGTCAGCGACGAGTTCATCGTCGCCGGTGACCTCGTCGTACCGGCGCCCTGACCGCCGGACGGCACCGACAGAGGGCTAGGATATCGGCCGCATGTTCCGCCGCCGCCCATCGGACTCGGACCACGACCCTGCTGCCGTACCGCCGCATCCTCGTGCCACTTGCGGGCGCCGATGCCGATGACGACGCATTGCGGCTCACCGCCCTGCTCCTGGCCGACGCGGGCGCGGACCGCAGCAAGGAATCGACTGAGGTCGTGCTCGTCCACGTCATCGAGGTTGGCTTCGAACGGACGCTGGACACCGAGGACGCGAACGCGACCGCCTTCGCCGATGAGATCCTGGGCCGCGCCGCGGAGTTCCTTGACGCGCAGCGTGTCCCGAACCGGGTGGGCATGATCCAGGCCCGCGCCGCGGGGCCGGCCATCGTCGACGAGGCGGTGGCCTCGAACGCCGATCTCATCGTCATGGGACTACGCTATAAGCGTCGGTTCGGCGGCAGCTGGGATGCGGGCCGGACGGTCCCCTATGTCATGCGGAACTCGAAGGCGCCGGTGTGGTGCCTGCGGGCGCGTACCGAGGAGCTGGCACTGTCGCCATGAGAGTCATCATCATCGGCTGCGGGCGGGTGGGCGCTGCCACGGCGATGCAGCTCGACAAGCGCGGTGACCACGTCACCGTCATCGACCTCAACCCGCGCGCGTTCGAGAAGCTGCCGGCGGACTACAGCGGGATCACGATCCGGGGCAACGGCTCCGACGAGGACGTCCTCCGCTCCGCCGACGCCCAGATGGCCGAGGTGGTCATGGCCCTCACCGAGGGGGATAACCGCAACGTCATGGCCGCCCAGCTGGCGAAGCACGTGTTCGGCGTGCCGCGGGTCATCGCGAAGATCAACGACCCGCTCCGGGCGAGCGCCTATCGGACTCTTGGCCTCGAGACGATCTGCCGCACCAACATCCTGTCGGATGCCCTGGTGCAGGCCGCGGTCGAGGGGGCTGCAGCCACGAACGGCATGGTCGAGGAGCCGACCGCTGAACCGATGCGCGGCGCCCCGCCCCCGGGCAGCCAGGCCGCCGCGGCGGCGGCCGAGGAGGACTGAACGGTGTACGTGGTCGTCATCGGCGGTGGCAACGTCGGCTATTACCTGACCCGCGAGCTGCTCCAGGCCGGCCACGAAGTGGTGATGATCGAGAAGGACGCCGGCCGCGCCCGCCAGATCGCCGATGAACTGGGGAGCATCGTCGTCCCTAATGACGGATGTGAGGGCCGTTACCAGGAGCAGGCGGGCATGGGGCGCGCGGACGTGGTGGCCGCCGTCACCGGGGACGACGAGGACAACCTCGTCGCGTGCCAGGTAGCGAAGATGCACTTCAACGTGCCGCGGGCCATCGCCCGGGTCAACAACCCGAAGAACGAGGCGCTCTTCCGCCAGCTCGCCATCGACGACACCGTCAGCCCGACCCGAACCATCCTCGGCGTCATCGAGCACGAGATCCCGATCCACGACCTGCTCCATCTCGCCGAGCTGGAGGGCGGCGGGCTCGAGATCGTCGAGGCCGTGCTGACCCCCGAGTCCCCGGTCGTCGGCCGCGAGCTGAAGGATCTGCCGCTGCCGGAGGGCACCTCGATCGCGGTCATCCTGCGCGGCTCGCGTGCCGTGCCGGCCCGGCCGGAGACCCGCCTGGTGGACGGGGATCGGATGCTGGCCATCACCTCGGCCGAGCGTGAGCCGGAGCTGCGGCGGCTCCTGATCGGCGACTAGACCGATGACGGCCGAGGTCCCGGCCGCCACCAGCGGACCGGCCGCCACCAGCGGACCGGCTGCCCGCTTCGCCGCCGAGCTCGGCGAGGCGGTGTCGAAGGCAGTGGTCGGCGCCGATCAGCCGCTCCGCCTCATGGCCGTTGCCCTCCTCGCCGACGGCCATGCCCTCATCGAGGACGTGCCCGGCGTCGGGAAGACGCTGCTCGCGCGCGCCGTGGCGCGCGCCATCGGTCTGTCGTTCGGCCGGGTCCAGGGAACCCCCGACCTCCTGCCCGGCGACGTGACCGGCAGCAGCATCCTGGAGGGGAACGGTTTCCGGTTCGTGCCCGGGCCGATCTTCAGCCAGGTGGTGCTGGTGGACGAGATCAACCGCGCCACCCCCCGGACCCAGGCCGCGCTGCTGGAGGCCATGCAGGAGCGGCAGGTGTCGGTCGACGGGGTGACCCGGCCCCTGCCCGACCCGTTCATCGTGCTGGCGACGCAGAACCCCATCGAGCTGGAGGGCACCTTCGCCCTGCCCGGAAGCCCAGCTCGACCGCTTCCTGCTCCGGATCGCGATGGGCTATCCGAGCGCGGCCTCGGAGCACGCGATCGCCCGCCGCCACCAGGCCGACGCCGAGCCGCTCGACCACGTGGGCGCGGTCGTCCACCGCCGAGACGGTCATCGCGCTCCGGGAGTCGGTGCGACAGATCCGGGTCGCGGACGAGGTCGAGGCCTACCTCGTCAGCCTGGTGCGGGCCACGCGGGAGCACGCGGACATCCGGCTCGGCGCATCACCGCGGAGCAGCGTGGCGCTGTACCGCGCTGCCCAGGCGTGGGCGGCGATCGAGGGGCGCGACTACACGCTGCCCGATGACGTGCGAGCGGTCGCCCACGCGGTGCTCGACCATCGGATCCTGCTCGACCTCGACCGCGAGCTCCGCGGCGCGACCGCGGAGAGCGTCGTGGACGCGGTGCTCGACGAGGTGCCGGTCCCGCTCGCCGAATGACCGGCTGGACGGCCCTCGCACTCGGGATGGGGCTGGTCGGCGTCGTCGCCGGCGTGCCGGGACTCTTCCTGCTGGCGGTGGCGACCTTTGCCTACGGGGCCACGACCCGGCTGTGGACCCGGTACGGCCTTGCCGACCTTGCCTATGACCGGCGGCTCGGGACGGATCGGGCGGTCACCGGCGACACGGTGGACCTCGACGTGGCGGTCTGGAACCGCAAGGCGCTGCCGCTGCCGTGGATGGCGGCGGACGATCTCGTGACCGATGGGATCACCGTCCGCGAGCGCAAGGCGCTCGAGCTCGATGACGTGACGGTCGGCCGGCGGAGCCTGCGCAACACCTGGGCCCTCGGCTGGTACGAGCGCGTCATCCGCCACTACCACCTCGAGGCCACGCAACGGGGCGTCTTCGAATTCGGGCCGGTCCGGCTCCACGTCCGAGACCTCGTCGGCCGCCACGCCGTGACCGAGGAGCGCCCGCTGCCGGCACGGCTGGTGGTCGCGCCGCGGACCCTGCCGGTGCGGGAGGCAGGGCGCGCGCGGGCCCCGATCGGGGAGCGTCGGGCCCGCCAGAGCCTGGTCCACGACCCGGCACTCTTCGGCGGCGTCCGGCCGTTCCAGCCGGGTGACCCGCTGCGCCGGATCCACTGGCGGGCCACCGCCCGCCTCGGGCGGCCGGTGAGCCGCCGATGGGAGCCGGCACGTTCCCACCAGGTCGTGCTCGTCCTGGACGTCCAGACCGTCTCCGGCCCCGCGTGGGAGATGGCGTGGGATCACGACGCCTTCGAGGGACTGTGCGTGGCCGCGGCCTCGCTGGCCCGCAGCGCGCTGCACGGCGGGGCGGCCGTCGGCCTGGCCGCGGCCGGTTTCTCGGGCACGGCCCAGCGGGTCGCGTACGTGCCGGCCCGGGCGGGCGTCGGCCAGCTGGCGCGCATCACCGACCTCCTCGCCCGACTGGGACCGATCAGCTCCGGATCGCTGGCCGGGCTGCTGACCTGGCTCGCGCGCCGCGTCCCGCCCGGCGCGAGCCTGATCCTGCTGACCGCGCGCCCGCCGGACGAGGTGCGCCGTGTGCTGCGGCGGCTGGCCGCCGCCGGCTTCGGGGTCGACGTGCTCATCCTCGGCACCGATCCCGCGGCCGACCGAGTTGGCGGTGGCCGCGACCCGGCGGGCGGGAATCGCGGCTCGGGCCATGACCCTGACACCGGACTGGGAGACGGCGGATGTGGTCGCACTTTCCGCCTGAGCCGGTCCCGCTCGGCGACGAGACCGGAGCGGAAGCCAGCGGCCGCGCCCCGTCCCGCGCGCCCTTCGCGCCTGCTGCCCATCACCCAATGCCTGGCCGAGGGCGGGCTGCTGGCCGTCGTCGCGGCAGCGGTGCAGGCCCTGTTCGGCGACGTGCCGATCATCGGTCCGCTGGAGTTCGCGATCCTCGCCGGCATCGGGATGCGCTGGGCCCGCCGCCAGCGCTGGCGGACGCCGGCATGGGAGGCGTTCGGCCTGCCGTTCATCGCGGTCGGAGCCGGCGCCCTGTGCTGGCTGCTCGCGCCCGAGGTCCGGATCGCGCTCGCCGAGGGCAGCTTCACCGACGCGCTGGCCGCCCACCCGGGCGGCTGGATCGGCGCGGCTGCCGTCTATCGGGGCCACGTGCACGCCGCCCGCGAGGCGGACGAGGAGGTCCAGGACGCGCTCATGCGCTGGGGCCTCCCGATCGTGGCCGTGGCGTGGCTCATCGGCTCCCTCGCAGCCCGCGACGGCAGGCCCGGTCGTGCTCGATGCCTTCACCGCGGTCGCGTTCATCGGCTCCCTGGTGTTCATCGGCGCCGGTGTGCTGGCCCTCGGGCTGGCCCGCCTGGCGGCGGTTCGCGGCGACGGATACGGCGGCGGCTCGTGGTTCGGGTTCGCGCTGGCGGTCGCCCTGGGCATCACCGTCCTCGGGATCCCGGCCGCGCTCGTCCTGGGAGTCCCGCTCGAGACGCTCGCTGGTCGCCCTCCTGGCCCCCATCCGGGTGATCGGGGCCTTGATCGTGCTGCTCCTCTCCCCGGTGGTCCTGCTGGCCGCCCTGCTCATCGACCTGGCCCAGGGCTTCCTGCCGGCCGGGCTTCGGCGCGGGGACGATCCGGCTGCCGACGATCGAGGTCGGGGTCAGGCAGCCGACGAGCCCGCTCCCGGGCATCATCTTCTACGTCCTGGTGGGCACGATCATCGTGCTCGAGCTGTTGGCCGTGGCTCTCTACGTGTGGTCGCGCTGGCGCGAACGCCAGGAGATGGCGGCGTTGACCGCCGGGGTGGCCGAGGAGCGACGCGTCATCTTCGATCGCCCGCCGCGGCCCGCGCGCGAGCCCGGGCCCGCGCCGACCGCCTCGCGCGATCGTGACGACCCGGTCGAGGCCTACCTCCTCGCCCTCGATGCCCTCGCCGCCGACGGCCGCTGGGCGCGGAAACCGGCCGAGACCCCGCGCAGCCACGTGGCCCGGGTCCGCGCGCAGGCCCAGGCAGGGTCTGACGCCGGCGACGCACGACGGGCCGCTCGGGCCCGCGCTGGCGCGGCTGTCGGCCGCCTACCAGCTCATCCGCTACGGCGGTCGCTCACTGGGCGATCAGGAGCGCGGCCGCGCGAGCGCCCGTCTCGCACGGGTGGAGGATGCTGTTCGTCACTCCCGTTGATATGAGAGTTGACAACGCCATTGTCAGGGTTTAGGGTCATTTGGCGGCCACTCCATCGGCCGCCTGCATACGACGAGCACACACATTCCGGAGGTTTGACCCATGGGCCACTTGACCCGATTCGATCCGTACCGTTTCCTCGACGACACGTACACCAGCCCCATGAGCTGGCGCTTCTTCCAGGGCATGGCCCTGACCCCGCTCGTCGACGTCCACCAGACCGATGACACCGTCGCGGTGACGGTCTCCCTGCCCGGCGTCAAGCCCGACGACGTGAGCATCACCCTGACCGGCCGCACCCTCGTCATCAGTGGCGAGCTGAAGGAGGACGAGCAGGTCGACCGCGACCAGTACGTCTACCGCGAGCGCCGCGTTGGCTCGTTCAACCGCCGCATCCAGCTCCCGGTCCGGGTCGTGGGCGACGAGGCAGAGGCCACGTTCGAGAACGGGCTCCTGCATCTCACCATCCCCAAGGCCGAGGAGTCCAAGCCGCGCCAGATCGAGATCAAGGTCCCGACCGCGTGACGTGGATCCGCGACCGAAAGCGGCCGCGCTACATCATCAGCATCGCCGCCGAGCTGGCGGCGGTGCATCCCCGCACCCTGCGGATCTACGACGAGGAAGGCCTCGTCTGCCCGCATCGGCGCAACAACCTCCGCCTCTACTCGGAGGCCGATATTGAACGGGTGCGTATCATCCGTTTCCTGACCCGTCGCCAGGGGGTCAACCTGGCGGGCGTCAAGGTCATCCTGCAGCTCGAGTCGACCGGCAAGATCCGCGTCTACGACCTGTTCGATGAAGAAGATGTCGAACGTTATGTCCAGGGCGATCCGGAGCCCGAGCCCGCCACCGAGCCCGAGCCCCAGGCCGTCGCCAAGACCAGCAGCAGGTGAGCCCCGTGTCCGACAAGCCAACCCCTGAAACCCCTCCCCCGGCCGAGGAAGGCGTGGACCAGATCCAGGTCCTCCCGCTCGTCGCGCTGCGTGGGACCGTGATCTTTCCCGAGATGATCGTGCCCCTCGAGGTCGGTCGCGACCGCAGCGTCAAGGCCCTCGAGCGCGCCGTGCGCGCGAACTCGCCGGTGGCCCTCATCGCCCAGCGCGACGGCGACGCCGAAGAGGTCAACGGCGTGGACGAGCTGCACAGCGTCGGGACGCTGGCCAAGATCGCCCAGCTCATCCGCCTCCAGAACGGGACGATCCGCGCCATCGTCCAGGGCCAGCGCCGGATCCGGCTGCTTGACCTGGTCCAGCTTGATCCCCACCTCGAGGCCCGCATCCAGCTCATCGACGACGACGAAGGAGACGAGCGTCGAGATCGAGGCCCTGATGGCCTCCATCCAGGGGCAGATCGAGCAGTACGTCACGTCCGGCGCGCCGGTGCCGCCCGAAGTGGCGGTCGCCGCACGCAACATCACCGATGGCGGGCTGCTGGCCGACATGGCCGCCTACTCGCCGGAGATGTCGCCCGAGCTTCGCCAGGAGCTGCTGGAGACCATCCCGGTCGCCGATCGGCTCCGCCTGGTCAGCGCGTTTCTCGCCAAGCAGATCGAGATCCTCGAGATGAAGGGTCGGATCCAGAGCGAGGTCAAGTCGGAGATGGACCGCAACCAGCGGGAGTACATCCTCCGCGAGCAGATGAAGGCCATCCAGAAGGAGCTGGGCGAGGACGACCCGGCCGTCGGCGAGGTCAACGAGCTGCGCCAGAAGGTCGAGGAGTCGGCCATGCCCGACGAGGTCAAGGAGAAGACCCTCAAGGAGGTCGACCGCCTGAGTCGGATCCCCAGCGCCTCACCGGAGCAGGGCGTGGTCCGCAACTACGTCGACACCCTCGTGTCACTGCCGTGGGGGACGACCACCGACGACAACCTGGACCTCAATGACGCCGAGAAGGTGCTCAACGAGGACCACTACGGCCTCGAGAAGCCCAAGGAGCGGATTCTCGAGTACATGGCCGTGCGCAAGCTGGCCGAGAAGATCCGCAGCCCCATCCTGCTCTTCGTTGGGCCTCCCGGCGTCGGCAAGACGAGCCTGGGCAAGTCCATCGCGCGGGCCATGGGACGGAAGTTCGTCCGCATGAGCCTGGGCGGCATCCACGACGAGGCCGAGATCCGCGGCCATCGGCGCACGTACATCGGTGCGCTGCCGGGTCGGGTCATCCAGTCCATCAAGACCGCCGGCACCAACAACCCGGTGTTCATGCTCGACGAGATCGACAAGGTGGGGATGGACTTCCGCGGCGACCCGTCTTCGGCGCTGCTGGAGGTGCTCGACCCGGAGCAGAACTTCAGCTTCCAGGACAACTACCTGGAGGTGCCGTTCGACCTGTCCAAGGTGCTGTTCATCGCCACCGCCAACATGGTCGACAGCATTCCACCGGCCCTCCGGGACCGGATGGAGGTCATCCAGCTCCCCGGCTACACCCAGCTCGAGAAGCTGCGGATCTCGCAGCAGTTCCTCGTCCCCAAGCAGCTCGAGAACCACGGCCTGACCGCCAAGCAGCTGACGTTCGAGGAGCCGGCCCTGGTCCGCATGATCCAGGCCTTCACCAAGGAGGCCGGGGTCCGGAACATGGAGCGCGAGATCGCGTCCATCTCGCGGAAAGTGGCCCGCAAGGTCGCGAGCCACCCGCGAGCCAAGGTCAAGGTCCGCGCCGATGACCTCGAGGAGTACATCGGTCCGGCCAAGTTCGACTACGGCCAGCTGGAGGAGGAGGACCAGATCGGCATCGTGACCGGGCTGGTCGTGTCCGATGCCGGCGGCGACATCGTCCAGGTCGAGGCCACCAAGATGGACGGCAAGGATGACTTCATCCTCACCGGCCAGCTCGGGAGCGTGATGCAGGAGTCGGCGCGAGCCGGCCTGTCATACCTGCGCGCTCGCTGCCGAGCACTGGGGCTGGACCCGGCCATCTTCGAGAAGCAGACCATCCACGTCCACGTCCCGGCCGGGGCCACCCCCAAGGACGGCCCCTCGGCCGGCGTGACGATGGCCACCGCCATGGCCAGCCTGCTGACCGGGCGACCGGTGCGGCGCGACATCGCCATGACCGGCGAGATCACGCTCCGGGGCCGGGTGCTGCCCATCGGCGGCCTGAAGGCCAAGCTGCTGGCGGCGCACCTGGCGGGCGTGGAGACGGTGCTCATCCCGGGTCGCAACGAGAAGGACCTGGTCGACGTGCCCGATGACGTCCGCAAGCAGCTGACGATCGTGCCGGTCGACCACATGGACCAGGTCCTGGCCGCGGCCCTCCTCGACGAGGCGCGTCCGGCGGCGCAGACAGCGCTGCGGTCCATCACGCCGCTCGGCCGCAAGCCGGCTCGCCGGCCGCGCAAGGGTCCCAAGGGCCCCGATCGCCGCGGTCCCGCGCTCGCCGGTCAAGCCGGCCAAGCAGCCGCCCGCCACGCCCCCCACCGGGGGCGCGTAGGCGGCGGGGCGGGGGCGCCCATGGAGTACCGCGACTACTACGAGGTCCTGGGCGTCCCCAAAACCGCGACCCAGGCCGAGATCAAGAAGGCGTTCCGCCGCCTCGCCCGCGAGCATCACCCGGACAACAACCCGGGCGACGCCGACGCCGAGACGCCGCTTCAAGGACGTCAACGAGGCGCACGCCGTCCTCTCCGACCCGGAGAAGCGCAAGCGCTACGACGAGCTGGGGGCCAACTGGCAGGCGTACGAGCAGGCCGGCTTCGACCCGAACCAGGCGGGCGACTGGTCCGCCTTCGGCGGCGCGCCGGGCGGCATGCGCTGGACGGTTCGGACCGGCAACGCGGACGACCTGGGCGGCTTCAGCGACTTCTTCCGGGTCTTCTTCGGTGACGGACCGATGGGCGCCGGCGCGTCCGGCAGCCGGCGCCGGGACCCGTTTCGGCTCCCCGTTCGGGACCGTCTTCGGCGACTTGGCGGCTTTCAGACGGCGCAGGGCGCCCAACCCGTCCCCCGGACCGAGGCCCACGGCACGGTCGAGGTGACCCTGGCCGAGGTGGCCAAGGGCACCGAGCGGACGGTGGCGGTCGACGGCCGGCGGCTCCAGGTGAAGATCCCGCCCGGCGTTTCCGACGGCGCGAAGATCCGCCTCCGCGACCAGGGCGTGACCCTCACCGTGAAGGTGAAGCCCGACCCCGCTTCACGCGAAACGGGGCCGACCTCGCCACCGAGCTGCCGGCTCACCCTGTCCGAGGCGCTGCTCGGCGGCGAGGTACCGGTCCCGACCCCAACCGGACCGGTCAAGCTCCGCATCCGACCCAACACCCAGAACGGGCAGGTCATCACGCATCCGCGGCCGCGGCCTGCCGAAGCGAGGGCATCCCGACCAGCGTGGCGACCTCCACGTCACCGTCCAGTGGTCCTCCCCCACCTCGACGAGCCGGCGCGCGAAGAGTTCAGCACCTTCGCCGAGGCCCATCCCCAGCCGGATCCCCGGGAGCGACAGCTGATGCGCACCGAGCGATTCACCCAGAAGGCGACCGAGGCGATCACCGCCGCCCAGCAGCTGGCCGAGGGCGAGGGCCACGCCCAGCTCGAGGCGCTGCACCTGCTCTACGCCCTGGTCGAGCAGCCCGACGGCGTCGTCCCGGCCGTCCTGGAGCGCATCGGCCAGGACCCGGCGAGCGCTCGCCGAGCAGATCCGCGACGAGCTGGCGAAGCTGCCGAAGGTCAGCGGCGCGCACGCAGCTCACGCTCTCCGAGGACGCCCGCCGCATCCTGTCCGACGCCCACCCGCTGGCGGAGCGGATGCATGACGAGTACGTTTCGACCGAACACCTGCTGCTCACCATCCTCGCGACGCGAGCCGCCGAGCCCCGCCACCCGGCTGCTGACGGCAGCCGGGCATCGGTGAGACAATCGGTCCTCGAGGCCCTGACCAGATCCGAGGGAGCCAGCGCGTGACGTCGCGAGAACCCCGAGGCGACCTACGAGGCCCTGGAGAAGTACGGCCGCGACCTGACCGATGCCGCACGCAAGGGCAAGCTCGACCCGGTCATCGGCCGCGACGAGGAGATCCGCCGGGTCATCCAGGTCCTGAGCCGGCGGACGAAGAACAACCCGGTCCTCATCGGCGAGCCGGGCGTCGGCAAGACGGCCATCGCCGAGGGGCTCGCCCAGCGGATCGTGCGCGGCGACGTGCCCGAGGGGCTCAAGGACAAGCGGGTGGTGGCCCTCGACCTGGGCGCCATGGTGGCCGGGGCCAAGTACCGCGGCGAGTTCGAGGAGCGGCTGAAGGCGGTCCTCAAGGAGGTCACCGCCGCCGAGGGCCAGATCATCCTGTTCATCGACGAGCTGCACACCGTCGTCGGCGCCGGGGCGGCCGAGGGCGCCATGGACGCCGCCAACATGCTGAAGCCGATGCTGGCCCGCGGCGAGCTGCACGCCATCGGCGCCACGACGCTCGACGAGTACCGCAAGAACATCGAGAAGGACGCCGCCCTCGAGCGGCGCTTCCAGCCGATCATCGTCGACCAGCCGATCGGTCGAGGACACGATCTCGCATCCTCCGCGGCCTGCGCGAGCGATACGAGGTCCACCACGGGGTCCGCATCACCGACTCGGCGCTGGTGGCGGCCGCGGTCCTCTCCAATCGGTACATCACCGAGCGGTTCCTGCCGGACAAGGCCATCGACCTGGTGGACGAGGCGGCCTGCCGGCTGCGGATGGAGATGGACTCCATGCCGGCCGAGCTGGACGAGCTGGAGCGGCGCCGGATGCAGCTCGAGATCGAGCGCGAGGCGCTGCGCAAGGAGAAGGACGCGGCCTCCAAGACGCCGGCTCGAGGCGCTCGAGAAGGAGCTGGCCGACCTGCGCGAGCGCGGCGACGCCATGAAGGCCGCAGTGGGAGCGCGAGAAGGAGGTCGTGGCCGGCATCCGCGAGACGCGCGAGGCAGCTCGAGAAGCTGGCCCCGGAGATCGAGGCGGCCGAGCGGGCCGCCGACTACGCGAAGGCGGCCGAGCTGAAGTACGGCCGCGAGGCGGAGCTCCAGAAGCAGCTCGCCGAGCGGGAGGAGCAGCTGCGCGAGCTGAAGTCATCCGGATCGGTCCTGGTCAAGGAGGAGGTCGACGCCGACGACATCGCCGCAGGTCGTGACCCGCTGGACCGGCATCCCGGTCAGCCGCCTGATGGAGGGCGAGACCGAGAAGCTGCTCCACATGGAGGAGCGGCTGCACGAGCGGCTCATCGGCCAGGACGAGGCGGTCATCGCCGTCGTCCGACGCCATCCGCCGGGCGCGGGCCGGGCTCAAGGACCCCAAGCGGCCGATCGGCTCGTTCATCTTCCTGGGCCCCACCGGCGTCGGGAAGACCGAGCTGGCCCGGGCGCTGGCCGAGTTCCTGTTCGACGACGAGAACGCCCTGGTCCGGATCGACATGAGCGAGTACATGGAGAAGTTCGCCGTGTCGCGGCTGGTCGGCGCGCCGCCGGGCTACGTCGGCTACGAGGAGGGCGGCCAGCTGACCGAGGCGGTTCGGCGACGCCCGTACCAGGTCGTCCTCTTCGACGAGATCGAGAAGGCCCACTCCGGACGTGTTCAACGTCCTGCTCCAGCTGCTCGACGACGGGCGCCTGACCGATTCCCAGGGGCGGACGGTGGACTTCAAGAACACGGTCGTGATCATGACCAGCAACATCGGCTCCGCGGGCCTGGTCGAGGCCGCCGAGGCCGGCGATGATCCTTCGACCGCTGCCGCCGAAGCGGTTCGGCTGCAGCTCCGCGAGCACTTCCGACCCGAGTTCCTCAACCGGGTGGACGAGATCATCGTCTTCCGACCGCTCGACGAGGCCCAGCTGATGGAGATCGTCGGCCTGCTGCTGGCCGGGCTCGAGGCTCGCCTGGCCGACTCCGGCGTGCACCTGGAGCTGACCGATGCCGCGCGCGCCTTCGTCGCGCGCGAGGGCTACGACCCGACCTACGGCGCCCGGCCGCTGCGCCGCGCCATCCAGCGCTCGATCGAGAACCCGCTGGCCAAGGCCGTCCTGGCCGGGGAGTACACCCGCGGCGACACGGTCCGCATCGACGTCCGCGACGGCGCCCTGACCTTCGAGAAGGGCGCGGCCGCGCCCGCGGAGCCGGCAGACGACCACCGCCGGCGGCTGACAATCGCGGCGATGGATGAGACGGACCGGGCTCACCACGTCGACCGGCTGCAGGAGGGGGTCACGATGGCCCTCTACATCAGCATTTCGCTGTTGGCCGTCATGCTGGCCCTCCCGCGGGGCCTTGAGTCCGTCGCCGAGCACCCCGCCGAGGTGGTCGGGTTGACCGGCATCGGTCTCATCGTGGCCCATCTCGCCGCGTTCACGATGTCGTCACGGCTGGTCAGTGAGGGCCAGCTGACGACCACGGGCCAGGGATCTCCTCGGCGCCCAGCTCGTTGGAGGGTTGGCGGTCACGGCCATCGCGCTGGTTCCGTTGCTGATCCTCGACGGCTATACCGCGATCGTTGCCGCCGAGCTCCTGCTGCTGGCGCTTATCGCCGCGGTGGGCTACCGGGTCGCTCGCGTCGCGCAGCTCAGCCGCCTCCGCGCCGCGTTGTACCTCGGCGGGGTCGTCGTCATCGTCCTCGCCATCCTGTGGCTGAAAGGCCTCGGCGCTCACTGACGAGATGCCTCAGTCGTCGCCGGGCGGGGCAGAACGGCCTCGACGTGACGCCTCGTGAACGACTTCGCAACCCGCTTGTAACGCGGTCGTCGCGCGGCGCGTGCGCGGCCGTCACAAGCCTCACTGCAGGATCGAGGCCATGTGCGTTCCTCGCTTCCCCGTGCGGCCGTAACCCATGACCATCCGCGCGCATCTCTACGACGCGAAGGGGGACGACCGCGCAATCCGCCTGGGCGATGAAGCCATCCCCAGGCTCCATGACGGCACCCTGCTGTGGATCGACGTTGAGCAACCGCAGAGCGCCGATCTCGCCCAGCTCGAATCGGCCATGCCCCTTCCAGAGGCCATTGCGCACGCGCTGACCACGGGAGGCGACGTTCCGCGCCTCGTGCGCTCCGACCGGGCCGTCTTGATCACCGCTGTCTCGGTCGGACGACCAGAGGAGCGAGGAGACCAGTTTGTGGTTCATGTCGTCGCGATGCGGAATGCCGTGATCACGGTCCATGACGGTCCCGCGTCGTTCCTCGAAGAGTTCGCGGCCGAGGTCAGCGACGTGACGAGGCTTGGGCAGCTCGATACCGCAACGTTCCTGGGTGGCGTGATTGACACCATGCTTCTCCAGTTCGACCGGCAGGTCGAGGAGATCGAACGGGAGATCGACGACCTGGACGAGATTGCGCTGCGCGGTAACGAACCAGATGACTATCTGCGAGCCGTGGTTCGCCTTCGTCGGCGGGCCGCGGAACTCCGTCGCATCCTCGTGCCGCAGCGAGAGACGCTGGGACCGCTGTCGAGACCGGATTTCGAGCTCCACGACGAACTGGGCAAGTCGTGGCCGGCCCTCGCGGACCGCCTGGAGCGGACGATCGAGGGTGTCGAGCGGACCCGAGGGCTCCTCATCGGCTCATCTGACATCTACATGGGCCGTGTCGCTCAGCGCTCGAACGATGTTGTGAAGCGCTTGACCGTCGTGTCCACCGTTCTCCTGCCCGCGATCGTGGTCGCCGGAACGCTCGGCATGAACTTCAGCCCGCCTTTCTTCGACGATCCGAACAACTTCTGGGTCGCCGTGGGGGCGATGGCGGGCATGTCCGCCCTGATCCTGATCGCGGCGCGGGTCCGTCGCTGGATCTGATCCCTTCGGCCGAAGGATCGCCCGCGGTTGACGGTGCGGACGGCGGTCTGTCCCCCCCTGCCAACCGCCGTCCGCGTCGAGGTCGTCCTACGGGGTCCGATTGGCTTCGCGCTCGACGTCCCGGCCGAGCTTGTCGGCCTCGTCCTGCACGTCGTCGACAGCGTTCTCGACGCCGCGCCGGACATCATGCCCAGCTTCCTTGAGGTTGTCGCCCACGTCATCCACCGCCTCGCGAGCGGCGTCTCCGGCGTTTCCGAGATGCTTGCTGACGTCGTCGCCCAGGTTCGCCACCTGGTCGTCGAGATCGGTCGTGCCGTCCATCTTTCGTGCGGTTTCCTTGGCCGTTTCCTCGGCCTCCCGCTGAAGTCTCTTCGCGTCGTCCATCAGATCCTCCCTTGATCGCTCACGGACGCGGCGCGCCCGGGTGCCCACCGTACGAGGGGCGGAGTTGCGGCTGAATGGCGCGCCCCCAGTCGCGTATTGCATTCACCTGCCAGCGCCGGGGGGCCTGAATCGAAGCCTGGGCAAAACGAAACGCGCCCACCGGATTGGTGAGCGCGTCTCGCTGTTCAGCGATTCGGACGGATCAGACGGGACCCGTCCCGGCCCGTCCGCGACCCGTCAACAGGCCGTAACCGACCACGAGGATGATCGCGCCAATGACGGCCGTCACGATCGAGCTGATGTCGAACGGTCCGCTGATCGGGTCCGTGCCGAACAGCAGTCCCGCGAGGAACCCGCCGACCAGCGCACCGGCAATTCCGAGAAGGATGTGACCGATAACGCCGAGGCGCTCGTCACCCTTCACCAGCAGGCCGGCCAGCCAACCAGCAATCGCGCCAAGCACGATCCACGCAATGATGCTCACTTCTACCTCCACCAATCCTGTCCATTTCCATTTTCCGCCCGGAAGACCGGGCGATTGGGCCTAACCGTGACGGCCGAGCGGCTGCGGACGCCCATCGGCGAGGGCAAGGGCTGTTGCAGAAGCCTGACAGTGCTCAGGCCCGTGACCCGCGCTTCGACGTCGATGCCGGAGGTCAGTCGGTCGCGGCCGATCCCCCGCCTAGGTCTTCGGCTCTTCGGCGGCGGACGCCGCAACGGCTGGCACCACGGCGACAGGCTCGGTCGGCGGCTCCACGTCGAGCAGGTAGCCGATGCCCTGGAAGGTCTTGATGCGCCCCATGTCGCCGGGCTCCGATCCGAGCTTGCGGCGGACACGGCTGATCCAGACCCGCAGGTACTGAACGTCGTCGCGGTACTCCGGTCCCCAGACCTTGGTCAGCAGCTCGCTGTGGACGACCACTTTGCCGGCGTTGGCCGTCAGGTGCTGGAGAAGGAGCCATTCGGTTCGAGACAGGTGGACCAGCTGCCCGTCCTTGTGGACCATCCGCCGCTCGAGGTCAATCTCGATGTCGTCGAAGCGAACGATGCCCTGCTGCGGTGCCACGCCAGCCGCCCGGCGAAGAACGGCGCGAACGCGGGCTGCCAGCTCATCGGGATGGAACGGCTTGGCGATGTAGTCATCGGCGCCCAGGTCGAGGCCCTTCGCCTTGTCGGACGTCGAACCCCGAGCGGTCAACAGGATGACCGGCACCGGCTGCCGCTGCTGGAGCTCGCGCATGACCTCGATCCCGTCGAGATCAGGCATGACGATGTCCAGGAGAACGATGTCGGGGCGGTACTGTTCGGCGGCCGCGATCGCCTCCTCGCCGCCGGAGGCGGTCACGACCCGGAAGCCCTCTTCGCTCAGGGCGACGGCAACGAGCTTGGTGATCCGAGGCTCGTCATCTGCCACCAGGACCAGCGGTTGAGCTCCCAAACAGACACCTCCTGAGACCGAACCTAACAGAAAGACCGCTGCGACCCCCCGTCCTGGGTCGCAGCGGTATCAATACCCCCGATTACGGGGCGACTGAGGCCGGGGCGGACTGGACAGGCGCCGCCGATTCAGCCGGGACCGTGGGCGTGTCGGTTCCCCCACCACCCCCACCGGTCCCCGGCCCGAAGCCGAACCACCAGATGCCGACCAGGATGATGGCAACAAGGGCAACCGCGGCCAGGACACCCATGCCACCACCGCCACCGCTGTTGTCCTGGTTGGACTGCACGATGACCGGCGGTTCGCCAGAGGTCTGGGCCGGGGGCGGCTCCTGCACGTCTCGAACTTCGTTATCCATCTGGGCTCTCCAGGTGCGAAATCTCGATTTGCGAACCCGGAAATGGTGACGGCTCGCGCGTCGCAGCCACGCGTCCACCGCTGGATGCGGCATTGCAGCCGCATCTCAGTCGATCGCGTGCTCCGAGGCCAGCTCGATGAGGGCGACGCGCACGTCGCGAGCGTGGCGCAGCCCGCTTAGCGGCCGGCGCCCGGGCTCGATTCGGGGTCCGACGACCACGGTTCGGCTCCAGCGCGGAGAGCCTGACGCGGGCGGCGCATCGGTCAGGTGCCACGCGTCAGCGAAGTCATCCGGAAGATCCGAGATGTCGCCAAGCACGACGCAGCGGATCTCGAGCTCCTCCGCCAGGTTCCGAACCGACTCCAGAACCGACGTGTCCCCACCCATGAGCGAAGCGTCGATGTAGACCGTGATTGGCCGACTCACCACGAAGGTGCGGTCCCGGCCGGGCTCGGCGCCGTGTCCTCCGCTTCGATCGGCCACAACGGCAGCGCAAATCCGAATTCGCTGCCACCACCCTCGCGCTGTCGCGTCCAGATCCGGCCATCCATGGCTTCCACCAGGCGCTGGCAGACGTACAGGCCGATCCCCACCCCTCCAGCCATCTTGTCCGTCGCCGGCCCGCGATAGAACGGCTCGAAGACATGCGCGGCCTCGTCGACTGAGAGCCCATTGCCCCGGTCGAGCACGCGGACCGCGACCTCGTTGTCGCCGGACTCGATATGGACCTCGACGTCCGAGCCGGACGGGCTGTATTTCATGGCGTTCGAGATGAGGTTGTGCGCGACCTGCTGGATCCCGGTCTCATCGCCGCGTACCGGGGGAAGGCCCGCGTCGGCAATGACCCGCACGCGGGCCGCCTTGTCGGCCGGGTGATCCTGGTCCACGACGCGCTGGACGAGGTGCTGGAGAAGCATCGGTTCCTGGCCCACTTCGACGCCTTCCTCCATCCGCGCCAGCACGAGGAGGTCGTCGATGAGCCGTGCCAGCCGGTCGGCCTCGTGGACGATGTCCGCCCTGAGCTCGTTGCGGGTCTCCGAGTCCAGCTTGTCACCCACCCGCTGG
Source organism: uncultured Chloroflexia bacterium (assembly GCA_963843015.1). Classification (GTDB taxonomy): domain Bacteria; phylum Chloroflexota; class Limnocylindria; order QHBO01; family QHBO01; genus DASTEQ01. The sequence goes on along the minus strand of CAWJIR010000009.1, from coordinate 50,969 downwards.
AGCAGGGTGGCGCCACCGTAGACGGCGGTCATCGGTGTCCGCAGCTCGTGCGAGAGGAGACTGAGGAACGCGTCGCGAAGCATCTCGCGGCGTCGATTGGCCGTGACGTCGCGAAGGACCAACACCCGCCGCGACGCCTTCTCTTCGCTCACGAGCGGGAACGACGAGAGTTCGAATCGGCGATTGCCCGCAATAAGCTCGAATTCGGCGGTGACCGGTCCGTCGCCCTGCAGCCGCTCGGCAGGGCTTTCCCCGTTCTCAGCGGGGGCGAACTCGTCGAGGAGCCTGTCGAGGGACCTGATCCGCCCACCCACGATGTCCGTGGCCGCCCGGTTCATGAGCGAGATCGATCCGTCCGCGTCAGTGACCACGATTCCGTCCCCAATGGCGGCGACGATCGACTCCAGCTCGGCTCGCGCGGCGTGCTCGGCCCGACGCGAGATTCGGGCGCGGTCGCGGGCCGTTTCCACTCTCCAGCGAGCCCGATAGAGAGACTCCACGACGGCGGTCCCCGTCATCCCGGACACCGCGAACAGGAACAGGCTCAGCCCATCGAGCGGCGGAACGAACTTGGCGCTCAAGGGGCCGGTGAACAGGACGGCAAGCAGGACAGTGCCCGCGAGCCCGGCCCAGATACCGCCTGCCCAGGCGAGCACCAGGACAATGGCGACCGCGAGCAGAAGCGAGAGGTCGCGTCGGATCGGGACGTCGACGAGGAACAGCAGGATGCCGACGCCGAGCGGGACCACAACAGCGAGCGCGATGGCCGGGAGCGGTGCCAGGCGATAGCGACGGCCCACGCGCCCAGTGTGGGTGCGGGAACCGGGATCTGCAATCACCGGCACGGGCGGAAGCGCTGAGTCCCAAATCGATCCCTCACAAATAGATCCCTCATAGGGAACGCCGGCAGGGAGGGTCCCCTGCCGGCGTGTCAATCGGTGACTGGGTCAGACGCGGGCGCCCCCGCGACGGAACATGTTCACCACCCAGACGGTGAGAATGGCACCGACGGTGGCGGTGACGATCGACGAGACATCGAGCGCGCCATCGACCGGGTTCGTGCCGAGCAGAGCGCCCGCCACAAAGCCGCCGATCAAGGCGCCCACGATTCCGAGCAGGACGTGTCCAATGACGCCCAGGCCCTCGTCCCCGCGGACGAGGAAGCCGGCCAGATAGCCGGCGATCGCGCCGAGCACGATCCAGGCAAGAATGCTCATGACTACCTCCACGTTCCTCTCTGGTGAGGACAGGAGTGTCCCGGGACGAGATCACGGACTCGGCAACGACGCTTCCGCAAGGCGTTGCAGAACCCTCGCAACGGGCGGGACACGGGTCCGGCGGGCGCGGACGCGAGTGGCGCCCGCGTGGAGGTCGCTAGCGGCGGTGTGCCTTCTTGCCGCCGGTCGGGGTTGGCCGAGGCCGGACTCGGACGTCGCGTCGAGGCGGCGGGACATACCGATGACGGCGCAGCTCGTCGTTGGCGGCCGTGATGCGCGGCGGGTAGCGGATGAACGCCCCGTAGGCGGCGAGCGCAATCCCCGGGACGACCAGGGCCAGCACGAGGAAGAGGGGGACGTGGATGACCGCCAGGAGCGGAACCATGATCCACGACACGAGGAGGGTCCAGTACACCCACTCATGCGCGGCCAGGTGGGCCGGGTAGCGGCGATACCGGCGCTGCGCGATCCAGTACACGATGGACGCGCCGACGCAGATCACGATCGCCCCCACCCACATCAGGGTGAACAGGTCGGCGAAGTTCGTCGGGTTCAGCGGCTCGAAGAGGATGTCCATCGGCGCGCGAGTCTAGCAGCGACCGATTTCGTCAGTCGAGACAGACCGATGGTTCAGAGGCGCCACGGGGCGTCGGTATAATCGGCGGGCCGCTCCTCCCGCAAGCGAGATCGTTTATTGCGAGCCCTGCTCTCCGTTTCGGACCGCGAAGGGATCATCGAGCTGGTTCGCGCGCTTCAGGAGGCCGGGATCCTGTGCGCCGCGACCGAGGAGACGCGGGCCCACCTGGCCGAGGCGGGTGTCGAAGCTGACGTACTGCCCGACCTGACCGATGCCGACCTGATCCGGGCGGTCAGCGCCCGGCGCGATCGCGGGGACGAGGTCGCGGCCCTCGCGAAGAGTGGCATCGACCCCGTCGACGTGGTGGTGGTCAATCTCGATCCACCGACGGCCGGCCCGGACCCCCGTGACCTGGCCGGGGTGGCGCTCCTCCGTGCCGCGGCCGCCAACCATGAATGGGTGGCCGCGGTCAGCAGCCCGACCCAGTACGCATCGGTCCTGCGCGACGTCAAGCGCGACCAGGCCGTGGCGCCGGAGACCCGCCAGAAGCTCGCGGCGGAGGCATTCGGACTCCTCGCCGCCCGTGACGCCCAGATTCGCGGCCGACCTGAACCACGAGACGGGCACGCTCTTCCCGGCCCGCCTGACCCTGGTGTTCGAGAAGAAGGCTGACCTCCGGTATGGCGAGAATCCGCAGCAGCAGGGTGCCTTCTACGCCGACCAGGACCACCACGGCGCGGTCATCAGCGAGGCCCGCCAGATCGCGGGCAAGGACCTGTCGTTCAACAACCTGCTCGACCTCGACGCGGCCTGGCGCATCGCATCGGACTTCAAGACCCCCACCGTCACGATCGTCAAGCACGGCAACCCGACCGGGCTGGCGAGCGTGGTGGACCTGGCGGACGCGTTCCGGCTCGCCCTCGAGGGCGACAGCGTGGCGGCCTACGGCGGGATCATCGGCGCCAACCGGCCGGTCGACGAACCCACCGCGCGGGCCATCGAGCCGGGCTTCTTCGAGGCCATCGTGGCCCCGGGCTACACCGCGGAGGCTCTCGCCATCCTCGGGGCCAAGGAGGGATTCGAGATCGTCGAGGTGCCGCCGAATGACGGAACCCGCTCCAACCCGGGCACCCGCGAGATGGACTTCAAGCGCATCGGCGGCGGACTCCTGGTCCAGACCGAGGACTCCGTCGAAGAGGATCGCGACGAGCTGCAGGTCGTCACCCAGCGCCACCCCACGCTCGAGGAGCTCACCGACCTCCTGTTCGCATGGAGGGCCGTGCGCCACGTCCGGTCGAACGCGGTGGTGCTCACCAAGAAGCACGTCATGATCGGGATGGGGGCCGGCCAGCCGTCGCGCGTGGTGAGCGTCGAGGTCGCGCTGCGCAAGGCCGGCGAGCGCGCCCCGCTGAGCGTCATGGCCTCCGATGCCTACTTCCCGTTCCCCGACGGCATCCAGCTCGCGGCCCAGGCCGGGGTGACGGCGATCATCCAGCCAGGTGGCAGCGCCCGCGACGAGATGGCCATCGAGGTCGCCGACCGTCACCATATGGCCATGGTCTTCACCGGACGCCGGCATTTCCGGCACTGACCGATACGGACTGACCGATGGGCGCTGAGCGGCACAAGCTGATCACCGATGAGGCGATGGCCGCCACCGAGGCGGCGGCGCTGGCCGCCGCCCGCCAGATGGGCCGCGGCGACAAGCACGGCGCGGACCGGGCCGCCGTCGAGGCCATGCGGGAGGCGATGGACGCGGCCGACCTGAGCGGCACGATCGTCATCGGCGAGGGCGAGCGCGACAAGGCGCCCATGCTGTACATCGGCGAGAAGGTGGGCAATCCCGAGGCGGCGGTCATGATCGACATCGCGGTCGACCCGCTGGAGGGGACCAACCTGGTGGCCAGCGGCGCGCCCGAACTCCATCACCGTGCTCGCCGCCTCCGAGCCGGGCGGCCTCATGCATGCGCCCGACACCTACCTGCGCAAGCTGGTCGTGGGGCCGGGTGTGGCCGGTCACGTCAGCATCACCGACCCGGTGGACGCCACCATCCGGATCATCGCCACCAGCCTGGGTCGGGCGGTGTCGGACATCACCGTGGTCGTCCTCGATCGGCCGCGCCACGCCGAGCTGGTGGACGAGCTGCGTCAGAGCGGGGCGCGGATCAAGCTCATCCCCGACGGCGACCTCACGGCCGGCATCAGCGCCGCCGTGTCCGGGACGGGCGTCCACGCGGTGATGGGGATCGGCGGCGCCCCCGAGGGCGTGCTGACTGCCGCCGCGCTGAAATGCCTGGGCGGCGAGATCCAGGCCCAGTTCCGCTGGCGCTCGGACGAGGAGCGCGAGCGCGGACGCGCGATGGGTCTCGACGTGGACGACGCCGAGCGGGTGTACCACACCGACGAGCTCGCCAGCGGCGAGGACGTGGTCTTCTGCGCCACCGGCGTGACCGACGGTGAGCTGCTCCGCGGCGTCCGCTTCTTCGGTGGCGGCGCCCGGACCCACTCCCTGGTCATGAGTCGCGCCGAGGGCAAGGTCCGGTTCGTGGACACCGTCCACATGTTCGACATGAACCAGCCGGCCCGGGTCCGCCTCTAGCGGGTGCTCGACCTCGGCCGATTCGAGGTCCTGACCTTCGACTGCTACGGGACTCTGATCGATTGGGAGGCGGGCATCCTCGGCGCCGCGCAGCCAATCCTTGCCGCCCACGACGTGACGCTGAACGACGACGAAGTCCTCGAGCGCTACGCGCGTCACGAGGCCGTCCTGGAGAGCGGCCCGTGGCAGACGTACCGCGCCGTCCTCGCCGGCGCGCTGGGCGGGCTTGCGGAAGAGCTCGGCGTGGAGGTGACGGCAGAAGAGCTGAGCGCGTTCAGCGAATCGGTCCCCGACTGGCCGCCGTTCCCGGACTCCGCCGCTGCCCTGCAGGAGCTCGCGAGTCGCTATCGGCTGGGCGTGATCACGAACTGCGACGACGACCTGTTCGCCGGCTCAGCCGCCCGCCTCGGAGTGCCGTTCGAGTGGGTGGTCACCGCCGAACAGGCACAGGACTACAAGCCGAGCCACTCGCCGTTCCTCGTCGCCCTGAAAGCGATCGACGTCCCGCCCGAGCGGATTCTCCACGTCGCCCAGAGCCTGTATCACGACCACGTGCCGGCCCAGGCGCTGGGGCTGGCCACGGTCTGGGTCAACCGCCGCCACGATCGCCCCGGCTTCGGCGCCACACCGCCGGCCGATGCCACGCCCGACCTCGAGGTGCCGGACCTCGCGAGCCTGGCCGACCTGGCCTCACGGCACAATGACGGCTCGAACGACAAGCACGCAGCATTGAGACCCGTGGCCAAGCTCAGCGACGCCCAGCGCGCGAAGATGCCGAAGAGCGCCTTCGCCTACATCGATTCCCAGGGCCAGCGGCGATTGCCGATCTACGACGAGCCACACGTCCGGTCGGCGCTGGGCCGGTTCAACCAGGTCGTATTCGAATCGGATGCGGCGCGGGAGGAGGCCCGGACCAAGCTCCTGCGCGCCGCGCGACGGCACGGGGTCGTGCCGGTGGGCTTCATCGAGTCCCAGCTCCGCAAGGAGCGGACCCGCGGCCAGGCGGATACCCAGGCCCGGCGCGCCGCCGCACTTCCGGAGGGGACCGTCACCTTCCTCATGACCGATGTCCAGGGCTCAACGGCCCTCCTCGCCGAGCTCGACGACGAGTACGGGCCCATGCTGTCGGACGTTCGCCGCCTCATCCGGGAGAAGGTCCGCAAGGCCGGCGGCCACGAGGTCGAAGTCCACGCCGACGAGTTCCTGGCGGTATTCGCCTCCGCTCCAGCGGCCCTCGAAGCCGCGATCATGATCCAGCGCCGGATGGCGGATAAGACCTGGCCCAGCAAGCGCCCGGTGAAGATCAGGATCGGGTTGCATCGGGGTCACCCCACGCTCACCGACGGCCTGTACATCGGTCTGTCGGTCCATGCCGTGGCGCGCGTCTGCCAGGCCGCCCACGGCGGCCAGATGGTGGTGTCCCGCGCGGCACGCGACGCGATGAAACACGAACTGCCCGAGGGGGTCTCCTTCCGGAGCCTGGGGAACCATCGGCTCCGCGGATTCCCCCGCCCCGACGTCCTCTACCAGGTCAAGGCTGAGGGTCTGGTCCAGCGCTTCCCGAGGCTGCGAACGACGCTCTAGGGCGCATTGGGCTCATCCACTCGACCAATACCTAGACATTGATGGCCGTCGTCGGCTAGATTCCTCTGTATGGAGGTCCGGATCGGGGAGGCGGCGGAGATGCTGGGCGTCTCGGTCGACACCCTTCGCCGCTGGGAGCGCGAGCGCCAGCTGAGGACGGTCCGGACCGCCGGCGGGCAGCGGAGCATTCCCCTGGCCGAGGTCACGCGCCTCTTGGCCGAACGGCGCGGAACGGCCACGGACCGACCGATCGTCGCCCAGTCGGCCCGCAACCGGTTCGCCGGCGTCGTGACCCGCATTCAGCGCGACAACCTGGTGGCGGTGGTCGAGGTCCAGGCCGGACCACAACGCCTCGTCAGCCTCATGACCGCCGAAGCCGTCGACGACCTGGACCTGAAGGTCGGCGATGAAGCGATCTGCGTGGTGAAGGCCACCAACGTCATGGTTGAAATCCCCGCCGACCGATGAGCCACTGGGGAACCAGCGCCGGGGCTGCGCGGGCGGCACTGGCGATTGGCTTGCTGATCGCGGCTTGCCAGCCAACCGCTCCGCCTCGTCGCCGGCGGCATCGGTCGAAACGGTGGAGCTGACCATTTTCGGCGCCGCCTCACTGCAGGATGCGCTGGCCGAGATGGAAACCGCGTACGAGGCCGCCGTGCCGGGGACGACGCTCGTCATCGCCACCGATTCGTCGGCCGCGCTGCGGACCCAGATCGAGGAGGGCGCCCCGGCCGATGTGTTCCTGGCGGCCGACGCCACAAACCCCGAGGCGCTGTACGACGCGGGCCTGACCGCAGGGCGCCCTCAGCGTTCATCGGCAACACGCTGGCACTCGTCGTGCCGGCCGATAACCCGGCGGGAATCCAGTAGCCCGGCCGACCTGGCCACCACCGGGGTGCGGATCATCGCCGCCGGTCCGGAGGTGCCCATCACCACCTACGCCGCGGAGGTCGTGGCCAACCTGGCGGCCCTCCCCGACTATCCAGCCGGCTTCGCGGACGGCGTACGCGGCCAACGTGGTGTCGGAGGAGGACAACGTCCGCGGCGTGCTGACCAAGATCGAGCTGGGGGAGGGTGACGCCGGGTTCGTCTACCTGACCGATGCGCTCGCGTCGTCCGATGTCATGACCATCCCGATCCCGGAGGAGGCGAACACGATCGCCACCTACGAGGGCTGCGTGATCCAGGCCTCTGCGCACGTCGAGGAGGCCCAGGCGTTCCTGTCCTGGCTGGAGACGGCGAGGGACGGGCGATCCTGGAGGACTTCGGATTCGTCAGGCCATGACCGCCCGGAGACCGCGGCGTTGGCATGCTGGCCCTGGCCACGATTGCCATCGCGTTCCTCGCGATTCCCGTGGTTGGGCTCGTGGCCAGGGCCGTTGCGGGCGGCGCGCTGCTGGATGCGCTGACCACGCCCGCGGTCCGTGATGCGCTGACGCTCAGCCTGGTGACCACCACCATCAGCCTGGTCCTGGTGCTGCTGTTCGGCACGCCGCTCGCCCTGCTGCTCGCGCGCCACCGGTTCCGCGGGTCGAGCGTCGTGGAATCGATCGTGGACCTGCCCATCGTCCTGCCGCCCGCGGTTGCCGGCCTGGCGCTCCTGCTCGTGTTCGGACGGAGCGGCCTGCTGGGTGGCGCGCTGGAGGTCGCGGGCATTCGGATCCCGTTCACGACCCTGGCCGTCGTCCTGGCCCAGACCTTCGTGGCCGCGCCGTTCTTCATCCGGACCGCGCGCACCGGCATCGGCGGCGTCGACGGCCAGCTCGAGGACGCGGCGCGCGACCTGGGAGCGGAGGAGGCATCGGTCATCCGGCGGGTCACCCTGCCCTTGGCCGCCCCGGCCCTCGCCACCGGCATGGTCCTGTGCTGGTCCCGGGCGCTGGGCGAGTTCGGGGCCACGATCATGTTCGCCGGCAGCCTGCCCGGGGTCACCCGCACCCTGCCCCTGGTCGTGTACTCCGAGTTCCACTCCGGTGACCTCGAGGCCTCGGTCGCCGCGGCGTCCATCCTCATCCTGGCCGCGCTCGGCGTCCTGCTGGCGGTTCGCCTGCTCCGCAATCGGCGCCCGTTCGCGGCGCGGAACGCTGCCCTGACCGAGTCGTAGCCGGGCCACCCCGGCAGGTCGGGCCGCTACCCACAACGTGGTGACGGATTCCGAAAACTGACCGATACTGGTCCCAAACCAATCACCCGTCTGGGAGACCTTCACGTGTCCGGTTCAGATGCTGCTCCGCGCCCACGAGTCAGCGGCGGCCTGCTCGAGATCCTCATCGCCATCCTGGCCGTGGTCGCCGGCGCGATCCACCTCAGCCTCGGTGGCCCGATGTTCACCCTGAACGCGATCGGCTACTTCGGCCTGGCGGCCCTGCTGCTCATCGCGACGTTCGTCGACCATCCGCTGGTCGTCCGATTCGGCTGGGTGCCGCGGGCGGGACTGATCGCCTACGCGCTGGCTTCGATCTTCGCCTGGTTCATGATGGGCGGCCGATACGACCTCGCCTACTTCACCAAGGCCCTCGAGCTGGTCCTCATCGGCCTGGTCGCGGTCGATGTCTGGCTCCTGTACGGCGGCCCGATGGGCTTCGTCCGCGCGGCGCTGGCATCGGTTCGCCGGACCGCACCCGGGACGTAGACCTCGACCGATCTCAGCGCAAGACGGGGCGTCGACGAGATCGCGCTGAAGACGATCACGCCCACCACCACGAACACGACCAGGATCAGGATTCCCCCGATCACCCGCAGCCAGATCATCCGGCTTCGGGCGCGACCACCGGCGCGGGCGCTGCCCGGGCCCGGCTCTGGGCGATGACCACCCCGGCAATCGAGAGCGCTCCGCCCACGATGGCCACCAGTGGCGGCACCTCACCCAGCACGGCCCAGGCCAGGACGATGGTGGTCGGCGGAATGAGGTACATCGTCGTCGCCAGCCGGCCGGCGGTCGTCCGGTTCAGGGCGAAGGCCCAGGTGGTGAACGCGACCGACGTGGGAAAGATCCCGAGGTAGAGAAGCCACCCCACCGAGCTGGGCGCGGCAGCGGTCAGCTCCGACGCGAGCGACGGCGCAAACGGGGCGGTCACGATGGCCCCGACCACGCAGGCCAGGGCCGTGACGTTGAGCGCAGAAATCCGCCCGAGGACCGGCTTCTCGAGGGTCACGCCGATGGCGGCGCTCAGCGCCGCGAGGAGGCACAGCACGATCCCCCACAGCGGATCCGGACCCCCATCCGCCGCGGCCACCGCCAGACCGATGATGAGGATCCCCGAGAAGGCCACGGCCGCACCCAGCACCACGCGCCGTGGGAATCCCTCGCCCAGGAAGACGCCGGCGAGGAGGATGACGAGCAGCGGACCGATGAACACCAGCATGGCCGCCGTCCCCGCGTCCACCACCTGCTCGGCCGCGTTCAGCGACAGGTTGTAGCCGGCGAACCAGATGACCCCGGTACCGATGACCAGGGCCAGGTCCCGGCCCCGCGGCATCGGCCCACGCCGGATCAGCGCCAGCGTTCCAAGGAGCAGGGCGCCGATCAACAGCCGACCGAACGCCAGGGGACCGGGCGAGATGTCCTCCCCCGCGGCCCGAATCCCCACGAACGCCGACGACCACAACCCGATCGTGATCAGCGCCGCGCCCAGGCCCGGCCAGTCCGTCGACCGGGGCGTCCCGCTCATCGGTTCTGACACCGAATCGTTGGTCAGACCTCGACCATCTTCTCCGGCGTCTCGCCGGGATCGAGCTTCAACGCGGCGGAGTTGATGCAGTAGCGCAGGCCGGTCGGTCGTGGCCCGTCGTCGAAGACGTGGCCCAGGTGGCCGCCACAGTTCGCGCACATGACCTCGGTGCGGGTCATGAAGAAGCGATCGGTCGGTCTCGGTGTCCACCGCCTCGGCCGCGGCCGGCTGGTAGAACGACGGCCAGCCGGTGCCGGACTCGAACTTCGTGCCGGCGTCGAACAGCTCGGCGCCGCAGCCGGCGCATCGGTATGTGCCAGCCCGGTGGTCGTCGTGGTATTCCCCGCTGAACGGCCGCTCGGTGCCCTTCTCGCGCAGGACGTGGTACTGCTCCGGCGTCAGCTCAGCTCGCCATTCGGCATCCGACTTGGTGATCTTCGTGGTCATGTCAGGACTCTAGCCCTCCACCCCGAAACGCGCTTGAGGGGGCGTCAGCCCTGGTCGGTCAGGACCTCGCGCAGCTTGGCGGCGAACGCATCGGGCTCCCCGGTCTGGCCGTACTCGCCGCCGAAAAAGCCGCCGTGGTCGCCGGGGAAGATGACCGGCGTCAACCCCAGCCGCTCGGCGACCGCCACCCCGGCGCGATGAGGTCATCATGCCCCTCCGATTCGGCGCCCACGCCGATGACGATCCGGGTCGATGCCGACGCGCAGCGCATCGAAGTCATGCTCGTAATGGGCGGCAGTGACCCAGTTCTGGCCGAGCAGGACATCGGTCCGTGAGCCGTCGTCCTCGGTCGGCATCCCGAACGTCGCGGGGTCCGGTGGCGGCCGCTGCGCGAAGTCGTCCGGGAACGGACCGATGTGGCTGGCCACGGCCATGAAATGGGCCATGCCCGCTCCCCGCCCGCCGCGCTGGTACGAATCGTGGACGGCGCGGACGGTGGCCAGCGCGGCATCGCGATCCGGGAGCGCGGCGGCGGCCGGCGGCTCGTGCGCGACCAGGGTCCGGACCTGCTCCGGGTACTTCGCGACGAGGGCGAGGGCGTTCACGGCACCCCCGCTGCTGGCAAAGATGTCCACCGGCCCGACATCGAGCGTCGCGATCAGCCGATGGAGGTCGTCCGCGTGCTCATCGGGCGTCGACTCGGTCGTGGGGTCGGCCTTCACGCTGCGCTCGGCGCCGCGCGGGTCGTAGGTGACGACGGTGCGGTCGGTGAAATAGCGCGACAGGGTGCCGAACCCGGCGGCGCCCATCGGTGAGCCGATCATCAGCAGGACCGGCTCGGTGCTCGCGTCGTTGGCCCGGATGTCGTACGTGAGGACGGCACCCGGCACCTCCAGCGTGTGCGTCGTTGGCGTCAGTCACGGTGCTCCTCCAGGTTAGCCATGAACCCAAATGATGCGACTCGGTGTCGTGCCGCACCGCTTCTTCCGATCCCCATCTTCCCCTGCGCTGATCTCCGCGGTAGGCTCGGACCATCGCCCCGGGAGGTCCTGTGCACCAGCTCCGCCTCCATTGCTCCGAATTCTCCGTCGACGTCCGGCTCCGCGAGTTCAACGGCCGCTGGCTGGCGTCGGCCGACACGCCCTATGGCCCGAATCTCGGCTGGGGCATGAGCCCCCTGGGAGCCCTGTGGATGGCCCTTGAGCCATTCGACGGGGTCATCGACGAGCTGCTGGCCACCGTCTCGGACGAGGTGATCGGGGCGCTCGGAGGACCGTGACAGGCGGGGCTTGACATGCGTGTCGTACGGTCTTCACGTGACGACCAACGACCTGACCGGGCCTGACCCGGCGACCATCGTCAGCTACATCCGCGAGACCTACCCGGAGACCGATGTCCTCGAAGCCGGCGGGACCTGGTTCTTCTCCCTCGATCCGGAGCGGCACTTCCCGAACTACGCGACCATCGTCACCAACAATGACTACGACGACGGCTCCGACCTCGATCGCGAAGGCGTCTTCCGGCTGAACCTGGGGCTGACGCGGCCCACCTTCGAGCGACTCGTCGGCGATGCCCTCGATCCGGCGGCGCCGCCCGACTACACGGCCCTCGACACGCTCCTTCCCCACCCCACCTACGCGGCCCAGCTGTGGATCTCGATCCTCAACCCGTCAGCGGCGACGTTCCGCGACGTCGTGATCCCGCTGATCGCGGAGGCTCACGATCGCCTCGCCGCGCAGCGCGCACGCCGCGAGAAGACCCGACGTCCCACCATCGAGAGCGCCTGAGCGAAATCTTTCGCGCACGGGGATCGGCGCAACCGCGTGGTAGGCTCCTTCCCGGCTTGATTGAATAGTCCAGGAGGGGTTCAAAAATGCGTCGTCTTGTCCGCGTTTTGGGTGCACTCACGCTGATGCTGGCCTTCGCCGGACCGGCGTTGGCGGGGGTCAACGTGGCCGACCTGTCGGTCACCAAGACCGACTCCCCGATCCCGTCCTGGCCGGGGCGAACATCACGTACACGGTCGACGTCTCGAACGCAGGTCCTGATCCGGCGGGTAACGTCGCCCTGAATGACGCCCTCCCCGCGGGGACGACGTTCGTCCAGGTCACGGCGCCTGCGGGTTGGACCATGACGACACCCCCAGTGGGCGGTACCGGCACCGTCATGGGGACCAATCCAGGACTGGCCGTTGCCGCACCCGCCCAATTCACCCTCGTCGTCAACGTCAACCCCGGGACACCGAACGGTACGGTGATCACGAACACCACAACCGTGACCAGCTCAGCCTTCGACCCGACTTCCGCGAACAACGCCGCCACCTCCGCAACCACAGTCGGGGCACCAGCTCCTACGCCCCAAGCCAGCATCCCGAACGCGGCCATGCCCGGACCGGGCATCGGCAGTCCGTTGCTGATGCTCGGCTTCGTGGCGCTCCTCATCGGCGCGCTGAGCGGCACCGCCGTCCTGGCGGTTCGACGGGTCCGAACCTGACCTGACCCTGGCGAGCGGAATCTCCTCCGCGCCCATTCGGTTCACTGCGACCGATGGCACGGCCCTGCACGCCCCCATGCTGGAGGCGCGCATCGGCGGCGTCGCCACCCTGCCTCGTCCTCGACACCGGCTCGGACACGCACCTCCTGACCGAAGAATTCGCTACCGAGGCCGGCCTGGCCACCGAGCCGGGCGAGGAAGGGACCGATCACGCCGGCGTGGCCGTCGTGAGCAGCTCGGCCGGGACCGTCCCGATGCAGATCGGCGACGACGTCATTCCCCTCTCGTCGGTCGTCGTCATCCCGGCCCCGCCGCCTTTCCCCGGCTGGGGCATCGGCGGGATCCTGAGCCCGCAGTTCCTCCACCCCGACGCCTGGATCGTCATGGACATGGCCGATGACGAACTGCTGTTCATCGAGACCGATGAAGCCACGCTCCGCGACTGGCTCGCCGACCGTCACCCCGCCTGGCGGACCCTGGTCCTCGACCGCATCGAGGATGGGACCACGGTCGTCGAGGCGGGCATCGAGCCGTATCCGCCCATCCCCACCCTGATCAACACCGGAGGCCGATCGACCGAGTTCGCCCGGTCGGCTCTCCCGGGGCACGCGCGGGCCAGCCGCAGAACGCCTCGGCGGTGGCGTCAGCGGGGCCGATGTCATGGGCGAGCGGCTCGGCCCCGCGGTCCTGGCCATCGGCGGCCTCCGCATCCCGGTCACCGATCTCGCCTCCCGCGAGACCATGGACGGGGCCCAGGGCATGATCGGGATGGACGTCCTGCGCGGCACTGTCCTCGCCTGCACCGCCGAACCGACCGGCCGCGTGGTCTGGCACCTGCCCCCGGATCACGGCGCGCACTGACCGGTCATGGTGACGCGGAGCCGGGTGGTAGGCTCCTTCTCGGTCAGTTCATCAATCGTTCAGGGAGGGCTTTCAAGTGCGTCTTGCACGTGTCGCGGCCATCGCGGGGATGCTGACCCTGCTGCTCGCCGGGCCGGCGGCAGCGGGCGACCCCGTCGCCCTCCTCTCGGTCACCAAGACCGATTCCCCTGATCCGGTCGCGGCCGGGGCCAACCTCACCTACACCATCACCGTCCAGAACCTGGGCCCGTCCACCGCGCCCAATGTCAGCCTGTCCGACACCCTTCCGGCGGGGACCACCTTCGTGTCCCTCATCGGGGCCGGCGGGCTGGACCGCTCACCACGCCTGCCCGTCGGGTGGCACTGGCACCGTGACGGCCGACGATCGCGATCGCTGACGGTCGCGGCGGGCGCCCAGTCTTCACCCTCGTCGTCCAGGTCGGCGCTGGTGTCGCGAACGGGACGTGATCACCAACACCGCCACCGTGACGAGCGACACCGTCGATCCCGATCTCGCCAACAACACGCAGCACGGCGACCACGTCACGGTCGCGGCACCCGCCCCGTGGCCTCGCTGGCCGATGCCGCCATGCCCGCCCCGAGCGCCGGAAGTCCGCTCGCGATCCTGGGCTTCGCGGTTCTTCTCGTTGGGCTGCTGACCTCGACAGCGGTGCTGGCGGCTCGACGCATCCGAAGCTGACGGGAACAGACGCGGAGATCCCGCCGGGAGCGCCGGGTCTAGCCGGAGGCTGTCGCCGCCCACTCGGGGCCGGCAAGCACCTCGACGTCCTGGTCCATGACCGCCGCCAGGGCCTCGGCGACGGTCAGCTCACGCCGGTCGCCCGGGCACTCGGCCCAGGGTCGCAGGTCGGGGTCCAGCTCGGCCAGCGGCTCCAGCGCGAACCGCCGCTCGACCAGTCGGCGGTGCGGCACCACCAGGTCCGGCTCGTCATCGACACACCGCTCCTCGATGGCCAGCAGGTCCAGGTCCACCAGGCGCGGTCCATACCGATGGCCCAGCGGATCGCGACCGAGTCGCCGTTCGATCGCCTTCAGCTCATTCAGCAGCGGCCTCGGCTCGAGGTCGGTGTCCAGCGTCAGCGCGGCGTTGAGGAAATCGGGCTGATCGGCCCGCTCCCGCGGGGCGGATCGGTACAGCGACGAGATCGGTCCGACCAGACCGATGTCGCCGAGTGCCTCAACGGCTGCAACCAGCGCCTCTCGCGACCCCTCCAGGTTGCCGCCCAGCCCGATCCACATGCGCACGTCATGCAGATTACGTCCAAGCTGAAACCACGGCTGGGCGTCGATCGATCTTGGCGCGTTGGGATGCCGCAGTACAGTCCTTGTTGACTTTGTTGCGCAGGGGGTTGACTTCGGGTGCTTTGGGGGGTACGGTCCGACTAACGCCAGTACTTTCGTACTGGTCCAGATACTTCCGGAAGCGAAGATCCGCGCGCTGAACGTTGGGCACTTAGGCACGCGGGGAGCGAGTAGTGCAACCGACCAATCCCAACCGGATAGGTCGGTTGTTATGTGTTCAGAAGAGGGCACCTTCTGATGAGCGAATTGACAAAGGGCTGGTAGAGCCCCAGGGGTAGGTCAGCTAATGCGCAATGCCAATTGGCGTTTCGGCGCAGTGCTGTCAGCCCTCGGGGGCCTTACAGCTCTCGCTCTGGCGGCAGGCGCTGGACTGCGCGGGCTTTAGCCCGAACGCGGTAGACGGTCAAATTCCACCCTGTTAGGGTGGCTGACCGATGACCGCGAGCGTCCAGCGTCTTGTCGCGCTATCTGTTGTCGTCGCCGCGGTACTCGCTGCGGCGTCTTTTTGGTTCTTCCCGATACGCCCCGAAATCGGGGGTAGTTTGGGCGTCGCTTACTGGACAGCCTTCACTCTTCTAACCAGCGCGATGCCAGTCCGCCTGCCTCAGGGCACTGTTGCATCCGTCAGCGCAGCGCCCGTCTTCGCAGCCGTCTTTCTTGGCGGCCCCGTTGCTGGCGTCATCGTGGCGGGCATTGGGACGACGGAGGCTCGCGAGGTTAGGGGCGAGGTTCCCTGGTATGGAACCCTGTACAACCACGCGTCGGCCATCGCGACCGCCGCCGCCGCCGGGATCGTTTTCGACCTAATACTTCGCACCGCGCCCGAAGACATCTTCATTAGCGGCGCCATCGGATTCATCGCGATCCTTGCTGCCGGAGCGGTCGCGCTAGCGGTCAATTGGACGTTCTCATCGTTTGCGGTTGCAGCCAGAACAGGGGTATCGGTAAGGACGGTCTGGGCGCGCGACCTTCGAGGCATCGCAATCAACCTCATTGGATTGACACCCGTCGCGTGGTTGATGGCGCAGGTCTTCCTGCTGCCGAACGGGGTCGGCTGGTGGGCGACAACGCTGTTCTTCATTCCGCTCGTCACGACTCGCCTGGCATACCACCGCTACGTCGAGACCCGGGAGCTGTTCGAGCAGACGATTGGGGCGCTGGCCAACGCGGTGGACGCTCGCGATCGGTACACCCGCGGTCACTCGAACCGGGTGAGCCACATCTCCGAGGCCATGTGCCGGGTCATGAAGCTGCCCGAGACGGAGATCGAGAAGATCAAGTGGGCGGGGCTGCTCCATGACGTGGGCAAGATCGGGATCCGCGACAACATCCTCCTCAAGCCGGGGCCGCTGAACCGCGAGGAGCGGATCCTCATGAACCAGCACCCGAGCATCGGGGCCGAGATCGTGGCCCCCGCCCGGCAGCTGTCGCCCGAGGCGCCGCTCATCCGCGCCCATCACGAGTGGATCAACGGCTCGGGCTACCCCGATGGCCTGGAGTACGCCGATATCCCGCTCGGCGCCCGGATCATGACCATCGCCGATGCCTACGAGGCCATGACCAGCTCCCGCCCGTATCGGCTCACGCCGCTGACCCACGACCAGGCGATTGCGGAGCTGGAGAAGTACTCCGGCCTCCAGTTCGATCCCGAGATCGTCCCGGTCCTGGTCGGGCTGGACCGGAGCATCCTCGATCGGCCGGAAGAGCGGCCCGGACGACCTGCCGACCATGCTGCACCAGGACGACCTGGTGGCCGCGGCCACGGCGGTGGCCGCCCGCCGGGCCGACCCTGGTGACGACCGAGACCGACGAAGGGAGCACGACCTCGAGGCCGGCACTCGCCTCGGAAGATGCTCCTTAGCGCGATCCTGGTCGGCCTCGTCCTCGGGGCCGTGGCCGGGGGGCAGCTCCCCCGCCTGGCGGACCTCCGCCTGAAATGGATCTGGCTCCTGGGCCTGGCCCTCGCCGTGCGGCTGCTGGCCGGGCTGTCCATCACCACCGACTTCGGCGCCCCCGAGTTCGCCGAGGCGTGGGGCCTGCCGCTGACCTACGGCCTGATCGTGGTCTGGCTGTACCGCAACTGGAAGGTGCCCGGGCTCCAGGTGGCGGCCATCGGGGTCACCCTGAACACCATCGCCGTCCTGCTCCACGGCGGGAAGATGCCGGTCTTCGAGGGCGCGCTGATCGCCGCCGGGCTGACCGCGGCCGACCTCGTCGGCGACCCGTTCCACGTCGCTCCTGACCGCGACCTCCACCGCCGAGTTCGTGCGGCCAGGGCGGCATGTTCGGCGACGTGGTGCCCATCCCCATCCCCGTCCTGCGCGACGTGATCAGCATCGGCGACGTGCTGCTGTGGGTGGGCATCGTGTGGGCCATCTTCGCGGCCATGACGCGCCGCGCGGCGGCCACCCGGAGCTCGGTGGCGCTCGGCGCGAGCCCGGCCAGACCGATGCCGGCCGGCGAGTTCCAGCTGGGCGTGGCCTACGCCACCGCCATGCCGCTCGCCGCCGAGCTGGCTCCCGAGCTGCCCGGCCCCGGGATCGGCGTCGCGCTCGAGGAAGAGGAGGAGCGGCCAGTCGCCGTACCTGCGGCTGGCCACCAACCGCAACTACGCCCTGCTGTGGAGCGGCCAGCTCGTCAGCCTGATGGGCGACCGGCTCCACCAGGTTGCCCTCGGCTTCCTGGTCGCGACCCGGGCCACGCCGCTGGACGTGGGGCTTGACCTTCGCCGCCACCGCCGTCCCGAACGTCATCCTCGGGCCCGTGGGCCGGGGCCCTGGCCGACCGCTGGGACCGGCGCCGGACGATGATCGCCGCCGACCTCATCCGCGCGGCGCTGGTCCTGACCGTCCCGCTGGCCATTCAACATCAACATCGTCCTGGTGTACGTCGTCGCCTTCGCGATCGCGACGCGTGACCCTCCTCTTCCGTCCCTCGAAGGACGCGCTCGTCCCCGAGATCGTGGACGGCGACGACCTCATGGCCGCCAACAGCGCGACGAGCGTGACCGAGACGCTCGCCGACCTCATCGGCTACCCCTCGCCGGGCTCATGGTCGCGGCCCTGGCCGGCATCATCGGGGCGGCGTTCGTGCTCGACTCGGCGACGTACCTCATCTCCGCCGCGCTCCTCGCGTTCATGCACGTGGCGCGCACCGAACGCGCCGCCGGCGCGTTCGGCATCGGTCAGCTGTGGCGCGACGTGAAGGAGGGCATCTCGTTCCTGGCCCACCAGGCCGAGCTGCGGGCGAACACCCTGGTCAGCACCATGGCCCAGGTCGCGGTCGGGACCGAGGTCACGTGCTCGCTGCTCTATGCGCAGACCGTGCTCGACCAGTCGGTCATCGGCTTTCCGGAGAATTACTCGCTGCTGATGGCGGCCATCGGCCTGGGCAGCATCGTCGGCGGCCTCGTCATCGGTGGGCTGGCCGGGGAGGCCAAGAAGGGACCGATGGCGATCGCCGGCTTCATCGGGATGGGCGCCACCTTCATCGTGGTCGGGCTGGTGACCGATCCGGTGCTGGGCCATCGGCCTGTTCTTCCTGATCGGCGCCACCAACATGGCGTTCGTCATCCCGAACATCACCCTGTTCCAGGAGCGGACGCCGCAGGCCCTGTTCGCGCGGGTGGTGACGTCCCGCCAGGCCCTCGTGTTCGGGGTCATGGCCGCGGCCATGGCGGTGTCGGGCGTCCTGGCCGGAATCATCGGCGCGGACCGGACCCTGATGCTGGGTGGGGCGGTGGCCGTGGCCGCCGGGCTGATTGGCATCCTGATCCCGTCCATGCGCAACGCCGCCTGACCTCGTGCCAGGGCGGGCTGCGGGCCGGTACACTGCCCCGGCCCCGGCCCGAGGCTCCGTCGGACCGCTCCGTCTTGGAGGAGATGCCATGCGCGCCCGCGTCGACTGGTCCTGACCCTCTACCCCTACCAGGTCCCTTCGGGACCGTCCCCGCACGAAGGAGTCGCCATGCGCACCCGAGTCGCCCTGATCCTGACCATCCTCGGCCTGGTGATGGCCCTCACCGCCGCGCCGGTGGCTGCCGCGTCACTCACCGTGAACTCGACTGGCCGACACGGCCCCTGCCGACGATGGGTCCTGCACGCTCCGCGAGGCGATCACCGCGGCCAACACCGATACCGCCTCGGGGGCATTGCCGGGTGAGTGCGCCGCCGGCTCGGGCGCCGACGAGATCAGTTCAGCGTGTCCGGCACGATCACTCTGACTTCGGGCCTGGGCATCACGAGCGACCTCTCGATCGCTGGCGCCGGTGCGATCACCATCAGCGGCAATTCCACCTTCCGCATCCTCGCGGTCTCACCAGCACGGTCACCCTGTCGGGCATCACGATCACGGCAGGTTGGCGACCCCGACTTCGGTGGCGGGATCCTCAACAGCGGCACCGGCACCCTGACCGTCACCAACTCGACGATCAGCGGCAATACGGCCGGCGATGGTTGGCGGCGGCATCGCCAATTTCGGCGGCATGATCATTACCAACTCGACGATCAGCGGCAACATTACCGGCAGACCCGTCAGCGGCACGGCGGACGGCGATGCTGCATC
Source organism: uncultured Chloroflexia bacterium (assembly GCA_963843015.1). Lineage (GTDB taxonomy): Bacteria > Chloroflexota > Limnocylindria > QHBO01 > QHBO01 > DASTEQ01. The sequence continues at coordinate 31,634 of CAWJIR010000009.1, read as the reverse complement.
ACATGCCGGCACCATGACCGTCACCAACTCCGACGATCAGCGGCAACACGGCCAACTTCGGCGGTGGCGGAATCTTGAGCGCCACCTCGGTGGCCGTCTTGACCGTCACCAACTCGACGATCAGCGGGAACAGGCCTCGCAGCGGCGGCATCTTCTAACGGCGCCGTCGCGAACTCGACGATCAGCGGAATTCGACCGCCGAGTGGTGGCGCTACGAGCCGTCGACGACCGTCACGAACTCGACGATCAGCGGCAACACCGCCAACTCCAGCGGTGGCGGCATCATGGCGGCTGGCGACGGAGACGCTGGTGAACACGATCGTCGCCGGCAACACCGCACCGGTCGGCCCTGACATCGATTTCGGCGCCGAGACCATCACCACCAGCGTCATCGGCGTGCCGGTGGGCAAGACCCTGGCCGACATCCTGGTTCCGGGCGGCCTGGCCAACAACGGCGGCCCGACCCAGACCATCGCCCTGGCCGCTGGTGGCCGGCAACCCGGCGATCGACACCGGCACGAGCGCGGTGTGTGCGGCGGCCGCCGGTCAACGGCTCGACCAGCGCGGCCTGCCCCGTCCGGCGGCGTGCGACATCGGGGCCTACGAGATCCAGCCGGTGACCCCGCTCCCCAATGCGGCGATGGCTCAGTCTGGAGCGGGGAGCGCGTGGGTCGCGCTCGGCTTCGCCATCCTGCTCATCGGCTCGCTCGGCGCCCTGGCGGTGGCGAACCTCGGGGTCGTTCGCCGCCGACGATGAGCGACGTCAAACCGACCGATGGCGGCGCCGGCTATCGGGGTGCGCTGCCGCCGCGCAATGACTGGCTGGCCCGCGGCTGGGTGCTGGCCGTGATCGCGATCTTCATCGGGATGTTCGTCCTGGCCGCCCTGAACGTGCCGTCGGTCCTCTTCCCGGAGCCGACGCCGGTTCCCGTCCCGAGCGTGGCACCCTCGGGGAGTGGCAGTCCGGACGTCAGCGCCAGCCCAGAGGCGAGCGCCGATGGCAGCGCCAGCCCGGACGCGAGCCCCAGCCCCTAGGTCAGATCAACCCGGCTTCACGGAACCGGTCCGTCACATCGAGGGAGTAACGGTCCCGTACAGCTGGTGATCCTCGAGCCAGACCACGCCATCCTCCTCCTGGAGTCCGGTGACGTCCGCGTTCGCGGGGTCGAGGTCTCCGGCGTCCTCGGGGAAGTTCTCGACCCGCAGGTACGAGTCGGCGCAGGCACGAGGGGACGAGTCCGACAGCGATTCGCAGAGCCAGATCGTTCCGTCGGCGTCCTGGAGCAGGATGCCGTTCACCAGCAGCGGCTCCGTCGCCGCCCGTGGCGAGGGCTTCGGGGATGCTCACCCCCGGCCCGTCAACGGCCGATCCTTCGACGATGGTGATGGTTCCGGTCAGTGCCTCGGCGCTCGGGCTGCCGGCCTCGCTCGCGCTCGGCGCCGCCTGGCGCCTCTTCGGACGGGCAGGGGACTCCGAGGCCGATGGCTGGCACGCGGCCAGCGCCAGGACGGCGATGAGTGCCCAACGACGGTGCATGGGGTTTCCTCCTGGTGCGGGCGTCGGCCGGCGTTGGCACGCCGCTGCCGGGGACACGCCCGGGCGCGCAGTATGGCCGCAATCGGCGATCGGCTCCCGACGGCCCCATGGTGGGTCCGGTGGAGCTGGCCAAAACCCCCGCGCCGACGCGCTGACGGGCCGGTGGTATGCTCCGCCTCCGACTCGGACCGAGGGTGACCTCATGTTCAGCCGCGTAAAGATCGCGATCCGCTTCTTCTTCGTGGGCCTGGTGGTGGGCGTTCTGCTCGCCCCGCGCAGTGGCCGCTCCACGCGCCGCCTGCTGCGGGTCCGCGCTGACCGCCTGTTCAACGAGCTGCTCGACGCCGCCACCATGGGCGCGTACGAGACGGGCCTGGACGACGTGGCAGAAGCCGATGACGCCGGCGGCTCGAACGGTCAGACCACCGCGCCGCGCAAGAAGGCAACCGCTCCCGCCCAGTCGTAACCGGTCCCGGGGGCGCGGCGCACAATGGCCGCGCACCATGTCATGGATCCGCTGGCGCCGCGCGCCGCGTCGGCCACCACCTGAGGACGGCCCGCCAGGGACCGATCCGACCGCGCGAGCGCGGGACTGGATGGTCGAGGCCCAGCTCGAAAACCGCGGAGTCCGAGACCCCGAGGTGCTCGACGCCATGCGGCGCGTCCCCCGACACCTGTTCGTGGACTCCGCAGCTGCGTACGACGACCGCGCCCTGCCCATCGCCAACGGCCAGACGATCTCCCAGCCGTTCGTGGTGGCGCTCATGACCCAGCTGGCCCGCCCGCCGGGCGGCTGGCAGGGCGCTCGGGTCCTGGAGGTGGGAACGGGGAGCGGCTACCAGGCGGCGGTGCTGGCGGAGCTGGGGGCGTCGGTGATTTCGGTCGAACGGGATCCGCAGCTCAGCGCGAGCGCGGCCCGCAACCTGGAAGCGGCGGGCTACGACGGGGTGCTCACCGAGGTCGGGGACGGCACCCACGGCTGGCCGGCGGGCGCCCCCTACGACGCCATCCTGGTCACCGCCGCCGGGCCCTCCATCCCCACGCCACTCAGCGAGCAGCTCTCACCGGATGGTGGGCGGATGGTGATTCCCATCGGCGACCGCGAGGGCCAGTGGCTGACGCTCGTCGAGCGCCACGGCGACGAGTGGACCCAGCGGCCGCTCGAGCCGGTCGTCTTCGTGCCCCTCGTCGGGGCCCACGGCTACGAGGAGCGGCGCCTCCACTAGCCGCGGCGAGCTAGGAGGTCAGCCGCCGGGTCGGTCGGGAGACGGGGTCGAGGGCAGGCTCCAGCACATCGGCCATTCCGCGCAGCGCGCTGGCGAGGGTGCCAGCAAGCCACGGGCGGCGCGCTCGTCCGGGCCGTCGCGGGGCGCGCCGGATCGGCTGATCGTCTTCGAGTTCCTGTCGGCGGACGGCGTCCAGGCCGAGGGTGAGGGTTCCAAGATGCTGCGGGGTCCATGGGTTTCCGGGTCCTTTCTGAGGCTATCGCTTCGGGATCCAGAGTGGGCGCTGGGAGCGCCCGAAGTCCAACATCGGATCGCGACCGACTAACATCCCGGATGCGTGAATACGGCCGCGAAAACAGCCGCCGCACTGCGCGACACGGAGATCGACATCCGGTCGCTGCGCTACTTCGTGGCGGTGGCGGAGGAGCTGAACTTCACCCGGGCCGCGGAGCGGCTGTTCGTCGCCCAGCAGGCCATCAGCCGGGACATCCGACGGCTGGAGCAGCGCCTGAACACGCCGCTGTTCGTGCGCACCACGCGCCGGGTCAGCCTCACCCCGGAGGGCAAGCGGCTCCTGGTTCGGGCCCGGGAGCTGGTCACGCTCCACGACCAGATCCTCGACGAGGTTGGGCCCGCGAACCGGCCCATCGTGATGGACCTTCTCAGCGAGGGCCGGGCGACCGGTCCGCGCATCCTGGCCGCGGTCCGGGACGCGTGCCCCGAGCTCGAGTTCCGCGGCCGATACGAGGGCGGCCTGGGCCGAGCGCTGCGCCGGCTGCAGTCGGGCGAGATCGACGTCGCGCTGGGGCGCGCCGACTGGGTCGGCCGCCCGGCGATGGGCCTGCGCTCGCGGCTGGTCCGACTCGAGCCGCTGGCCCTTCTGCTGCCGGCCGAGCACCCGTTGGCCGCGGAGGAGGTCGTTCCGGTGTCCGCGCTGTGGGGCACGGAGCTGGACGTGAACATCGCCAACCCCGACGCGCCGGAGTGGTCGGACCTCAGCCGCCAGTTCCTCGAGCTGTCCGGCGCGTTCCCCACGCCGCCTCACCTCCCCGCCGTTGGGTTCGAGGAGCAGGCGCACCACCTCACGCGCCAGGGCGTTCCGATTCTGACCGGGGTCGACCACCAGGCCATCCCGGGCGGCGTGGTCCGGCGGCTCGTCGACCCGGTGCCGATCTACCCGTGGTCGCTGCTCTGGCGGTCGGGCCTCCCGCCCCGGATCCTGGCGCCCGTCGAGGTCGCCGCGGTGCAGCTGGCGGAGGCGGATGACTGGCTGGTGCTGCCCGATGGCGCCTGGCTCCCGGAGCCGGAGTCGTCGCGCGGCCTCTCGTAACCCGGCGGCCGTCCTAGCCGGCCGCTCCGACCTCCGACTCGGACGCCCGGCGGGCGATGAGCTCGTCGATCCACTCCGCCAGGCGAGCCGAGTGCTCGGCGTAGTGCTCGGCCCCGGACTTGCGGATCCACCAGGCGGCCTCATCGGTCCGATCCAGGTGCGAGTACCACTCGATGAGCATCCGGGTCCGGGCCGAATGGGCCTGCACCCAGGCCACTGCCCACGGCTGGCCGCTCATGTTCTCGAGGAAGACCGCGTTCATGGCGTCGATGTCGATGTCGTGGCCCTCGTACGTGCCCGCGTCCAGGCGCTCGAGCTGGGCCTGGGCCTCGGCCAGCCAGGTGCCCAGGTGGGCGATGACGTCGCGGATGGACCACGCGGGATCGGGGTAGTAGCCCGGCGCCAGGCACTCGTCGGGGGTCAGCCGGCGCACCATGCCGGTGATCGCGTGCCAGCCTGCGCGCTCCGCCTCGATGGCATCCCGGTACGGATGCTGGGCGGGAACCGGTGGCTCGGGATCGATGCTCAGGCTCACGACGCCGATGCCGGTGCCTCGACGAACGTCCCCTCCAGCGGCAGGCCGGCGTCCTCCCAGTCGAGCAGCCCGCCCGCGTAACGACGAACGTTGGTGTAACCGCGGGCCAGGAGGTCGCGGTACATCGCCACGCTGGACAGGCAGTCGACGGCCGAGCAGAACACGACCACCTCGTCGTCGGGATGGACGGCCGCGAACAGCTCCTCCGGCGTGTCGAAATGGAGCGAGCCGGGAATGTGCTTGGCCTCGTACGCCCAGCGGTTGAGGGCCTGGATGAGCTTGAAGTCGTCGCCTCGATCCAGCTTGGCCTTCAGCTCCTCGCGGCTGATGGTGCGGACCGGCTCGCCCCCCAGCGATGCATACCGATGCGGCTGCTCCGTCAAGGTGCGCCTCCCTCGAGCACAGGTTAGCGCTTCGCCGTCGACTTCACGTAGCGCGGCCTCAGTTTCAGCGCTGTAAAGCGCCAGCCCGGATAGAGAACCTGATCCAGTGGGACTTGAATGACGCGTACCGCGCGAGCGGCTACGTTGCTGGAGCGGGCTCGCGGTCATCCACGGGCATCCGGAGGAGTTGCAGCAGGCAGATGACGGTGCGAACCTCGCTCACCTTGGACACCACGTCGATGGTCATCACTTCCTCAACCAGTCCGGCATGGGGGCCGGCGGGTATCCCGATCGTCCGGGTTACGAGGTAGAGGCCGATGAAGGGGGGCGATTACCAAGGACGCCTTGGGACGTCAACGCCCACCGCCTGCTGACGCGCGTGATCGAGCTCGCGGGCGATGCGGGAGGCGTCCGCGTCGGCCCGGCTCGAGGTCGACGATGATGGCTAAGGCAATTTTTTTTTTTTTTTTTTTTTTTTTTTTTTTTTTTTTTTTTTTTTTTTTTTTTTTTTTTTTTTTTTTTTTTTTTTTTTTTTTTTTTTTTTTTTTTTTTTTTTTTTTTTTTTTTTTTTTTTTTTTTTTTTTTTTTTAAAAAAAAAAAAAAAAAAAAAAAAAAAAAAAAAAAAAAAAAAAAAAAAAAAAAAAAAAAAAAAAAAAAAAAAAAAAAAAAAAAAAAAAAAAAAAAAAAAAAAAAAAAAAAAAAAAAAAAAAAAAAAAAAAAAAAAAAAAAAAAAAAAAAAAAAAAAAAAAAAAAAAAAAAAAAAAAAAAAAAAAAAAAAAAAAAAAAAAAAAAAAAAAAAAAAAAAAAAAAAAAAAAAAAAAAAAAAAAAAAAAAAAAAAAAAAAAAAAAAAAAAAAAAAAAAAAAAAAAAAAAAAAAAAAAAAAAAAAAAAAAAAAAAAAAAAAAAAAAAAAAAAAAAAAAAAAAAAAAAAAAAAAAAAAAAAAAAAAAAAAAAAAAAAAAAAAAAAAAAAAAAAAAAAAAAAAAAAAAAAAAAAAAAAAAAAAAAAAAAAAAAAAAAAAAAAAAAAAAAAAAAAAAAAAAAAAAAAAAAAAAAAAAAAAAAAAAAAAAAAAAAAAAAAAAAAAAAAAAAAAAAAAAAAAAAAAAAAAAAAAAAAAAAAAAAAAAAAAAAAAAAAAAAAAAATATGATCGTAGGCCGATTGACCGGATGGTGTGCTGCGGTCCATATATATATATTTTTTTTTTTTTATAAAAAAAAAAAAAAAAAAAAAAAAAAAAAAAAAAAAAAAAAAAAAAAAAAAAAAAAAAAAAAAAAAAAAAAAAAAAAAAAAAAAAAAAAAAAAAAAAAAAAAAAAAAAAAAAAAAAAAAAAAAAAAAAAAAAAAAAAAAAAAAAAAAAAAAAAAAAAAAAAAAAAAAAAAAAAAAAAAAAAAAAAAAAAAAAAAAAAAAAAAAAAAAAAAAAAAAAAAAAAAAAAAAAAAAAAAAAAAAAAAAAAAAAAAAAAAAAAAAAAAAAAAAAAAAAAAAAAAAAAAAAAAAAAAAAAAAAAAAAAAAAAAAAAAAAAAAAAAAAAAAAAAAAAAAAAAAAAAAAAAAAAAAAAAAAAAAAAAAAAAAAAAAAAAAAAAAAAAAAAAAAAAAAAAAAAAAAAAAAAAAAAAAAAAAAAAAAAAAAAAAAAAAAAAAAAAAAAAAAAAAAAAAAAAAAAAAAAAAAAAAAAAAAAAAAAAAAAAAAAAAAAAAAAAAAAAAAAAAAAAAAAAAAAAAAAAAAAAAAAAAAAAAAAAAAAAAAAAAAAAAAAAAAAAAAAAAAAAAAAAAAAAAAAAAAAAAAAAAAAAAAAAAAAAAAAAAAAAAAAAAAAAAAAAAAAAAAAAAAAAAAAAAAAAAAAAAAAAAAAAAAAAAAAAAAAAAAAAAAAAAAAAAAAAAAAAAAAAAAAAAAAAAAAAAAAAAAAAAAAAAAAAAAAAAAAAAAAAAAAAAAAAAAAAAAAAAAAAAAAAAAAAAAAAAAAAAAAAAAAAAAAAAAAAAAAAAAAAAAAAAAAAAAAAAAAAAAAAAAAAAAAAAAAAAAAAAAAAAAAAAAAAAAAAAAAAAAAAAAAAAAAAAAAAAAAAAAAAAAAAAAAAAAAAAAAAAAAAAAAAAAAAAAAAAAAAAAAAAAAAAAAAAAAAAAAAAAAAAAAAAAAAAAAAAAAAAAAAAAAAAAAAAAAAAAAAAAAAAAAAAAAAAAAAAAAAAAAAAAAAAAAAAAAAAAAAAAAAAAAAAAAAAAAAAAAAAAAAAAAAAAAAAAAAAAAAAAAAAAAAAAAAAAAAAAAAAAAAAAAAAAAAAAAAAAAAAAAAAAAAAAAAAAAAAAAAAATTTTTCGGCCGCCTAGAAAAAAAAAAAAAAAAAAAAAAAAAAAAAAAAAAAAAAAAAAAAAAAAAAAAAAAAAAAAAAAAAAAAAAAAAAAAAAAAAAAAAAAAAAAAAAAAAAAAAAAAAAAAAAAAAAAAAAAAAAAAAAAAAAAAAAAAAAAAAAAAAAAAAAAAAAAAAAAAAAAAAAAAAAAAAAAAAAAAAAAAAAAAAAAAAAAAAAAAAAAAAAAAAAAAAAAAAAAAAAAAAAAAAAAAAAAAAAAAAAAAAAAAAAAAAAAAAAAAAAAAAAAAAAAAAAAAAAAAAAAAAAAAAAAAAAAAAAAAAAAAAAAAAAAAAAAAAAAAAAAAAAAAAAAAAAAAAAAAAAAAAAAAAAAAAAAAAAAAAAAAAAAAAAAAAAAAAAAAAAAAAAAAAAAAAAAAAAAAAAAAAAAAAAAAAAAAAAAAAAAAAAAAAAAAAAAAAAAAAAAAAAAAAAAAAAAAAAAAAAAAAAAAAAAAAAAAAAAAAAAAAAAAAAAAAAAAAAAAAAAAAAAAAAAAAAAAAAAAAAAAAAAAAAAAAAAAAAAAAAAAAAAAAAAAAAAAAAAAAAAAAAAAAAAAAAAAAAAAAAAAAAAAAAAAAAAAAAAAAAAAAAAAAAAAAAAAAAAAAAAAAAAAAAAAAAAAAAAAAAAAAAAAAAAAAAAAAAAGGCTCTCAAGGTGACCGGAGCGTTCCAGCCGATCCAACGCCTTGTACAGCGTGCCGTACGCGATGAGCCGGCGCGCATGATGTTCGTCGCGCATCTCCTTCGCCAGCAGGAAGCCATGAGATTCGGTCGTGCCTTGACGCCGAAGCTCGAGCGCGGCTTCGATGATCGAGTCCTCCCGTGGAACGAGCGGACCATGCTTGCATCGGCATTCGGCGAAGAATAGGAAGGTATAGTCCCATTGTCAGGGAACCACGTTCCTGCCCGCCTCCACCCTGTGCGGGCCATCGGTCGCGCCCTATTCAGCGCCCCCCGGCGTCGATGACTGCGGCGCGATCCCGGACGATCCGAGTAACGAGGTCGGTGGGATCGGCTTGTCCGGGTGTAACTGGATCGTGCCCTTGGGGATCTTGTAGCCGGTCAGCTCGTCGCTGTAGTTCTGGGCCTTGCCGCCCGGGAAGAACGAGCAGTGGGCCTTGAACGAGGCGTACCACGCCAGGCCTTTGCCCCTGTACTTGAAGCCGGGGATCCCGTAGCTGATCGCTCTCCTCGGCATTCGGCACGGCGGCCGCGATCGTCTCGCGCAGGGCCTGGAGCACCGCGCGCCTGGTCCTCGGGCGCCTGCGCCAGGTAGGCGTCGACCGGCGGCCGAGCCCTCAGCCCGCTCCGCCATCGGCTTCCTTCCATCCCGGGCTCTGCTGGACCGTCCAGGCGTTGCCGTCCGGGTCCTTGAAGAAGACGAACGAGTTCCAGTCGCCGCCGTGGCCATCGACCCAGCCGGTGCCGTCGTGGTGCCGGACCGGCGTGACCTCCACGCCGCGCGAGAGGAGGTCGGCCCGGCGGCGTCCACGTCCTTGACGACCAGCTGCAGACCCTTGATCGATCCCGGCACCATCTCCGCCAGGCCGACGCCGATGGTCACCGAGCACGCCGACCCGGGCGGCGTCATCTGGACGACCCGGAGCTCGCCGTTCACCTGGTCGACGTCCAGGTTGAACCCCACCTGGTCGACGTAGAACGCCTTGGCCCGATCGACGTCGCTGACCGGCACGACGACGACCTCCAGCCTGTACTCGAGCGGGCTGGTCATGAGGCGACCGGGACGAGCCTGGCGATGAGCTCGTCGAGGCGCTCGTAGCCCTCGGTGACGCCGGTCTCCATCCCGCTCTGGACCATCCCGTCGCGGTCCTCGAGCGACATGAACACGACGTGGGTCCTGGCGATCGGTCTTGCCGTCCTTCTCCTCGAGCTTCAGCTCGGAGAACGAGACGTGGCCGGGGACGCCCTCGAACTCGAAGGTCTGGATCATCTGGTCCGGCGTCTGCGGGCCGTGGAACACGCCGTGGAAGCCCCAGTTCTTGCCGTCGGGATCGGTCTGGACGTAGCGCCACGCGCCGCCGTCGCGGACGTCCCACTTCTCGAGGTCATCGTCAGGTTGCGCGGGCCGAGCCACTGCGGGACCAGCTCCGGATCGGTGTACGCGCGGTGGATGAGGTCCCGCGGGGCGTTGAACTCGCGGGTGATGTCCACGAAGGGCAGGCCCTCGGGGACATCGATGGTGGTGGTGGCCATGGTCAGCTCCTCTTCTTGCTCTTGCCGCGCTTGCGGCCGGGTTTGTGGGATCGTCTCCTCGTCCTTCACGGACTCGGCCAGGAGGCGTGCGACCAGCTCGTCGAGCCGCTCGTAGCTCTCGGTCCAGTACTCCCGGTAGTCGGCGAGCCAGACCGTCGCCTCTCGAAGCGGCTCCGCCTCGAGATGGCTCAGCCGGGCAGTGGCCCGCCGATGGCGGGAGATGAGTCCCGCCTGCTCGAGCACCTTCAGGTGACGGGAGACGGCTGGCTGCGACATGCGGAACGGCGCCGCGAGCTCCGCCACGTTGGCATCGCCCTCCGTCAGCCGGGCCAGGATGGCCCGCCGGGTGGGGTCCGCCAGCGCGTTGAAGACGGAGTCGAGCTGTTCCGCGCATCTATAACCGTCCTGTTCTATAAGGTACGGGTTATAGATACCCCATCGCCGAACGTGTCAAGCCTGCTCCGGCGCCGGCGTCACTCGGAGGGGTCCAGTTCGTGTCGATCACGCAGAAGCGGTTGCCCTCGGGGTCGGCCAGGATGAGGTAGTCGGCGTCCGCAGGCTTCCTGTCCCACTGGACCTCCGTGGCGCCCAGACCGATGAGCCGCTGCACCTCTCCCCCCTGGTCCTCGGTGTACAGGTCCAGGTGGATCTTGGGCGGAACCTGTACGGGGCAGGCCACCGATCGACGAGACGTTCGGGCCCACGCCATCCCGGGGTCGGAGCAGGGCGAACGTGTCGTCGTCTCCTTCGCGCGGGACGTAGTCGAGGGCAGCCGTCCAGAACGCCTTCTGCCGCTCCAGGTCGTCAACCCGGATCACGATCGAGCCGATGCGGATCATCAACTCGGCGCCTGAATTTGCGGGTCATCGTCGAGCAGACCCAGCAAGGCGTGGACGGCCACCTCCCCGCCGGGTCCGGCGCTCACCTCCAGATCGCGGGCGCCCTCCACTATCCGGATCGTGAACGCGTAGAACGGGCACAGGCACTTCCTGCGCCCGAGATGCGCGACCGCGGCCATCTCCTATTCGGCCCGAAGACAAGGCGGGCTCCGGTCGGCGTGGGCTGGATCACCGCGCGATCGCGAACGGCACTCCAGTCCCGAAGGCGTTCACGGACTGCGCGTCATCGAGGTGCACGCGGCGCCGTACAGGTCCTCGACCAGGACCGGCACCTGTCCGGTGTGGGGGCGGAAGTCATCAGGTCCACTCTAGTCACCGCAGACGTTCAAGAGCGACTGCCCGATCGACCACGAGTGCGCAGTCCGGCTGATTGCCTCGTGTAGACCGATTCCACCCGCTGGACCGATTCGACGACGTTGAACGGTCCTCCACGCGGCGCCGTCCGGCCACGGCGCCGCTCCCGAAGGTCGCCGTCCCGGGCGATGCGAACGATGGCCGCCGCCAGGGCTTCCGGGTCGGCCGGCGGGACGAGGAGTCCATCATTCCCGTCGCGGATCGTCTCGGGGATCCCACCCACCCGGGACGCGACCACCGGCACGCGGGCTGCCATGGCCTCGAGGAGCGCAACACCCTGGGCCTCGCGGAGCGATGGCAGGACGGCGAGGTCGAGGGCCTGGGTCATGGCGACCACATCGGTCTGTCCAGCAGCCAAGACCACGCGCCGGCGGGCGGCGGGCGGAGGCCGACGACCTGCGCGCGAAGCGCATCGGTCAGGGAGCCGTCGCCCACCAGCAGGAGCCAGGCGTCGGGCACGGCCTGGGCGATCTCCGGCCAGGCGGCAAGGAGATACCGATGACCCTTCTCCGGCTCAAGCCTGGCCACGACCCCAACGAGAAAAGCATCGGCCGGGACCTCGAGCGAGGCCCGGATGGCGGCCCGCTCCGCGGAGGACCGATGGGACCAGAACCGATCGAGATCCACGCCGTTCGGGATGACGCTGATCGGAGCGGCTCCCCGTCCTTCGCGGCGGATCCTGTCGGCGATCGCCTCCGACGGGGCGATGAGATGGTCGATGAGCGGGGTCTCGGCCGCCAGGGCAGCCATGTCGTCGGCAGAGCGGATGCGGCTCGAATGGACGGTGGCCACCACGGCAGGCGTGCCGGCCAGACGCCCGGCACGGGCCCCGAGCAGCTCGGCGCGGGAAACATGTGAGCGTGGAGGACGTCGATCTCGCGCTCGCGCAGGTGGGTGGCGATGGCGCGGACGGCGAGGCCGTCATCAGGCTCGTCGAGGATGGTGACCGGCAGATTGAGGCGGCGCATGCGGTCGACGGCGGGCCCATCGGTCAGGGAGATGGCCTCCACCTGCGGACCGGGACTCGGTCCAGGCGAAGCATCAGCTCGGTGGCGCTCCCCTGCGCCCCGCCCACCTTCCCGGTGGCCAGCAGCTGGACGACGCGCCGCGGGGATTCGAGCCTCACGACTGTGGGCGCTCGTCCGCCTACTCGATGCGCTCGGCGAACGGGGCGCGCCACGTCCGGAGCCTCGAACGGCTCGGCAAAGTAGGTGGTCTCGCGCCAGACCTTGCCGCCGCGCAGCGTGATGAGCGATGACGTAGTGCCAGACCTTGCCGTCGGGGTACTTGATCATGCCGGTGGCCTGGAAGTCATCGCCCGAGCCCGACAGGTGGATCATGTTCCAGGACGGGGCGGGCCCGGCGATGAACGCGTCGTCCGCGCCAATGATGCTGCGTCGACCGAGGGCCGGATCCCTGCCTTCGACCCGGTCGACGGGTAGTTCTCGATGATCGCGCGTCGATTGGCCCTGCCACGGAAACGCTCGCCTGACTGCGGGTAGTCGAGCACGTAGTCGTCGTGCGACCAGGGCGTCCTGCGCATCCAGGTCGTCTTCGGCAACTGCCTTCAAATAGGCTTCGACCACGCCACGATTGCTCAATCCACGCCTCCGATCAGCCGTTCCCCGGAAGTCTACGGCTTGGCCCAGCGCAGCACGCGCATCGCACGGAGCGTGTTCCAGCGGCTCGGCTTGCCCTCGACCTCGCCCAGGTCGACGAGTTGATCCTCGTGTGCGGGTTCTCGAGGGGCCACCGTCCGTCCGGCGCGCGCTTGCCGACGATGTCGCGGCCTCGGTCATCCGCTCGTCGGGCGCGACGCCGGCACCCCGCAGATACTCCAGCGCGCGCAGGACGTCGTAGTGGTAGCCGGTTGGGAAGGAGAGGTAGCGCGGCTCGTTGATCTCGCCGGTCGCAAGCCGGCGGAGGAGGCGCCGCTCGAGCAGATACTCCTGCCCCCGCTTGCGGGCGGCCGTGACCCGCCGTGGCGCCTGTCGCTCGCTCGTGCTCGGCAGTCCCTCGAGCACGTTGATCGTCGAGTGGAACGAGCCGCGCGTCGAGCCGTTCTCCTGCTCGCAGTTCCACCCGCCGTCGTCCATCTGCTCGCCGAGCAGCCGGTCCACGACGCCGCGCACGTCCTGGCCGAAGTACGCGCCGACCGCGACGACCCGGCCGTTGATGCACGGCTCGACCTCGCCCTCGAAGAACGGCCGTCGTCGTGCTGCCAGCGGACGTTCTCGCGGACCAGCTCGACCGCGCGCCGCGCCTCGTCGCTGGACGGGTCGAGCCCGAGGGTGGAGCAGGAGGAGGGGTCGGTCGTAGACGTCCACTCCGGGAGTACGGGCCGCCGCCCCAGCGCGCCGTCGGCGTCCTGGAGCGCGAGCAACCGCGCGCCCCAGCCCTCGGTCGCGACCCTCGCGCGCTCGGCCGCCACCTCCTCCGCGGGCGCATCGGTCAGGTCTCGCATCACCTGCCAGCGGATCGCGGGATCTGAGTCCAGCAGCCAGTCGATGGTTCCGGTCCCTGCGGCGGCCCGCGTGCCGGTCACGACTCCGCGACGTCCTTCAGGGCGGAGAGGGCCGCCTCCCACGCCTTGGTCCGAGGTCGCGCGGGCGTCCTCGCTGCGGATGTTGTCATCGGTTACCGTGAGCTTGGTCTGGCCGTCCTCCTCGGTCAGGGCCCAGGAAACCGTCTGGTAATTCTCGGGCTGCGTCCGGCACCCCGGAGACCGAGCTCCAGTGGGTGTGGACGAGGAGACGCTCGGGTTCGAAGGCCAGGATGGTGCCCTTGTCGACGTAGGCCTGACCGTTGTACTCGCCGCGGTGGACGATGGGCCTGCCGATGGTCCAATCGGTCTCGGTATCAGCCCCGAAGAACCACTGCTTCATGAGCTCAGGCGTCGTCAGCGCCTTCCAGACCGGTGGCCGGCGAGGCGTCGATCGTGATCGAGGCGGTGCTGCGGTGCCCACTCACGAGCCGAAATGCTAGGCGAGGGGGCCGGACCTCGCCAAGCGGGCTCACTAGACCTGACCGTAGGTGAGCCTCGGTCAGCGAGGCGTGATGACGATGGAGTCGACGACCGGCTGCGAGGATGGGCAGGGCCTCTGGGAATTGGGGCGACCGGGCGAACCCCGTGAACACGAGGTCTGGGCCGTCGTATGGCAGAACCCACAACCTGGCCGTCGTGCCCGCCGAAACACGGAGATCGCCCGTGGGGTAGGCGAAGATGTCGATGTCCGCGGTACCCGGGTTCGTCACATCGATCGACTGACCGACGATGCCACCTACGGTGACCGGCTGCGGTGATTCCGCCACGAGGCCCGGATGCGAGGCAAACCACGACACGAAGTCATCGGGTGCGGGAACAATCGCATGGGACGAGGGATCGATCACATTCGCGACGCGGCCCCCCGCGAGCTCGACCCCGCCGTTGCCCAGAAACATCTCGTCGGTGTCGTCCTGAAAGAAGAACCGCCAACCGTCCGAGGCCAGCGTCAGCATCACCGCTGGCTCAAACGATGTGGTGTTGTACGTACCGGACCCGGCGCTGGCCCTTCCCGGATTGCGCTGACGCCGCTGGGAAGCGGGATGGAGGGTTCGGACGTCGTGCCCGCTGGGGTTACCGATGCACCGCTTGGTCCGCTCGCGCTGGCCTGGGACGAGCTCGCCGGTGTCGCCGAGCACGCTGCGAGCACGGAGGCGACGAGCAGCATGAAAGCCGTGATTGCCCGGAACGAGTCGAGGCCTGCTCGAAGGCAGGGTTAACCGAGTCGGATTCAATCGCGCGTCTCCCATCAGTCGAGCTTACTTACCCAGGTCGACCCGAACGACCCGACCGCCCTCGTCGGCTACCCACACGGCACCGCCAGCAAAGGCCAATTGCGCAGACGTCTCGGACTCCGCGATCTGCCAGCTTTCGACCGGCTCGAAGCTGGTGGGGTCCAAGCGCCAGAGCTCCGTCCCGTCGACTGCCCACGTGGCACCGTCGGCGAACGCGATCGGAAAGTGTGCGGGAGTCTCGATGGTGGTGACCGCATTCGTCTCAACATCGATTTTCGACAGGGTGTCGGATGCGTAGACGTACACGGATTCGCCGTCGGTCAGGAACATCGCCGGGATCGATGAAGGGGAAGCTCTGCACAACCTCTCCGGAGTCGGGATCCGATCCGCAGCACCGCCCCGATGTTCGGAATGGAAGTCCACAGGTCGCCACCGGCGAGAACGATCTCCTTGGGCCCACTCGCGCCGGTTGGGCCAACGTTCAGGGTCGCCACGACCTTGCTCGTTGCGGGATCGATGCGGCTAATCGACCCCGCTCGGTGGTTCGATGTGCCCACTGTGTCATTGGTCACGGTGATGCCCTCCGGGTTCTGGCCCACCGCTATCTCAACGATTTCATTCGTCTCGGGGTCGATACGGAGGACCACGTTGTGGTCGAAGTCGGAGCTCCATACCGCGCCGGCGCCAACGCGCACATGCCCGTATTGGGAGAAGCCTGGCGTGAGCATGGCCACCACAGCGTTCGCGGTGGGGTCGATCCGGGCGACATCGCCGTATCCTATGTGGCAACCCACACTCCGCTTTCGAGTTTTGGTGGTAGAATTTGAGGTCATGGTTCGCCGAAGTCGATCACGGCTGCCGACACTGCGGGATGCCGAGCCCGGAACCGTGGCAGCGGGGACGACTGGGGACGCAGCCAGCGAAGTAGGCTAGGCGAGGCGCTGCTGGGTGCTGCACAGGCGGTCGCAAGCGTGGTGGACACTGCCACCGCGAAAGTGTCACTGCGAGGCATGCGGCGCCGCAGCGGGCGTGCGGCAATGCGGGGGATTCGGTCTCCGACGTTGCTTCGTTATCTTGGTTCCTCGGACGGTCATCAGTAGTTGTCGACCGACTCGTAGGTTGAGCTCCGACAGGAGCAAGACCCAGATCCGCAAGCAATATCTATTCCATCGTGACTTCTCCTTCACTGGGTCGCGACCCGAGCGCGGAGCTGCGCGTCGGGGCGAGGCGAAGGCGAATCATCCCACATTCCTATACTGGCTGTCTAGTATGTTAATGGAATATAATGTGGGAATGCCGACCGCTGTCACACCCAAGGGGCGTCCCCGAGACCCAACCGTCGACAGGCGGGTTCTGACGAGCGACGATCGCCCTTCTCCGCGAGCGGGGCGTGGAGGGCACCACGGTCAATGCCGTGGCCCGCCGAGCAGGCGTCGCACGGGCCTCGATCTACCTGCGCTATCCGAGCCGGGATCGCCTCATTCGGCCGCCATTCGAGCCGCCATCGGTCACGAGCCCAATCCTGGCCAGCGGCGACCTCGAGCGGGACATCCGCCGCACCGCCGAGCAAGCGCGCGCCATCTTTTCGTCGCGGCCGCTCCAGCGGCTGCTGCCCCCGCTGATCGAGGGCCTGCTCCAGCCGAGGAACTCCCCGACGGCCCTCACCTACGACATCCTCGCCCGAATCGCAGCTTGCTCGCGGACGAGTATCGCGAGCTGGCGGCGGCGGCCGGATTCCGGACCGATGTCGATCCGGAGGCGGTGTTCGACCTGATCGTCGGCCCCATCCTGAACCGCCTGCTGGTCACCGGCGCCGCACCGTCGCAGACGATGTCAATGCGATGGTGGACGTGCTCGTCAATGGACTCCGGGCTGGGAGATCTACGAATCTCTACACCTTCGGTTTCGCGCTGGTCGGCTTACTGGCGTTCTATCGGCTCATGACCATCGGTCTGTTTCGGAGGCCGATGACGGGAGTAGGCTGCCGCCGATGAAGCTCCTTGCCGCGTTCCTGCTGGTGCTGCTGTTGCTGGTCGGCGCCATGAAGCTGGCCGGCATGTCGTTGCCGATCCTTGACTACCCGCTGGGCGGGCCGATGCAGCAGCCGATCATCGAGATCAACGAGCAACCCGACCTCAACCTCCCGTGACGCGCTGGGACGCGCTGCGCCACGGCCTGACCCTGGCCGGGCTCATCTACATCGCGGCGGTCTGGCTGCGCTGGGTCCCGTACGCCGAGCCGGTCCCCGAATACGGACCGATGTTCGATGCCTACGGGATCTGGAACGCGTGGTCCGGCGGCCTGTACAACATCCCGTGGCTGGAGTACGAGGCCTACGTCTACTCCCCCGCCTTCGCCCAGCTGATCTACCCGCTCACCCTGCTCCCGTGGCCGGTATTCGCGGCCCTGTGGACCGGGCTCGCGATCGGGATCCTGTTCTGGATGCGGGTGCCGTGGATGCTCGCCTTCCCCGGCGTGGTGGACGACATCCTGCGCGGCAACATCCACGTCTTCCTGGCCGGGGCCGTGGTCCTGGCCGTCTGGCGCCAACCGTGGGGAGCGGGGGCGTGGGCGTTCCCGTTCCTGACCAAGGTCACGCCGGGGATCGGGATCCTGTGGCACGCCGCTGCGCGGGGAGTGGCGCGCGTTGTGGGTGGGGCTCGGGCTGACGGCCGCCATCGTGGGCGTATCGGTCCTGTTCACGCCCGACCTGTGGGCCGAATGGATCGCGCTGCTGGCGGCCAACGTCGGGTCCGACCCGCGGATCCAGGTCATCCCGCTGCCGTTCCTGGTCCGATTGCCGATTGCGCTGGTCGTGATCGTGGTCGCCGCGCGGTGGAATCGGGCCTGGCTGCTGCCGATCGGCGTGATGCTGGCCCTGCCCAACGTGTGGACCTCATCGCTGGCGCTGCTCGCGGGGTCCGCCGCCCTGTGGGTCGCGGAGCGTAAGGCGACCGCGCCGGAAACGGTGGCCGAAGGAGCGGGACTCTAGCCGGCGCGGGCCGTCGTCTGCGCCAGGAGGTCGTCGGCCTCTGCCACCAGGACCGATGCCCTCGGTCCGGCAAACGCCTCTCGGGCTTCCCGCAGCGGCTCAACCGCCTCGGATGCGCGGCCCAGCGCGATCAGGCAGCGGCCGACGCCGAGCAGTGCCTGACCGCGTTCGATGACGCTCCCATAACGCTTCCCACCGCCCGGCGGCGTCGCGTGAACCCGGCCACGGCTTCATCCAGCCGCCCTTCGGCTTCGGCCAACAGGGCGCGACCAGTGGCGACGATGTGCTCGGGCCGGCCGGGCAGGCCCGGGTTGGCCTCCAGGAGCCGATGGGCGAGCTCCAGGTCACCAGCACGCACCGCCAGCCGAACGATGTCCGCGGCAACCGAGCCGATCATCCCCGTCGTCCGAGAGGTGATCTGATCGACCTCCTGGCAGCGCCGCGATCACTCCCGTCCGGAGTCGTTTCGATAGAACGCAACCAGCGCGGCGGCCTGCGAGCCCGGGGATCATCGAGCTGCGGGTCGCCCACCTCCCGCGCGGCTGGCAGGTTTTCGGCCGACCAAGCGGTCTGCGTCCGCCACAGACCCCCGGAGGGCCAGGACCTGTGCGTGGAGCGGCCGGACGATCGAGGCGGGCTGGGTCCAGTAGCCGCGCTTTCGCGATTCTGCCTCGACCTCCTCGGCACGCGCCACGCACCTCGTCCCATCGGCCGAGGTCGTACAGGCACAGCACGGACTCGGCCAGCGCCAGATCCGCGACGCCCTCCATGCCGCGGCGGGCCGAGAACTCCATGCCCTCGGTGTACGTCTCGAGCCCCTGGGCGGGTCCCTCGAATGCCCAGCGCATGCCGGCGTAGTTGTTGTAGGCCACGGACGTCAGCCCGGCCTCTCCCGACCCGATGACCGATCGCGATCGCTTCCCGGAGATCCTGCATCGCGCCCGCAACGTCCCGGCATCCGCGCGCGCCCATCCACGGTGCTGGAGGGGTCGAACCTTCAGGTCCGGGCGGTCCAGGGCATCGGCCAGCTCGATCGCCTTTTCGGCCCAGGCATCGGACTCGGCGTAGCGCGAGGCGCAGCATCGCATCGCCGCCCAACGCCGCGTACACGCGCGACAGCTCGACTCCCGGCTCCTCGCCTTCCGAGGATCTCGCGCGCCTCGGCCAGGAGCGCGCGCAGCTCCTCCATGCGGTCCAGGTGCCGAAGTCCCATCGCCCGAGCCGTCATCGCGCTCCGCCATGCGAGTGCGATCGCCGCGCTCCGAGAACGCGGACTGAGCTGCCTCGAGCTCGACCACGGCCTCCGCCTGGCGGCCTGTTGCGAACAGCGCCCAGCCGAGGTCCAGGTGCGCTTGGCGGAAGGTCCGGGTGATCGAGGCCGATGAGGCCCAGCGCCTGTTGGAACAGCGCCACCGACCGCGG
This sequence comes from uncultured Chloroflexia bacterium, assembly GCA_963843015.1. GTDB lineage: Bacteria > Chloroflexota > Limnocylindria > QHBO01 > QHBO01 > DASTEQ01. The sequence goes on along the minus strand of CAWJIR010000009.1, from coordinate 12,630 downwards.
CCCGTCCAGGTTGCTGGCGCGCTCGCCGGCCAGGTACAGGTAGCGCCCGGCCGCGGCCCGCAGCTCGGCGTCCGGCAGCCTCCGTCCCGACCGCCCAGCTCGATGGCCTGCAGGTAGTGGTGGGCCAGGATGTCGGCGTGGTCGCCGACCCGCTCCCCGGCGGCTCGCTCGATCCAGCCGGCCGCCTTCCGGTGACGCTCCGCCCGCTGGGCGCGCGGGATCTGGGCGTACGCCACGTCCCGGACGAGGATGTGCCAGAACGTGAACTCGTCCTCGCCCTGCATCGAGGAGCGACGCACCGGTCGCACCAGCTCCTTGCGGAGCAGGTCGTGGAGCCCGTTGACCACGTCGCGCGGTCTCCGCGCCGCCCATGGTCGCCAGCGCACCGGGCCAGAACACCCGGCCCATGACCGCCGCGTCGTGGAGCAGCGACTTGCGCTCGGGCGAGAGGGTGTCCATCCGGGCCGCGATGAGCGCCTGGACGGTGTCCGGGACCGGGATGTCGCCGTCGGAGACGATGCGCCACGAATGCCCGGAGTGCTGGAGGATCCCCCGGTCGGTGAGCATCCGGACGAACTCCTCGGCGTACAGCGGGTTGCCGCCGGCCCGCTCCAGCAGCGCGGCCTGCGTCTCGGCCGGCAGGAGCGTCTCGTTCGAGCATCGCCGACACCAGGGCGGCGATCTCGTCGGCCTGGAGCGGGCTGAGGGCGACGGTCGTCGAGTTGCGCTTGCCGCCGCCCCAGCCCGGCCGTCGCTCGTACAGCTCGGGCCGGGCGGTGCACAGGATGAGCATCGGCACGCCCGTCGCCCAGTCGGCGAGGTGCTCGACGAACTCGATCATCGCGTCGTCGGCCCAGTGCAGGTCCTCGATGACCAGGATCAGCGGCCGGAAGGCGGCCATCGCCTCCAGGAACGGCCGCCACGCGGAGAACGCCTCCGCCCGGTCGGCGGAGGCCTCGCTCCCCGGCCGCGACCCGACCAGCGGCGGCGAGCTGGCCGCCGAGCCAGTCGCGATCGGCCACCTCCTCGACCACCAGCTCGACCGCGGCCACGAGCTTGGCGTCGGCCTCGTCGGGACTGTCGGTCTCGAGGATCCCGGCCTGCGCCTTCACGATCTCGCCCAGGGCCCAGAAGGTGACGCCGTCGCCGTAGGGCAGGCATCGACCGTGGCGCCAGAAGAGGATCTCGGTCTGGTCATCGGCCCAGGTGAAGAACTCCCCGATGAGCCGGCTCTTCCCCACGCCGGGCTCGCCGGTGACGGTCACGAGCTGGACCGATGTCTCGCGGATCATCCGCCGATAGGCCTGCTTCAGCAGCTCCAGCTCGGCGTCTCGACCGATGAACGGGCTGGTGGGCCGGTCGACCTCGACGGCGTATCGGCTTCGGGCCTGGGTGGCGCGCCAGACCGCGATGGGATCGGTCTTGCCCTTGACCTCGACCGGGTCCATCGGCTCGTAGTCGATCATCTGGTGGGACGCCCGCCACGTCCCCTCGCCGACCACCACCGACCCGGTGGGCGCGATCTGCTGGAGGCGCGACGCGGTGTTCACCACGTCGCCGGCGACCATCCCCTCACCCTGTTCGGGGCGGGCGCCGAGGGACACGATCGCCTCGCCGGTGTTCACCGCGACGCGGACCGCGAGGTTGGCGTCGGGGCGGGTCTCGTTCAGCTCGTCGAGGGCCTCGATGATCCGCAGGCCGGCGCGGACCGCCCGCTCGGCATCGTCCTCGTGGGCGACCGGCGCCCCGAAGACGGCCATGACCGCGTCACCGATGAACTTCTCGACCGTGCCGCCGTAGCGTTCGATCTCGGTCCGCAGCAGGGCGTGGTACGGGCGCAGGGTGGCCAGCACCTCCTCCGGATCGGCGCGGTCCGAGGCGGCCGTGAAGCCGACCAGGTCGGCGAAGAGGACCGAGACGACCTTCCGCTCCTCGCCGCGCGGCGGCGCGGCATCGGCCAGCGGCGTCCCGCACGACAGGCAGAAGCGAGCGTGCTCGGGGTTCTCGGTCGCGCAGGCTGGGCAGACCCTCACGTTGCGGAGTGTACGCGGGCGGGATCAGGCTCAACCCCGGCCGGATCGGGCTCAGGCCTCAGCGGCAGGAGGCCGTGCCGGCATCGGTAAATGCCGATTCGCCGGCGGGCACGAACTCCCAGTCGTAGCCGGCCGGGTGGAGGGTGAGCTTGCAGGACGCCGTAGGTGGAGTTGTCGTGGGCCGCGCTGGTCGGGCAGGATCTCCGCGAACTCGTACAGCGACCGGCCGCCGGTGCCCACCACGAACTCGACCATCCCGTTCGGGTCCGCCTCGCCGTCCGCGTCCATGGGCGCGAATCGCTCGTACTCGTGGTCGTGGCCGGTCAGGACGAGATCCGCGCCGCCCTCGTACAGGAGCCGCCACAGCGTGTCGGTTTGCGGGTCCGACCCGTGCTCCACGCCCGAGCTCCAGCGCGGGTGGTGCCAGAAGGCAAGCGTGCACAGCCCGGGAGGGTGAGATGTCCGAGCATCGAGTCCGCGAGCCACTGGGCCTGGGGCGATCCGGGACCGCAGCCACCGATCTCCTCGCAGTTCGAGTTCAGGCCGACGATGTGCCACGAGCCGAGCTCGAAGGCATTCCAGCCCTCGTCCGGGACGCCGGCCGACGTCACCGAAGTAGTCGAAGTACGCCCGCCGCACCAGCGGTCTCGTACTCGTGGTTGCCCGGGACCGGCGATCGTGCGGTCCTTGTGCCGGCCCCACGTCGGGTCGTAGCAGTTCGCGAATTCCTCGGCGGTTCCGCTCTCGTAGGCCAGGTCGCCCAGGGCGAGGACGGTGCGCCTCTCCGCAACCAGCTCGTCCAGCAGCGCCGCCGTGGCCTCGTCCCCGTCGGAGTCGCAGTCGGCGATGTCGCCCGCCGCCAAAACCTGCACCGATCCGGCCGGGCTGGCCGACGCCAGCGTCGTTGCCGACGGCAGCGAACTGACCGATGGAGGGGCGCTGCCCGATGGCTCACTGGCTGGTTGGCAGGCAGCAGGACGAGCTGCGAGAAGGGGTGGGGGGGAGGAGGTGGGCGGGTATAGCGTAGCCGGCCCCGCTCTCGCCAGCGGTTCGCATCGCCACCTTGGCCGCGTGGCTTGTCCTTGCCGGCGTGATTCAGCGGCTATGCGGGGATCGCGGGGGCTCCCGGAGTCGTGCTCCGCCCTCTTGCCGTGGCCGTGCTGCTCTCCCTGCCAATCGCAGCAGTGTCAATGTTGGCCGGCAAGCATTCCGCGGTCCTCGCGGCAGCGACAGCCCTGACCGTCGCCCTGGCGCAGCCTCTTGTTGTCGCCACGATCTCTGTTTCGGCCGTGGTCCTCGCGGTAGCCAGCCGCCGACGCTGGACGATCCCCGCCAGTCAGTCGTCGGCGCTGCTGTTCGCCGGCGCGTTTCGTCCTGATCGGTCTCGCGCGGGCGGTCGCTGTGACGAGCTTGCCGTGGATTTCACCGGTTTCGGGGCAGTCGCTTCCCGCCCGTCGGCGGGCCGCCGACGTACCTCGTCCTCCTCGACGGCTACCCGCGGGTGGACACCCTCGTGAGCCTGGGAATCGACAATGGGCCGTTCATCACCGCGTTGGAAGCTCGCGGCTTCGACCACTTTGCCAAGGCTGAGTCGCGTCACGGGTGGACACACAAGACCCTGCTCGCTCTGCTCACTGGACGGAATGTTCCCGACAACTGGAGCACTGTCGAGGAGACGCGGGAGATCCGCGAGCAGCTCGTCGTGCCGCCGGGCTTCCTTGCCATCGATCCCCCAGCCGGCCACGCCGTCCTCAACGGTGGCCAGCATTGGAGCGCCGGCGGGATCACCGACTTCGAATCCATCCTCGTTGCGTACTCCGCCCTGGCGGTGGTAGCGCCGGATTGGGCCTGGGGTCAGATGACCAGCAGCCTTCGCATGCATCTCGAGTCGTCGCTGGCAACCTTGGAAACGAGCGAGGCGCCCCGGCTGTTTGCCCATCTGCTTGCCCCGCACCCACCGTTCCTCTTCGGCACAGCCGCGACGAGGTCGGAGCCTGCTGGCCGGGATGCCAGCTGTTTGACAACGTCATCGATCGCTTGGGCATGACGCGGGAAGAGTGGGCCTACGCCATGGCCGATCAGCTCGACGCGTTGAACGATCGTCTCCTCGGTGTCCATCGACCGGATCCTCGGCGCCCACCCGGACGCGGTGATCGTCCTGTTCAGCGACCACGGAGCCCGGTATACCGAGGCCGATCCGGCGGAATGGCATCGGACTTTCCTCGCCGCCCGAACCCCGGGCCACCCACGGCTCTTCGAGGCGGAGCCTCGCCCAGATGCCCTCCTGCGGCGGGTGGAAGCGACCTACGGCCACGACCAGTACAAATGACCGGTAGCCAAGGGGGCTGGAGTTGGCGAATATCGGTCTGCCATCATTCCGGCCGCAATCATGCCAGGACACCTAGGAGACCGATGACCAAGCGCCATCTCATGACGCTCAGGCTGACGCTGATGCTCGCCGACTGGCTGAGCGCGTTCGCCGTGTTCATGCTGGTCTCATACGTCCGGTTCCAGGACGGCGACCCGAACGCGGTCTGGTCGGTCGGGATCGACATCCCCATCGCCGCAGCCCTGTTCGCCATGACGTGGGTCGTCGTCCTGTGGGTGATGGGCCTCTACCGGCTCCGCGCGCGCTGGAACCTGATGACCGAGGCGCGGGACATCGCCCGGGCGGCGGTGGTCGTCGTCGCGGTGGTGCTCTCCGCGCTGTTCCTGTTCCACCAGGACGACGTGAGCCGGCTCTTCCTGGCCATCCTGTTCGTCGCCCAGCCGCTGGTGACCCTCGCCAGCCGCGCCCTCTTCCGGTCCTGGTTCAACGCGCTTGCGGCGGCAGGGCCGGAACACGAGCTACATGCTGGTCGCGGGTACCGGGACGCTCGCCCAGGAGTTCGCCGATGCGGTCGAGCGCCACCCGTCGCTGGGCCTGCGGGTCATCGGGCACGTGACCGTACCCGAACGATCAGCGACGAGCGACCGATCCACGGGTCCCGACCTGGGCCTCGCCGAAGACGGCGAGAGCAGCCTGCAGTGTCCCGCCCCGTCCTGGGGTCGATCTACGACATCGGCTCCCTGTTCCAGACCAACGTCGTCGATGAGGTGGCGGTCTGCCTCCCGGCGTCGGCCGCTGGCTTACCTCGAGCCGATCATCGCCATCGCCGCGGACGAGGGAAAGACCGTCCGGGTGCCCGACCGATCCGGCCCAGGAGGTCCTCTCCTACGCGGTCCAGGAGGATTTCGAGGGCTTCGTCGTCCGATCAGTCATCCACGACAGCCAGCGGGAGGTCGAGCTCGTCGTGAAGCGGCTGCTCGACATCGTCGGTGCGGCGATCGCCCTCGTCATCCTCAGCCCGCTGATGCTGATCGCGGCCTCGGCGATTCGGTTGCGCGACGGCTCGCCGATCCTCTTCCGGCAGACCCGGATCGGCCGCCATGGCCGGCCGTTCACGATCTACAAGTTCCGGACCATGGTGCCCGACGCCGAGGAGCGCTACAAGGAGGTCGCCGGCCAGGAGCGACACGCGTGGCGCCGGCTTCAAGATGCACGATGATCCGCGGGTCACGCGACTTGGCCGGTTCCTGCGGCGGTCGAGCATTGACGAGCTGCCGCAGCTGATCAACGTCCTGCAGTGGCGACATGAGCCTGGTCGGCCCGCGGCCCGCACCTCCGCGAGAAGTCGAGGGCTACGACATCTGGCATCGCCGCCGGCTGTCGATGCGGCCCGGCATCACCGGCCTCTGGCAGGTCGAGGCCCGCATGGACGACCACTTCGACGAGCGTGCGGAGCTTGACCTCAAGTACATCGACCAGTGGTCGCTGTGGATGGACCTCAGGATCCTGGCCCGGACCAGTCCCGGCCGTTCTCCTCGCCCGCGGCCGCTGACGCGGCACGGCCGTGAGGCGCGTGCAGAGCGCGGCCCGCTACCTGTCTGCGGCGTACGCGGTCGCCGCTGGGTCTCACCCGGGGCCGAGCGCTCAGGAGACCCGGCCGCGGACTATTGCTGGAGTCTGGCAGGAACACGTGAGCAGCCTCGCGGCCGCCGGGACTACGGTCAAGACCTCAAATGTCGCGGAGCTTGGACCTGGGCGCGTCCCTCGGGGTGGGGTTTTGCGCTCTCCTCATGGGAGCCGAGCGCTTCATCGCTCTCGACATCCACCGCTACGCCGACCGGTCTACGAACCTCGCCGTTTTCGAAGACCTTGTCGCACTGCTCACCCCCCTCCGACCCGGACCGAGTGCGGCAATTCGCGACCTTGTGGCGACTGAAGGCATCGAGTACGTCGTCCCATGGGATGACGCCAGGGTCGTGCGAGCCAGCTGCCTTGACCTGGTCATCTCCACTGCTGTCCTCGAGCACGTCGCTGATGTTCGCAGGACCTACACGGCGGCTATCGAGCGCTGGCTCGCGCCGGGGGGGGCCTCGGCCCACCAGATCGACTTTCCGCAGCCACGGTCGCGCGATCGAGTGGAACGGCCACTGGGCACTACCCGATGGCTATGGAGCTGGCTGGACGCGGCCGGAGCCCTATCAACCGTGAGCCGCTGCTCGACGCCACCTCGAGGCGATCAAGTCAGCGGGCTTGACACTCATATCCGCAGATCGGACTTGGCGAGCCGATGGACTCTCGCGATCAGAACTTGATCGTTCATGGGATCTGCTTTCAGACGACGATCTTCATTCCATGAGCGCCTACATCGTCGCCCAGAAGCCGACGGAGGCACCGAGCGCAGGCTGAGGTGCAGTCTGATCGAGTAAGTGCGGGTTCACATGGGTTGACTTCAGGCTCGCGGGGCGGACAATCCCAGACGTGCCCGCTCGCCCGCGGCCGCTAGCGACTGTCTGCCGTCGCCCCGGCTAAATGACTCTTACGCGTCGACAACGCACCATCACGATGGCCGCTTTGGTCGGGGTTGTCGTGGTATGGGCCGCCTACGTCCATATCTGGCACTGGCCCGTACTCCACTTCAACCTGCTGGACGGCGTGGACAACTTCGCCTACTGGTCCGCCTGGCAAGGCGGCGGCCTGTACGAGCCAACCGCTCGGCTCGGCCAAGCGACCTACCTCTACAGTCCGGCCTTCGCGCAGGCGCTGTATCCACTGACGATCCTCCCGTGGGACGCTTTCAGGGTCCTCTGGGTGGCGGCCTCCTGGGTAGCGTTGGCGTACCTGTTGTGGCCCCTCCCGGGAGCGCTTCGTTGGGCGGCGATCGTGATCGCGTGCTTCTTCGCGATCATGGCCAATGCGGATTGGATCGTCGCGCTTGGCGTTGGCTTGGGTCTCCGCTTTCCAGCGGCCTGGGCCGTACTCCTCCTGACCAAGGTCACACCCGGGATCGGCGTGGTCTGGTTTGCAGTTCGTCGTGAGTGGCGCAACTTCGGGCTTGCATTGGGGTCAACCGCGGTGATCTTCGCCATCTCGGCATTGGTCACGCCGACTCTGGGTGGACTGGATTGCCGCATTGCAGCGCAGCGTCCCGTACTCGGCGCATGGTGATTTCTTCGGGCTCGCCGTCCCGGCGCTCCAATGGCGTCTGCCCATTGCGCTGGGCCTGGTCGTGATCGGAGCGTTGCGCGGATGGCGTTGGGTCCTCCCGACGGCGGCCCTAATCGCCCAGCCGGACATCTGGGGTGTGACCCTCGTCTTTTTCGCGAGTCTGCCGCGCTTGTATCAGCTTCCGACGGCGGCCGAAGTTGAGCGCGTTGAGGACTCCCAACGAATGGAAATGCCATCGACAAGCGCGCATGGCGCGGCTAGTGGCAGCCCGGCAGCGACTCCGTAAGGTCCGCTGCGGCCGTGGCGCCGAACGGATCGAACATCCAGCGGATCTCAGCAGCATCGACTAGTGGCATCTGATCCAGCGTCGTGCGCCACAGGATCTGTTGACGTCGGTACCCCCAAATGTCCCCGTTGAATCCAATCCAGAACCGGCCTGAGATAGTCATCGGCCGTCACGGGGGACAGGGAATAGCCTTTGATGATCCGCAGCATGGTCAGCGGCTCGCTCCAGGACTGCCCGGCGGACGCTGCGACGGATTCGGAGTTGCCAATAGAGCTGAGTGCGTCGGTCGCTGTCCGACAGCCCGTTTAGCCTCTGATCGGCATCCAATTCGCACCGGTAGACGGCCAGCGCGGCCCTCGCAACGGCTCGCTCGCTCCGCTCGCGGCTACGGCGGCGGAGTCGGAGATCCGTTCGGCCACTCAAAGCGGCGAGCCAAAGAGCTTGCCCGGCGAATGGCTCAGGAGGCTGGGCTTCGGTCTCCAGCGATCGATGGCCTCGTCGACGAGTTGGGTTGTAGTCACCGACGGAGGAACGACGACCAGCCTGGCGCGGCCACGATAGCCGGCCAAGCTTGCACGACCTCGGCAAGCGTCGCTCGCGCTTCTTCAATGTGGCCCAGCTCGGTCGATATCCGGGCGCGAAGCAATAAGTTCGCGGAGTCGGATCGTTGATTCGCGAGAGCACGGTCGGCTGCTACGGACGCTTTCTCAACGTCGCCGACCGAGTCGTATGCAAGCGCCAGCGTCCTCCAGGCGAGGTCATCGCTCGGGTTGAGTCGGACCGCCAATTCCAGATCATCGATGCCGTCGGAAGGGCTTCCGGCCAGGTACTCAAGCGTCCCTCGTTGACGCGGATACAAGGCCATCGCGGGGTCCAAAAGAATGGCCATGTCGAGCGAGCGCTTGGCGGATTGGAGATCCCGATCCTCCGCGGCGCGCCGCGCCTCCGAGTAGAACAGTCCGGCTGTAGCAGTCGCGGCAAAGGCGATACCGACGACGGCCAGGCCGCAGAGATAGGCCACGTGCATGATCGAAGAAACCCGCCGATCGTTCAGGGCTGTATCCAAGACACGCGGCGCCGCGTAGGCGGTCCATCCCACAGCCACGGCAATCAGAAATGGAAAGTCGGTAGCGTTGGCCGCCGTCGATGCAAAAACGAACGCCGCTAGTGCCCAACGAGCCGCCGTGGACCGACCCCGCATAACCGGCGGGACGAGGCTGACAAGGACGACAGCCGCCGACGCAATCCCGAGCAGTCCCCCCTCGCCGATTAGCTGAAAGAACGCGCTGTCGGGGTGACGCGGCGCCAATGAACTGGTCTGGTAGTAATCCGTGGTTGGCAGGATCCACACGAAGGATCCTGGACCGTAGCCGGCTAGGGGCCGTTCGGTCCACGCCTGCACGAGCGAAGACCACATGGCGGATCTCGTAGCCAACGGACTGCAGGTTGAACATCCGATCGGCGAGCACGGTGGCGAGCCCAGTTACGAGGAGCAGAGCCGCGCCGAGGAGGATCGCGACAAACGCAAACGCCAAGACTCTCGGCCTTCTTCGCAAGGAGCGATACAAAATCGGAACGAACGCGACCGCAGTCGCGCCAAGTACCGCCAACCACAGGTTGCGGGAGCCATCGATTAGGACGATGACCAAGACCAGCAGCCCGAAGAACGAGGCGATCCAGACCCGCAGCGGTGTGCGCGTCCCTATCCACAGCGCTGGGTAGAGCAGAACGGTCAGGAGTGTCAGATCGTGCCGATGACCCCAAGGCGCGGAACTGAAGTTCATGTCCAAAGGGGGCATGGTCCCCCCCGGCCAAAGAAATCCACTGCACGGTCTGCGGAATCCACATCGCCGACGTAATGAAGGTCACACCGATCGCCAATCCAGCCATGAGCCGGACGAACCACGTCCGAACTGCGGTTACATCCAACTCGCCGCGCAATACGAATAGCGCCGCGGTGGCAGTTAATGCGCCGAGGACCGCATCAAAGGACTGACGTGGAAACATCGCCAGGACGGCAGCGGCCGAGAACAGAAGGAGAGCTAGCAGGATGCCCTTGTCGATGCGATCGGCGCTCTGTGGTGCACGCAGGAAGTAGATGGTGACGAACGTGCCCGCGATCGCGGCGTTCACCAATACAAATGCGCTCTCAAGCTCGCCGCGGCCGGTCCCGCCAAGCAGAATCACATAACCGAGTACGACCAGGCTGAAGGCGGCGAGCCCCCCAACCGGCAACAGTGCCGAGCGGCTTGCGTCATCCGCGGGCGCCGTCACGGGGGAGGATGGATCGGGCACCGCGGTAGTCTAGGGGCCCGCCTGCGCACCAGGGATAGTCAGGTAAGGACGCCATTTGCGCTATGCCAGCACGATTTGTGAACACAGAAGCCGAAGGGGAATCCGGCGATGAATTCGGCTTCTCGTTCGGAGAACTGGGCCAAGTACGTCTCCCGCATCGATCACGCCAAGATTGCTCAGGCGACGCAGTCGCTCATGGAAGCCTATGAACCGTATGAGCTGAAAGAACCAGCGCTTCATTGACGTCGGGTCGGGTTCGGGGGCTCTTTTCGCTGGCGGCGCACCAGCTCGGCGCGAGCCAAATCCTGTCCATCGACGTGGATCCCAATTCCGTGGCCTGCACAAGCGCTCTACGCCTGAAGGCAGGACGAGCCTCCGACTGGGAAATCCGTCACGGTTCTGTCCTCGATGCGGCGTTTCTCGCGCAGGTGCCGGCAGGAGACCGGGTGTACAGCTGGGGCGTCCTGCACCACCGGGGGCAATGTGGACCGCTTTCGACGCGGTCCTCGATCTCATCGCTCCTGGTGGCGTCGCATGCATCGCCCTGTACAACCGACCGCGCCGGCCACGGCTTCATCTGGCGCTGAAGAGGACGTACAACAGGCTACCCGGGCCACTGCGTCCGCTGATGGCGGGGGGTATGCGGGCGCCCAATTTGTCCGGATGATATTGACCGGCCGAAACCCCGTCCGCTTTGTGAGGTCCTACAGCCAGACGAGCCGTGGCATGAGCTTCTGGCATGCATTGAAGACTGGCTCGGCGGCCTCCCCTACGAGTTCGTGGAGCTGGGAGGTCGAGACGCGTCACCGAAAAGGGGTTGGGGCTCCTGAGGACCGTCGTACGAAGACCGGGAGCCAATAACGACTACCTGATCCTGCGGCCGGACTAGCGCAGTGGCCAGCTGCAAAGGGACATCGAGCTTGCGCCGCAGCCGATTCCGCTGGCAATGGCGGGACGTGCTAGCGACAGAGGAGAGTGCCGCGCCCTCTTACCGGGCTCGAGTCAAGAGCAAATTCAGCGCTCTAATCCGCAACTCGTCCTCAGGCATGCCCCGAAACGGTTCCGCAAGGTCACTTCGGTGAATTGGCAGCCCATTCCAGCGCTCGGCCTCGACATCGGCATCGAAGCCTGATCGGATGCAGGCGTCGACGATTTCGCTGCAGGTGAGGCGGTTGGTATAGAACCCCGAACGTCGGAAGGCTGGCGTTTCCCAGCGAGCATCGGTGAATCGAAGATGGTTCAGCGAGCCGGCCAAGTGGTCCTCGAGGTCGATGCGGTGCGACGAGCGCCCGTGGGGGCGCAGGATCCGATGGAGTTCCGCCATCGTTTCGGTGAATTGGTCACGCTCTACATGTTCCAGTACCGCGTGAGACCAGGCGAAATCGACCGATGCACGAGGAATCCCTCGCAGGAAGGGAGTACATTCCGTCGGTTAGGTACCGGCCGCCACACCGGGCGGGCAGGTCCTCGATGGTGTCGTCGTAGCGGACTGGGATTGGATCGAGCCCGCGGTCGCGCAGCTTGTCGGCGAGGGCTAGGTAGGGACCGATGTCTCGCTTGGCGAATGGCCCGACATCGACCAAGTACGTCTCAGATGCACCAAAGGCTCGGGCAATGAGAGCAGAGGCAACAGAGTCGCCGGGCCCCAGCTCGAAGGCGACGAAGCCGGGCCTGCCGGCTGGGCCCGCGTTAGCGAAGTGGCGGTCGAAGACGGCGATGGCGTAGTCCGCGTCGTCCATCGCTCCATGACGGAAGAACGAAATCCGGCGCCAGGTCTCGTACTGAACCGGAAGCCGCGACAACATCAGCTTGGCCGCCATCTTCAGCCGCCATGGCGCCCTCATCGGCGAGGAAAAGGCGGTCTGGTCATGGATCAAATCGCCCATGGAATCCGGCGATGTCCCGATCGATCACGGCGCACGTCCACCGCGAGGGCGATCGGGTCAACGTCCACGTGTGGAGCGGCCACGGCTTCGCGGACCGCCGAATCGATCCGATCGGTTTCTGACAGGATCGTGATCGGCGCGCCGGGAACCTCACGAAGACCGGGAACCTCCGCGGCCACCACCGGTCGGCCAGCGGCCAGGGCCTGGATAACGACCTGAGGAACGCCTTCCGTTGCGGACGTCAGGGCAAGCAGGTCGGCTGTGGCGAGAACCGGGACGACGTCGGGAAGGTACCCGAGGAAGTGGACCCGATCCGAGGCGCCATCCCGCGCGGCCAACGCTTCCAAACGGCCGCGTCCTGGCTGTCGCCGGCCAGCGCCAGGCTGATGTCGCCGCGACGGAGCGATTCCCGGAGGCCCGTGATCAGCCGGTCATGCTCGCTTCCGCGGCTCAAGGGAGCCGATCGCAACCACGAGCGGGCCTTCGGGAGTGATCCCGAGGTCTCGCCGCGTGGCTTGGCGTCGCTCGGCGTCCCAGGTCCGGCTCTGGAGGGAACCTAGAATCCATCTCGATCGGCGAGTGGATCACAGCCGTCATAGCAATACGTAGTCTAGTCGAAGCGTACGACATAAACAT